>NZ_JPMI01000108.1 GCF_000733295.1 Archangium violaceum Cb vi76 | reverse complement strand
GGGGGTCCCGGGTTGCACCACACCGGGCCCCCACCGTGGGTCCGTCAGTCCAGCGGAACTGGCGTGTAGACGAGAAGGTCGTCCAACGTCGTCCGCTGGCTCCCATCCTCCGACTGACCACCGGCGATGAGCACCGCGCCATCCTCCAGCACCGTGCACGAGTGCTGATGACGCGGCTGCGCCGGAGGCGTCAACCCGAGCAGGGCCGGAGCGGCGCCGTCCCGACCGGGGACGAGCAACTCCACATGCGAGTCACTCACGGGCCCGCGCACGCCCCCAAGGGTCATCACGCGGCCATCCGGGAGCGCCACTGCACACAGCCCGCTTCGGGCGAACACCTGGGGCCCCGGGGACACCTGTGTCGCCGCATCGGGAGAGACGAGCTCCGAGGAGGCCAGGAGGCGCGCATCCTCCACACCGCCAGGCGAGGCATGTCCCCCCACGTACAGCAAGCGCTCCGGCCCACCGAACGGCACGAGCGCCGCGTCGCGCCGGGGCTCCCGGAGCCGGGCGCCCTCGCCCACCGGGACGAAGGAGCCACCCTCGAAGGAGAAGAACAGCACCTCCGGCCGCAGCTCCGCTCCATCCGAGCCGCCCACCACGGCGATGCGCCGGCCGTCCTGCACCGGCATCGCCGCCATGCCCACCCGGGGCACCGGCGTGCTCACGGAGAACACCTGACCCGTCGCGGGGTCATACCCCTCGGCCCGCGCCACCACCTCGCCCCCCGCGCCCACTCCGCCGACGAACAGCACCCGCCCGCCCGCGTCCATCGCCGCCGCGTGGTGACTGCGCGCCACCGCCAATTCCACCTCGGTGGACGTGCCCTGGGCCACGTCCAGCACCCGGGCGCTCCGCACGGGCAGCACGCCCTCCACCGTTCGCACCTCACCACCCGCCAGCAGCACCTTGCCGCCCGGCAGCCGCGTCGCGGTGTGGAACGCCCGCGGTGATTCCAGCGCCGGCACCCGGGTCACCGTGCCCGTCATCGGATCGAACAGCTCCGCCGAGGACACCGTGGAGTCCACGCCGTCCGGGCCGGTCCGGTAGCCCCCGGCCAGCAGCACCCGGCCGTCCTCGAGCAGCGTGGCGGTATGGGCCGCGCGAGGCTCGGCGAGCGACTCACACGCCCCCTGGGCCGTGCTCGGATACGTGTACGTATCCACCTGGCGGATGGCGACGGAGACGGTCGGACGCGCATCCCCGGCCGACGCCGGAACCTCGAAGGCACGGGAGCGGCCCAGGGCCACCACGCGGCCCCCCGAGCGAGGCAGGTCCGTATAACCGCGCACCTCCAGCACGCGCCCCTTCCCGGGTGGGACGATCGGCAGTTCCGCCGTGCCCTGCTCCTCCGGGACATAGCGCTCCACGGGCGCCATGCCGGGGCCCGTGACGCGGAAACGCAGGTAGCGGATCTTCCCCAGCGCGGGGCGGGTCGCGCAGCTTTGGGGGACGAGATTCACCTCGTAACGAGCCTCCCAGGGCCCACAGGCACTCAGGAGCCCCAGCGCCGCCACCCCTGCCTTCCAACCTGGCGAACGGCCCCTGCCCTTCGCGATGCCCCCCCGGGCGGACGAGGTCCACCCGTTGATACTCCGGCCCATGGTGTTCCCCTTTTGCGGTATCCGGCCACGGCGCAGGCAAAGATGGCTTGCGCTCGGACCGTCGCGAGCGTAGCGATGGCTTCCGGCCGTGGTCAACGCGGCCCCTGCCCCCGAATGAAGCTCTCGCTCGCCACCCGCATCTTCCTCGGTTACGCGGTGGTGCTCGTCACCTTCGGCGCGGTGTCGCTCTTCAGCGTGGCCGAGTTGCACCGCAACCGGCTGGAGATCCGCCTGGTGAGCCAGGGCTACCTCCAGCTGTCGCAGGACGCGGCCGCGCTCGAGTCCTTCCACACCAACCAGGAGAAGGACACCGAGCGCCTGCTCGAGGAGGGCAGCGTGGAGACGCGGCGGGCCCTCATCCGGCTGGCGCGGCTGTACTTCCCCTCGCTCATGACGGAGCGGCTGCAGGCGGCGAAGGCGAGGGCCATCGAGGTGCGCACCCTGGCACCCACCGGGGAAGTGCACTTCGTGCAGGATCTGGAGTCGCGCCTGGGGGAGCTCGCCAACCGCTACCAGGCCTACGGGCGGGCGGCGGAGGCCGTCTTCACGGTGCTCTCCAACGAGCAGCCCCTGGCGGAGGAGGTGGCGCGCGCCACCGCCGAGCTGCGCCAGCAGGAGTCCTCCATCGGCCGGGACATCCGCTTCCTGCGCGCCGCGTTGGGCAACCGCATCCGCGAGCGCGTGGACGGGGCGGAGGAGCGCGAGCGGCGCACGGGCCTGGCCATCATCACCCTGTCCGTGCTGGCCATCGGCGTGGGCCTGGGCGCCACCGCCTGGTCCGCCCGCACGCTGCGCCCGGTGCGCACCCTCATCGAGGGCGTGTCCCGCATCGGCCGGGGCGACTACAGCGCCCAGCTGGGCGTGCGCGGCGATGACGAGGTGGCGGTGCTCGCCCGCGAGTTCGACGCCATGGCCCGCTCGCTCCAGGCGCGCGAGGCCCAGCTCAAGGCCCAGGCCGAGGCCCTCATGCGCGCCGAGCAACTGGCGGCCGTGGGCCGCATCTCCGCCCAGGTGGCCCACGAGGTGCGCAACCCCCTGTCCTCCATCGGCCTCAACGTGGAGCTGATGCAGGACGCCTTCGAGCGCGCCTCCTTCGAGTCCCCGGAGGACGCCCGCGAGTCGCGCGAGCTGCTCGCCGCCGTCACCCGCGAGGTGGACCGGCTCACCGAGGTGACGGAGCAGTACCTGCGCATGGCGCGCCCTCCCCGCCCCAGCCTCGAGCCCACCGACGTCACCGAGGTGCTGGCCAGCGTGGTGGACTTCTCCCGCGAGGAGCTGGAGCGCGCCCACGTGGAGGTGGCGCGCGAGCTCGCCGAGGAGCCGCCCCAGGCCCTGGCCGACGAGGGCCAGCTGCGCCAGGTGTTCCTCAACCTGCTGCGCAACGCCCGCGAGGCCATGCCCGACGGCGGCCGGCTCACCATCACCACGCGCGTGCACGAGCGCGAGGTAGAGGTCCGCATCCAGGACACCGGGCGCGGCATGACGGAAGCCGTGCGCTCGCGCATCTTCGAACCCTTCTTCACCACCAAGGAAGACGGCACGGGCCTGGGGCTCGCCGTCAGCCAGCAGATCCTCAAGGCCCACGGCGGCGCGCTCGGGTGCCAGAGCGAGCCCGGCCAGGGCACCACCTTCTCCGTCAGGCTTCCCCGCGCATGAGCTTCACCTACCACCGCGACGTCCTGCCCAACGGGCTGCGTGTCGTCACCGTCGAGACCCCGCACCTGCACACCGCCCTGCTCGCGGTGTACGTGCGCACCGGCAGCCGCCACGAGACGGCCGCCAACAACGGCGTCAGCCACTTCCTCGAGCACCTCTTCTTCCGCGGCAGCGAGGGCTGGCCGGACACCGTGAAGATGAACTCCGCCGTCGAGGAGGTGGGCGGCAACCTCAACGGCGTCACCACGAGGGATCACGGCTACTACTACACCCCCCTGCACCCGGCGCACCTGGACGTGGGCCTCGAAATCCTCGGGGACATGCTCACCCGCCCCAGGCTCACCGACATGGAGGTGGAGCGGAACATCATCCTCGAGGAGATGCTCGACGAGGTGGACGAGAAGGGCCGGGACATCGACATCGACAACCTGTCCAAGCGGATGCTCTTCCCCGACCACGCGCTGGCCTTCAAGATCGCCGGCACGAAGGAGTCCGTCTCGCGGCTCTCCCACGAGCAGATCCGCGAGCACTTCGCGCGCCACTACGTCACCGGCAACATGGTGGTGACGGCGGCGGGCCGGGTGAAGCACGACGAGGTGCTCGCGCGGGTGGAGCGCCACTTCGCCCGGCTGCCCCGGGGCTCCGAGAGCGTCGATCTGCCGCCACCGCCCACGCCCGCCGGGCCCCGGCTGCACGTGGTCACCCACGACGAGGCCCAGACGGAGTTCCGCATCAGCTTCCGCACCGTCCCCGAGCACCACGAGGACTGGCCCGCCCTGCAACTGCTGCGGCGCTTCCTGGATGACGGACTGTCCTCGCGGCTGCCCTTCGAGATCGTGGAGAAGCGGGGACTCGCGTACTCGGTGCACGCCTCGCTGGAGGCCTTCCATGACGCGGGCATCTTCGAGATCGAGGCCGCGAGCGCACCGGACCGGGCGTCGCTGGTGGTGGCGGAGGTGTTCCGGGTGCTGGGCGAGCTGAGCACCACGCCGGTGGGCGAGGAGGAGCTGGCACGCGCTAAACGGCGGCACCGGATGCTGCTGGAGTTCTCGCAGGACGCGCCGGGCGAGCTGGCCGGGTGGTTCGGCGGGACGGAGCTGTTCCGCCGGCCCGAGTCCTTCGGCTTCCGGGCGGACCTGGTGGACGCCGCCAGCGCGGCCCACGTGCGCGACGTGGCCCGGCGCTACTTCGCCCGGGAGAACCTCACCGTGGTGGCCGTGGGCCAGCGCAAGGGGATCAAAGCCATGGAGAAGGTCGTCGAGACCGCCGAGGGACTGCCCTCGTCCAAGTGAACGGCGAGGCCTACCCGGCGAGCGCGTAGTTCTCCAGAAGCTCCAGGTTGCTGCGTACGGCAGGCTCGACGCTCCTCACATAGATGGGCGTGCGCAGCGCCCACGCGAGCCGCAGGGGTTCGAAGAGCAGGGAGTGCAGATAGCTCTGCGTGAGAATCCGCAAGCCGCTGAAGTCGAGCACGATCGGCTCGCGCCGGAGGATGCGCGGCGTGATTTCGCTCTGGGCTAGTTGGATTGCGGCAGGCGTGTTCTCCGCCTGCTTCTGGATCTCGAAAACAGTGGCCTCGGGCGGTGCGGGGTCGAACCGAATCCAGCGATGAATGGCACGCTGGGGGGTGCGCTGCTTCGCCCGCTCCTTGATGGTTTCAATGAGTGCTGGGTAGTCGACCACGCCGCCAACAGGCAGCTCGAATACGACGAGCGTTCCAGGGAAACCGATACCACGCGGTTCGATGAAGCGCAGATCGTGGTTTCCCTCCTCGTCGACCCAACCGGACAACAGGAGCGTAGCCCCCCGAGTCGCGATGAGCAGCGTACCGCCTGTCAGCTTGGCCATCTCCGCAATGAAGAAGAGGCCCATGCCAGCATTCTGCTGGGTGCCCGTAAGACCCTCCTCGAAGGTCCCCGAGATATGAGGCCAGAGCGATTTCTCGAGCGCAGCCTCTGGGTCCGACAGGTTGGGATGCAATGCCCGCAGGCTGGCCGGAATGCCAATACCCGCGTCAGCTACGGCGAGCTGCAGCATCGGCCGACCACGCTCCTCGTTCCAAAGGTCCGCAGCAACAATTCCACCTCTTGGAGCATGGCTGTGCTGGACCACATTCCGGAGAAGTTCCACGACCACGTATCGGAGCGTGAGCCGTGTGTCCTCCAGTTCTGGCTCGGGAACGAGGGCTTTCGAGATCTCGTGAGCAAAGGGTTCGATCTTCTCGAAACTATTGACCCGCTCACTGGGGAAACGGTTCAAGTCCACTCGGCTGCCGGCCGGAAAGAGGCGTGCGAGTACCTCCGGGTTTGCTCCACGCTCCAGGTGTTCGCGAGCTCTTTGAAGAATGACCCGGGCATCCTCGACCGGGCGTGCAACCGCAATGGCCGTACGCACCCACACGCGAGCAAGGAACAACAACTCAAGCTGCTGCGGCTCCGGTCCTGTTCCACTCAGCCACTGCAAGAGTGGCGAAGGATCTTCCAGGGACAAGGGAAGCGGGCGCTCCGGCGACATGGCACAACCATGTCGACCCAGCGGAGCCAAGTCAACGCAAGTGACGCCGCGCGGGTAACCGACTCGACATGAGCCAGAGTGCCCTCCAGATAAGCCCTCTGGGGTCCACAGAAGAGACCGGTATTTTCGGCTCTATGAAAACCCACGCTCGACTCGCGCTCCTCGCCGTCCTCTGCCTGTGCGCCGCCTGCGGATTTCGATCCACCCGCCAGGCAGACTCCTCGAACATGACCGACCAGGCCCAGCTGCTCCAGCTCGAAAAGGACATGTTCACCGCCATCCGCACCCGGGATCGACAGATGCTCGAGCGCATCCTGGACGAGAGCTTCGAGCTCCGCGTCCCAGGCAACCCCCCAGTCGACCGTGCCGGGTTCGTCGCGGCCATCCTGGCCATCCCCGGCACCATCGTGTCGGTCGAATCCGAGGACCTGGACGTCCGCACGTATGGCGACGTCGGGGTCCTCCTCGGCCGACAGCGCGCCCGGGTCCAGATGGAGGATGGCACCACCGTGGCCGACCTGGGCGCATTCACCGACATCGCCCTCAAGCGCGGCGGTCAGTGGCGGATGGTGCTCGCCCACAGCGTCACCCTGCCCCAGTGAGCCCACGGCGATTCGCCATTTTCCATGAATCCGGGAATTGGCACTTGACACCTGAATCATGATTCATGAAGGCTCCCCGGCGGCGCCGTCCCAGGAGGACGGCACTTCCCGGAGGAGCACCATGGAGCTGAAGCGGCTGTCGAGCGCAGTGCGGTTTCTGTCCGTCCTCGTCGTCGGGTTCGCCGCGGCTTCCGCCAGCGCGCAGACGTGCCGGGACGCGGTGGTGCTGGTGCACGGCAACGCCTCCCAGCCCTCGGACTACAACAACACCTACAACACGCTGATCTCCCGCGGGTACGCCGCCGCGGACATCTTCCGCCCCAGCTGGGGCTCCAAGACGTGCGCCGCCTGTAACGATCACTCCGGCTCGGAGGAGACCCCGGTCCGCGACGCCATCAACCAGGCCCTCTCCCGCTCGTGCACCGGGAAGATCGACGTCATCGGCCACTCCATGGGCGTGACGCTCGCCATCAAGGCCATCCTCGACCTGGGCGTGCAGGGCCGCGTGGATGCCTTCGTGGGGATCGCCGCCGGCTACCGCGGCCTGTGGACCTGCGGCACCTACCCCTTCAACGTGCTCACCTCCACCTGCGGCTACTGGGGCCTGTCCGTGAAGAGCCCCTTCCTCACCGGCATCTACGGCCAGCGCATGGCCTCCCGCATCTACTCCCTCAAGAGCAACTCGGATGAGATCGTCTGCGCCACCGGCGTGTGCACCGTGAACGGCGTCCACTCCAGCCAGCTCACCAACGAGAACGCCAGCTACACCCTCTCCGAGGGCCACTTCGGTCTCGTCCGGAACACCGCCACCCGTCAGGCGGACCTCATCCAGTAGCCCCCCTAACAGGGAGGACGATGTCCTACCTTGGGACACAACTCCGGGAACCAATTCTCTGGAGATGGTGGTAGATGCCGCCACCAAGGGGGTACCCTGCCGCCGGGCTGGCCACGGATGAGGACCAGATCCTGAGCAGGGTGCCCATTCGTCCCAGGGATGCTCGATGATGACCGCTGCCGTAACCCGGAAGGAACCCGTCATCTTCAGTCAGGTGGTGGAGGCCCTCTTCAAGCACGCCTTCAAGGAGCGGCTCGACTCCCACACCCGGGCACGGCTCAAGAAGATCGGCATCGACCTGGATCATCCGTTCCTCGTCGCCTACTCGGTGCCGACGTGGTTCGCCGCCGTCGGGGTGTGCGCGGAGGTCCTCTTCCCGGACGTCTCCAATGAGCAGGCCCGCTACCGCATTGGCCGCAAGCTGGTGGACGGGTACGGCCAGACCACCATGGGCCGGGCCGTGTTCGCCATGCTGCGGATGCTCGGCTGGGAGCGCTCGCTGGGCCGGATTTCACGCGGGCTGCAGTCGGGGACCAACTTCCTGTCGGCCCGGACCCGCTTCCTGCCGGACGGCGCGCTCGAGGTCACCTTCGAGGTGATGCCCGAGTTCTACGCCGCCCTGGGCTCCACGCCGGGCATCGACCCGCACTTCATGCACGGCAACATGGACGCGATGATGGAGCTGGTCGGCGCGCCCTTCACCCAGAGCGAGATTCAGCCCATCGAGCCCGGCGCCCAGCGCGTCGTCTACGTGCTGCGCCGCCCCGCCGCTTAATCCTCCAGCGGCTCGAAGTCGGCCTTGCCCGCGCCGCACTGGGGGCAATACCAGCCGTCGGGGATCTGCTCGAAGGGCGTGCCCGGCGCGATGCCGGAGTCGGGATCGCCCGCGGCCGGATCATAGATGTACTCGCACATGGTGCAGCGGTAGCGCTTGTTCATCCCGTCTCTCTAACTCCTGCCGAACCACCGGCTCAACCACCCGCCCACCTGTTTCACCGGCTGCTCCTCCTCGGCGGGAGGCGGCTGCGCGGAAGGGGCGCAGCCCGGGCAGTGCAGCCCGCCCTCTCCATTCCTCGCCTCGTTGAGCGGGAAGCGCTCGCCACAGCTCACACAGTAGAAGAAGAAGAACCGCTTCTCGGGGTTGACGTTCGCGGCGAGCGGCGCCGACTCCTCCGTCCCGAAGGTGAGGTGCTCCAGCTCGCCCTCGTCCATGTAGATGCCCCGGCAGCGCTCGCACGTCTCCACCGCGACGCCGCCGGGAAGCCGGGCGGTGCGCATCGGGCGCGAGCAGAAGGCACACGGGCGCTCGCTCCGGCCCGCCACGGGCCGCGGCGACACGTCCCTCAGGAGCACCTCGGAGAGCTCCCCCGCATCCAGCCACACGCCCCGGCACGAGCGGCACCGGTCCAGCTCCACCCCGACCGCGAAGAACCGCTGCATCCGCCCCCGGCACGAAGGGCACCGCTTGTCCCCACTCATCGAACGCTCCTCCCCGGCCCATTCTGGAGGCAGGAGGCCCCCGCTGGCCATGGGCGCCCCACCGCTCAGGACCCACTCGCGTTCATGTACCCGGCGATGCGCAGCCTCAGCCCCAGCGGAGCCAACGGCATGAACCAGGCCGAGAGGCGGTTGGGGAGCCCGGGCACCACCACCGCCTTGCCCCGCTTCAAGGCCAGGTAGCCCGCCTCGGCCACATGGCGCGCGCTGCTCGTCCCCATGGGCCCGCTGAAGAGCCGGGCCTTCTGGTGCTCCGCCGCCCGCGCGGCGAACTCCGTCTCGGTGTACCCCGGGCACAGCGCCGTCACCGTCACCCCCTGCCCCTTCAGCTCCGCGTGCAGCGCGGTGGAGAAGGACAGCACGTACGCCTTGCTCGCGTAGTACACGGACATGAAGGGGCCGGGCGTGAAGGCCGCCAGCGAGGCCACGTTGAGCACGTACCCGCGCCGCCTCGCCACCATCCCCGGGACCAGCTCGCGGGTGAGCGCGGTGAGCGCCCGGACGTTGAGGTCCAACATCCCCACCTGCTGCTCCGCCGGCAGCGCCTCGAAGTTCCCCGCCAGGCCGAAGCCCGCGTTGTTCACCAGCACCTCCACGTCCAGCTGGCGCTTCTTCAGCTCGTCCACCACGGTGGGCACGCCCTCGGGCGAGGCCAGGTCCGCGCTCAGCACCACCGAGGGCACTCCATGGGCCCGCTGGAGCTGATCCGCCAGCTCCCGCATGGGTCCGGTGCGCCGGGCCACCAACACCAGCGCATACCCCTCACGCGCCAGCAGCGACGCCAGCTCCCGGCCAATGCCACTGGAGGCGCCCGTCACCACCGCGTACCTGGTTGCCCGCACCACGTTGTCCATGACGCCACGCTTCCAAGGGAGCGGGCCCGCCGTCAATGGCCATGTGGATCATCCCGGGTGTACCTTCCGGGAGAACCCCATGAAGCCCTCTCCCATCGATTGGCGTGCGCGCCTGGAAGCGTGTGGATTCGAAGGGGCGGAGCTCGTGCCCGCCACCTACGCGGCCCATGTGCTGTGGTCCTGGCGCGAGCCGCTGGCGGCGGAGGCGGCGCTGCGCGAGCACCTCGACCAGCAGCCGGACGACAAGGACTCGCTGAAGATGCTCATCTCCATCCTCCAGGAGGGCGGGCGCGCCAGCGAGGTGGTCGCGCTCCGCCGCCACCTGCACGAGCGGCGCTGCCAAGAGATGCGCATCCCCGAGCCCGCCCGGGAAGCGGCGATCGCCTACATGGAAGCGGCCGAGACCGGCGACGCCCCGCCGGAGCGTATGGCCGACGCCCATGTCGCCGCGCTCTTCGATCTCTACGCCCCCAGCTTCGACGACAGCCTGCGCGGCTTCCTCTCCTACCGCGCGCCCGAGCGGCTCATGGACGCGGTGCGCTCGGTGCTCGGCGGACGGCGGGAGCTGGACGTGCTCGACCTGGGGTGCGGCACCGGACTGGCGGGTCCCCTCCTCCGGCCCTTCGCCCGGCGGCTCGAGGGCATCGACCTGTCCACGGGCATGCTGGACAAGGCGCGCGAGCGCGGCGTGTACGACGTGCTCCGGGCCGGGGAGATCACCGCGGAGCTCGCCGCCTCCACGGCGAGTCACGAGCTCATCGTCGCCGTGGACGTGCTGGTCTACTTCGGCGCGCTGGAAACGCTCTTCCAGCACGTGGCCCGGCGGCTCGCCCCCGGTGGACTGTTCGCCTTCACCGTGGAGAAGGGCACCGCACCCGGGTACCGGCTCCAGCCCACCGCGCGCTACGTCCACCACCTCGAGTACCTCCGGAGTTGTGCCAGCGCGGCCTACCTTCACCCGGTGTTGGAGCGGGAAGAGACTCTGCGCAAGCAGGCCGGTCAACCCGTCACCGGCCACGTGGTCGTGCTGTCCAGAAGTGAAAGCAAGGGGATCCCACCGGAGGGGAGTGGGCCGGTGTTGTGAGGGGGGTCGGAAAGCCCAGGGTCCACACGCTATGCTCGCGCCCCCATTACATCTGGGGTGGACCACATGACCTCACAGGTCGAGACGATGGCAGCGAAGATCCAGGGCTACAAACAGGACCTGGGCCACTCCGGCGTGCAGGGGCGCCGACGGTTGCAAGCCATCGAGGGGATGACGGATCACATCACCCTGCGGCGCATCGAGGGGTTGGGCATCAAGGAGGGCTGGCGCTGCTTCGAGGTGGGCTGTGGCAGCGGCTCCATCGCGCGCTGGATGAGCTACCGGGTGGCACCGCACGGCCATGTGCTGGCCGTGGACATGAACACCGAGTTCGTCGCCGACGCGGCCGGGCCCACCCTCGAGGTGCACCAGCAGGACATCCGCGCGATGAGGCCTCCCGAGAAGACCTTCGATCTCGTGCACTCGCGGATGGTGCTCCAGCATCTGGCCGAGCGGGAGGAGCTGGTGGAGCGGCTGGTCGCGACGCTCAAGCCGGGCGGCTGGCTGCTGTTGGAGGAGATGGAGACCTTCTCGCTCTTCCAGAACGAGACCGGGCCCTTCCTCCAGGTGGTGGAGATCATGCACGCCATGGGACGCGCCGCCGGCACGGCCGTGGACTGGGCCCGGACACTGCCGCGCACCTTCCAACGGCTGGGGCTGCAGAACGTCAGCGCCGAGGGAGAGATGCTCTACTTCTCCGGGGGTACGCCCACCGCCGATTTCCACCGGCTCACCGGCGAGCAGCACTGGCCGTACGCGGAGAAGATGCGGTTGCTCACGCGCGAGCAGTTCGACCAGTACTCCGAGCGCCTGGGGGATCCGAACTCCTGGTTCTACGGCCCCACCATCTTCGGTGTCTGGGGACAGCGTCCGCCCGCGTAGCCACGGGCGGCCCCACTCAGCGCCGGCCGCGGATGATGATGGGCCCTGACGACTTCTTCTTGGGCAGGGCCTTCTTCAGCGCCTTCTGGATGTCCAGGTACTCGGGGTTGCCCGGGTCCCGCTTGAGCGCCTCGGCGATGAGCTTCAGGCCCCGCTCGGGCCGCCGCCGCGTCTGCGCGTACAGGTTCGCCAGCCCCACCTTCTCCTCCGGCGAGGCCTCACCCGAGTCCACGAGCCGCTCCACGGAGACCAGCGCCTCCTCCTTCTCACCGGCCTGCTCCTGCAGCCGCCACATCCGCGAGAGCGCGGGCGCCAGCCGGGGATTGTGCTGGAGCGCGGCGCCGAAGTCCTCCTTCGCGCGCTTCAGGTCCCCCTTCGTCTCATGCACCCGGCCCCGGACATAGAGGGCGCGGGCCGAGTCCGGCTGAGCCTTCAGCGCCTGCTCCACCGCCGCCAGCGCCCCGGCCTTGTTCCCCAGCGTCAGCCGCGTCTCGGCCAGCCGGGCGATGAGGTCCGCGTTCTGCGGGTACTTCGCCACCGTCGCCGTCAGCAGCGCCTCCACGTCCGCGTGACGCTCGAGCTTCGTGAGGATCCGCGCCTTCAGCGCGACGAAGTCCGGCTTCGTGGCCTCCTCGCCCTGGACCGCCGCCAGGTCCTGCTCGGCGTACTCCGCGTAGCCACTCTGGAGGAAGTAGCGGGCGCGCAGCTTCCGCGCCGCCGTGAGCCCCGGCTGCTCCTCCAGGAGCCGGTCCATCAGCTTCCCGGCGAGCACCTCGTCGCCCTTGGCCAGGAGGATCTCCGCCTCCACCACCTTGGCGTCCACGTCGTCCGGGCGCTCGCGCAGGATGCGCTCCAGCGTCTTGAACGCGGCCTGGTGCTCCCCCATCTCCGTCTGCAGGTGCGCCAGCCTGAGGACGTCCAGGTCCCCGAGCTCGTCGCCCTCGCGCAGCTCCAGCAACAAGGAGATGGCTTCGCGCAGGCGCCCATCCTGCTCGTGGCGCTCGGCGAGCTTCCGTTTGATCTCCGGCGCCTGCGCCGGATTGAGCGTCATGGCCCGCTTGAGCGCCAGGATGGACGCCCCGGTGTTGCCCTCCCGGCGCCGGGCCTCGGCCACCATGAGCAGGGGCTCGGGGTTGTCGGGCCTCAGCCCCGAGGCCGCCTCGAAGGCCCTGGCGGCCTGCTCGGGCTCACCGCTGTCCAGCAGGGCCTGGCCCTCGCTCATCTTCGCCTGGAACTTCTGCTCCTGGGTTTGAACGGAGAGTGTTTCCGGGTCCTTGCAGGCAAGCGGAAGCAGCAGGGGCAGGACGTAGAGCAGGCGGGGAAATATCGATTGCATCGCTGAGATGCAGGGTAGCGGATGTTATCCTGCGGCGTCGATGGACCCATTCGTTCGGCGCCTCGTGGAGAGGCTCCATGATCCCGCGCGCCCCCTGTCGCGCAACCGGCACTTCCACACGTTCGACACCCCCGAGGGTCGGATGGCGCTGAAGGTGTCCCGCCGGCTGAAGAGCCTCCACCAGGACATCCTCGCCTGTGTGCGGGAGGGCCGGCGCGCCCGCCTCTTCCGCCACATCGACGCCGAGGGCGAGCACCGGCTCGAGCTCCACTTCGAGCGCATCGCCGGCCGCCGCGTCTCCCATTTGAAGGCCGCCGAGCTGGAGTTGCTCGCCCAGCTACCCGGCGTGCGGGACGCCCTCTCGGGAGACCTCTGATTTCCCTGGAGCACCGGGTGTCCCGTCCTTTCCGTGAAGCGTCCCGGGGGGCCGTGAGGGCCTGGCCGTTCGCGGCGGATTGAGCCTGGCCGGGACTCCTGGATCATCCTTTCACCGGGGTTCCCGCTCTGCGGGTGAAGCACCCGCCCGCCCGCCCGTGGAAGCCCGCCGCCCGGGTGACTCCTGCTCCGGGGAATCGCTATGCTCGACGGGATTCCAGCCCATCCCATGACCGCGACGCCTTCCTCGACCCTGCCCCCTGACGAGCTGGCCGAAAGCCTCTTCCAGCCTCAGTACCAGCCCCTGCTGCGGGCCATCCTCGACAACGCGGCGGAAGGATTGGCCGTCGCGGACGCGAAGGGCCAGCTGCTCTACTTCAACGACACGGCCCGGAAGATCCTGGGCGTGGGACTCGTGGCCGACGCGCCCGAGGTCTGGAGCGATCGTTACGGCGTGTTCCTGCCGGACACGGTGACGCTCTGCCCCTCCGAGCGGCTGCCCATCTACCGCGCCCTCCACGGCGAGCAATCGCCCGAGGAGGACCTCTTCATGCGCAATGCAACGCACCCGGAGGGCCGGCACGTCCACTCGATCGCCCGCCCCGTGCGCGACAGCAAGGGGAACATCCTCGGGGTCACCCTCAGCCTGCGCGACACCCACGAGCAGCGGATGGCCGAGGCCGATCAGCGCCGCACCGAGCTGCGCTTCCAGCTGCTCGTGGAGTCCGCGCAGGAGGGCCTCTGGACGGTGGACGTCAGCGGCCACACCGTCTACGCCAACCGCTACCTGTGCCAGATGCTGGGCTACACGGTCGAGGAGATGCTGACCAAGGCGCTCTTCGACGTCATCTGCCCCGATGACATCCCCCTCATGCACCAGTACGTCGAGGATCGGCGCCAGGGCAGGTCCGCCGTCCTCAACGACTTCCGCCTGGTGCGCAAGGACGGCTCGGTGCTCTGGACGCTGGTGTCCACGGGCCCCCTCTACGACGAGACGGGCAAGTACATCGGGGCCATGGCGATGATCACCGACATCTCCCAGCGCCGCCAGGCCGAGGAGCAGGTGCGCCAGCTCAACGCGGAGCTGGAGCGCCGCATCGCCGAGCGCACCGCCCAGCTCGAGTTCTCCAACCGCGAGCTGGAGGCCTTCGCCTACTCCGTGGCGCATGATCTGCGCGCCCCGCTGCGCAGCATCTCCAACTTCACGCTCGCCCTCTCCGAGGATTGTGCCGACAAGCTCGACGCCACGGGCCAGGACTACCTGCAGCGCATCCGCGCCTCGTCCCAGCGCATGGCGGAGCTCATCGACGGCATCCTCGCGCTCTCGCGCGTCAACCGCACCGAGTTCGTGGAGACGGACGTCAACCTGTCCGGCATCTCGCGCTCCATCTCCGAGCAGCTCCAGCGCTGGCAGCCCGAGCGCACCGTGCGCTTCCAGCTCCAGGACGGCCTGGTGGACCGCGGGGACTCCCAGCTGCTGCGGCTGGTGCTGGAGAACCTGATGGGCAACGCCTGGAAGTTCACCCGCGAGAAACCGGTGGCGGAGATCCAGTTCGGCACGCTGCCGGAAACTGGGAGTGGGCGCGTCTACTTCGTCCGGGACAACGGGGCCGGGTTCGACATGGAGTACCAGAGGAAGCTCTTCGGCGTCTTCCAACGGCTGCACACGCAGCAGGAGTTCGAGGGGAACGGCGTGGGCCTGGCCACCGTGCAGCGCATCATCCGCCGCCACGGAGGGCGCGTGTGGGGCGAGGGCCGGGTGGGCCAGGGCGCGACCTTCTTCTTCACCCTCCACGAGCCCGCCGCGCCCGCGGCTCCTCCCGTGGCCAGCGCGGCCGGCGGCCATTGAGACCCGCCATGATGTATGATTCGCACCAGCGCATCATCCTGCTCGTCGAGGACAATGCCGATGACGAGCTGATGACCCTCCGGGCGTTCCGCAAGAGCAACATCCACAACCCGGTGTTCGTCGTGCGCGACGGGGCCGAGGCACTCGACTACCTCTTCGTGCGGGGCCAGCACGCGGAGCGGGATCCAGACATCCGGCCGCAGGTGGTGCTGCTGGATCTCCACCTGCCCCGCATCGACGGCCTGGAGGTGCTGCGGCGCATCCGGGCCAACGAGCACACACGGACGCTGCCCGTGGTCATCCTCACCTCGTCCAAGGAAGAGCGGGACCTGGTGGAGGGCTATGAGCTCGGCGTCAACAGCTTCGTCCACAAACCCGTGGACGTCACCGCCTTCTTCGAAGCGGTGCGACAGCTGGGCATGTACTGGCTCGTCCTCAACGAGCTCCCTACCCCGAGACGGAGTGCTTGATGCCCACACCGCTCCACCTGCTCCTCATCGAGGACTTCGAGGACGATGCCCTGATGGTGTTGCGTGAGCTGCGGCGCAGCGGCTACGACGTGACCCACAAGCGCGTCGAGACAGCCGAGGCGCTGGCGAGCGCGCTCGACTCGGGTCCCTGGGACGCCATCATCGCCGACTACGCCCTGCCGCGTTTCGACGCGCTGGCCGCCTTCTCGCTGGTGCAACAGCGGGGACTGGACGTGCCCTTCCTCATCGTCTCCGGACAGATTGGCGAGGACACCGCCGTGGCGGCGATGCGGGCCGGCGTCCACGACTTCCTCCTCAAGGACCGGCTGAGCCGGCTGGGACCCGCCGTGGCCCGCGAGCTGCGCGAGGCGGCGCTCCGGGCCGAGCGCCGGAAGATGCAGGAGCAACTGCTGCTGTCGGACCGGCTCGCGTCGCTGGGTCTGCTGGCCGCCAGCGTGGCCCATGAGATCAACAACCCGCTGGCCTCGCTCATGGCCAACCTGGACTTCGTGCTCAATCCGGAAGCGGGCTCGACCACCGTCTCCGCGGACCAGGAGCAGGCCCTGCGCGACTGCATGCTGTGCTCCGAGCGCATCCGGGAGATCGTCCGCGACATCAAGATCTTCTCCCGGCCGGACGAGAAGCAGCGAGGCCCGCTGGACGTGCACCGGGTGCTGGACTCGTCGCTGCGGATGGCGTGGAACCACATCTTCCACCGCGCCCGCATCGTGAAGGACTACACGGCGGTGTCCCCGGTGCTCGGCAGCGAGGCCCCCCTGGGCCAGGTCTTCCTCAACCTGCTGGTCAACGCCGCGGACGCCATCCCCGATGGAGACAGCAGCACGCATGAGATCCGCGTGGTGACGCGCCAGGACGGGCCCAGCCACGTCCGGGTGGAGATCCACGACACCGGCCGGGGCATCCCCGCGGAGCTGCGCGAGCGCATCTTCGAGCCCTTCTTCACCACCAAGCCGGTGGGGGTGGGCACGGGCCTGGGACTGGCCATCTGCCGCCGCACCCTCAACGAGATGGGCGGGGAGATTTCGGTGGAGAGCGAGGTGGGGCGCGGCACCGTGTTCCACCTCCGGCTGCAGACGGCCCACGGCGACATGGAGAAGCCCGAGAAGCCCGCCCCGGGCAAGGTGCTCAAGCAGCGCCTGCTGATCCTCGATGACGAGACGGTCGTCGGACGGGCCCTCCAGCGGCTGCTGCAGGCGCACTGCGAGGTGCTCGTGCTCAGCCATGGCCGGGAGGCGCTGGCGTTGCTGACCTCGGGCCGGCGCTTCGACGCCATCCTGTGCGACCTGATGATGCCGGAGATGAGCGGTCCCCGGTTCTACGAGGAGCTGTCGCGGCTGGCGCCCGAGCAGGCCAGCCGGGTCATCTTCATGACGGGCGGAGCCTTCACGGAGCAGTCGCGCGCCTTCCTGGCCACCACGGGAATGCCCTGCATCGACAAGCCCGTCGAGTTCCAGCGGCTGCGCTCCCTGCTCGCCGCGATGCCGCCGCTGAGCGAGGAAGAGGACGCCACCACCCGGACGGCGTGAGGGAGGCGTGACCGATATCCCCTCTCCCCTCGGGAGAGGGTCAGGGTGAGGGTGCCCGGGCCT
>NZ_JPMI01000107.1 GCF_000733295.1 Archangium violaceum Cb vi76 | reverse complement strand
AAATGGGCACGGTGTCGGCACATATTCCACAGGGTCGGGCCTTCGCGGACATCCCTGAAGGGAATCAGCCAGCGGTGACGTGGAGCCGGGGTGCTTGCGCCTGCGGCACACCCGGCAGCACCGGCGCCGGGTTGAGCGACAGGAGGAGCAGGCTGCGCACCGCCTCGATGAGGTCCTCGCCCACGCTGGCCGCGCCCGCGGGAGCCCCCTGCAGCTCCGGCGGAACCTGATGGCCCACCAGCACCACCGGCATGCGGATGTCCCAGGCCAGGAAGTGCGCCAGCTTCACCGCCGCCTCCGAGGCGTCGAAGAGCAGCGCGCCCACGCCCCCCGAGCTGAACGGGCGCCACAGCGGCCTCGCCGCCTCCGCCGGAGGCAGCACGCAGAAGTCCAGGTGCAGCAGCTCGTTGAGATCCAACCGGCCCAGCGTCCCGAAGCCGCTCCGCACCGCCGGGGGCTCGGCCGCCACGGCCGCGATGCCCGGCAACTGGGACAGCAGCCGCCTCGCCACCGCCGGGCCGCTGCCACAGACGAAGACCTTGGCGGTGGCCTCCCGCGAGGGACCCCGGCCCCGGAGGATGCGTCCACGCAGCGAGTGCAGCTCCGCGGGCCCGAGCAGCGGACCACTGCCCTCGTCCCGCTCGGGCTCGGACATGCGGGCCACGCCCTTCTGGAGGAGCGTGTGCAGCACGCCCACCACCTCCAGGTCCGTGGCCGGCGCCAGGTCCAACACCTCGCCGAGCGCGCGCGGCTGACGCAGCAACTCCACCACCTGCGCCGTCACCGGGTGCTGGTCCTGCCCCAGGTCCGCCTCCGGCGCGAGCACCAGCCGGACATTGCGCGCCGGCAACCCCGGCAGCAGCCGGTTCACCTCGTCCGCCTGGCGCATCGCCTCCAGCAGGGCGTCATCCACGGCGCGCTGGATGCGAGGCTTGCCGCCCGTGTTCCCGGGGGAGAAGGTGAAGGAGCCCTCGCTCCACACCAGCAGCCGGAAGAGGGCCTTCTCGCCCTCGGCGCGGCCCACCCGCGCGTTCACCGGGCGGCCGTCCACCACGACGATCTCCCCGCGCTCGGTGCCCCGCTCCAGCGTCAGCTTGCCACTGCGCTTGTTCATCCCGAGGATCTGCATCAGGTCCGGGATGCTCAGCTGGCTGAGCGAGCCTTCGATTTCCTGGACCTCGGTCTTGAGCTCCTTGGCGGCCTCGTTGCGGCGGAAGACGTGCTCGATGCGGGAGAGCACCTCGTCGAGGTTGAAGGGCTTGCGCAGGAAGCCGTCGCGCAGACCGCGCAGCCTGTCCGCCTCGAACTGGCCGGTGGAGACCACCACCGGGATGTCGTCCGTGCGCGGGTTGGTGCGCAGGATGTTGATGAAGGTGCGCGCATCCAGCATCCGGCACGCCTCATCGAAGAGGATGAGGTCCGGATGGCGCAGCACCGCCACCTCCAGCGCACGCGAGCCATCCGGCGCGTAGTGCACCTGGTAGCCCCGCGTGCGCAGGGAGCGCGACAGCGGACGCACCGACTCGAGGTCGGGATCGGCGATGAGGATCTTTCGAACCTGGGCCATGGTCGCTCCCTACCGGATCAATACGGCTGCAGGTCGTACTCGACCTGCAGGCGGGTGATGAGCCCATCCACCACGGCGGTGTCCGACGAGTGGAATCCCCACGTGGCGCCGAGTCCCCGGCGCTGGATGAGCGCGTACGAGGCCGTCTCCGACATCCAGAGGATGAACTCGTGCCGGGCCATGCGCTCGTCCCCCTCCAGGAAGACGGGGGTGAGCGCCGGGTGCGAGTCCAGGTCCCCCCGCCGCCCCAGCAGGTAGATGCGCGAGGCCATCTCCGGCGAGGCCGACTCCAGCCCCTGGGCAATCGGCAGATCCGCGCGGATCTCCGGCCCGCCCACGTACAGCAGCCCGCGCGAGCTGGGATCCCTCATCAGCTCGCGGGCGATCTCCGACTGCAGCTCGTCGAAGAGGACGTCGGACACCTTGCCGCGGCGCGAGGGCTCCGCGTTCTCCTCCACCGGCAGCTTGGGGCTGGAGGCATTGCCGAGCAGCAGGTCCACCTCGTCCCAGAAGGGCAGCGTGTCCAGCATCAGCTTGCGCTGCAGCGAGCAGCGCCGCTCGTCCATGCGCCGGCGGCACCGGTGCACCAGCTCGTCGAAGTCCTCACCGTCCTTGGGGAAGGTGCTCGCCCCGCCCACCAGCGCCAGCGGCAGGCGCGCCTCCACCTCCTGCGCCTCCGGCTCCGCGCGCACCGCGTCCAGGGCGCGCCGCACGAACATCATCGCGCCGAAGAAGTCCGTCTCCGGCAGCAACAGGTAGAACTCCTGCTCGCTCGCCTTGGCGATGACGTCCGAGTCCCGGACGATGCGCCCGAACGCCTTGATGATGCCGCGCACCGCCAGCTTCGCGTCCGGCACGCCCAGGCGCATGCGCACCAGCGGCAGGTTGTCCACGGAGAACGTCAGCAGCGAGAACGTCCGCCCGTAGCGCCGCGCCTTGTAGATCTCCTTGGAGGCGTAGTCCGTGAAGTAGCTGAGGTTGTAGGCGGCGGTGTCGCGGTCCCTCAGGCCCAACCGCTGCAGCGCCAGCATCCGCCGGCCGTTCTTCACGCCCACCGCGGCCGAGTCGCCGAGAATCTTGGCGTAGCGCACGTGCTCGGAGCGGAAGTCACCGGCGACCGGATCCGACAGCTGCGCCAGGCCCATGATCTCCCCGCCGATGACGAAGGGGACGTAGAGCACCGGCGAGCGCTCGTCGCGGGCGATCCACGGCATGGCCTCGCGCAGACGATTGCCGAGCGGCCCATCCGGGCTCATGCGCTCGGCGAGGAACTGCTTGTCCAGCAGGCCCCGGTAGGCACGCAGGATGAGGTGCCCCCGGTCATCGGCGATCCACAGGGCGGCGCTCTGGGCATCGCAGACCGCGGCGAGCTCGGCCGCCACCCGCTCCTGGAGCCACTCGAGGTCCGGCTGGGAGAGGAGCTCCAGGCAGCGCTGGTGGAGGTTCTGGTAGCGGGCGAACTCCAGGTTCTCCGTCTGGAGCTTGGAGCGCTCGCGGCGCAGCTGGACGCGCTCCATGGCGCGCTCCACCGCGAGCAGCAGGTCCGACTCGTCGACGGGCTTGGCGAGCACCACCGCCACCCCGGCGCTCAGGGCCATGGCCGAGCCCTTCACGTCCGTGCGCTGGGTGACGAGGATGATCTCCTGCTCGGGGTCGCGCTCGCGCAGCTTCGCGGTGAGGCCGAAGCCGTCCAGCTCGGGCATCACCAGGTCGGTGATGACGATATCGAAGGTCTCGTGCGTGGCCGCTTCCAGGGCCTGGGCGGCGTTCGCGGCGGGGACGACGAGGTAGCCCTTCCGGGAGAGCATGTCGGAAGCGAGCTGCCGGAAGAAGTTGTCGTCATCGACGACGAGGATGGGGCCAGCCACGGCGGAGGACTCGACGGGAGGGGGGGAGAGACGGCGAGGTTACCGGCCCGGGAGATCCGGGACAACGCCCGTGAAGACGAAGGAGACGGGCCCCCGGAGCCGCACGTCCGACAGGTCCGAGGGCACCCGGATGTGCAGGTCCCCGCCCGGCAGCGTGACACGCAGCCAGGCATCCGCCGGGAGCCGCCGGGCGAGCACCGCCGCCACGGCCGCCGCACAGGCCCCGGTGCCACAGGCCTCCGTCAGCCCGCAGCCCCGCTCCCACACGACGGCGGCGAGGCCCTCCTCGGTGACCTGGACGAACTCCACGTTGGTGCGCTCCGGGAAGCCCGGGTGGCGCTCGAGCTCGGGGCCCAGACGGCTGGCGTCCTCCAGGGGCTGGTCGAGCAGGACGAGGTGGGGGTTGCCCATGTTGACGGCGTAACCGCGCAGCCCGGAGTGGCCGGGAAGCTCCTCGCCCAGGAAGGGCTGGCCGGTGGTGCCCGAGGGCAGGTTGGGGGCGATGAGCCGCGCGGGCCCCATGGAGATCTCCACCTCGGCGACGCCATCCATGCCGTACCCGGGCGTACACGTGAGGATTCCGGCGCCCGTTTCCACCTCGATGCGCTCGGGCTTCTCGCCGGAGTGGTCCACCAGGTACTTCACCGCACACCGCAGGCCATTGCCGCACATCTCCGCGACGCTGCCATCGGCGTTGTGGACCACCATGCGGGCCAGGGCCGTGGTCGAGGGCAGCAGGCTGAGCACCCCATCCGCGCCAATCCCCCTGCGCCGATCGCACAGCCACTGGGAGAACCTCGCGTCGATGTCCGTGCCACCCTCGCGGTAGTCCAGCACGATGAAGTCGTTGCCGAGGCCGTGATACTTGAAGAAGAACTCTGCCGTAGTGCTCATGGTCGTCGGGTCTCTTCAGCCCGGGTCTTCGGGTTTCGGGGTGGACGCGGGGGGCCCGGAAGTGGGTGTGCTCCCCTTCGGACGGCGAAGCAACTCATTCTTGACCGCGTTCAGCTCGGCGTTGGCCCGGGCGTAGATGTCCTGCACGGTGTCGGCTCCCTTCCGGGCGGAGAGCCGCTTCAAGGAGGCCAACTCGGCCTCTTGCTCCTCCAACCTTCGCTTCTGCTCGGCCAGCGCCAGCTCGCGCTCGGCCAGGGTGGACTTCAGGGCATCGAACTCGCCCTGAAGCTGCTCCAGCTCCTCGGACATCTCCAGGATGGCCTCGGAGTCCGACACCGGCTTGCGCGCCTGGAGCTGCTCGATGCGCTCGCGCATGCCGGCCCGCTCCGTCTCCAACATCTGGATGCGGTCGGCCAGTGCCTGGGCCGCCCTCGCCTTCTCGGCGCGCTCGGCGTCGAGGAACTTCACCGCCTCGGCGGAGGCCGCCTCCAGCGCCGTCACCCGGCCCTCCAGCCGGATGCGCGCCGCCCGGGCCACCGTGAGATCCGAGTGGAGCCGCTCGCGCTCGGAGACGAGCGTGCCCTTCTCCATCTCCAGCCTGGCGAACTGCTCCTGGATGGCCTGCGTGGAGCCCTCGCGCTCCCGGACCCGCCGCTCTGCCTCCTCGGCCCGGGCCTCCAGCTCGGCCAGTTTCGCCTCCAGCCCGGCCCGCTGCGCCTGAGCGGCGGACTCCTGCTCCCGGGCCTGCCGCCGGGCCTCCTCCGCCTGCGCTTCCAGCTCGGCCAGCCGCGCCTCGATGGCGGCCTCCCGCTCCCGAGCACGGAGTCCGGACTCCTCGGCCTGGGCCTCCAGCCCGGACTGCTTCGCCTTCGCGGCCTCCAGCTCGCTCCGAGCCTCCTCCAGCCGCGTCTCCAGCTCGTCCGCCGAGCGCCGCGCCTCGGCCACCCGCTCCCGCTCCGTCTGGTGCTCCTCCTGGGAACGGGCCAGCGCGGCGCGAAGCGACTCCAGCTCCTCCCGGGCGGACTCCAGCCCACCGCGCGCCGTCTCCAGCGCCTCCCGGACGCTCCCGAGCGTCGCGCGCTCCTCCTCGAGAGCCGACTCGAGCGAGGGCGCCTTGCCCGCGATGCGCCGCGCCGACTCGAGCTGCACGGTGACCAGCTCCATCTGCTCGTGCTCCGCGGCGAGCCGGGCCCGGACGTCCGCCACCTCCTTCTGGAGGTGGGCGATGTGCATGTCCCGGTCCCGCAGCCCCTGGTGCGCCTGCTGGAGCGCCATGGAAGCCTGGTGCGCCTGGAAGCGGGTGACATCGAGCTGCGCCGCCTGGGCCCGCAGCGCCTCCAGCTCCTGGTCCTTCTTCGCGAGGTCGTCCCGGAGGCCCTCCAGCTCCATCCGCACTTCCAGCGCGTCACGCTTGCGGTTGTCGCGCTCGGTGGAGACGGCCTCCTCGCGCGCCCGGGCCTCCGCGAGCGACTCCTTCAGGGCCTTCTGGCTCGCACGCTCCGCCTCCAGGGTGGCCTGGAGCTCCTCGACGAGCCGCTTCTGCTCCGCCAGGGACGTGTCCAGCGCCTCGCCCTCGCGCCGGGCCGACTCCAGCTCCGCGCGCAGCGCCACGGACTCCCGCCGGGCCTCCTCCAGCGCCTCGAGCCGGGCCCGCTCGCGCTCGTCCGCGCCCGCCCGGGCGGACTCCAGGTCCGCGCGCGCCTCGGACAGCGACTGCGCCAGGGCCTCGCGTCCGGCACGCTCCTCCTCCAGCTTGCGCCGCGTCTCCTCGAGCGCCGCCTCGGACAGCTCGCGCGCGCGATCCAGGTCCAGGCGCAGCGCATCCCGCTCCACCTCGAGCCCGGCGCGCACCTGGGCCAGGAGCGCCTCCGCCTTCTCGCGCTCCGAGACGAGCGACGCCTCGGCCTCGGTGAGCTGCCGCCGCTCGGCCTCCAGCTGCGTCCAGGCGAGCTCCAGCGACTCCTCGGTGCGCGTCCTGTTCGTGCGCTCCGCCTCCAGCTCGGTCCGGACGTCCGCGAGCGACGCCTCCACCCCGCTCCGCTTCCGCCGCTCCTCCTCGAGCTCGGCGAGCACCCGCGTGGTGGACTCCTTCGACACGCCATGCGCCTGCC
>NZ_JPMI01000106.1 GCF_000733295.1 Archangium violaceum Cb vi76 | reverse complement strand
AACACGGCGATGCGTTTGCTGGGCTCCGCGGCTGCCGGAACGGCGGGGGTGGAACGGGACGGTGCACTCATAAGGCGCCTCCTCTAGCCCAACCCCAGGCCGGGAACAGCCCTTTGACACCCCTCGGGCCCGACAAACTCAAGACTTCCACGACTTCTCCGTCCGAATCAACACTCCCAGTCAGCGTTTCCACGCACACGCCGAGCACCGCCTCCGCTCGTGTGGAGGACCAACGACCCCAGGGGGACACCTCATTCGTCGGGAATCCATCGTTTGCCCGCTCTCCCGTGGGTTGGCCAACCTCATGGATTCTCCCGGGCCCGGGGTTTCGTGCTCACATGCGCCAGCTCAGGCGATTGTCGGAGACCCCGGTGGGAGCTGGAGCCAGAGAGGCGCGCACACAGGTGGGAGCGCCGGACGCCGAGCGTCTGGCCCTGCTCGTCGACGCGTCGCGACAACTCGCCGACGCCGGCCTGGAGCCCCCCGCCGTCCTCGAGCGCCTGTGCCAGCTGGTGATGCCCCGGCTGTGCACCTCCTGCCATGTCCGCCTGCTGTCCGCGGACGGCCGCTGGCTGGAGTCGGCGGCCTCGGCCTACACGAGCGCGTGGTCCCCCGAGCTGATGGAGCGCGTCGTGCTCGCCCCCCGGCGCGCCGACGAGCCTCCCCACGTGGGGGTGCTGCGCTCCGGCCGCGCCCTCCTCTGTACGCCCGCGGAGCTGGCCGAGCTCCAGGGGCGGATACCACCCGAGCAGCAGGACTCCCTGCCCCGGGTCCTCTCCGCCCACCTGCTGCTGCTGCCGCTGCGCGGACGCCAGCGTCCGCTGGGCACGCTCGCCGTCTACCGCGAGCCGGAAGAGCCCCCCTTCGACGGCGCCGAGCGGCTGCTGCTCCAGGAGCTGGCGGACCGGGCGGGGCTGGCCCTGGAGCTGGCCCATGCCCACGAGGCCGAGCGCCGGGCCCGGCACACGGCGGAGGTGGCCGCCGCGCGGCTGGAGCGGATGCAGCGCGTCACCGCCGCCCTCAGCGAGGCCGTCACCCCCGCCGAGGTGGTGCGCATCATCGTCGAGGAGATGGTCTCCACCATCGGCGCGGACCGGGCCGCCGCCGTCCTCCCGCGGGCGGATGAGCCCGAGCAGTTGGAGGTGGTGAGCCACCGGGGTCTCGCCCCGGAGGTGCTCGCGTACGCGGGCCGCTTCCACGTCAGCGCCCCCCTGCCCGTGGCCGCCGCGTACCGCACGGGCGAGCCGGTGTGGCTGGAGTCACGCGAGGCGCTCGGCGCCACCTTCCCGGAGTGCCTCGTCATGGGGCCAGAGCTGAACCGGGCCGCGGCCGCCCTGCCGCTGCGGGCCCGCGGCCGCCCCCTGGGAGCCGTCTCCTTCGGCTTCGACTCGTCCCGGACGTTCGACGCCGACGAGCGCGGCCTCATGCTGGACCTGGCCCGGCAGAGCGCCCAGGCCCTGGAGCGTGCCTGCCTCTACGAGGCCGCGCAGCAGGCCCGCACCCGCGCCGAGCGCGTGGCCTCGCGCACCGCCCGCCTGCAGACGCTCAACGCCGCCCTCTCCCAGGTGTTCACCCCTCCCCGCGTGGCGGAGGTGGTCATCGACCAGGGGGTGGCGGCCGTGGGCGCCCAGGTGGCGGCCCTGTGGCTGGTGGACGAGTCCAGCGCCCATGCCCGGCTGCTGCGCAGCGTGGGGCTTCCACCGGACGTGACCGGGGCGTTGGCCGCCCTTCCGCTCGGACACGGCACGCCCCTGGACGATGCCCTCCAGCAAGGCCAGCTGGTGTTGCTCGAGTCCCACGAGGAGCTCGTCCGCCGCTACCCCCTCCTGGAGCAGCGGGTGCGCGCGGCGGCGCCCTCCGCGCTCCCGCTCGCCATGGCCTGCCTGCCCCTGCGGGTGGATGGGCAGGGCCTGGGCGTGCTCGCCCTGGGCTTCCCCGGGGTGCACCGCTTCGACGACGACGAGCGCGTCTTCCTCACGCTGCTGGCCCACTACGCCGCCCAGGCCCTCGAGCGTGCCCGGCTCCAGGCCCAGGAGCGCAGTGCCCGCGAGGCGCTGCACGACGCCCACCACACCCTGCAGGCCATCATCCAGTCCTCGCCCGCCGCCATCACCCTGCTGGAGCTGGATGGCACCGTGCGCCTGTGGAACCCCGCCGCCGAACGCATCTTCGGATGGAAGACCGAGGAGGTGCTCGGCCGCTTCACCCCCGTGGTGCCCGAGGACAAGCGCGCGGAGCTGCACGACAACCTCGCGCGCATCGCCCGGGGTGAGTCCATCCTCGGCCAGGAGACGCGCCGCACGCGCCGCGATGGCATCACCATCGAGGTGACCCTGTGGTCCACCGCGCTGCACGCGGCCGGAGGCCAGACGCTGTGCCTCACCGTCATCGCGGACATGACCGAGCGCAAACGCGCCGAGGAGGCCCTGCGCTTCCTCGCCGAGGCCTGCACCGTGCTGGCCAGCTCGCTGGAATACGAGGTGACACTGGAGCGCGTGGCGCACCTGGCCGTTCCCACCTACGCGGACGGCTGCTACGTGTACCTGCTCGGAGAGGGCGGCACGGTGAGCTGCGTGGCCACGGCCCGTGACGGAGAGCAGCGGGAGCTGCCCCGGAAGCTGGGGCCCCTCGCGCCGGGAGGGTCCGCCGTCTCGCGCGTCATCACCTCGGGACAGCCGGAGCTGTGCGCGGACCGCGGCCATGCCCCCGCGCCTGGCGAGGACGTCCTGCTGCCGTGCGAGCGGGCGGCGCGCTCCTACCTGTGCGTGCCCCTGCTGGTGCGCGGCCAGCCCATCGGGGCGCTGTCCTTCGTCTCCGCGCGGCACAGCTATGACGCCCAGCACCTGGCGCTCGCACGGGAGCTGGCGCGCCTCGCCGCCCTGGCCATCGACAACGCCCGCCTCTACCGCGAGGCCCGCGACGCCATCCGCCTGCGCGAGGAGTTCCTCTCCATCGCCAGCCACGAGCTGCGCACGCCCATCACCGCCATCCAGCTGCACGTGCAGGAGCTGCTGAGGCAGCTCTCGCGCAACCCCGAGGGCCTCGGCCCGGAGCGGCTGCGCCGGGGCCTCGAGGTGGCGGACCGGCAGGTGAAGCGGCAGCTGCACCTGGTGAACGACCTGTTGGACGTGTCCCGGTTGGGAGCGGGCCGGCTCGTCCTGCGGCCGGAATCGTTGGATCTCTCCGTCCTGGTGCGCGAGGTGGCCGAGCGCTTCGAGCCGGAGCTGGCGCGCACCGGCTCGCGCCTCACGCTGGAGGCCCCGGCCCCGGTGCCCGGCAACTGGGACCGGCTCCGGCTGGAGCAGGTGGTGACCAACCTCCTCGCCAACGCGGTGAAGTACGGGCAGGGCAACCCCATCGGCCTCTCCGTGGAGGCCAGGGACGGCCTCGCCCGGCTGGCCGTGAGCGACACGGGCATTGGCATCGCCCCCGAGCACCTGGAGCGCGTCTTCGGCCGCTTCGAGCGCGCCGTCTCCGAGCGCCACTACGGCGGCTTCGGCCTGGGGCTGTGGATCTCCCGGCGGATCATCGAGACCATGGGCGGCCACATCAGTGTGAGCAGCCAACTGGGCGTGGGCTCCACCTTCCGCGTGGAGTTGCCCCCCGGCTCCGCCTGAAGCCAGGGGCGGCCGGGCAGCCGGGCCTCCGGAAGGTTCCGCCTCGGCGAGACATCGCCGTCGAGGCCTCTCCATCCATGGCGGACCGATTCTGGAAAGGACGAGCCATGGACATGAGAACGCAGTCGGGCGTGAGCACCTTCACCAAGATGCTCGCGGTGCTGGTCATCCTGGGCGCCATCACCTGGGGGCTCATCGGCCTCTTCCAGTGGAACCTGGTGGCGGCCGTGCTCGGAGGCGACGTGCGACCCACGGAGGCGAGCCACCTCAGCCAGCTCGTCTACATCCTGGTGGGACTGGCCGGCGTGGCGTTCGCCTTCACCTTCCCGTGGAGGAGCCGGCCCGCGGGCCGGCGGGAAGTCCATCCCTGAAAGCCAGGCGGCGCTGGGCCGTGTCTGGGATAAGAGACGGCGATGCCCCATCACAGCGGCGACCTCGAATTGTTGTTGGCTCACGCGGACACGAACACCCCCGTCCTGGGCGAAGGGCTGCCGGAGGACTCGGCCTCCGGAGAACGGGAGCGCCCGGACACCGGCGAGCATGAGCCCCTCCGCTTCTGGGACGAGGGCGGAGACCCGAACGACCTCGAGGCCCAGCGCTGGAGTCTCATCCTCCCGGAGGGCGCCCAGGGGGACCGCCTGCGCGCGCTCATCCAACCGCTGCTCGCCCTCCGGCGGGAGCAGCAGGGCGGGCACCCCATCCAGGAGTACCGCGTCCCCTCCCGGCCCATGTCCATGGCCGAGGCCGCGCAGTGGCGCAAGGCCCACTACGACTCGGGCGAGAACACGAACACGGACCTGCCGCGCTACCAGCTCATCCTCGGCGATCTCGAGCAGGTGCCGCTCGCCATCCAGCAGATGCAGGCCTCGGACGGCTACGTGGGCCGCCTGCATTTCTCGGACGAGCAGGGGTACGAGGCCTACGTCGAGAAGCTCCTGCGCGCGGAGAAGCTGCCCCGCACGGCGCCCGGCCGGCTGCTCCTGCACACCGCGCATGACGGCTCGGGCGCGCTCGACGCGGGCTTCAAGTCGCTCATCACCCCCGGCCTCGAGCTGGTGCGCGGGGAGATGGACGCGGGGCTCTTCCCCGCCAGCGGCTGCGACATCCACGGCCGGGAGCTGGACCCGGGCCTGGATCAATTCCTGGCGAGCACCGCGAACACCGCCCCGGGCGTCCTGTTCAGCATGAGCCACGGCATCGGCGCCCCCAAGGGCGGCTGGACGTCGGAACGGGAGCGGCTCGCGGGCCAGGGAGCGATGAGCTTCGGCCGCCAGGGACAGCTCCCCGCGGCCGAGCTGGCCTCGCGCACCTTCATGCCCAACGGCCTCTGGTTCATGTTCGCCTGCTTCGGCGCGGGCACGCCGGACACGAGCGCGTACGGCCACTGGCTCGAGAAGCTCGCCGAGACCGGGCGCTACTCCCGCCTGCCCGACGTGATGAAGACGCTCTCGGGCAGGCCCTTCATCGCCGCCACGCCGCAGAAGGTGCTCGCCAACCCCAACGGTCCCCTGGCCTTCATCGGCCATGTGGACCTCGCGTGGACCTTCAGCTTCCGCGAGGACGACTCCCCCGCGAAGAAGCGCCCCGGCCGCTTCATCAACACGCTCAAGACGCTGCTGAAGTCGAACCGCGTCGGCATCGGCTTCCGCGAGCTGTACCGCTACCTCGCGCTCACCGACACCGAGCTCGCCAGCATCCAGGACGAGGAGGTCCGCACACGCGCCACCCCCACCCGCGAGGAGCTGATCCGCCGGGGCTATCTGTGGATGATGCGGCAGGATCTCGCCGGCTATGTGCTGCTCGGCGACCCCGCCGTCCGCCTCCCCATCGAGTGGCGGAGCCCCAAGCAGGCCCGGCCTCCGGCGCCTCCTCCACCCTCCGTGGCCATGACGCCCACGCCCATGGCCGCCGCGCCGCTCCCCATCCCGGCGGACAAGCTCGAGGAGGCCATCGGCCATGTCATGACCGGTGAGCGGAGCCTCAAGGAGCTCGCCACCGGGTACGGCATCGATCGGCGCGAGCTCGAGCGCCTCGCCGCCATCTACTGCAAGGCGGGCCGCGCCGCCCTCGGCATCCCCGAGTGAGACCGCGCCCAGGGAGCCCCGGACATGATGCTCGAACCCCGTCCGCCACGCGCCGGCTCAGATGTTGATGCTCTGGGGCACCCGGCTCGGCAGCAGGAAGGGATAGGGCCCGAAGCGGGTCCGGTTGCGCTCGGTGATCAACGCCTCGAGCTCCTCGAGCTTCGACTGGAAGCGCGCGAGCGGCTCGCGCACCTTCGCGTCCTTGAACCAGTCCCGCTCGTAGCGGCCGAGCCGCGTGTGGACCACACCGCCCAGCAGGTGCAGGAACTCCATCTGCAGCGAGGCCATCTCGAGCGGCGGGAAGTAGTCGAGATAGTCGTTGTTGTCGGAGTCGCTCAGGGAGAGCGGGGCCGCGCGGTACGCCGCGGGCGGCGTGGCGGGCGCGTAGTTCATCAGCCCCGCTTGCGGCGCGTTGACGGCCGCGTGCTGCGCGCTCGCGGTGAAGACGAGCAACGTGAGCGCCCGGCACAGGTACGCGAGGCTCTGGATGCGCCCGTCCCCCGCGTCGCCGAAGCCGGGGATGCGCGCACCGTCCTGCGAGACGATCTCCGCCGCCCACTCCTGGAGGGCCCTGTCCGCCCGCACCTCCTCGTCCGAGCGGTAGTACAGCTTGACGTAGGTGGTCACCCACGCCTCGATGGCGTGCCAGAGCTCCAGCGCGTCATCCCGGTAGGGGTACTCGAGCGCGGGGTCGTTCACGCCGCGGGCCTTGAGGTCCTCGGGCAGGAAGAGCGAGTTGAACGGCCGGGAGTTCAGTCCGTCCCTGGCGACCTCGCGGCTGGCCCCGATGGTGCCGCCGAGCGACTTGTCCACCTCGTGCCCGGGCGCCACCAGCGTGGCCTGCGCCATGTCGTTGATGCTGAGCGTGCCCTCGAAGTGCGGCCGCAGCAGCAGGCTCACCGGGTGCGCCTCCGGAATGCACCGGTGCGTGGCAATCGCGATCGGGCCGATCAGCAGGTGCGTGAGCCCCAGGTGGGAGACGAGTTCGTGGTGGTTGAAGTCGGCCACGGTGACCACGAGCTTCGCCTTCTTCCAGGCCTCGCCGTCCGCGGGGGTGAAGATGGGATAGGCACGCGGCTCCTGCCCGCATTGGATGGCCACCGGATGGAGCCGCCGCGGTCCCGAGCCGCTCCGGGGAAGCGCGAACAGGGCGAGCGGGGCGAAGCAATACTTGGGGCCCAGGGGGAAGTTGCCATTCTTCACGCCCGCCAGGGCCGCGTAGTCACACAGGAAGAGCCGGCCCTCGGCGCCCGCCTGCGCCAGATTGTCTCCCGTGTCGCGCAGGACGACGTGCAACTGCTCGTCGGTGACGGGGAACTTCTCCCCGGGAGTGGCCACGCGCTTGAGCACCATCGGGTTGAAGCCCGCCACCCGCAGGTAGGCGAAGACCTCGTCGGACTCGAACTTGTCGGCGAACCAGGGCCGCTCGAGCGTGGTGAACAGGCGGGCGTAGTCATCCAGGGACGTGGGACGCCCGGAGCGCTTCGCGTCCGTCTTCTTGAGCATGGCATCGAGGATGCCGAGCGGGTTGGTGATGCCCTTCTGGAGGAAGTCCCGCGAGACGACCGCGACCGTCTTGAGCAGGGAGAGCAGCCCCGGCTCGTGCTCATCTCCACTGAAGGTCAGCGGCCCCTCTTCTTCCTGGGGGAGCGCCACCTCGAGCTGCTCCGGCGTCATGCGCTCGAGCTGGGCCGGAGCCAGCTCGGAGGTCTCGTGCGGCGCCACCCGGTGCAACGGCATCGCGTCGAGATTCACGGTACCGAGGCCCACGTGGTTGAGGTCCACCACCGCCGTGTCGTCGTCGGAATACGAGAGTGAGTCATCCCAGTGCAGGCGGTTGCGCACGGCCTGGAGCGAGAGCTGCACGCACTGCATGATCCACCGGATGTCCGGCTTCTCCGCCTTCGGAAGCGTGGCGATCATCGCGAGCGGCGCGAGCTTCGTGTAGTCGTACCGGTAGAGCTGCTTCGGGTCCGCCGGGTTGTCCTCGGCGGAAGCGGGCGGGGTGTTCTGGGCGGGGTTGGACACGGGATGACTTTACCAGCTTCCTCCTCGCGAATGAGGGAAGCCGGAGCGCGGGACGGGCCTACCAACGTACGCCAGCCAGGACGGCCGCCCTCCCCCCATGGGCGGACGCGGTAGAACCTTGTCGTGATGGGCGGGCTCGTGTGAGGCCCGCTTGTTTCGTGGTCCCAAGAGTTGCGTCAGGAGCAGTCCCTTCCCATGCACATGTCTCTGATTGACGGCCCGGGCCGGGCCGGGCGTTGCCACGCGCCCCGGTGGGTGGCCTTGCTGATGGTGTGGTCGGCCTGGTGACTGCCCGTGGGGCGCCAGGCGTTGCTGGTGCAGGCCGAGGGCTTCTCCTCCACCGTGCTGGCCTTCGACATGGGGCAGGACATCAAGGCGGGCACACGCCTCACGCTCCTGCCGCTGGGAGAGCCCAGGACCTTCGATGCCAGCGAGGGGACCGACCTGGACGTGGGAGGCGTGCAGCTCTCCGTTCCCCCGGGCTCACTGCTCGACGCCCAGGGCAATCCCATCCAGGGAGATGTGGAGGTCTACCTGTCCGCGTTGGACCTGGGTCGGCCTCGGAGGAGGCCTGGCTGCGGGCCCTCGAGGTTTACACGCGCGAGCAGCCCGAGGAACATGAGTGGGCCCGGCAGGAGCTGGAGAAGACGCGGCAACTCCAGAAACAACGCGGCCAGGCGGTCCGCACCGAGTGAGCATGAAACCCGAAGAGCCAACGCCGTACACGCTGACCATCGAGATCGCCCGGGCCGAGGGAGCGGGAGATCCGCACGCCTTCCGCTGCATGCGCCAGGATTACGTCTTCCGCAGCGCGAAGGGCTTCGGTAGCGCGGAGTTCCCCTGGGACGAGCAGGTGCTGGGCGCGATGGCGCAGTTGCTGCGCCCCCGGCCGGACTCCGCGGCCATGCAGCGGCTGGGCGAGCAGCTGCGCACGTTCCTCGAGCAGGGATTGAGCACGCACGAGGGCTGGGCGCACCACGAACAGGCGCTGCTCCAGGCGGTGGAGGCGGGACGCCCGGTGTACGTCACCTTCCGCTTCGGCGCGGCCGAGCTGTACAGCCTCCCGTGGGAGCTGGTGACGCTGCGCACCACCGGGCAGCACCTGGGTGAGATCTCCGGGTGCCTGGTGCAGTACGAGTGGCCGGGCGTGCACCCCGCGCCCCTGCCCTCGCGGCCTCCGGGCCCGGGGCGCGTGCTGCTTGGCTGGTCCGCCGCCGGGGGGGACGTGCCCTGGAAGGAGCACCGCGAGGCCCTGGCGGGCGCGGCCAGTGGCAACCGATATGGCTTCGAGCCGGAGAAGGACGTGGTGGCGCGGCTGTCATTGGCCTCATTGGAGCGGACCCTGCGCGAGGCCACCGCTGCGGGCCGTCCCATCACCGCGCTCCACCTGCTGTGCCACGGAACGCAGCTGGCCGGCGGAACCTCCGGGCTGGTGTGGGACGACGCGGGGGGTGAGCCAGAGGTGGTGGACACCGCGGCGCTGCGGCGCGTGCTGGCACCCTACACGGGCTCGCTGCGGCTGGTGGTGCTGTGCGCCTGCTACGGAGGCCATGCGGGCACGCCCGGCAACGCGCTCGGCAGCGTGGCGCAGGGGCTGCACCGCGTGGGCCTGGAGGCCGTGGTGGCCTCGCGTCTGCCCTTGTCGGTGGAGGGCTCGGTGCGCCTGGCCGAGTCCTTCTATGGTGCCTGGAAGGGCCCGGGCTCCGTGCGCCCCGCGCTGCTGGAGGCCCGGCGCGCGCTGATGCGGGCCGGTGGTCTGGAGTGGGCCTCGCTCCAGCTCGTCTCCCCCACCGAGCCGCCCCGGCCCGCCGCACGGCCGTGGCGCCGCACGGTGTTGATGGGGCTCGGTGCCACGGCGGCCGTGGGACTCGCCATCGGGGTCGTGAGTGCACTGCCCAGGTCACAGCCCCTCGGCGGACAGGTGTACGACGAGGACGGGCAGCCCGTCGCCGACGCGCGGGTGACGCTCCTGCAATCCCAGCCCGGCGCTTCCGTGGAGACGCGAACCGACGCCCAGGGGAGCTTCCACCTCGAACTGCGCGCCGAGCACGAGGCGGAAGTACGCTTCCGCGTGGAGAAGGAGGGCCATGTGCCCTACGAGGGCAGCGCGAACCTCGGCAACACCGGGCTCGGCTTCACACTGGAGCGCGCACAGTGAACGCCCCTTCGCGCCACGAATCCCATTCAAGAAAGTGATCGCATATCCCCTCTCCCCTCGGGAGAGGGTCAGGGTGAGGGTATCCGGGTCCGATCTCCAACCCGTGGCCCGAAATGTGGACAAGGGGTTCAACCCGGGATGCGTGGCACCCTCACCCCGTCCCTCTCCCGGAGGGCGAGGGGATATGGACAGGGCGAGGGGAAATGGACAGGGCGAGGGGAAATGGACGCGTTATCAGCACAAAGGGCTCAGCCCTGGCCCTTGGAGCCACTGAGCGCGGCCAGCGCGGCGCGTCCCGCCTCGCGGAAGGTGCGCTCCCAGTGGCGCAGTTCGGCGAGTGATACCCCAGCCCTGGCGGCAATGGCCTTGGGTGACTCCGCTCCCGTCATCAGCGCCACCACCGCCTCTTCCATGCCCTGCACACCGGGCCTGGAGGAAGCAGCCGCGGGAAGTCCCACGGGCATGCCCAGCAGGGCCGCGGCGTTGGACATGGAGGGCGTAACCGCACGGGACGCGGCCCGCGCCAATGGCAGACGCACGGCCGGGTCTCCCAGCAGCACGTAGCCCGACACATCCTGACGCATCATCCACAGGTGACCGCGCCGCACGCCGTCCTGCGCGGTGGCTCTCCCGGCGGCCCTGTCCGACTCCGCCCCGTCCTCGAGCAACGTAAGCTCCAGGTTGGCCTCGGAGGCGAAGCGCAGCAGCGCGGACAGGCCCACGCCAGCGCGGCGTCCCTCCACCCACTCACGCAGCAGGCCCAGGAAGCGCGAGGCACGGCCGCGCGTCTGGGTGTCCACGTCCGAGAAGCCATAGCTCCACGCCAGATCCACATGGGCGATGAGCGCCAGTGGCCCCTCCGGGTTGGCCAACGCGGCCTGCGGCAGCGCGGCGATGAACGGCGGCTCACCGGCCTTGGGCAAGGAAGCGAGCACGGCCTCGGGATTTCCCATCCGCGCTCCCGCGTCCTGGAGGCGTCGCAGCCAATGGAAGTACGGACTCGCCCGGGGCGTACCGCCGCCGAAGCACGCCAGGTACACCCAGAATCCGCCCGGAAGGAAGGGCCGCGAGGCCACGTCCTCGGCGCGCAGATGCTCGCCGGGCCCCAGGCTCATGGCGCCCTGGAGGGCCTGCTGCTCGCTCGCCGAGGACCAGCCCTTGCGCGGCGCGCCCAGTCCGTGACTCACCGACAGCAGCACGCCCGGACGGGGCATGGCCACCTGGTCCAGCAGATGCTGGGCGGACCAGTCCTCGGTGTTCCCCACCTCCTGGATGTCCGCGTTGAGCTCTCCCCGCTGCTGGCGGGCGCGGCACGCCTGGAGGCTCGGGAGAACGAGCTGCTGATAGCCCACCCGGGTGGCGGCGGTGCCGTCATGCGCGGTGAAGAAGAGCGAGCGCGCCCGGGACTCCGCGGACGGCGCGCGCTCCCAGCGCAGCACCTTGTCGACATAGGCGGACAGGCCCCGCTCGTCGCGGAAGGAGAGCCGGCCCACGAAGACATCGCTGCCCAGGCCCTGCTGGAACTCCAGCGACACCTGCTCCAGGTCTCCCAGGATGAGCAGGTAGCGGGGCCACTCGCGCTCGGGGAGGGACTCGTCGCGCAGCACGGTGTTCTTCCAGCGCACGGCGTCGGGGCCGCCCAGGCCCGGAGCCACTCGGAAGCACCGCGCGGGAGCCCCCTGCTGTTGCTCACGCCACTGGCGCAACGGCGCGACGAGCGCGAGAAGCCTGTCTCCAGCAGGACCCTCGGGAGCAATCACGGCCCAGCGCTGGGCGGCCAGGTCATTGGGGTCTCCTCCCGGGTCCCACAGATGCGTGGGCGTCCGCGAGCGCTGCGCCGACGCGGGAGCCTGTCCCAGCGAGTCATCGGGCAGGCCGGACTCCAGCACGGGGAGGTGGTCGTCGGCGTGGGCCAGCAGCAGCTCGAGTTCCATGGGGACACTCCTTCAGTTCGTAGGAGAGGCAAGCCCAGCTATTCCAACTCCTTCCAAATGTGCACCAAGCTGTCGTTGGGCCGCCCCATGAAGGCATCGAGCAGACGTTCCTCGACGCCGTGGGATTCCCAAACAGCCGCTGGCTCGAGCCCAATACACTCCTGGGGGGACGCCTCTCTCGAATTGCCGAGCGTATCGAAAATCCAACAGCGCCGGAGTGGGCCCACTTCCATTCTGAATTGGACAATGGGTTGCGTCAGGCGCGCCTCGAGCTCTCTCCTCCCAATGAGTTCCCATGACTTCGGGTAGGGATACTTGACCATAATCCTGAAAAGAACGGGCTTGGATGCGATCCTGTCCAGGTCCGAGTCTGGACTGGTGGTCCTGTAATTATAGAAGGCATCGAAATGCAATTCGAGAGCCCTCCCATAGCCGAAGGAGCCGTCTGGGAGGGGAATTCTCCAGAATGAACCTGGTTTATGCTTTGGCAGCATGTCCTAGTATCCTGTGTAACGGTGAAGCTCGCCCCAGCGAATCGTGGCAGCATCGTGAAACCGTCTGCCCCGCGGGTTGTCTTTTGCCACGGCGCGCACGACGTTCTCGGTTCGATGGGGCTTGCCCGTGTCGGACTGGGCGCCTCCATGGAAATCCATCAACTGCTGCTCTCTTCCGCGAATCCGCCAATACGCTGGATCATCATACCGCAGATTGTAGTCGATGGCGGTTCCAATATCGAACACATCAAGTTGTGCTTGAGCAAATGAAGCATCCTCCGGGTCTTCGTTCTCATCAACATGATGATTCCTGTCTCGGTACCGAAGGGCCAACTGTGCCTGGAGGTCAAGAGGCAGGCCAAGATCAACGACCATGCTGGTGCGCCCCGAATAGTAGAGCCTGGTTCTCTTGTTGAGCTTTCTGTAGGTCACATAGAGACGCCCGCGTTGCTTTTTACTTTCTCTGCCGGATTCCGCATCTGGCCATCCACTGGGAGGAGCGCGGGGAGGGGACACCGATTCAGATTGGGCCAAGGGCGCGCTTGTCGTCACTTCCACTGTGCCGTCAGGCGGTTGGCGAATGAGGATCTCCACCTCGATGGTGGCCGGAGGCGCAGTGCCCTTTGGGGGATACCGGCCTTGAATCCATCCAGAAATATCTCCGAAGTGTGTGCCGTAGAACGTGTCCGCGATGTCGATCGGTGTCTGCTCTCCGGCCACACCCGCTTTGACGGTGAGGCAAAGCAGCAGAACACTGCCCGCAGCCGCAACCACCGCGCCACCCGTGACCAGGGCTTCTCCTGCCGCAGCGCCAGTGCCTGCTCCTGCCGCAGTCGTGCCGCCTTGCGGCACCGGGCGGAGCATGCCGCGAGGCACCCCATCTCCTGCGCCTCCGCCAGGAAGCCCTCGCAGCGGTGGTCGGGAAGGGAGAAGTGGAGCCGTCGGCGAACCCACCCCTGGCGCAGGCACGGCGGCAGATGCTCTACCCTGTTCTGCCTGCGCCAGGTCGCTGCTCGGCACGTAGACGCAGTACCTTGTCTGTCCATTGGCAGGGAGAACGCTCCGCGGAACGCTGCTACACCCCACAAACAACACGCATGTCAGCAGAGCCACCCCTCTTGGCACCCAGCACCTCCTGGCATGGGCTCCGCTCGCGAGGCGCCCCACGCCGGATTACAGGGAGGCTGTGCGGCCGAGTCAACCAAGGGACAGCGAACGCGAGGGGCGGAGCGGCTGGCACGACCTGCGCCACACCTACGGCAGCCACCTCGCGATGCGGGGCGTCACGCCCAAGGTCATCCAGGAGCTGATGGGGCATGCCATCATCGGCATGACGATGCGCGATGCCCACCTGAGCCCGGACACGCGCCGAGCGGCGATCGGAGTTCTCGACCGGCCCTTTGCGCCCGCGTGCGACATACGTGCAACAAGGATGGAGGAAGCTGCCAACCACCCGTAAGCCCGGCGTAAAAAAGTGGAGGCGGCGGGAATCGAACCCGCCGTCTGAGCCTTCTGGCTCTCGAGCAGCTGCCATTCCCTACGGGTGCACGTCGTCGAAGCTCCGGGCCACGGGATGCGGTCCGGGGTCCACCTCGGGGCCCTCGCCCCGGACCAGACATACGGTGCGCAGGCCCGCCGCGGCGGCCGCGTCCAGCTCCACCCTCACGTCCGACAGGAAGAGCACCTGTGCCGCGGGCAACCCCAGCTCCCGGACGATGGCCGCGTAGGAGGCCGTCTCCTTCTTCCCACCCACGCCCGTGTCGAAGTAGCCGCTGAAGAGCGGCGTCAAATCACCGAAGCGCGTGTGGCTGAAAAGCAGCGTCTGCGCATGCACCGAGCCCGAGGAATAGACATACAGACGAAGCCCCCGCTCCTTCCACTCACGCAGCCGGCGGGGCACGTCCTCGTAGACATGGCCCTGGAAGTCGCCCTGACGGTAGCCCGCTTCCCACATCAATCCCTGCAGGCCCTTGAGCGGCCCGATCTTCCGGTCCTCCTCCATCCACCGCAGCAGCGTGGCCACCAATTGCCCGTCATCCAGTGCCTCACCGGCCACCTGGCGGGCCTCGTCCAACAACTGGCGCACCTCGGGCCGCTGACCGTGCGCGCGCACGAAACCGGGCAGCTCGCGCGCCGCGTAGGGGAAGAGCACCTCCTTCACGAAGGACAGGCTGGAGGTGGTGCCCTCGATGTCGGTGACGATGGCCTGGACCATGCCGCTACTCGAACCGGGGGAAGCGCGAGGCGATGTCGCTGCCCGTGGGGTGGGCCACCCAGCCCTCGGTATTCGTGAAGAGGCGGATGGCGGTGAAGCGCGGTTGCGGCCCCATGTCGAACCAGTGCGGCGTCCCATCCGGCACGCCAATCAGGTCCCCCTTCTCGCACAGCACGTTGTAGACGCGGCCCGCCTTGTGGATGGTGAAGAGGCCCTGGCCCTCCACGAAGAAGCGCACCTCGTCCTCGCTGTGCGTGTGCTCGTGGAGGAACTTGTTGCGCAGCGCCACCTTGTCCGGGTGGTCCGGCACCATGCTCAGCACGTCCGCCGTCTTGAAGCCCCGCTCCTGCTTCAGCCGCTCCACCGGGTCCTGGTAGGCCTCGAGAATCTCCGCCTGGCTCGCCCCCGGCTTCAACGGCTGGCGCGCTTCCCAGCGCTCGAAGCGGATGCCCACCGCGCCCAGCTCGCGGCGGATGGCCTCGAAGTCCCGGGTGTGCACCCGCGCCCCCGACGCATCGCCCTCGTCGAACACCTTCAGCTCGCTCATCGCTTCAGTCTCCTCATCTCCAGCTCACACTCGAACAGGAACTCGAACGCCTCCACGTGCCGCCGCGCATCCGCCACCGTGCGTCCCCACGTGTACAGGCCATGGCCCTCGATGAGGTAACCATGCAGACCCGGGCGCTCCCGCATGTATTCCTCCACGCGAGCCGCCAGCCGGGGGATGTCCTGGTCATTGGGGAACACGGGCACCTCCAGGCGCGTCGCGTGCGTCTCCACGCCGGACAGCGCCTTGAGCACCTCATACCCCTCGAGCACCACGCCCCCGGGGCTCAATCTCGACAGCAGCGTGGCGGTGCGCGAGTGCGTGTGCAGCACCGAGCCCAACGAGGGCTCGCGCCGGTACAACCGCAGGTGCAACTCCGTCTCCGCCGAGGGCTTGCGGCCCGGAGAGAGCACCTCGCCCTCCAGCCCCACCACCAGGAAACCGTCCGCGTCCAGCTCGCCCTTGTGACGGCCCGAGGCGGTGATGACGAGGTGGCGCTCGTCCAGCCGCGCCGAGAAGTTGCCCGCGGTGGCCGGTACCCAGCCGCGCTCGAAGAAGAAGCGGCCGGCCTTGATCAACTCCCCGGTCCGAGCGCCGAGATCCTCAGGACTCACCATGACGGAGCAGTCTATACGGACTCCGTCATGGGCGTGTGCGCTCCCCCGCTCGCCTACCTGCCCGAGCCGCCCGAGGGCGTCCCCAGGTGCTTCTCCAGGAAGAGGAAGGTGGCCATGGTGATGGTGTCGCGGTTGGCCTTCTTGCCGAAGCCGTGGCCCTCGTCGAGCGCGAGCATGTACCAGACGTCCGAGCCCCGGGCGCGCACCGCCTTGACGATCTGCTCCGCCTCGGACTGGGGCACGCGCGGATCGTTGGCGCCCTGCTGCACGAAGAGCGCGGCCTTGATGCGGTCCACCGCGTTGAGCGGGGAGATGCGCTCCTGCACCTTGAGCACCTCGGGGTCGCGCTCGTCACCGTACTCGACGCGGCGCAGCTCCTGACGGTAGGCCTGGGTGTTCCGCAGGAAGGTGGGCAGCGAGGAGATGCCCACCACGTCCACCGCGGCCCGGAAGCGCTCGGGGTAGAAGGCGGCGCTGGCCAGCACCATGTAGCCCCCGTAGGAGCCGCCATACACGCCCACGCGCGAGGCATCCAGCTCCGCACGCGAGGCGATGTAGTCCAGCGTGGCGCCGATGTCCGCGAGGCTCTGCTCGCGCTTCACCCCGTCATCCATGGCGCGGAACGACTTGCCGTACCCATCCGAGCCCCGCACGTTGGGCGTCAACACCGCCATGCCCATCTCCACCGCGAGGTACTGGGTGAAGGTGCTCAGCCAGGGCCGGCTCTGGGCCTCGGGGCCGCCGTGGAAGACGACGACGACGGGCACCTTGCCCTTGCGCTCGCGCGGCAGGTAGAGGAACGCGGGCACCTCCACGCCGTCCTTGGCCTTGTAGCGCACCAGCTCGGGCTCCACGAGTGAGCTGGAAGCGGGCGCCCATGGGCTGCTCCACCACGTGGAGCTGGTTGGTGTCCGCGAAGCGGGTGGAGACGAGCACCTGCTTGCCGTCACGGCTCACGTCCAGCAGGTTCGCCGAGCGCGTCTCGAGGTACTGCAGGACGCGCTTGCGCAGCTCGGAAGGAATCTCGGGCACGCCGCTGGCGAACAGGTTGGGCTGGCCGGGCAGCGGGGTGGCGCCCTGCACCGTGGAGGGCGAGGCGGGCTTCTGTGTGGGCTGCGCAGCGGGCTGGGCCGACTGGGCGAGCGCCACGGGAGCGCCCGTCAGCAGCGACACGAGCAGCGGAGTGAGGGTTCGGAGGTTCATGGTGCGCGAACCCTACCAGCGGCCGTTCGCATGGATTGATCAGTTTGACGCTGTAGTTCCACGCTGTTCACCCACCCGCCATTTCCGGGTGATACCTGCCTGGGCCCTCACGACGTACGCGTCACGACCCCGGAGACCTCCCCTGCTCTCGCACTCCCTTCGTCGTTACCTGCCCCGCTTCTCCTCCCTTCGCGCGTCCACCCTCGCGGCTGCGTGCGCCTTCTCGATGACCGGCTGTGCCGACCTCTCCGCCCCGATCGTGGACAGGGTGCTCGTGGTGGGCCACCGTGGCGCCAGCGCGCTGCGGCCGGAGCACACCCTGGAGGCCTACCGCAAGGCCGTCGAGGACGGCGCGGACATCATCGAGCCCGACCTGGTGTCCACGAAGGACGGCGTGCTCGTGGCCCGTCACGAGAACGAGATCTCCGGCACCACCAACGTGGCGGACATCGCGAAGTTCGCCGACCGCAAGACCCGGAAGACGATCGACGGCGTGGAGTTCACCGGCTGGTTCACCGAGGACTTCACGCTCGCCGAGCTCAAGGAGCTGCGCGCCCGCGAGCGCATCCCCCAGGCCCGCCCGGCCAACAAGACGTTCAACGACCAGTACGAAGTCCCCACGCTCGCCGAGGTCATCTCCCTGGCCCAGGAGCTGTCGGCCAGCACCGGCCGCACCATCCACCTCTACCCCGAGACCAAGCACCCGACGTACTTCCAGTCCATCGGGCTGCCCCTCGAGGACAAGCTCGTCGAGACCCTCCGCGCCAACGAGTTCTCCAAGAGCAAGGCCACCGTCTACATCCAGTCCTTCGAGGTAGCCAACCTCAAGGCCCTGCGCCAGAAGCTCGGCGGCTCGCAGCCGAACTGGAAGCTGGTGCAGCTGATGGAGGCCCGCGACAAGAAGCCCTATGACTTCGTCGCCGCCGGTGACTCGCGCACCTACAACGATCTGATGACCGAGGCGGGCATGAAGGAGATCGCGAAGTACGCCCAGGGTGTCGGGCCCTACAAGCTGACCATCATGAATGTGGACAGCGTGGGCAACTTCGAGAAGCCGACGGACCTGGTGCGCAACGCCCACGCCGCCGGACTGGTCGTGTTCCCGTACACCTTCCGGCCGGAGAATGCCTTCCTGCCCGCGCCGCTCAAGGCGCAGGGGGACGACACCGCCCGCAGCACCTCCGGCTCCGTCACGGAGATCCAGAAGTACCTCGAGACGGGCATCGACGGGTTCTTCACCGACGACCCCGCCGTGGGCCGTCAGGCGGTGGATACCTTCAAGCGCTGAAGTCTTCACGGCGGCAGGCGGGAGGCTACGCTCGCGCCACATGCGAAGCCTCTCCGCCATCCTGATGTGGAGTGCCGCCGTGGCGCTGGCCGGCTGTCGTTGCAAGGGAACCGCACGGCCCGTCCCCGTGGAGCCCACCGCTCGCGCCTCGATGGACGCCGGGGCGCGTGATTCGCTCCAGCCCGTGTCGGCGTTCTCCGGCATCACCGACGCGCAAGCCCGCTCCATCGCGCTCTTCGTCGAGGCGGGCCGGGTCATCACCCATCCGCGTTGCACCAACTGCCATCCCCCGGACGACATCCCCCGGCAGGGAATGGAGCAGCGGCTCCACCTCCCCCATGTGTCTGGCGGCCCCAGTGGCCATGGAACGCCGGGCCTGCCCTGCTCGGGGTGCCATCGCGAGAGCAACACGCCCGTGGTGGGTGGAACCGTCCAGAGCATCCCGGGCAACCCGAAGTGGGCCCTGGCGCCCGTCGAGATGGCGTGGGTGGGCCGGTCGCTGGGGGAGATCTGCGAGCAGCTCAAGGACGCCAAGCGCAACGGAGGCAAGAGCCTCGAGGAGCTCCACCATCACATGGCCGAGGATGTGCTCGTGGGCTGGGGATGGAACCCCGGGCCGGGCCTGCAACCCGTCCCCGGTACGCAGCGGGCCTTTGGCGAGTTGATTCAGGCGTGGATCGACTCGGGCGCTCATTGCCCGAAAACCTGAGCTCCCGCGCTGACACCGCGGGCATATCCCCTCGCCCTCCGGGAGAGGGACGGGGTGAGGGTATCGGGTGTACCCTTCGACCTTACCCATTTTTCCGAGGCCCAAGGGCGTCGGCCAGGCCGTGGTGAGAAGCTCGGGCGTTCAGGCGAGAGGTTTGGCTATGGAGTGCCAACCCCAAAGGTTGCCGAAGAGGCCGGCCTCCCCCGCTGGGCAAACGGCGCTCGCCTATGGTTTGTAGGCGAGCGCCGCAAGGTGGATCCACGCGAGTTGGCGCTCTCGCTCATGCGAGGACGAGTCGACCTGAGGATCTGTCCTCGCGCACGGTCGCCCCCGGAGGGATGGCCACCATGC
>NZ_JPMI01000105.1 GCF_000733295.1 Archangium violaceum Cb vi76 | reverse complement strand
CATCCATCGCGGCCCTGCCTGGCGGTGTGCCCTGGGGGAATAGCCACGACGCGTCCATCCAGACCCTGTCTGGCGGTGTGCCGCGGAGGGATTTCTACTTCAACGCCATCACGTCCCTTTCTCTTCATACAAATCCCATCTCCCCCAGACTGCCAGGGGACCGTTTCGTCTATTGCCGTTGAATAGAAACGCCTCATGGAAAGTCCATGATGCGTGGACTGGGAACGGTGAGCCGCGAGCGCCCAGCTTCGCATAGGCTGGGCGGAGCTCCGAGCTCCAGAGGGCGCAGGCCACAGGTGAGAAGCTCACGGCTTCACGATGAGAGCAGTGCCCAACACCAGCAGAGCAAGACGAGGTGGTGCGGCAACTGGTCGTCCGGGGGACGACATCTGCTACGGTGAACCGGAGAGGTTCTCCACCCTGGCACTACCATCACCCCTTCTCCTCTTGCTCTTCCTCGCTCTGTCCGTAAGTGCGTCGGCGGCAGCGCAGCCTCAGTTCCTGGTCCGCGAGCAGCAACAACGGCAGGTTGTCCTCCCCAGCAACCCTGGTGAGCCGGTGCCGGAGGCGCGGGTGGCGGCCGGCGTCGCCACCTACCTTCGCTTCGACGCCCCCATCGACAAGGCTTCGCTGGAGCTCGAGGGCCGACCGGCGCGCCTCCGGTGGGTGGATGTCGGCGAGCGCCTCGTGGCGGTGGAGCCCTCCGTCGACCTGGGAGCCGAGGAGAAGCTGGTGATGCGGGTGCGTTACAAGGACGGCGCCTCCCCAGCGGTGGCCACGCTCGTGCTCGTCTCCCACCCCACGCTGGTGGACAAGGAGCTGGAGGTGGTGCGCCGCCCGCGCACCGTCGAGGCGCTGGAAACCGCGCTGGCGGAAAAGGAGGCGGAGCTCGCGGCGCTCCGGGCCTTGAGCGGGCCCGCTGGGCTCGTGTTTTCCGGGCGGCTCGACCCGGACGGGGTGCAAGCCCAGCGCATCGCCAAGGTACCGGCGAGTGCGCGGAGTGGGCTGAGGGTGGCGGGTGGAGAGGGGTATCGCGCTAGATCCTGGACGCTCGCCGTCGTCCGTGTGCGCAGCCTTCCGGGACAGAAACCCTGGGTGCCAGGAGGGGCGCGGCTCACCCGTGCGGACGGCACCACCGTGAAGGTGCGCTCCGTGGACATGAACAAGGCGCAGCTCGCGCCGGGCGAAGAGGGTCTCGTCACGGTGGAGACGGAGACGCCGTTCTGGAAGGCGGGCGAGGTCTTCCTCCTGGAGGTGCTGGACAAGAGCGGCGTCCGGCCCCTCCCCATCCTCGAAGTGAATCTTTAGGAAGCAGGCCCCATGACAACGGAAGCCTTTCACCCGGACCACCTCCAGCCCGGCCACCAGGTGGGGCCCTGGCTCATCGTCGCGGTGCTGGGCCGTGGTGGCTCCTCCCGCGTCTTCAAGGTGGAGCGCGACGGCCAGCCGTACTCGATGAAAATGGGACTGCTCCCCATCAACCAATCCACGGAGGAACTCACCGAAGCACAGTACGTGGAGGAGACGAGCGCCTGGCGGCGCCTGGCGCGAGAGGCCTCCGCGCTCTTCACCTATTCCTCCCACCCCAACCTGCTGCGCGTGTACGCGGTGGACTTCTGGCCCCACCCCACCCAGGGTTACCCCTTCCTCGTCACCGACTTCGTGGATGGGGACGACTGGCACCGGTGGCGGTGGCGGAAACCCCTTCACGCCGTTGGGCTGGCGGACACCTTCTCCAGTGTGGTGCGCACCGTGGGGGTACTGCACGCACGCGGCGTGTACCACCGCGACTTGAAGGCGGAAAACATCCTCATCCGCCGGAAGGACGGCAGGCCCTTCCTCATCGACTTCGGCACCGCGCGCCTGCCGGGAGCGCTCACCCAGACGCTGGGACTGCCCGAGGGCGTCCTGCACCTGGTGCCCCCCGAGCTCCTGGCCTACACGCGCACCGAGGCGTGGAAGCGGGGCGAGCCCTTCCAGGGGGGCGTGCCCGCGGATCTGTACGCCCTGGGAGTGCTGCTCTACCAGGGCCTGACGGACCTCCACCCGTTCAACCCAGAGCTGCCAGACAAGGAACTGCTGGCCGCCATCGCCAGCGTCCCTCCCACCGCCCCCCACGTCCTCAACCCCCTGGCACCGCGCGCCCTCAGCGACATCACCCTGAAGCTGCTGGAGAAGCGGCCCGAGGACCGGTACCCGGATACCGAGGCAGTGCTCCAGGCGCTGGAGGAGGCCGTCGAGAAGGTGAGGACGTCCCCCGCCTGGAAGGTGCCACTCTTCACCGTTGAGGACAGTCCGGTGGAGACCCTCCCCGAGGAGGTGGCGGCACAGCCGGCCCGGTTGCCGCCTGCAACGCGCGAGGCCCCGGAGGAGGCACCGCCCCCCAAGGAGGAAGAGGCGAAGCAGGAGGAGCCTGCTGCGCCAGGAGGCCCGAGGCGCACGAGCGGGTCCCTGGTCGTGCTCGCGGGCCTGACCGTGCTCGGCCTTGCCTTGTGGCTGGTGCACTCCACACTCATGTCCCCACCCGAGGCGCTGCTGCCTGGGTCTGGCCCCGAGAAAGGAAGCCCTCCCGTGTCCATCTCTTCGCGCTCTACCGCCTCGAATCTCCTCGCCGCCTGGTTGTGCGCCGCCGTTGGCGTCGGATGCCCCGCCGCCCAGGTAAAGCCCCCGGAGCCCGGGGCCTGTCCCGAGGAGGCGACCAAGGCCATGTTCGAGGAGTTGAAGATTAGTACTGGCAGTCTCCTTCGGGCCATCTTGGACATCAACCAGCCCGGCGAATTCCAGGAGGTGGGCACCTACCAGGAGGGCCCTGTCATCAGCCGCCTGGTGGAGGGCGATGGCAACCTGCCCGAAGGGACGCTGCTATACGGCCGACTCTGGACAGGCCCCGGCATCTATGACTACCCCCCGGAGTTCAAGCGCCCGGCCGTCATGGGCCGCTACACGCTGGCCGTGCTGCCGGATGGACGGAAGTACCCCGTGTGCATCGCGCTGGGCGACCGGTACGCGCGCGTGAGGACGCATGAAGGCTCCAAGGAGGGGGCCGTGGTGCTGAACCGGGAGCTGCCCGTATCCCCCGTCTGGCGCTGGGAGTACTAGCCTTGGCCCTTCGGAGCCTCCTGGATTGAGCGGCGAGGCGGCTCCTCGCCCGCTCAGGCCGACTACGGTTGAAGAACGGAGACAGGCACCCTCACCCCGACCCTCTCCCGAGGGGAGAGGGGATATTGCTCAACCCTTTCGGAGGGCTGCCAGGCGCTGCGGTGTGATGGGCAGGTCTCGAACCCGCGCTCCCGTCGCTTCGAACACGGCGTTCGCCAGCGCCGCCGCCGTGGGGCCCTGCGCGGCCTCGCCCGCTCCCAGGAACGGCTCACCCGGACGATCCAGCAGCACCACCTCCACGGGCGGCACCTCCGAGAAGGTGAGGATGGGATAGGTGCTCCAGTCCCGCGAGAGAATGCGTTGGCCGTCGTATCGGACCGCCTCCTTCAGGCTCCAGCTCAATGACTGGACCAGCCCTCCCTCCAACTGGTTGGTGAGCCCGTCCGGATTGACCACCTCGCCCGCGTCGGCGGCCAGCACGGCCCGGACGACCTGGATGGCGTGGCTGTCCGGCTCCACGAAGACCTCCAGGCAGACGGCGCAGTAGCTCGCGAGGTTCTTGTAACGAGCGAAGCCCAGACCCCGTCCGTGATTCGGCGAGCGGCGGCCCTTCGACCAGCCGAAGCGCTCCGCCGCGCGTTGGATGACGGCCTTCGCCCGAGCGTCCTGGAGCTGGCGGAGCCGGAACCCAACCGGGTCGGCCTTCGCCGCATGCGCCAGCTCGTCCATGAAGGACTCGATGGCGAAGACGTTGGCGTAGGCGCCGAGCCCCCGGTGCGAGGACACCCGGAGCGGCATCTCCGTCACCAGGTGCGTCGTCACCGACTGGCCGGGAAACGCGTAGAGCGGAATGGCATTGCGGTCCGCGGCGTAGTTCGGCGGCCCGCCGTTCCTCGGAACCGGCATGGGAAAGGGTCGTGCCAGCGAACGGCCCGCCAGCAGGTTGCCAGGGTTTCCCCCTGGCCGCGTGCCGTGGGGAGTCGACCAGAGCTCGTAATTCCAATCGAGCACATCGCCCTTCTCGTCCACGTCGGCGCGGACCTTCACCACCATCGCCGAGCCGTAGGGCTCGCACATGTGCTCGTCCTGGCGCGACCACTGCACGCGGACGGCACGGCCGGGCAGCGCACGGGCCAGGAGCGCGGCATCCGCGGCGGCATCGTCCGCGCCGTTGTGGCCATAACAACCCGCGCCGTGCAGGTGCACCCCCCGTACCTTCTCTCCCGGCAGGCCGAGCATCCTCGCGATGGCCTCGGCGGTATCGAAGACGCTCTGGCTGTGCGTGTGGACGGTCAGCATGTCTCCGTCCCACTCCGCCACCGCGCACGAGGGACCGATGGAGCCATGCATCTGGTAGGGACGGCGGTAGCTCGCCTCCAGCGTCCGCGCCGGAGGTGGACCCGCCGGGCGCACGGTGTTCTGGATGACGGTGTCCTGGGACGGAGCACCCAGCAGCCAGGCATGGGGCTCCACGGGCAACGTGGCGTGCTCGCTCCACCGGACGGCACCCGCCAGGGCCGCCGCTGCCTTGATGGCCTGCCATTCCTTGGACGCAATCACTCCCAGGAAGTTCCCGTCGCGCACCACCTTCAAGACCCCCGGCATGCGCTCCACGCTGGACGTGCCAGCCTCGACGAGCGTCGCACCGTGGGAAGGGGCTCGGACGACGCGGCCGTGGACCAGCGTGTCGGAACGGAAGTCCTGCACGAAGATGGCCTCGCCCGTGAGCTTGGCGGGCAGGTCCAGACGCGGCACCGGACGGCCCACGTAACGCCGCTCGGAGGCGGGCTTCGGCGTGACGGTGCCGGTCGCCTCGCGGTTCAGCGTCCGTCCCCCCACCAGACTCCAATAGGTGACGCTCCCCCCGCTGACCGGATCCGACACCGTCCCGTCCCGCACGCGCAACCGCCGGGCGGGGACACGCAGGCGCTCGCTGGCCAGTCCCACCAGGAGGGCGCGCACCTCGGCGGCGGCCTGACGTACCGCCGAGCCCCCCTGGGACACGGACATGCTCCCGGCCGTGGTCCCCTCGTTCGGGGAGTGCCTCGTGTCACCGGAGAGGAGGGTCAACCGGGACAGCTCGATGTCCAATTCATCGGCGCACAACTGCCCGAGCGCCGTGAGGATGCCCTGGCCCAGCTCCACCTTGCCCGTCATCAGCGTGACCTTCCCGTCCGCGCCGATGCGCAGCCAGGCGTCGAGCCGGGGGTGACGCGCCAGGTCTCCCGGCAGCTTCGGGCGCGGCGCTTCACCGGAGACGCCCGGGGCGGCCAGGGCGAAGGCCAGCACCAGCGAGCCCTTCAGGACCGAACGGCGGTCGAGGCGGGCGCTCATCGGGCCAGCTCCTCCGCGGCGCGCTGGATGGCGCGCACGATGCGGTTGTGCGAGCCGCACCGGCACAGGTTGGCGTCCAGCGCGGTGCGGATCTCCGCCTCGGACGGCCGGGGCTTCTCCCGCAGCAGGGCCGCCGCCGCCATGACCATCCCCGGAATGCAGTACGCGCACTGGCCCGCCTGTTCGTCCAGGAAGGCCCGCTGGAGGGGATGCAACGCCCCGTCCGGTGCACGCAGCCCCTCCAGCGTGGTGAGGGCCCGTCCACCCAGCGAGGCGGCCGGGACGAAGCAGGAGCGGAGCGGTACCCCGTCGCACAGCACCGTGCACGCGCCGCACTGGCCCACGCCGCAACCATACCGGGCTCCGTTCAAACGCAGCTCGTCCCGGAGCACGTACAGCAGGGGCGTGTCTTCCTCCACCTCGAGGGCATGGGACTCGCCGTTGACCGTCAGTGTGAAAGGCATGGGATGCTCGTTTCTGGGGCCCGGAAGCCTAACAGCCAGCAAGTGCTCCCCATGGCTGGACGCATGCATCGTTGTTCTCCGGACGTATCCGGGAAACCCAGACCCTCGATCCAGCCCGGATGGCACGTCCAGCCGCCTCCCCCCTTGCGCCGCGAGGGATTGCACGGCAACAGTCTTCTCGACGCTCCCCCCACGGCATCACCCCCATGAGCATTCCCCTGTTCAACCCAGAAAACGCCCCGGAAGCCGCAGCCAACATCGCCGAGCGCAAGCGGGCCGAGGAGAGCCTCCAGGAGAGCAACGAGCAACTGCGCCTCGCCCAGGAAGCCGGGGGCATCGGCCTGTTCACGGTGGAGATCTCGACCGATCTGATGACCGTGACCCCGGAGTTCTGCCGCGTGTACGGCCTCGAGCCCGTGGACGTGATGCCGGTGTCCGCCATCGAGCCGCTCGTCCACCCCGAGGACCGGCAGGTCGCCTCGACCGCCACGTCGCGGGCCCAGGGCCTCGCGAGGACCACGGTCGACTACCGCATCCACCGGCAGGACACCGGCGAGCCGCGGTGGATCTCCCGGCGGGCCGAGTTCCTCCGCGATGCCGAGGGCAGGCCCGTCCGGCTCCGGGGCGTCGTCCAGGACGTGACCCAGCGCAAGCAGGCCGAGGACGCGCTGCGTCAGGCCAATGAGCGGCTCCAGCTCGCGCTCAACGCGGGCGCGGTGATCGGCACCTGGGTCTGGGACATTCCCACCGACCGTTTCACCGCCGATGAGCGCTTCGCCCGCTCCTTCTCCATCGAGCCGGAGCAGGCCGCCCAGGGGCTGCCGCTCAGCGTCGTGGCGGAGTCCATCCACCCCGAGGACAGCGCGCGGATCCTGGCGTTGGTGGCCCGGACGGGGGAGACCGGCGGCCCCTACCGTGCCGAGTACCGCGTCCGGCAGCTCGACGGCTCCTATCTGTGGATCGAAGCCAATGGCCACTGCGAGCTCGCCGCCGACGGCAGGCCGCTGCGCTTCCCGGGCGTGCTGCTCAACATCCACGAGCGGAAGAAGGCGGAGCTGCGACAGGCCGCGCTCGTCGAGCTCGGCGACCGGCTGCGGGAGCTGAGCGACACGGCCCGCATCGCCAACACGGCCATGGAGATCGTCGGGCGCCTCTTCGGCGTCTCGCGCGCGGGTTACTGCACGTTCGACACGGCCCGGCGGCTCTTCCAGGTCGAGCGGGACTGGGTCTCCGGTCCCGGCGTGGCCAGCGTGGCGGGCCCGCACGGGTTCACCGACTACGGCCACCACGAGGATCTCGGACGGGGTGAAACGATCATCATCCCGGACGTCGAGCAGGATCCGAGGACGGCCGCGACCGCCGGGAAGCTGCTGGCCCTGGGCATCCGGGCCCTGCTCAACGTGCCCCTGATGGAGCACGGCCGTCTCTCCGCCGCCCTGTTCCTCCATGACACGGTGGTGCGTCACTGGTCCCCCGAGGAGCGCGAGTTCATCCGCGACGTCGCCGATCGCATCTGGACGGCGTGCGCGCGCGTCAAGGTGATGGAGGAGTTGCGGCGGGCCAACGAGCTGCTGGAGCAGCGGGTCGAGCAGCGCACGCGCGAGCGCGATCGCATCTGGAACGTCTCCCAGGATCTGCTGCTGGTGGCGGACATGGAGGGCAGGTTCCTCAGCGTCAACCCGGCGTGGACCACGCTGCTCGGCTGGACCGAGGAGGAGCTGCTGGGAAGGACCTCCGCCTGGCTGGAGCACCCCGGCGACCGGGAGAAGACGCGGTCCGAGGTGGCGAACCTGGCCGCGGGCAACCGGACGCCGCGCTTCGAGAACGCCTTGCGGCACCGCAACGGCACCTACCGCCGCCTCTCCTGGACGGCGGTGCCCGTGCCCGAGGACGGGGTGCTCTACGCCGTCGCGCGTGACATCACCGAGCAGCGGCAGATCGAGGAGCAGCTCCGCCAGGCGCAGAAGATGGAAGCCGTGGGCCAGCTCACCGGCGGCGTGGCGCACGACTTCAACAACCTGCTGCAGGTCATCAGTGGCAACCTCCAGCTCCTGCAGCGCGACATGGCCGGCAACGCGCGGGCCCAGAGCCGCCTGCGGGCCGCTGTCGGGGCCGTGGAGCGGGGTGCCCGGCTCGCGTCCCATCTGCTCGCGTTCGCGCGCCGCCAGCCCCTCCTGCCCCTCGTCTTCAACGTGGGCCGGCTCGTGCGCGGCATGGATGACATGCTGCGCCGCCCCCTCGGCGAGAGCATCCAGGTGGAGGCCCTCATTCCCGGCGACCTGTGGAACACGTTCGCCGATCCCAACCAGCTCGAGAACGTCCTCCTCAACCTGGCCATCAACGCCCGGGATGCCATGCCCGAGGGCGGCACGCTGAAGATCGAAGCCCGCAACGCCCGGCTGGATGAGCACACGGCCCGGTTGAACCCGGAGGTGCTGCCCGGGGAGTACGTGCTCCTGGCCGTCACCGACACCGGCTGCGGCATGCCCCCGGAGGTGCTGGAGCGCGTCTTCGAGCCGTTCTTCACCACCAAGCCCGAGGGCCGCGGCACGGGGCTGGGCCTGAGCATGGTGTATGGCTTCGTCAAACAGAGCGGCGGCCACATCCAGATTTCCAGCCAGGTGGGGCGTGGCACGACGATCGAGCTGTACCTGCCCCGCGCGCTGCGGGACGAGGAGACGGCGCCCGCGGAGCTCTCCACCGGCCCCATCGAGGGAGGGAGCGAGACCATCCTGGTGGTGGAGGACAACCCCGAGGTGCGCGCCACGGTGGTGGAGATGCTGACGGAGCTGGGCTACCGCGTGCTCAAGGCCGCCGATGGGCAGAGCGCGCTGGCCATCCTCCAGAGCGGCATCTCCGTGGACCTGCTGTTCACCGACGTGGTGATGCCGGGGCCCATCCGCGGCGCCGAGCTGGCCCGGCGAGCCCGCGAGCTGCTGCCAGAGCTCGAGGTGCTCTTCACCTCCGGCTACACGGAGGACGCCATCGCGACGGGAGGGCGGCTCGACCCGGGCGTCCATCTGTTGAGCAAGCCCCATCGCCGCGAGGACATGGCGCGCAAGGTGCGGCAGTTGCTCGACAACCGCGCGCGGAAGCCGGCGTCACGCACGGCGAAGGAGTCCACCCGGCGGCAGCGCGTGCTGCTGGTGGAGGACGATGAGGACATCCGCGCGTCGGCGTGCGAGCTGCTGGGCCTGCTGGGCTTCGACGTGCTGGCGGTGGCGAGCGCGGAGGAGGCCCGGAAGGCCCTCGAGGCCGGCGTGTTCGGCGTGCTCTTCACGGATGTGACGCTGCCGGGCTCATCGGGGGTCGAGCTGGCCCGGGAGGCCGTCCGGCACAGGCCCGGCATGGGCATCATCATCGCCTCGGGGCTGGGGAACGCGGTGTTCGGCGGTGGCTCCGAGCGGTTGGAGGGCGCGGTGATGCTGCCCAAGCCCTATGCGCTGCCGCAGCTGCAACGGGCCCTGGAGCAGGTGGAGCGCAGGTCATGAGGGCCGGCGCCACCGGACGAGCGCGCACCCCACGGTGAGCCCCGCGAGCGCTCCCGTCACCGTGGGCCAGAAGGCCCACCACAGCTGCGCCTCCAGCGCCCCCATGTCCTGGAAGCGGGAGAGCCGCAGCACCAGTCCCAGCACGGCTCCAGCCGCCGTGGGCACCAGCACGCGCAGGCCATCCGCCCAGGAGCCTCCCGGCACGGGTTCCAGGTGCCGGTAGCGGCTCGCCATGTACCCGAGCACCACGAGCGAGCCCACCAGCGAGGAGGCGTGCTGGAGGATCCGCGCCAGCGGCAGCTCCCTGCCGCCCACGGGGACGCGGATGTCCGGGTAGAGCACGTCCGCGGGCCACATGCTGGCGTGGGTGAAGCCATCCCAGAGCAGATGGGTGCTCGCACCGAGCACCAGGGCCCCCACCGTGGCCACCCAGGCGAGCGGCGCTCGGGGCAGGCCCTCCGTGAGAGCGAAGCGGCCCCACTGCACGCCCAGGAGCTCGGGCAGGGCGCGTCTCAGCGCGGGGAGGACGAGTGCCTCCAGCCACACCAGCACCGCGAGCCCCACGGGCACGCAGAAGAGGACGAAGCCGGGGAACTCGTGCGCGTAGTCGCCGAGCCGGCGCACCGCGTACACATAGGAGAGGTCCGGCGCACAGGCTCCGACGACGAGCGCCGTGGGCAGCACTCCCCTCCGGGACAACCGGAAGAACGGGAGCACCGCGGCGGCATGGGCTGGCAGGGTGACGGGCACGGGAGTCGGCCCCATCCGTAGTCACTCCGGGGCGCGGGGGGAAACCCCTCCCGGGTTCCGCA
>NZ_JPMI01000104.1 GCF_000733295.1 Archangium violaceum Cb vi76 | reverse complement strand
TCTTCACCCGCGTGTTTCCATGCGGTCACACGGACCCAGAGAGGTAAACCCTCACCCTGACCCTCTCCCAGAGGGAGAGGGGACATCCACGGGTCCCTACGCCGCGTCCTCCTGGGAGCGTGCCGGACTCTCCTCCTCGGGCTTCCAGGGCCACGCCAACGGGGCCATCCGCGCGTACAGCAGGAACAGGGCATCTCCGTCCGGGTGCTCCGCGCAGACGCGGCTCGCCTCGCTCAGCAGCAGCCCCGGCGACAGCACCCGGCCGGACTTGCGCAACACGGGCCGCAACTCCTCCGGCACCGCCGCCAGGATGCCTTCTTTGTTCAACCGCTCGTCGTTCGCCTCCGCGCACTGCTCCAGGTGCCGCATCAGCTCGGCCTTCAACCGCGCGTCATAGCCGAAGACGTACGAGCACATCTGGAACAGCTCCGAGCCCGCCTCCGTCATCAGGTCCGACTGCTCCCGCGCGAAACCCGGCTCGCCCGCCGCGCGCCACAGGCAGTCCCACCGTGCCTGGGCGGCGTATTGCGCGTACAGCGCCCGCGCCGTGAGGTAGCTCTGCATCGAGTCGTGGAAGAAGCGCACGTGCGTGGGCACCGGCCCCGGCCTCGCGTCCGCCGCCACCAGCAGCCCCGCGTCCAGCAGCATCCGCAGCTTCGCCTCGTCCGGGCTGTCGCGGAAGACGATCAGCCGGCTGCGATGCCGCCAATAGCTGCCCAGGCACAGCGCCTCCGCGAAGCCCAGCAGCTCCGAGGTCTCCGCGTCGTCCGGTGCCTTCTTCAACAACCCCGCGAACACCGCCCGGTAGAGGTTGATGACGCTGTCCACCCCTCCCCCGCCGAAGCGCAGCGCCAGGCGCACCAGCAGGGGCACGTACGTCCCGTCCGCCGCCCGTCCGCGGCAGATGCGCAGGAGGGACTCGGAGAGCGGCACCGGCTTGCCGTCCGGACCCGGGTACGCCGCCTGGAAGCGCTCCAGCCCCGCCGCGTCCAGCCGCTTCGGCTCCACCGCCATCCACCGCAGCGCGTGCGCCATCGCCGTCCGGTACGCCTCGTTCGGCCGCGCGGACAACAGCACGGGCGCGTGCAGCCCCATCTCCCGCTCCAGGTAGCGGCGCAGCGCCTCTGGCTCCAGCTTCGACTCGGTGAGGCCGTCCAACACCAGGAAGAAGTCCCCCGACTCCAGCAGCGCGTCCCGCAGCGCCTCCGGAAGACCCAGGTCCTGCAGGGCCTCCTTCGCGGCCGTCTCCAGGTCCTCCGCCGCCGGATCGATGAACACGGGCAGCGGCGAGGACGGCTGCTTCTCGAAGTGCTCCAGCGACAGACGCACCAGCCGCCGCAGGAGCGCGCTCTTCCCCCGGCCTCCCGCGCACTGGATGAGCAGGTGCGCGCGCTCGCGCGTGAGCAGCCCGCACAACTCCTCGGCCGTGCGCTCCGAGGCCGAGGGCGCGACTCCGGGCCCGGCGTACTCGGTGACGTGCGAGGAGAGCTCCACGAAGACCTCGCCATTGGCCTGGGCGGAGGACACGTCCACCCGGCGGCGGACCTGCCGGACATGCGTGGCGAAGAAGCGGCGCCGGAAGGAAGGCGAGCGCAGCAGCGGCGCCGCGGCCCAGGAGAACGGGTGCGTGAAGACGAGCCGGCGGAACACGGCCGGCGACAGCAGCCCCAGGCCCGCGCACAGCACCAGCTCGGCGCACGTCACGGCGAGCACCGTGGGCAGGTGGATGCGCAGCCCCCCCAGCAGCCCCAGCAGCTCGCCACCGCCCGCCCCCACTCCGGTGACGACATAGCCGGCGAGCGGCAACCACCGGCGGGTCACCCCCGAGGGGCGCAGCAACAGCATGGGCAACAGCAACAACAACGTCACCGCGAGACACGCCAGCGCGGTGCGAACCCAGACGCGGTCGAGCAACGGCACACCGAAGGGCACGTGCTGGAAGGTGGCGGTGAGGCGGGTGCCATTCTCCACCTCGTGCGCCACCACGGTGCGGTAGAGGTGCTCCGCGCTTCCCGGCGGCTCCGCCCACTGGAAGAGCACACCGGACGGCTCCGCGAGACGCCGCACGCCCTGCCCCACCAGCGCGCCCTTGCCCTCCTCCGCGCGCAATTCGAGCCGCAGCGTGCGTCCCACTCCCGCCGCCTGCGCGAGCCCGGGCCAGTCGAGCTCCAACGACTCCAGCGGCGCGCCCGCCTCCAGACGGCCCTCCACCAGAACGTTGCCCTTCGCGTCGCGCTCGAGATGAGCACCCCCCGCGAAGCCCACCCGTACGCGCCCCACGTCCGAGGCCGGCCCGTACAGCGAGCCCCGGGGAATACCCGTCACCCAGGCGCGGCCGGTGCCCTTCAGGGGGAACACGTCGTTCAGCCCCGCCCCCTCGAGCACCTGCGTGGCCCGCACTCCCACCGGCCCCAGCGAGAGCCGGAGCAGGCGGGTACCACCGTCCGACAGCGCCCAACCGCCGTTCGCGTCCAACGCCATCAAGCGGGGCTCGTGAAGGCCCGTCACCGCCTGGTCTCCCGAGGTGATGACCTGGCCCTTCACCGACAGCAGGCGGACCTCGCCCTCCTCCGTCACCGCCCAGGCGCGCTCCGCCGACACGGGGTGGAGCTCGGCCCGGCCCAACCCCTCCGCGTCCGCGCTGCGCGCCACCTCGCCTCCACCCTCTCCCAGGAGGTAGACACGCCGCTCGTCGCTCACCCACAAGTGCCCATCCGGCGAGCGCTCCACGGCGGGCGAGCCCTCCACCGTCACGCCGGGCCCCACCGTCTTCCCATCGAGCCCCACGAGCTTCAGCTCCAGGGCCGGGCCCGGCCCCACACTGGGGCCCGGGGACAGCAACACCCAGACGAGGTTGGCATCGCGGTGGGCGAAGAGCCGCTGGACATTCCCGAGCAGAGGCGTCGCGGTGGTCTTCACACCCTCCCGGCTCGCGAGGAAGAACTGGGACCCGGTCCTTCCGGGCACATCCGCGAGCACCCAGGCCCGATGAGGCTGCCGGGTGGGGAGCAGGGCCCACACGTTCTGCACGGGCACTGGCCGCGAAAGGGACTGAGCGCCCGCCCGCGGGTCCACGTGGAGGAGGCTCTGGTCCAGCACCAGCCAGCCCTGTTGGCCCCCGGCCACGGGCATCACCTTGCGCGCGGTGATCCACCCCGTGCCGAGGCGCACCGGCGTCACCTCGCCCGCGGCATCGGCGACCAGCAGTTGCCGCAGATTGAAATCGGAGACCACCCAGAGCCGCTCACGTCCCTCGGACGGCACCAGCGACATGTCCGGGATGGACACCTCGGGCACCTCGAGCCGCCGCTGGTGGTCCACCAGCAGGAGCACGGTGCTCGACTTGTAATCCGAGGGCACCTGCACGATGACCCACGCCCGCTCCGGGTCGGCGGTGGGCACCACGTTCACGACCCAGAAGCCCTTGTCGCCGAGTCCCTCGATGACGGACTCGCGGCCCTCCGCGTCCACCAACCAGAAGCCGGCCCGGTTCGGCGACCAGACCCAGGCGTGGTGGCCGTGTCCGCACGGCACCATCTGGCTGCCGTGGGCGAGCGGTTGCAGCCAGTGGCCCTCCACCTTCGCCTCGATGGGAGGCGGTGGAGCCTCGCTCCGGGCACAGCCCGTCACGCTCCCGAGCCACAGGAGCACGGCGCTCGCGAGAAGCAGTCCCGGGGAGACCGGGCTCCGAGGAAAGGACCGGGCACGGAAGGAAGTCGTCATGAAGAGGGGCCGGTGAGAGGGGCCGGAGACCACGCGGTGCACCGGCATTGTGGCACAAGTGCCCCCCGCCCGAGGCGTGCCTGCCCGCCAGGACGCCGGCCGGCCCTTCCCTCCCCACCCGACACTCCCGGGCCTCCGGTGCGTGACACCCGACACCGCCCCGCCCCGTGGGACGAGCCAACGCCAGGGATTGAACGATGCACCCCAGGGCCGCCCGACCCATCTTTCCCCCCACGTTACGTCCAGGAGACCTGTGTATGCGGCTCATCGTTTCCCTGATGTGTCTTGGCCTGCTGACCGCGAATGGCGTCGCGCGGGCGCAGTCCACCACGACCACCACCCAGCCCGCCTCGCCCGCGGTGCAGACCCCGCCCGCGCCGCCGCCTGCGGCCGCCGCACAGCCTCCCGCGCCCACCACCCAACAGCCTCCGCCGCCTCCACCGCCCGCGGCGCAGCCGGCTCCTCCGCCGCCTCCGCCCGCCCAGGTGCAGTCCGCGCCCCCGCCTCCGCCTCCACCCGCCGAGGGTCCCTCGGAGACGGCCGCCGAGCGCGCGGAGCGCTACAGCCGCTTCTCCTCGGGCGCGGGCGGCATGCTGCTCGTCTTCACCGAGCTGCTCAGCGGCGCGGTGACGGGCGGCATCCTCGGCAACACCTTCGCGTCGGACAACGGGACGTACGTGGGCGCGGTGATTGGAGGCCTGGGGCTCGGCACCGCCGCGGCCGTGTACCAGTACTACGTCCCGGTGGAGCGCAACGAATCGCTGCTCGCCGCGGGGGGCGCCGCGCTGGGCTTCCTCGCCGGTTTCGGCTTCGGCTCGGAGCAGGGGCTCGGCGACAGGGACCGCGCCGTCGCGGCGCTGCTCACCACGCAGGCCGGAATCATCGGCGTGCTGGCGGCCACGGCGCTGCCCGGTGACGTGAGCGATGGAGACGCGTCGCTCGTGGGGATGAGCGCCCTCTACGCCTTCGCGCTCACCGGCCTCGTGCAGGCCACGGTGCTGCTCGCGGAAGAGGGGGACCAGGACCCGAACCTCGCTCCGACGCTGGTGGCGCCCCTGCTCGGCATGGGCGTGGGCGGCCTGCTGGCGGTGCCGTTCGAGCTGTCGGCGTCGCGCGTCTTCAAGCTCACGGTGCTGCCCATGGGCGTGGGCGCGGTGCTGCTGCTGGCGGGCACGGCGCTCGCGGATGGCCCGGCCGTTCCGCTGTCGGCCATCGGCGGCATCGCGGCCACCTTCGTCATCACGGCGCTGGTCACCGCCGAGGAGCCGACGCCCTATCCGCCCACCTCGCCGAGGCTGCGGAGCCAGGCGTCCGAGACCTTCCGGGCCGTCCCCGTGCCGGTGCTGATGCGCACGGGCCGGCGCAACGAGTCGCTCACGGCGGGCCCGGGCCTGCTGATGCGCTTCTAGCGGGCGCCGCTACCGGGCCTTGAGCAGCCGGGTGAGCTCGCGGTCCAGCGAGGCGGCGAACTGCTGGCGGTCCTGGGCGGAGAACCCGCTCGGGCCGCCGGTCATCACGCCGCTGTCGCGCAGCTCCTGCATGAAGTTCCGGACGGAGAGGCGCTCGGCGATGTTCTCCTCGCTGAAGAGCTCGCCCCGGGGATCCAGCACCACCACGCCCTTGGGGACGAGCAGCGCGGCGAGGGGAATGTCCTGGGTGACGGCGAGGTCTCCGGACCCGGCGGAGGAGGCGATGTAGCCATCCGCCACGTCGAGCCCCGCGCCCACCTGCACGGTGGAGACGAGCTCCGAGCGAGGCAGGGTGAGGCGCTTGTTGGCCACGAAGACGGTGGGGATGTGCAGGCGCTGCGAGGCGCGCAGGAGGATGTCCCGCACCGGCCCCGGACACGCGTCGGCGTCGACCCAGATTTTCACTCAGCCCTCGGTATTGCGCAGGAAGTCGGCCACTTCGGCGAAGCGGTTGTCGAGGAAGCGGCGCACGTTGCCCTTCACCCCGCGGGCATCCATCGCGCGCTGCATGCAGCGCACCCAGGCGTCGCGCTGGGCGGTGTCCACGGGGACATGGCCGTGGCGCATGCGCAGGCGCGGGTGGCCGTGCTTCTCCATGTAGTGCTGGGGCCCGCCCAGCCAGCCGATGAGGAAGAGGCCGAAGCGCTCGCGCATGCCGCGCGACACCCTGCCCTGCTCATCCAGCTCGTGCAGGCGGGCGAGCGCGGGCTCGTTCGCATCCATGGCGTCGTAGAAGGCCTCGGCCAGGGCCTGGACCCCCGCCTCACCGCCCAGACGGTGGAAGGGCATGTCCTCCATGGAGGGAGTCCAGGTGTCGTCGTTGCCAGGAATGTTCAGCCCGATGGGCTTGAGCTCGGTGGACATAGCGGTATTCAACCCCGAGCCCATGTGCGCCATTTCTGGGCGGCATGCAACCCCTTGCGCGGGTCTCGCGGGAAACAACAGCCCGTGCGTTCAAGCGCTGTCGGCGGCCCAGCGCTTGGGGCGGGTCTTCAGCGTGGTGAGCCCGAGGGAGTCACACAGGGAGAGGAAACGCGCCCGGGGGACACCGGCCCAGGCGAGGTCCTCGAGTGACTTGGAGATGGGCGCATCCGTCACCAGGGTGGCGAGCTTGCGGTACAGCAGCGCGTCCTCGCGGTGCTCGCGCAGGGTGGCGGCGAGCTTGTCCGCACCACGAGGGCGTACGGACCAGGCGCTCGCGTCGGCGGGAATGGCCTCCAGGTGGCCGTAGGCGTTGAGCAGAGCGGACGCGCCCTTCTCTCCGAAGCCGGGCAGGCCGGGGATGCCATCGGCGTCATCGCCCACGAGCGCCAGCAGGTCCGGCACACTCGCCGGGGCGACGCCGAGCTTCGCCCGCACCGCGTCCTCGTCCAGCTCCTTCTGCTGCTTGCGGTCCACCTGGACCACCTTGCCGCCGCGCACACACTGGCCGAGGTCCTTGTCGGGGGTGAGCAGCCGCACCTGCTCCACCTTCCCGGACCAGCGCGCGGAGGCGGTGGCGAGCGCATCATCCGCCTCGAAGTCCTTCATGGACCAGACGGTGAGCCCGAGCGCGCGCATGGCCTCCTCGGCGAGGTCGAACTGGGCATGGAGCTCGGGGGGAACACCTTCGTCGGACTTGTAGCCGGCGAAGAGCTCATTGCGGAACGAGCGGATGGGGTTGTCGAAGGCCAGGGCCACGTGTGTCACGGACTCGTGGGCGTCGTGCAGCAACGCGAGCATCGAGGAGACGAGTCCCACGGTGGCCTTCACATCGCGGCCATCGGGAGCGGTGGCTCCGGGGCGGGGCGAGAAGTGGGCACGGTAGAGCTCATAGGTACCGTCGACGAGGTGCAGGCGCATGAGGGCTGTCTACCTCAATCCAAGCCTCAGCGCCGCCGGTAGCGCACCACGGTGACGTCCATCTCCGCCTCACGGGCTTCCAGCGTGGACACCATCACCTCGAGGGCCCGCTCCTCATCGAAGCCGCCGCTGCCCGCGCCGATGATCGGAAACGCCACGGAGCCGAAACCGTGCTCCCGGGCCCTCGCGAGCGCGTTCGTCACCGAATCCCGGATGGACCGCTCCGACGAGCGCCAGAGCATCCGGTTCCAGGCGTTCACGATGGCGTCGACCCGCTGCTCCAGCAGGTCTCCCTCGACGATGCGCGGCGTCATATGGCGGACTCCAACCTCCACCAGTCAACGTGAGCGGCCGCTCCCTGTCGAGCCTCCCCTTCACGGCGCACGCGCGAGCCCCCGGACGCGCTAGCCTCCCCCCGCCCGTCATGCCCTCGGACCCGCCACCCGTCCTCCTCACCACCGAGCGTCTCAACCTGGCCCTGCTCCCGCCGGAGGGTGCCGCGCGCGTGCTCGCCTACCACGAGGCCAATCGCCACCACCTCGGCCCCGTCTCGCCCGCGCGCCCCGACAACTTCTTCACCATCACCTGGTGGCGCTCGCGTCTGGCCCAGGACGCCGAGGACTGGCGCCGCGGTCTCGCCTTGCGTCTCTTCATGCTGTCACGCGAGCTCCCGCTCACCTCCGCTCCCGTGCTCGGCAGCGTGTCCCTCACCGACATCCGCCGCGGGCCCCTCCAGTCGTGCGAGATGGGCTTCGGGCTCGACCTCCGGCTCCAGGGCCATGGACTCATGAGCGAGGCCGTGCGTGCCGTATGTGACTACGCCTTCGGCATCATGGGCCTGCACCGCATCCACGCCAACCACCTGCCGGAGAACCATCGCAGCGCCGCCGTGCTGCGCCGCGTGGGCTTCTCCGTCGAGGGCCTCGCGCGCGAGCTCGTCCTCATCGACGGCCGCTGGCGCGACCACGTCCTCACCGCGCTGCTGGCGCCTCGTCCACCGGCAAGGTGAAGGAGAAGGTGCTGCCCCTTCCCTGCTCGCTCTCCGCCAGGATGTAGCCGCCGTGGGCCTCGACGATGCCCTTGGCGATGGGCAGACCCAGCCCCGCGCCCTCCCGCGCTCCTTTCGCCTGCCAGTAGCGCTCGAAGAGGTGCGGCAGGTGCTCCGGAGCAATCCCCTTGCCGGTGTCGCTCACGAAGAAGCGCACGAAGCGGCCCTCGCGCCGGGCCCGCACGGTGACGCGGCCGCCCTCGGCCGTGTAGCGCAACGCATTGCCGATGAGGTTGGAGAATACCTGCAGCACCCGGCCCCGGTCCGCCAGCACCCGCGGCAATCCAGACTCCAGCTCCCGCTCCAGCCGCAACCGCCGCGCCTCCGCCAGCGGCCGGTGCAGCTCGATGGCGTCATCCATCAACTGGCAGACGTCCTGGGGCTGGCGCTCCACCGTCAGCCGCCCGGATTCGATCTTCGCCACCTCCAGTAAATCCTGGATGAGGTGGACGGCCCTGTCCGCCGAGCGCCGCATGAGCTCCGCCTGCTTGCGCCACGACGCCCCCTGCTCGCCCTGGGGCAGGTGCTTGAGCAGGTAGGTCGCCCCCAGGGAGATGACGTTGAGGGGGTTGCGCAAATCGTGCGAGACGACGGCGAGCACCTCGTCACGCGCGTGCGTGGCCTGCTGGGAGTCCTTGTAGAGCCGGGCGTTGTCCAGGGTGAGGGCGGCCCGGGAGGCCAGGCCCTCGGCGAGCGAGAGGTCCGCCGGGCCATAGCGACGGCCGGACTCCCCGGTGAAGGCGAAGGTGACGGCGCCCAGCGTCCGCCCGCGCGCCACCAGCGGGACGATCATCAGCGAGCGAGGCGCCAGGGCCCGGTGCGTGGTGAAGTGCTCCTCGTCCTCGGCGGAGGCCCGCAGCCAGGCATCCGTCACCTCGGGGACGAGCTCCGGCTCACCAGTGCGCAGCACGCTCTGCATGCCCACCAGCGCCTGGCTCCCGGAGCGCAGGCGCCCGAGCGCGAGCAGCAACGGCTCCCGGGTGGAGTCCCGGTGGGCGACGGCCATGCGTTGCACCTCGCCGCCCTCCTGGATGCACACCACGCAGTAGTCGGCCAGGCGTGGCACCGCCAGCCGGGCCAGGCTGCGCAGCGTGGCCTCGTACTCCAGCGCGGCCACCAGCACCCGGCCGCTCTCGGAGAGGAACTGCTGCGACTCCTCGGCGCGCTGGCGGTCCGAGATGTCGCGGATGATGGTGGAGAACATCTCCAGCGTCCCATCCGCCTGGGCATGGGCGAGCAGCACCTGGGAGACGGGAAACTCCCGGCCGTCCGGCGAGCGCATCACCGTCTCCCCCATCCACACGCCCTCGCGCAGCGCGGTGGGCACGCTCTCGGCCAGCAGGCGCCGCGCGGCCCACGCCGGGTGGGCCGCGGCGAGGCTCCACGCGCTGGCGTCCTGGTCCTCCGCCAATCCCACCATGCGCCGGCCCGCGCGGTTGAGGTAGAGGCCCCTGCCCTGCGGGTCCGTACTGCCCACGAAGTCCGGCGTGGCCTCGATGATGGAGCTGAGCCTGCGGCGCGCCTCCTCCGCGCGCTTGCGGGCCGTCACCTCGCGCAGGTAGACGGAGACGCCCTCGCCCGAGGGGCTGACGTGGCAGTCGAACCACGCCGCCAGCGAGGGGAGGTACATCTCGCAATCCGAGGCGCCCTGTCCCTCCAGCACATGGAGCACGCCCCTGGCCAACCCGTCCCGGGCGTCCTCCGGCAGCATCTCGTCCAGGAGCTGGCCCAGCAACTGCTCCCGCGAGCGTTGCATCACCTCGGCCGCGCGGCGGTTGACGAAGGTGAAGCGCCGCTCCCGGTCCAGGGCGAAGAAGGCGTCGGTGATGCTCTCCAGGATGGCCTCGATGCGCGAGTGGGCCGCCTCGGCCTCGGTGCGGGCCGCCTCCTCGCGGGCGAGCCGCAGCGCCGTCCCCTCCGCCCGTTTGCGCTCCGACACCTCCCGCGTCACCGTCACCCAGTGACTCAACACGCCTTCCTGGTCGCTCACGGGCACCAGGGTGCTCTCCGTCCAGAGGGTGGAGCCGTCCTTGCGGTAGATGAGCAGCTCCTCGCGGAAGGGCTCCTCGCGGCTCAGGGCCTCGCGCATGCGCTCGATGGCCGCCCGGTCCGTCTCCGGCCCCATCAGCATCAGTGACTCCGACTCGAGCAGCTCCTCCTTGCCGTAGCCCGTCATCCGGCAGAAGGCATCGTTGGCGTAGAGGATGCGCCGGGTGCGCCGCCCCTCCTCCAACTCGGGCTCCAGGATGACCACGCCGTCGTAGGCGTTCACCACGATGGACTCGAAGAGGCGCAGGCGTGCCTCGGTGCGCTTGCGGTCGGTGATGTCCCGGAAGTAGACGGCGAGCCCCTCCTCGGAGGGATAGACGTGCATCTCCACCCAGGTGTCGCGCGGAGGGTCGTGCTCCTCGAAGTGGACGGCCCGTTGCTCGGTGAAGGCCTCGCGGAAGCCCTGCTCGGAGCGCGAGCCGCTGAAGTGCGGGAACACCTCCAGGGGCGTCCTCCCGAGCATCTGCTCGCGCGAGCGGTGCGACAGCTCCTCTGCGCGGCGGTTGACGTAGGTGAAGCGCCAGGCCCGGTCCAGGGCGATGAAGGCATCGGAGATGCTCTCCAGCATCCCGTGCATGCTCCGCTCCACCGCCTCGGCCTGGACGCGCGCCGTCTGCTCGCGCAGCAACTGGCGCTCGCGCTCGCGGGCCCGCAGCCGCTCGGTGATGTCGGTGAAGGTGATGACCGCCCCGATGATGCGCTCGCCATCGCGGACGGGGCTGCTGCGGTACTCCACCGGGAAGAAGCTGCCATCACGCCGCCAGAACACCTCGTCCGTCACGTGGAACGTCCGGCCCTCGCGGAAGGCGGCGTAGGTACGGCACTCGGCCTCGGGCAGGGGCGAGCCGTCCGCGCGTTTGGAGTGCATGAGCGGATGCTGGGACTTGCCGATGAGCTCTTCCGGCGCCCACCCCAGCATGCGCGCCGCGGCCGGGTTGACGAAGGTGGTACGGCCCTCGGTATCCAGGCCATACACCCCCTCGTCCACGGAGGAGAGGATGAGCTCGCCCAGGTGACGCAGCAGCTCCAGCTCCCGCCGCGGCTCCGCGGGGCCGAGCGCACAGGCGAAACCGGCCAGCGCCCCGTCCGCGTCGTACAGCGCGGTGAGCACCTGCGAGGCGAGGAAACGGGAGCCATCGCGCCGCACGAGCCAGCCGTCGAACTCGCAACGCCCGTCCTGCTCGGCCTGACGCAGGACCCTCGCCAGGTGCTCCCGCTCCTCGGGCGGGGAGAGCGCGGTGAGCGGCTCTCCGAGGAGGTCGGCCTTCGCATGCCCGGTGAGCCGCTCCGCCCCCGGGGTCCAGAGACAGATGTGGCCCTTCACATCCAGGCCTGCGAGCGCACAGACCTCCGCCTGCTCCAGCAACCGCAGGGCGAGTGCACTGCGCGTCCAGGACGCCTCCTCCCGGCGGGAAGCATCCCGCGGTTCCTCCGGCTCACCAGGAGCACTGTGGATGGTGGAGGACAAACGGAGCCGGCCTCCTTTCGAACCTGCGCGGGGCTCAAGGGTGTGGATCTGCTCACGTATGCCCGGAATGCAAGAAGGGCCCGGCCGGACGGCCACTGTGTGGCGAGGCGAAGCAGGAGCCTTGGGAGCGGACGTTCTAGGAGCGCTTCGTCATGTCGAAGAGGGCGCGGGCCTGGGGGCCGAGGAAGCCATCGAAGCCGGACGAGCGCTGGGCGATCTCGAAGTAGGCATAGGGCCAGGTGCGCGTGCGCCCGTCGGCGAGCCGGATGGTGACGGGGGCGGCGCTGGTGGCCGTCTGACGCAGGGCGGTGCCAGGCGCGCCCTCGATGTCGGCCTTCATGGGGACGCCGGCCTCGCGCATGCGGCGCTGCCACACCTCCACGTCATCCACGGAGCCGGTGAAGTGGTTCACCTTGCGGCCGAAGGCGAGCAACCACGCGCCGTACTGGGACTCCTTCTCCAGGGTGAGGAGCGCGGACTCCTCGGGCGGAGGCGGAGCGGAGAACCAGCCGGCGAGTGCCTCGATGGAGTCGGGAGCGGGAGGATCCGCCGGGAGCGCGGCGAGGAGACGCTGGGCCTCGGGCGAGAGCCTGTCGGCGAGGAGCTCGGAGATGAAGACGCGGGGCAGCCCCTCCGGATGGGACATGTAGATGGCGGAGAGGTGGGTATCGGGGAAGGTGTACTCGCCTGCGGGCTTCCAGCCGAAGCGCTCGAAGACGCGGGAGAAGAGCGCGATGCCCCCGCCGGGCCGGGCGAGGGAGCGGAGCGCGATGTGATCATTGCGGAAGCTACCGCCGGAGAGTTGGGCGAAGGTGCGCGCGTACGGCACCTCCGCGGCGTAGCGCTCCCACAGCAGGTCCAGGAGTCGGGTGGCGTCAGAGCTCATGACGCCCAGTCATAGCCGGAAGGAGGGAGTCTGCCCAGGCGTGGGTGTTACCAGTGAATCGCCTCGGGAGCTTTGCGGAAGAGGGTCCGAAGCGCGGGGTGCATCGAGTGCTGCCTCTGCATCTCCTTCCACACCGTCCGATGCGGTGAGCGCTGGACGGCCTTCCTACGCAACTCGAGCTGGGTCGTGGGGGCTCGCCGCTCTCGCAGGGAGACGTATCGTGTGAGCATGTCCTGGTAGCCAATAAAGGCGGTCTCACGCGCTTTACGAAGGTACTCGCGCTTGTTGAGTTGCAGGACGCGCAGTGTGTAGTCAGCCCGTTCGTAGTTCCGCGTGCCTCGCTTCGCGCTCGGCTCGAAGTAGAAGGTGTCCCGAAGTTCGAGCACCAGGAATTCCATCGGGTCCTCCGAGCGAGGGTCGATGAGCGCTGGGGGTCCCTTCAACGGCGGTCTGATGGGAGATACCCCTCGTGGCCTGCCCACATCCACTGGCTTGCGCGCTCGTGGGGTAAATACCGCGAACTGTTCGCTCTTGGGCCCGTTACAACGGCCGCAGGCATAGAGATAGTTGCGCCACGCGAACACCTGCTCCGGGTAGAGGTGCTTGGGCCAGATGTGGTCGATCTCGTCCGCGACCGAGTCCTCACAGTACCCACACCGCTGCTCCCCCGAGCACATCTCCGCCAGCGTTCGCCGCACTTCGGCGAAGGTCCTGTTCCTCGCGCTGTTGTGCTGCTCGAAAGCGCGTTTCGCGGCATCAACCCGGGCGGCGTAACCCGAATGAGCATCCACCTCGGCCTGCCACCGGTCGAGCTGGTGCAGCGCGGTGGCGGACAGCGTGATGTCAGGCAGCCGAAGCACGCCGGGCCTCACTGGTCCGAATCATGGACCGCCATGGAAGCAGTCGGAAGGCTCGCACGAAGAGAGGTCTGCTCCCGACGCTCTGCAGCGCTCAGCCCCTGGCGCATTTCCTTCAGGTTCAGCTTCGCCAGCCGCTGAAGCCGCTGCTTGGATTGTTCCGAGCGCGCAACGTCCTCTCCGAACAGTCCTGTTCCGTAGGCATCGAGCACGTTACCGAAGATGAGCCGATCGAGCTCCACACCCGTGACCTGCCGGGCCTCTTCGTTCGTACCGGGCTTGGGGAGCCGCCACACCGTGCCCACCTCCGCGGCCTGGCAGACCAATGGGCTGTGGGTAGTGACGATGAATTGCAGCTTGGGGAAGTGCTCACGGAACCAGAGCCCCACCTTTCGCTGCCAGGTCGGGTGCAGGTGCGCATCCACTTCGTCGATGAGCACCACGCCCGGCACATCCACTTTCGTTGGATCCTTAGGATGGAAGACGCGCTTCGGCCCGTAGGTGGCTGCGAGCTGGCGGATGAGTTCGAAGGTCATGCTCAGGATGGAGCGGTAGCCATCGCTCAGTTCCTCCACGGGAACGCGGTAGCCGTTGCCATCCACGAAGAGCACCTCACGAGAACTGATCTTCTCCAGCCGGGCGTGATGCGGCAGGAAACCAGGCTGGTTGATGAACTCCATCAATGGATCGAGCAGCGCCCCTTCCGGATCGCCTTCGAGCTTCTTGAACTGCAACTGCTGAAGCCACCGAAGGCCCTCCGTCAGAGCAACGCTCTCGTCGAAAACGGAAAGGTGTCGAGCAAGCCTCGGGTTACTCGAGAAGAGCTTCTCGTATTTCTCGTTCCCACCAGTGAAGCGTCTAAAGGGCCCATACGCAGCGCTGAACCACCCCTTCCCGGTCTCCCAGACTTCCCCGACCATCTCAATGGGTTTGGTCCCCCGACCGCCCGCCAAGCTCACAACCACATCCAATTCCTTGGGAAGCTGCCGACCCCGCCTCTTTCCCACGGAGAACTTGGAGACCTTGTCGAGTCGCGGATCTGGTGCCAACCCCAACTGCACCTCACCCATCTGGTTCCCACGCAACCAGCTCGACCAATCCGGCTGGAGAGCCAGCGCGTCAGGAGCACCGACGAAAGCGAGTGAGAGGGACCGCAGCACCGAGGACTTCCCGGAGCCATTGTCTCCCAGGATGACATGCCATCCCGGCGCGCTCTTGAGCGGAACCTCCCACGTCAATTCCCGGATGGCGCGGATGTTCTCGATGTGGAATCGCGTCAGGTACATGGCTCGGCCACCGTAACCCCATCCGCCTGCCGAACCAACGACTCAAGCCTCACCGGCAGGCGCACGCCGCGTCGTCCCAGGTGTACGTGCGGGACGAGGACTCACAGCCCGCCCCCTCGCCATTCTCGTCGCAGGTTCCCTCGGGGGTGCGCACCACGCGCTTGCGCCGGCCTCCGGCCCTTCCCCTCCGCATTCACGGCCACGTTGCACGGAACCCGCGTGCGCGCCCTACTTCCCGCGCTTCTGCGACAGCAGCCAGGTGCTCACGGCCGGGTCCAGGTACACGGTGTCGAAGATGTCGTGGCCCAGACCGGACAGCTCGGTGTAGCTCACGGCGTTATGGCCCCCGGCCCTCAGCAGCGCGACGAGCTCGCGGCTCTCGGAGACGGGCACCACGGTGTCCCGCTCTCCGTGCCACATCCACAGCGGCAGGCCCTTGAGCTTGCCCACCAGCGAGCGATCCCTGTAGCGCCCGGCCACGGCCACCACCGCCGCGAAGCGCTCCGGACGGCGCGCGGCCAGCTGCACCACGCCCCCTGCTCCCATCGACTGGCCCGCGAGGTACACCCGCTTGCGGTCTCCCCCGAACTCCTTGAGAGAACGCTCCAGCGCCTCGAGCACGAAGTCCGCCACGTCCCCACTCCAGTCCTTGTCGGGCGGACACTGCGGCAGCACCAGCACCGCCGGATAGCGCTCCGGGTGCACCCGCGCCGCCTCCGCCACGCTCTGCGTCCTCGGCTGCAGCCCATCCGTTCCCCGCGAGCCCGCTCCATGCAGCGCGAGGATGAACGGCCACTCCGGCCCCTGGCGGTAACCCGGTGGCAGGTACACCGAGTACACGTACGTCTCTCCCCGGAAGGTGAGCGTCTTCGCCACGAACGTGCCGGGAGACCCCGCTGGAGCTGGACCCGCCTCAGGTACCCCCGTCAGCAGCCACGCCACCAGCGCCATCGTCACCGTACCCATGAGCCTCCTCGCATGCCCGCACAGGTCCTGTCCCGGGCCTTGGGAAAGCCTCGAAGGTACCCGTCCGCCAGAGGAGACGGGACGCACTCCGCGCGAACTGGCGTCCAAGGGTTGCGTTTCCATCACCTCGGCGCTTGCATCTGACCGCGCAGGTGGGAAACTGCTGGCTGCGCGCGTCCTCGGGGTTTGACCTTGGAGGGGTGACGGACTCCGAGGACGCGCGCAGTCTTTCGCAGCCCCGCTTCCCGTGGCGTGCCTTGGAGGGGTTCCCCCACGGGCGGGCTGGCACGGGCGCACTTACAGGAAAAACGATTGTGAACGCCAGTCTCTGGCGAGCGAGGTCATGAGTGCCGCATCAGGTCACTCATCAGTTTCGCTCATAGCGATGGGCTGGCCATATAAGCCTACACCATGGCGAGCTGTGGGCCTACCTCTTTCTCACGAGACGTTCGCACCGGCTGAGAGGACGCGTCCCAGGTATGGGACAGCCTCGGAGTGGGCGGCGCGGGTACCGGCGCCCACTCCGGCCGGCCAGGGCACCTGACGTCAGGCCAGTTTCCGCCCCAACCAGAGCAGCACGATGGCTCCGATGATGGAGCCGAGGTAACCGCTGGGCTGCATCAGGCGCCAGCCGTGCCCCGTGATGAGCGAGCCCAGGAAACCGCCCATGAACGAGCCGGCGATGCCGAGCAGGATGGTCGCGATGATGCCCATCGGCTGGCGGCCGGGCATGACGGCGCGGGCGATCAGCCCCGCGATCAGCCCCATGATGATCAACCCAATCAGACCGAACATGCTGTCCTCGTTTGCGCTGGAATGAGACCCCAGTTTGCATGAAGTACGCCTCGGGGCGAACTCCATTGCAACGGACGCTCAGTAACGGGGGTCCACCACCTTCGGATTGCGGCGGACGTACTCGATGGCCCGCGCCCGGTCCAAGCCGCTGTCCACGAGGAACTGCACGGTGACCTGCCCGAGCGACGTGTAGGGCAGGTAGGCCTCGGCGAACGGAACGCCCCGCGCGTCCATGTCCCGGACCGAGTCCTCGAGCTCCTGGACGACGGTGGGCAGGGCGTGCTCGAAGGCGCGGCGCAGCGCCGGGTCGCTGGTGGTGCAGAAGGACTCGGCCTCGAACTTCTTGAAGATGCGGGCGTTGCGCATCTGGAAGAGGCGCGTCGGGTTGTCGTCCACGATGATGACCCGGCGCAGGGTCTCGTCGAAGACGCGCAGGTCCTTGGACGGCTCGCGCACGGGGTTGCCCTTCTTCGGGTCGCTCACGCCCTCGGACTTCTCCTGCAGGACGAGGTAGCTGTTGGTCAGGATGCCGGCGATCGCGGGGTGCTCGGTGAGCGGGACGCCCCCGAGCTTCCAGTTCGCGAGGAGCTCGAGGGTGGGCGCGTCCACGTTGGCGGAGAAGAGGACGATGGCGCCGCCGAGCGCCTGGATGCGCTCGAAGGCCTGCTGCCAGCCGGGGACGAGCTTCACGTAACGGACGCCCTCCTTCTGGGGAATCGCGAGATCGTGACAGGCCTCGCCCACCTGGGCCGGGTAGTACTGGCTGATCAGCGTCTCATCCATGTCGAAGACGACGATGAAGCGGGCCTTGCCGAGCGCCTCGGGCTGGAGACGGCTCTCGAGCTCGCCGCGGCGGACGCGCTCGAGGGCGGTGTTGAAGGCCTCCACCGGCGCGGGGGCGGGCTGGGAGCGGAGGAGATCGCGGTAGTGGTTCTGCAACTCGACGGCCTGGACCCGGGCGAGCTGGAAGCGCTCCATCAAGTGGCTGATGTTGAAGAAGCGGCGCTCCTCCTCGTTCGGGCCCGCGTACTTGTCCACCCAGTCGGGCAGCGCCGGGATGGTGAGCGCATCGAGCTCGGCGCGCGAGGTGATGCCCGTCGTGGACGTGGCGGTGGCGGTGGGCGGAGCCTCGGTCCGCTGGGCGGAAGAGGCCGCCGCACAACCCAGGAGCGGCGCGGTGAGCAGCAGGAGCAACGAGAAGCGGGACATGGGGTCTCCAGAGTCGAAGGTCACGAACGGGTCCGACAATCGGACCCGTTGGGAAGGGTTCAGGCCCGGCCGGCCGCCACCTCCCGGAGGCTAGCCTCCACTCCGGCGAGCAGCTCGTCCAGGGCGGCGTCGGGGATGTTGAGGGCGGGGGCCACGTACACCGTGTCCCCCAGGGGGCGCAGGTACAGCCCACGGCGCCGGGCGGCCTCGTACACACGCCAGCCGCCCCGCGCCAGGTAGCCGCCACCGCCCAGGTCCACCGCTCCCACCATGCCGATGGCCCGAGGCTGAGTGACGCCAGGAATCGTCGCCGCCATCCGCTCGAAGGCGGCCTTCACCTTCGGCGCCTTGCGCGCCACCTGCCCCAGCACGTCCTCGTCCCGGTACACCGCGAGCACCTCGCGCGCCACCGCCGCGCCCAGCGGGTTGCCGCAGTACGAGTGCCCGTAATACAGCGCCCGCTCGCGCCCCCCGCCGAAGCCCGCGAACACCCGCTCGGTGGCCAGCGTCGCCGCGAAGGGCATCAGCCCTCCGGACAGCGCCTTCGCCAGACACAGCAGGTCCGGCACCACTCCCGCCAGGTCGCACGCGAAGCGCGCCCCCGTGCGCCCCAGGCCCGTGAAGACCTCGTCGGCGATGAGGAAGGTGTCCACCGCCCGCGTGGCCTCGCGCACCGCCCGGAGGAACTCGGGCGCGTAGAGGTGCATGCCCGCCGCGCCTTGAATGACGGGCTCGAGGATGACGGCGGCCATCTCGTCCGGGTGCTCGCGCAGCGTGGCCTCCACCCGGGCGAAGGCGCGCTCCCAGCCCTCCGGTTCCGCGGGGGACGGCACGTGCACCACGTCGAAGAGCAGCGGTCCGAAGATGTCGCGGAACAACTGCACCCCGCCCACGCTCGTCGAGCCGATCGTCTCGCCGTGGAAGGCTCCCGAGAGCGTGATGAAGCGCGTGCGACGGGGCCGGCCATTCTGCGCCCAGTGCTGCGCCGCCATCTTGATGGCCACCTCCACCGCCGTGCTCCCGTTGTCCGAGTAGAAGACGCGTGAGAGCCGCTCCCCGGCCGGCAGCTCCGTACGTCCGGCCCCCGGCGCCAGCGCGACCAGCTCCTGCGCCAACCGCGCCGCCGGCTCGTGCGTCACGCCCGCGAGCGAGGTGTGCGGGAAGGTGCCGGCCTGCTCGGAGAGGGCGCGCACCAGCCTCGGGTGCCGGTGGCCCAGCGTGGACACCCACCACGAGCCGTTGGCGTCCAGGTAGCGCGTCCCGTCCGCGTCGTAGAGGTACGGCCCCTCGGCGCGCACCACCACCAGCGGGTCCGTGCTCGCGATGTACTCGTCCATCGCGGTGTACGGGTGCCACACATACCGTTTGTCCAACGCGACGATGTCCGCGCGCTCCATGCCGGTTGCTCCTTCCGATGCGCGGCCCTCCCTATCACGCACCGGCGGGGGACTGGAGCCTCGGCGGGCCAGGGGTGATAGAGAGGCGGCATGGGAACGACCTCGAACCGCAAGCACCCCTCCGTCCCGCTGGCGCGCACCGCGTCCCTGTCGCTGGCCCTCCTCGCCCTCTCCGCCTGCTCCGAGCGGCAGGAGAAGCCTCCTTCGAGCCCTGGCGCCGCCTCCGTCTTCAAGGACTCCCCTGCTCCAGCGGCTCCCTCGCAACCGCCGCCCACGGCCCCCACGCCCACGGCACAGCAGCAGGAGGGCAGCGAGCCTCCCGTCAGCGACGCCCGGTCGCCGGAGCAGCTCTTCACCACCCTCGGCTGCACCGCCTGCCATGCACCGGGCCGGGCCTACTCCGCCGTCCTCGCCAACTCCCGCGACAAGGCGCCGGAAGTCGTGGCCATGTGGATCCTCGACCCCCAGAAGGTCAAACCCGGAACGCTGATGCCCAGCTTCACCGGCCGTATCTCCACCGCGGAGGCGCTCGCGCTCGCCCAGTGGCTCAAGGCCGGCAATCCCAGATGAAGCAGCCCATCACCGGCTTCCACCTCGACGAGGAGAACCACCAGGTCGCCGACCTCGCGTGTGGCCACCGGCAGCACATGCGCCATGACCCGCCGTGGATGGAACGCCCGTGGATCCTCACGGAAGAGGGCCGGCGCAGCCGCCTGGGCATCGAGCTCGAGTGCAAGCGCTGCGACGAGGCCGCCCAGGCCGTGGCCCAGGCGGTCCGTGAAGCCCTGATGTCGGCGGCACGGGAGGCCTACGAGGAAGGCGGCCTGAGCGGCCTGTGCGCCGAGGGCCGCTGGGACCTGGCGCTGGATGCGATGCGCGCGGCGGACCTCTCGCCCGCCATCCAGCGTGCGCTTGGCCCGAAGCCCCAGGAGGGCTGAAACGACACACCCCGGGCCGCGGCCTGCCGCGCCACGGCACCGGGGTGGTGTTCACCGCTTCAACGGAACTACCGGCTGGCCTCGGCGTCCTCGGCCTGCAGGGCGACGGACGTGGTGCCCTTGGCCAGCTCGGCCATGTAGGCGGCGGCGAGCTTGACGAACTTCACCGAGTTGGTGGCCGTGCCGGCCGTCTGCGCGAGCGTGTCGCTCGTGGTGTGGATGGTCGGGTTGTCCTGGCCCATCAGCGCCTCGAAGGGGATGGAGGCAGGGAAGCCCCGGTTGTGCCACGAGGCGTGGTCCGAGCAGCCGTAGCCGCACGTGGTGCTCGTCGCGGTCACGCCCGGCAGGTACCGGGTGATGAGGTTGCGGATGAAGGTGTTCTGCGCGGCGTTGGTGTAGTCGGACACCATGACGATGTCGTAGCTGGAGCCACGGTAGTTGATCATATCCAGCTGCAGCACGCCCACCACGTTGACGCCGGTGCTCTTGTAGTTGGCGGCGATCGCCCCCGAGCCCCTCAGGCCAATCTCCTCGGCGGCGTAGGCCATGAGCTTCACCGTGCGCGCCGGCTTGTAGCCCTTGGCCACCGCCACGCGGAGGACCTCGGTGAGCGCGGCCACGCCCGAGGCGTCATCATCCGCGCCGGGCGCCGCGTAGGACGAGCCGCTGCCATTGATGGAGTCCAGGTGCGCGCCGAGCACCACCACCTCGTTGGGCAGCGAGGTGCCCCGGATGGTGACGATGACGGACGGCTGCGGCGAGGTGGTGGTCGGGTGCACGAAGTTGGCCACCGTGATGTCCGAGCGCCCGCCGGCCAGCGTCGTCCAGCGGTTCTTCAGCCACGTGGCCGCGTCGATGCCCGACTGCAGGTTGTAGCGGCGCGACGTCCAGCTCGTCGACAGCGTGCTGATGGTGCCGCGGATGTTCGTCTCCGCCACCGCCGACATCAGCGAGTTGACCGCCGTGCCGTTGTCGATGGTGTAGCTGATCGCCAGGGGCTGCACCGCGATGCTCCGCTCCACCGCCGCCAGCGCCTGCTCCTCCGTCTCATGGGAGATGAAGCCCGCGCACCGGTTGAGCCGGTCGTGCATCACCTTGGACAGCTTCTCCAGCTGCGACTCGCGCACGCGCAGCACCGCCACGCCGTCCTTCTCGCGCGCCACCTCGGCGAACTCCGGCTCCTGCCCCTTGAACGACGCCCGCGCCGACTCCAGCGCGTCCGTACCGATGGAGATCCACACCTCCTTTTCCTTGTCCTTCGCGGGGGCCTCCGCGAACGCGGGCGTGGCACACACCAACATCAAGGCAACCGCACCGAACTTCGTCGTCCTCATGTGTTGCTCCTCGGCAAGGGGTGCTTCTTCAGGAAGGGTTTCCGCCGGTCGGTCTTTTCCCGACCCCCGGGGAAGCCGGGCTTATCCATCCGAAAAGGGTCGAATCCAATTCCTACATCTCGCGAAAAAACCCACGATGTAGGATTTTGAACGATTCAACCCCCCATGTAGCACCCCGCCCGGAGAGGGTCAGGCGGTCTCGCGGAGCTGCGCGACAGAGGAGGGACCGTCCACCGGCAGCTCCAGGATGAAGCTCGAGCCCCGCCCGCGCCCCTCGCTGGCCGCGACCAGGGAGCCCCCCATCTCCCGGGCGGTGTTGGCCGCCCAGTGCAGCCCGTAGCCCAGGCTCCCCGGGCGCGTGGTGAAGCCGAACTGGAAGACGCGCTGCAGGTCCTCCGCCGAGATGCCCACGCCGTTGTCGCGCACCACCAGCAGGAAGCGCCCCGGCCCGCGGGGGCGCGCCTCGATGCGCAGGCACCTGTCCTCCCGCCCCGCCTCCTGCAGCGCCTGCTTCGCGTTGCTGATGAGGTTGACCAGGATGTGCAGCGCCTTGTGCCGCTCGAGCGAGACGACGGGCAGCCGCGCCAGGTCCCGCTCGATGCGCACCTGGTGCCGGGCCAGCGAGGACTGTTGCATGCGGAGCGCGTCCTCGATGAGCGCCGCCACCTCCACCGGCTCCACGAGCCGAGGGCCATGGGCGTACGCCTGCTGCGCGTGAATGGTCGCGCCAATCTGCTCGAGGTTGGCCTTCATCGACCGCAAGTCGTCGCCCATGAGGTCGCCGTCGCGCCGCAACCGGTCCCCCAGCTTGTCGAGGTACTCGGGGAGCAGCCGCAACCGGGGGTCCGTCTCTTGCGAGGCGGAACGTTGCTCGCGCTCCATCAGCAACCGGGCGCTCTTCTTCAACTGTTCCACGGGCAGGTGGGCCACGTCGTGGGTCAGGCTCTCGGTGGTCACCACGAGCGAGTTGAGCGAGTTGCCGATGTTGTGCAGCACCCCGCTGGCGATCTCCGCCATGCCCGCGCGGTGGGCCATGTCCACGAGCTGCTTGTGGGCCGTCTCCAGCTCGCTGGTGCGCTCCCGGACGCGCTGCTCCAGGCTGCCGTAGAGCGCCACGTTCTCCAGCGAGAGCGCGAGCTGCGCGGCCAGCAGCGTGAGAATCTGGAGGTGCCGGGAGGTGAAGACACCCGGGGCCAGGTTGTTCTCCAGGTAGACGACGAGCAGCAGCCGGCCCTGGTGGAAGAGGGGCATCGACAGGGCGGAGCGGGCGGACCGGCGGTGGACGTAGGGGTCGTCGCGCAGGAAGTCGTCGCGCGACAGGTCCTGCACCAGCATGGGCTGCTGCGCCCGGATGGAGAGGCGCACGAGCGAGGCCGGCACGTGCTCGGCGCCCACGGGCGTGCCTGGCGCGTAGCAGTGGGTCTCCCGCGTGGAGGCGGTGTGCTCCATCACCAGGGAGAGGTGCTGCCGGTCCTCCCGGAGCAGGACACAGCGCTGGGCACCGGCGTTCTCGCAGAGGATGACCACCACCCGCTCCAGGAGCCGGTCCAGGTTCATCTCCGAGAAGAACACCCGCGAGGCCGCCAGGACGCTCTGGAGATCCAACAGGGCCAGGTCCGTGCGGGTCTCGCCCGAGGCGTGGGGTTCGTGGCCCCCGGGGGCATGGGCGGGCAGGCCCTGCTCGGCATAGCGGGCGGAGAGGTGGCGCGACAGGGCATGCGCTCCCCAGCGCGCACAGGCCTCATAGGCATCGTGCAGGTGCGGCCTCGCGCGGTGCCCCAGCCCCCACTCGAGGAAGAACCGGGCGGCCAGCTCGTGGGCGAGCGCCTCGTCGTTGGAGTAGTCGTGCTCCCGGGAGAGCGCGATGGCCCGGTCGTAGTGCTCCAGGGCCTCGGCGCGCGCGCCGCGCACCCGGCAACGCTCGGCCTCCACGAGGTGGAACGAGTGGAGGAAGTTCATGGGCGCCGAGCGGGCCCAGCGCTCCATGCGCCGCTGGTTGGCGGCGACCCGCTCCAACGCCGTGCTCCGCGCCGCCTCGTCCAGCTCGGGCAACAGGGCCAGCCGCGCCAGGGAGTCGAAGAAGAAGTAGCGCGGCACGAGGAGCTGGGCCGCCACCGCCGGCAGGAAGGGCTCGGCCGCGTCGGCGCTCTCCACCGCCAGCCGGTACTGCCCGAAGAGGTAGGCCAGCATCAGCTTGTTCACGTACGCGATGCAGGTCGCCGTCCCGTCCTTGTCCTCCAGGTAGCGCGGGAGCTGCTCGTCCTCGCTCCAGGCCCGCCCCACCAGGCGCCAGGGGGTCTCCCCCTCCCCCGAGAGGTTCAGCACCGCCTGCTGGTACACCGCGTACTGCCGGAGCGTCACGGCGCGATGATGGTGCACGAGGACCTCGCGGTACTCGTCCATCTCCCCGGTGAGGGTACCGAGCGGCCGCCCCAGGAGGTACGAGTGGTGGCAGTAGAAATCCGCCGCCCACCCCATGAACTCGAGGTCCCCCGTCTCCAGCCCGCTGGTGTACGCGTCCAGCAGGGGCTTCAACGTCTCCCGCACGTGATGCTTCCAGTGGATCGTCTTGGCGTTGACCACGTAGAGCGTCTTCGCGCGGGGCTCCCGGGCGTCGAAGCGTTCGAGGATCTTCAACGCCAGCTGGCCGGCCTGGTAGCCCGCGTCGAGCTGGTCGAACACCCCGCAGAGGATGAGCCCGAACATCGCGAAGGTGGAGGCCGCGATGGGCGCCACGCCATGCCGCATGGTCAGCACCACCGTGCGGAAGACGAGCAGCGGCAACAGCTCGGGTCTCGTCTGGTAGGCGGGCGGTGCCAGCAGGGTCAGGAGCCGCACCGCCGCGAGCAGCCCGGCATCCGTCATCTCGGGCAGGGAGAGGAAGCGCTCCGGCGGGCCCTGCCCCACCGCCGCACGCACCTCCTCGAGCGCCCGCTGGACATCCTCGGACTGGGGCGCCGCCGGGAACTCCACCCCCAGCTCCTTCAGCACCCGCAGCCCGGTCTCCAGCGCGTAGGCGAGCCGCTCCTGGGCCACCGCCGTCTGGATGCGGATTTCATGCACGCGCACCCGGTCCAACACGGACTGCGCGTGGGACAGCACGGCGTCCACCAGCTCGTCCTGGCGGGAGAAGTGCTTGCTGAGCCACGCCGCGCTCGCCGCCTCCTCGTGAAGGGCGAGCGTCAGCGCGTAGTCCGTCCGCCAGCTCTCCGGCACCAGGAGGGACAGGCCCGCCTCCAGGTACTCGCGGGCCACGTCGTACGCGGTGGAGGACAGGGCCCGCCTGCCGGCCCGCAGGTTCAGCCGGGCCAGCTCGCACCGCTCCGCCGTGTCCACCAGCAGCCCCCGGGCGAGGTTCAGGTGGTTCACGATGTCGAAGAGTTGCTCCTCCTGCTCCTGCGCGGAGGCCGTCTCGAGCAGACGCCGGCCGATCTCCAGGTGGGTCCGCTGCCGCTCCGCCTCCGGGATGAGCGAGTGGGCCGCCTGCCGCACCCGGTCATGGAGGAAGCGGTAGCGCGCCACGCGAGGCTCCACGCCGGCCGCCTCCAGGTCCAGGGGCTCCTGGAAGAACTTGTAGACCTCCGACGTGGGGAGGACGTACCCCTCCAGCAGCGCGTGCCACAGCGCCACGGCCGTCTCGGGCTCGGAGTACCCATGCACCCGGGAGAGCGTCGCCAGGTCGAAGCGGTTGCCGATGCACGCGGCGAGCTCGAGCACCTTCCGCGTCTCCTCCGGCAGGCGCTGGAGCTGGTCGGCGAGGAACTCCACCACGTCCGAGGACACGGACAGCGCGCGCACCTGCGCGAGGTCGCACTGCCACATGTGCGCCGTGGCGTCGTAGCTCACCAGGCCCTGCTGGAAGAGGAGCTTGAGGTACTGGGAGGTGAAGAAGGGGTTGCCCAGGGTCTTCTGGTAGAGGAGCTCCGACAGGGGCCGGGCCCGCTCCAGCGAGCACGAGAGCGTCTCCGCCACCAGCTCGTTCACCGCCGCCTCCGGCAGCGGCGGCAGCGCCATCGACTGGACGGGCACGTTGGCCTGGCGGATCTCCGCCAGCGTCTGCATGAGGGGATGGGCCGGCGACACCTCGTTGTCCCGGTAGGCGCCAATCACCAGCAGCCGCGCGGTGCCTGGCTCGGTGGCCAGCAGGTGCAGCATCTTGAGCGAGGCCGAGTCCGCCCACTGCAGGTCATCGAGGAACAGCACGAGCGGGTGCTCCTCCGTCGCGAACACGCGGAAGAGCCCGAGGAACAGCCGGTGGAAGCGCTGCTGCGCGGCGGCGGGCGCCAGCTCCTCCACCTCGGGCTGGGGGCCGAGGATGCACTCCAGCTCCGGCAGCACGTCCACCATCACCCGCCCCTCTCCCTCCAGGGCCTCCAGGAGCCGCTGCTTCCAGTCCTCGAGCCGCTCTCCGTTCTCCGAGTGGAGCTGCCGCGCCAGGCTGGAGAATGCCTGCACCAGGGCCGAGTACGGGATGCTCCGCCCGAGCTGATCGAACTTGCCCGAGGCGAAGAAGCCCTGGGAGCGGACGACGGGCTTGTGGAGCTCCTGCACCACGGCCGTCTTGCCGCTGCCCGAGGAGCCCGCCACCAGCAACAGCTCCATGTGTCCCTGGCACACCCGGTCGAACGCCTGGAGCAGCGTGCGGACCTCCTCGCGCCGGCCGTAGAGCTTCTCCGGAAGGAGGAAACGGTCGGAGACGTCGCGCCGCGCCAGCTCGAAGGACGGAACGCTCCCGTGCTCGCGCAGGGCCTCGAGGCAGGTGCGCAGGTCGTACCGCAGCCCGTACGCGCTCGCGTAGCGCTCCTCGGCCGTCTTGGCCATGAGCTTGAGCACGATGCGCTCGAGCATCTCGGGGATGGCGGGGTTGAGCTCGCGCGGCGGGAGCGGTGGACGCGCCAGGTGGGAGTGGGCGAGCTCCAGCGGGTGGGTGGCCTGGAAGGGAAGCTGGCCCGTGAGCAGCTCGTAGAGCGTCACGCCGAGCGAGTAGAAGTCCGTGCGGTAGTCGATGCCCCGGTTCATCCGTCCGGTCTGCTCTGGAGACATATAGGCCGGCGTGCCCTCGAGGAGCGCGGGGCTGTCGAGCAACTGGGCCTCCCGGGGCAGCCGCGAGGCGATGCTGAAGTCCGTCAGCAGGATGTCGCGCGTCTCGGGGTGGATGAGGATGTTGTGGGGCTTGAGGTCCTTGTGGATGATGCGGTGCTGGTAGAGCCCCTCCAACGTCCCGGCCAGGGAGATGCCGATCTCCAGCACCTGCCGCACGGTGAGTGGGTGGCTCTCGCGGTAGTCCTCGAGCGACACGTATCCACCATCCGCCATGATGATGGCGAAGCCGTTGTGACAGCGCTCGAGCGACAGGGGTGAGACGACGCCCGGGAGCTGGAGGCTTCGCGCGATGGTGTACTGGTTGCGGAACTGGAGCAGCTCGGAGAACGAGGGCCGCTCCGCGCGCAGCAGCTTGAGGATGACGGGGGCGTCGTCTCGCAGCCGGCGGCCGCGGTAGAGCAGGGACCTCGCGCTCGCGTGGAGCAGCACACCCACCCGATATCCGGGAACGGAGGGGACGAGTGACGGGGGTGATGCGCCATCGGAGGGCTGCTTCATGGCGGGATTGTCTATTGAATTCCCCCGGGTGCGGCCATCCGATTCCACACTCCGTGCGCTCCCCTGCTCTCCGAGTAAGGTTCCACGGCGAGCGTTCCGTGAGCGCGTTAGAAGGAGTCCTCGTGGCCGCCGACCTCCGCCTCCAAATCCTCGAATCCATCACCGACGTCCCCGCCGATGCCTGGGACGCCCTCGCCGGGCCGGATGCACCTCCCTTCATCCGCCATGCGTGGCTGTCCGCCATGGAGGAGAGCGGCAGCGCCCGCCTGGAGACAGGCTGGGAGCCCCAGCACCTGACGCTCTGGCGCGGGAAACGGCTGGTCGCCGCCTCACCCGCCTACCGCAAGCACCACAGCATGGGCGAGTACATCTACGACTTCAATTGGGCCGGTGCCGCCGAGCGGCTCGGCATCGAGTACTACCCGAAGCTCGTCGTCGGTGCCCCGCTCTCCCCCGCCACGAGCCCGCGCTTCCTCATCGCCGCCGGGGAGGACGTGGCCACGCTGCGACTCGCGCTCATCCAGGCCGCCATCGAGAGCGCCCGGGAAGGAGGCTGCTCCTCCGTCCACTTCCTCTATCCGCGAGAGGACGAGGCGGAGCTGCTCGAGGAGCAGGGACTGGCCCGCCGCATCACGCTGCAGTTCCACTGGAAGAACCCGGGCTACCGCGGCTACGACGATTATCTGGCGCGGTTCGACTCCAAGCGCCGCTCGCAGCTCAAGCGCGAGCGCGGGGCCGCCGCCCAGCAGGGCATCACCATCCGCACGGTGCGAGGCCAGGAGCTGGGCCTCGAGCACGCCCGGCGCGCCTATGGTTTCTACGAGGCCACGTGCGAGACCCGGGGGCCGTGGGGCCAGGTGCAGCTCAACGAGGACTTCTTCGTGCGCGCCTTCCGCTCGCTGCCGGACACGGTGGAGCTGGTGCAGGCGGAGAGCAAGGGGAAGGTGATCGCCGGAGCGTTCAACCTGGTCACGCCGGAGCGGCTGTATGGACGGTATTGGGGGTGCCACGAGGAGCACCCGTTCCTGCACTTCCACGTGTGCCTGTACCACTCGGTGGACGAGTGCATCCAGGCGGGGCGCAAGGTGTTCGAGCCGGGCGCGGGTGGCGAGCACAAGATTTCCCGGGGCTTCGAGCCCACGGCGGTGCACAGCGCCCATCTCATCTTCGACGAGACGTTGAACAAGGCGGTGCGCGACTTCCTGCGCCGGGAGCACGCGCACCTGCGGCCCGCGGTCGAGCAGGCCGAGCAGCTCGCCGGCCTCAAGCCCTGGCCGCCGCAGGGCCGTGCCACGGGCTAGTGGAGATCGTGTTGCGCATGCTCCCTCTCCCTCTGGGAGAGGGCGGGGGGTGAGGGTCTTCACCCGCGCGTTCCAAGAACCAGGAGGGAAG
>NZ_JPMI01000103.1 GCF_000733295.1 Archangium violaceum Cb vi76 | reverse complement strand
CCCAGATCTGGTCACTTTTCCTGTGCTGAAAACAGGTGAAGGGCTCTGGATGATGGTGTCCTACGCTACGAGCCCCAAGGGTAGACTGGCGCGTGACTCGCAAGGTCAGTTGATTCCAGCGTGGGCCTGGCTTGCTACAGGACACAAAGACGAATTCCGCTTCTACAAATGGAATCCAGCGGGTGAGGTATTCAGATGGATTGAGGATGCACGGAATTGGGAATTCCAAGCAGTCTGTCAAGCCCAGTCATCCAGCATGTTTGGAACCCGAGCCATCTCGCCACGATGTTCACCCGAATTGAAGTGGTAGAAGAAATCTGGAGCATGGTCTTATGATGACACCTCATCATTTCATCCTTCTCATGACGCTGGTATCGGATGGAGGAATCGTCGCTCCTAAACCCGGCACAACAGGGGCGGATGGGGGAATCGTCGCTCCTCAATCCGGCACAACAGGGGCGGATGGGGGAATCGTCGCTCCTCAATCCGGCACAACAGGGGCGGATGGGGGGATCGCTGCTCGCCAGCCCATCATTGCAGAAGGCATTCGATGGCCTGATGAAGTGCATCCGCTGGCCAAATTGGATGGCCCTGCTGTCCTCGCGGCCCACGCTGCGCTGCAGCGGCTCCTGTCAAGTTTCCCAAAGGAATATGCTGAAACCTGTTCCCATTCCGCCAAGGCCATGGAGGTGCTCGTAGGCGAGGAAGGGGGACTTTATTTTGTCCAGATCAACCAGCGCGTGGAGAAGTGCGGAGGGTTTGCTCCCGGATTCAACCTCACGCTCGACTGGTTCGAGTTGTATGCTGTATCGCCGGACGGGAAGGTGCTGGCGCGATATCCGTATCATCCGTAGTGCCCTTGTGTGGTGCGCGTCTGCTCCATCGTGCCCACGCACCCGCCTGCCGGATATGTGGAGCGGCTGGTCATGTCTCGCTCCGCTATTGGGGAGACTCAGCCGCCCACCACCGCGAAGTGCGAGACGAGCCGGTAGGCGGAGATCGTGCCGAGCTCGTCGAGGAAGTAGAGGTTGAGCTGGGAATCGGCCTGGAGCGCCATCAGGCCCGCGCCCGCCCGCACCTCCGCGAGCACGTTGCCGCTGTCTGGATCCACCGCGCGCACGCGCTCGCCCGGCACCAGCACCACCCCGCGCGTGATGATGGGTTGCAGCGCCTTGGAGAGCTGCTCGCCCGCCGCGCCCACGCGCCAGTCCACTTCGCCCTCGTCGCCCACCCGCGTGGCCGCGCCCAGCGCCGATGTTACGAGCACTCCACCCGGTAGCCTCGCCAGCGAGAACGGCCCCGGGCCCAGGTGCAGCGCCCGTTGCCACCGCGTCTGGCCGTTCGCATCCAGACACAGCAGCACGCCTTCGCCCTCCAGCTCTCCGGCCACGTACAGCCGCTTCCCGCTCGGCAGCGGCGCGGAGGGCAGGGCGAGTGACATCTCGTACGTCCACGCCGCCTCGCCCGTGTGCGCGTCCGACAGCAGCAGGGCGAAGTGCGAGCCCTGTCCCAGGGTGGCCACGAAGCGCCGTCCCCAGGGCACCGGGGGGCCCAGGAAGGGCAGGGAAGCGCTCACCCGGAAGCGCACCTGTCCATCCGACAGATCCATCCCGTACAGGTACCCCGAGTCCGTCGCCAGCAGCGCCCGGTGGGCGTGGAGGCTCAGGTGGCTGCGCCGCGTGCGGGGAGGCGTCAGGCGCCACATCTCCCGGCCCGTCATCTCGTTGTAGGCCAGGGCGATCCGGTCATCCGAGAGCGTGAGCAGCAGCCCGTCCTGTCGCAGCAGCTGCGGGCCGATGCGCAGCCCATCGTGGTCGTGCAACCAGCGCGCTCCCGCCCCCTTCCCATGGAAGCCGCAGACGCGCACGGCGCTCGCCGCCAGGCTGTAGCCGTCCGTCGAGGCCGCCACACCATGCGTCGCCGCCCGCCGCCAGATCTGCTTGCCCGACTTGCGCTCGAAGGCGCACGCCATCTGCGGTGACGAGTACACCGGCCCCTGGCGACCCAGCATCAGCCGCCCCTGGTCCGCGTCCGCCAGCTTGCGCTGCACCCACAGGTCATCGAAGCGCAGGCGGCGCAGGCGCCCCGGCACCTTCAACGGGCGCGAGGCCGCCGTCGACTGCGCCATCCGCGCCATCGCCATCCCGCTCTCCTCCGGAGGTTGCACGGCCCCCCGCAGGTGCGAGAGCCCCTCCCGGCAGCGCTCGGCCAGCTCCACCAGGTAGGGGTTTCCCGCGAGGGCCCGCTCCCGCTCGGACATGGCCACCACCAGCGCCTGCCCCAGGTGGTACATGGCCTCCACCAGGGCCTGGCCCGTCAGCGGGACGGTGGCCCCGCCCAGCCGCGCTTCTCCCGCCTTCAGGTCCAGCGTCAGCTCCGGACGCACGCCCGCGGGCTCCAGGCCGAAGCGCGGCTCGCCCAGCTCCACCGCCCGCGCCAGGTCCGCCGCCTGCCGCGCCAGCTCCAGCGCCGTCAGGAAGGGAGGCCCCGGCGCACGCCACGCCACCGGCCGCTCCGGCAGCGACAACCACACCTCTCCCGGACACAGCAGTGACGCCAGCGCCGGGCCCTTCTCCTTCGCCGCGCGCCGCAGCACGTCATCCGCGTCCTCCAGCGCGAAGCCGAAACCGGGTACCCCCGGGGGGGCCACCCGCCGGGTGAAGGGCTCGGGACGCCGCTCCTCCCGGTGGTGGGCGGGCTCCTCCAGCTGCCGCAGCGCCCGCTCGAGGGCCTGCTCGGCCCCCACCGGGAGCCTTCGGGGGGCCACCTTCCGGAGGTCCTCCAGGAAACCCTGGCCGGCCACCCGGGCCGCCTCCGCCAGCTCCTCCGCGTCCAGCCGCAGTGGCGGGCGCAGCAGCCGGGCCGGCCGCGACAGGCTCGCCACCTGCAGCTCGATGTCCGTTCCTGAACGGCGCAGCACCAGCTCCAGGTGCGCCTCCGTCAGCGACACCTGCGCCAGCCGCCGCCCTCCCGCGTGCAGCTCCGCCACGGCCCCCACCAGCGCCGGCACCGCCTCCACGAGCGGTTCCTCCACCGCTCCCGGCAGCAGATTGACCCCGTCCAGCTCCAGCGAAACGGAATCGTGCGGCGCCTCCGCGGGTTCGCGCTTCCATCGATGTCCGATGCGAAAGCGGATCATCCCTTCCCCATTCGTTGACAAGCCAGAATAGCGATGGCTAGCATCCGCCGCCTATACGGACCTACATTTTTGTAACCGTTCGATTTTGTTGGGGAATTAGCCGATGACTTTTTATGAGGCCGCTCTCCGGGTGCTGGAGAGCGAAGGACGTCCCCTCACCTTCCTCGAGATCACCGAGAAGTCGATCGCCCAGAACCTGCTGTCCCACGTGGGCAAGACGCCCGAGCTGACGATGCTGTCGCGGCTCGCGGCGATGGCCCGCCGGACGCGCGATCGCAAGGTGGTCGTCACCGCCAAGGACACCTTCGCGCTCGCCGATTGGGCGTTGCCGGAGGATATCGAGGCGCTGGCGCTGACGGGGGTGATGGAAGCCCATCCAGAGGAGAGCCTGCCGCCCCTGCGGCCGGTCGAGCGTCACCCGGAGCCGCGCACGGACAACGTGCGGGTGGCCGGCCGTGGCAGCGAGCGCAAGCGCCGCCGGGACGAGGAGGAGGAGGCCGGACGGGGAGGGCGCCGCCGCCGCTTCCCGCCCATTCCGGAGGTGGTGTTCGAGATCCTCAGCGAGGCCGACCAGGCCCTGCGCCCGGACCAGATTCTGGAGCAGGCGCGTGGCAAGGAGCTGGCAGCCGAGGACGCCACGGTGGAGGCGCTGCTCACCGCGCTGCTGGAGGACAACCAGCGCCGCATCGACGCGGGCCGCCGGCCCCAGTTCTCCTTCTCGAAGGAGACGGGAGCGGTGGCGCTGGAGCGCGCGGGTGCGCCGAGCGAGGCCCCGCCCCTGGAGCTGCAGGCCGCCTTCGCCGCCGCGCTGGGCATTCCGCTCGAGGATGGCCGGCCGGTGTTGCCGAAGGCCGGTGCCGCCGCCGCCGCGACGCCCGAGGCCCAGGCCGACGCCGCCCTGCTGACCACGGCGCGTGCCGCGGTGAAGGACGCGCGCAAGGCCGTGGCGCGGGTGCTGCGCAAGCGCCTGGGCGAGCTGGAGGTGGGCGCCTTCGAGAAGTCCGTCGTGAAGATGATGCACGCGCTGGGCTTCCGCGAGCTGAAGGTGGCCAAGCGCTCCAAGGAAGGCCCGCTGCTCACCGCCCGCAAGCGCGAGGGCAGCGTGGATCTGCGCTACGCCATCCGCATGCTCAAGGGCACGCCGTCGCTGGATCGCAAGGCGGTGCAGGAGCTGCGCAAGGACCTGGGCCACTACTCGGCGCAGGTGGGCCTGCTGGCATGCGCCGGGGACGTGCGGGGCGATGCGCGCACCGAGGCCCAGGCGAGCGGCTCGCTGGTGATGCTCTGGTGCGGGGACGCGCTCGGCGAGAAGTTCCTCGAGGCCAAGGCCGCGGTGACCGTCACCACGGTGGAGCTGTACGACGTGGACGAGCGCTTCTTCGAGGTGGCGAAGCTCGAGGCCGACGAGGCCCAGAAGCGCCGCGAGGAGCGCCAGCGCGAGAAGCAGGCCCGCGCCGACGAGGGCGAGGAGGGCGCCGAGGAGTCCGAGGCCTCTCGCGAGGGTGGCACCGCCGAGGCCGCGCCGTCGCGCCGCGAGGAGCGTCAGCGTGAGCGCGAGGAGCGCCGCCGCGAGCGGGAGGAGCGTCGCGAGGAGCGCCGCCGCGAGCGTAAGGCCGCCGCCCAGTCCGAGCAGGCCGAGGCCGCCGAGGCGGGTGCTCCCACCGTTGTCGCGCCCACCGAGGCCGCCGCGCCCGCCGGGCTCTCCGAGGAGCAGGACGGCGAGGAGGGTGACGACGAGGGCGAGGACGAGGATCTGGAGGCCGCCAGCGCCTTCGTGGCCGGGGGTGGCCAGCCCGAGGGAGGCGCGCAGGGAGAGGGCGCCGCCGCGGGTGAGCGCAAGCGCCGCCGG
>NZ_JPMI01000102.1 GCF_000733295.1 Archangium violaceum Cb vi76 | reverse complement strand
GGTGCCGAGGGTGCCGCCGCCGGTGCCACGCCCGCCGAGGGTGCCGCTGCCGCCGGTGCCACGCCCGACGAGGGTGCCACCGCCGGGGTGACGTCCGCCGAGGGGGGGGCGTCCACCGAGGCCGCCGCCGCGCCCGCCGAGGGCGCCACCGCCGCTCCCGCCGAGGGGGCCGAGGGCCTCGCGGCTCCGGGTGAGGCCACGAGGACGGCCGCCGAGTGGCAGTCGCCCTTCCCGAGTGTGGAGAGCGCCGCCACGGCCGAGGCCCAGCGCACCGCCGCGGAGGAGTACGCCCGGGTGGCCGCCGAGAAGGCCGCGTCCGCCGCCGAGGGAGCCCGTGCGCCCTCGGAGCCCGAGCCCTCCAGCGGGCCTGCTTCCTCGGGGAGCGGCTCGCCGGAAGGTGGAAACGCCTGAGGTTCTCGCGCTCCTGCGTGAGAGGAGCGCGGGACTGCGTTAGGGTAGGCCGGTATGAAGCCCGGCCTGCTCATTGTCTTGATGGCGGTGATGCTCGGCGCCTGCCGTTCCCGGGAGCCGAGCTTTCCGGTCGCGCGCATCTCCATCCAGGGCGCCACGTTGGTCGACAACGGCCTGATCGGTTGGGCCTCGCCGGACGTCCAGGAGCTCCTCGCCCGTACCCTGCGCGACAGCCGCCGCTTCGAACTCCTCGAAGCGGGCGACAAGGGCGGGAAGGACCCGCGCGCCCAGAACGCCTGGTCCCTGACGCTCGAGCTGCCCTTCACCCGTGAGGCGCTCAAGGACGGCAGCGCGTACTCCTTCGCCGAGGTGGGGGTCACCCTCTCGATGGAGCGCCAGGGCGAGGAGAGCGATCAGCGCTACCAGGTGGTGGGGCTGGGCGAGGTGCGCGTGGAGCGCAAGGACGCCGAGACCCGGCGCGAGGCCCTGCGCGAGGCCCTGCGCCGCGCGCTCACCCATGTGACGCAGGCGGCCGTGCTCCAATTGGCGGCGGTGGAGCGCCCGGACGCGGCACTGGTTCAGGATTTGAAGTCCCAGGATGACCGCGTCCGCGAGTTCGCGCTGCGCGTGCTCGCCGAACGGCGCCACCCCGCGGCGGCGCCGCTGCTCATCCGCCAACTCGGGGAGGACGATCCCCAGATGGTGCGCCAGGCCATCGGCGCGCTGTCGGAGATGAAGTCGCGGGAGGCCGTGCCCGCGCTCATCGATCTGGTGAAGGACCGGGAGGTCCGCTTCGTGCAGGAGGTGGTCTTCGCCATCGGGGAGATCGGCGGACCCGAGGCCGAGGCGTACCTCTTCACGGTGGCCCAGGGGCACGACCAGCCGGATGTACAGGCCGCGGCCCAGCGGGCACTGGATACACTCCTGGCATCACGCAAGCTCTCTGCACCGGAGGCGCGCGGCAAGGACCGCGCGGAACACTGACACCTATGAAGCTTTCGTCTGTCGTACGGTGGGGTCTCGGGGCCTCGCTGCTGGTGGTGGGTGCTGGCGCATGCTCCTCGAGCCGGCAGCAGGTGCTCGAGCAGGAGACCCGTCCCGCTGATTCCCTGGCCGCGTACTACCCGCTGGCCGTGGGCAACCGCTGGACATACCGGGTCAACGGCCGCGCGGACCGGACGGTGGACGTGCAGGTGCTCAAGGAAGAGGACGGGTACTTCCACGACAACCAGGGCGGGCAGCTCTCCGTGGACGGCTTCGGGGTGCGCGACCGCAAGCGCTACCTGCTGCGCGGTCCGCTCACCGAGGGCAACCAGTGGACCAACGTGGTGTCCGTGTCCTCCACCGAGCGCTACCAGATCCTCCAGGCCGGGGTGCCCTGCGAGGCGCCCGCGGGCTCCTTCCAGAATTGTGTGCGGGTGGAGGCTCGCAACCGCGTGGATGCGCAGACGACCCTGGTGAACGCGCTCACCTTCGCCGAGGGCGTGGGCCTGGTGCGCATCGAGGTGTCCGCCGAGAAGAGCAACGGCGAGCGCCTGCCGCAGACGTGGTTGGAGCTGGCATCCTTCAAGCTCCAGGAATCGGGACGCTGAACACACGCAGGGGAGGGAATCACATGAAGGAGATCGGCATCGCCCTGCTGGGACTGGGCAACGTGGGACTGGGGACGTACCGGATCCTCGCCAACCACGCGAAGGACATCGAGCGCCGTCTGGGCGCACGGGTGCGAGTGCGCCACGTGCTGGTGCGCAACGCGGGCAAGGCGCGGCCGGAGGACGTGCCCGCGTCGATCATCACCCATGACATCAAGACCATCCTCGACGACAAGGAGGTCTCCGTCGTGGTGGAGGTGATGGGCGGGCTGAGCCCCTCGCGTGAGTACCTCGAGCAGGCCATTGCCTCGGGCCGCCATGTGGTGACGGCGAACAAGGCGCTGCTGTCGGCGCACGGGGAGGCGCTCTACTCCAAGGCGCTGGCGAGCGGGGTGGACGTCCACTTCGAGGGCGCCGTCTGCGGTGGCATTCCCATCATCCGCACGCTGCGCGAGGCGCTCGCCTCGGACCGGGTGGAGTCGCTCACCGGCATCGTCAACGGCACCACCAACTTCATCCTCTCGGCCATGGCCAACGAGGGGGCCAGCTACGCGGACGCGCTCCGGCGCGCGCAGGAGCTCGGCTACGCGGAGGCGGATCCCACGCTGGACGTGAGCGGCATGGACGCGGCGCAGAAGCTGTGCCTGCTGGCCTCGCTGGCCTTCTCCGCGCGCGTGTCCCCCGAGTCCATCCTCGTGGAGGGGATTACGAGCCTCACCCCCACGGACATCTCCTACGGGCGCGAGGCGGGGTATGTGCTCAAGCTGCTCGCCACGGCGCGCCGGGCCCCCGAGGGCCTGGACGTGCGCGTGCACCCGGCCTTCATCCCCGCGGCCAGCCCCCTGGCGGACGTGAGCAGCGCCTTCAACGCGGTGCTGCTCCAGTCCGCGGCGCTGGGCGCCTCGCTCTACTCGGGCCGGGGCGCTGGAGATCTGCCCACGGGCAGCGCGGTGGTGTCCGACATCATCGACACCTGCCGCAACCTCCTGGCCGGCGTCTCCGGGCGGCTGCCGCTGCCGTGCCCGCCCCATGTCCACGATGTGCCCCTGCTGCCCTCCGGTGAGCGCCGCGGGCCCGTCTACCTGCGCTTCTCCGTCAGCGACGAGCCCGGCGTGCTGGGGCGCATCGCCAGCGTGCTGGGCGAGAAGGGGGTGAGCATCAACTCGGTGCTCCAGCGCCCGCCCCGTCCCGAGGACACCCACGCCACCATCGTCGTCTTCACCCATGACACCCGCGAGGCGGAGGTGGTGGCCGCGGTGAAGTGGATCGACTCGCTGCGCAGCACACGTGCACCTACCCAGGTCATCCGCATCGAGGAAGGTCCGGGAGTGTTGCTCGCCAGTCGTTAGGAGGGCAGGCGGGCATCCGAGCGAAGGTCCACCCACCGGCGGGGCCTGTTGAAAGCGGGGCCGCCGATCCCTACCCTGGGGGCCCTTTTCCCAGGGAGGTTCGCCGCATGGGTGTCACCGAGAACGCCGAGCAGACGCAGCAGGAGATCATCCTCGGCTTCCTCGTGGACGGGCGGGATGAGTTCCTCTCGGGCGAGGCGCTCTCCGCCAAGCTGGGCCTGTCCCGTACCGCGGTGTGGAAGCACGTGCAGTCACTGCGCGAGAAGGGCTACCGCATCGACGCCGTGCCCGCGCGGGGCTACCGGCTGGTGGACGTGCCGGATCGGCTCTCGCCGCTGGAGCTGGCGCCGCTGCTGTCCACCCATGATCTGGGCCAGAGCATCCACTTCCATGACTCGCTGCCGTCCACCAACGAGGCCGCCTTCCGGCTGGCCGCGGACGGGGCCGAGCACGGCGAGGTGGTCATCACCGAGCAGCAGACGGCGGGCAAGGGCCGCCGGGGCCGCGCCTGGGCGTCGCCCCACGGGTTGAACCTGTACTTCTCCGCCATCCTCCGGCCGGAGCTGCCGCCGCAGCGCGCTCCCGAGCTCACCCTGGTGGCCGCGGTGGCGCTCGCCGAGGCGCTGCGCGAGACCGACGCCGAGGCCCTCATCAAGTGGCCCAACGACGTCCAGATTGGCGGCCGCAAGGTGGCGGGCATCCTCACCGAGCTGTCCGCGGAGCCGGAGCGGGTGCACTTCGTGGTGCTCGGCATCGGCGTGAACCTCAACGCGGGCCCCGAGCACTTCCCGCCCGAGGTGGCCCCCACCGCCACCTCGCTCTCCCAGGCGCTGGGCCGGCGCGTCAACCGCGCGCTCTTCACCGCTTCCCTCTGGGGCCGCCTGGAGGAGTGGTTGGATCTGCACCTCGAGGTGGGCTTCGGCCCGGTGCGCCAGCGCTGGAAGGAACTGTCCGCCACGCTGCGCCAGGAGGTGCTGGTGCGTACCGGCGGGTCGGAATTGCGCGGTGTGGCTGAAGACATCGACACGTCGGGTGCACTGTTGGTGCGGACGGCGGGGGGCACGCTGGAAAGGGTGCTCGCCGGGGATGTGGAGCAACTGCGGCCCCGCTAGACTGCGCGGCGAGCCATGCTTCTCGCCATCGACGTCGGCAACACCAACACGGTGCTCGGGGTGTACGAAGGCAAGCGTCTCCTGGACCATTGGCGTCTGGAGACGAGTGCCCGCCGCACGTCGGATGAGTACGGCATCCTGCTGCGTCAGCTCTTCGAGTCGAGCGGGATAGCGCCGGACAGGGTGCGCGCGGTGGCGGTGTCCAGCGTGGTGCCGCCGCTGCAGTTCAACCTGGAGCGGATGAGCGAGCGCTACTTCAAGACGCGCCCCATGTTCGTCGGGCCCGGGGTGAAGACGGGCATGCCCATCCTCTACGACAACCCGCGCGAGGTGGGCGCGGACCGGATCGTCAACGCGGTGGCCGCCTACGACAAGCACCACCAGGGCCTCATCGTCGTGGACTTCGGCACGGCCACCACGCTGGACGCGGTGACGCCCCGGGGCGAGTACCTCGGCGGAGCCATCTGCCCCGGCATCAACATCTCCATGGAGGCGCTCTTCCAGAACGCCTCGAAGCTGCCGCGCGTCGAGCTCGCCCGGCCCCCGCACGTGGTGGGCCGCAACACGGTGCACTCCATCCAGTCCGGCCTCTTCTACGGCTACGTGGGCATGGTGGATGGCATCTGCGCCCGCATCCAGTCGGAGCTCGGCTTCGACACGCGGGTGGTGGCCACGGGAGGCCTGGCGCCCCTGGTGGCCAGTGCGTCCTCACACATTCACGAAGTCGACGAGTTCCTCACGCTCGAGGGTCTCCGCATCATCTACGGAAGGAATCACGCCTCATGAGCACCCCTCCCCAGCAGATCCCCGTGGCCCCGGCGGGTTGTCCCATCACCGCCGAGTTCCTCCCGCCCAACATGCGCAAGCACGTGGATCCGGCCGCGCCCGTGCCCCTGCGGATGATGGCCGCCAAGGCCATGGTGCCGTTGGCGCCCTCGGACATGCTCGGCGCCCTCTTCATGCTCACGTTCGATGCGGACGCGGCTGTGCGGGAGACCGCCGCGAAGTCGGCCGCGGCCCTCCCGGATCGTTTCTCCGCGGGCCTGCGCGACGAGGGTGTCGCGGCCCCCGTGCTGGGCTGGTTCCTCTCGCTGCTGTCCGGCAAGGACGCCCTGGCGGAAATGCTCGTGCTCAACCCCTCCACGCCGGATGACGCCGTGGCCGAGGTGGCGCGCACCTGCAGCGCGAAGATCGCGGAGATCATCGGACAGAACCAGTTGCGCGTGTTGCGCTCCGAGAACCTCATCCGTGGCCTGTGCGCCAACCCGAATGCGACCCAGTCGCTGATCGACAACGTGTGCGACTTCGCGGTGCGCAGCGGCATGGCCGTGGCGGATGTGCCCCAGATGCAGGCGGCCCGCGTCCGCGTCTTCGGACCCTCCGCCGCGCCGCCCGAGCCCGGTCCCACCGCCGAGGAGATCCTCCAGGAACTCGAGGACGCCACGCCCAAGACCGCCGCCGCGGGTCCGGCGGCCGAGGCGAAGGAGGGGGAGGATCCCACGGCCGCCATTCCCGAGGCCAAGAAGCTCAGCCTCACCCAGCGCATCATGAAGATGAGCATCGCCCAGAAGATCAAGCTGGCGACGCTGGGCAACAAGGAGGCGCGCAGCTTCCTCATCCGCGACACCAACAAGCTCGTCTGCACGGCGGTGATCCGCAGCCCTCGCATCACCGACGGCGAGGTCCTCAACTGCGCCACCAACAAGGCGGTCAACGAGGAGGTGCTGCGCATCATCTACAACAGCCGCGAGTTCACGAAGAACTACAAGATCAAGATGGCGCTGTTGAAGAACCCCAAGCTTCCGCTCGCCGTGGGCATGAAGTTCCTCAGCACCCTGCGCGAGAACGACCTCAAGGATCTCAGCCGGGACAAGAACGTTCCGTCGGGCCTCCAGGGCGTGGCCAAGAAGATGGTGGAGAAGAAGAACGAGCCCAAGAAGGACGACGGCAAGTAGGGCTCGTTCATGGGGCGGGGGCCCGGATGGAGCGCTGGCCGGCGCTCACGGGCCCTTGCCATAGGAGCGGTTGCGGAGCATCGCCGGAGCGGTGCCCGCGTCCTTGCGGCGTACCGCGCAGTGGTCTCCGTCGCCGAGGTCCCTGGCGTCCGGCTCGAACCGGCCGGGACACTGCGCCAGGATCGTCTCCACCGCCTGCCCACCCCGCGTGCGAGCCAGGCACCAGGCGCCCTCGGGTGTCCACGCGGCTTCGAAGGAGGCCCGAGCGGGGTTCCAGCCTCGCGAGGTTTCCGTGGTCCGGGTGCTCACCGCCAGGTCATCGTACATGTCGATGGGGCTGTCCTCGTGGGTGTGGCTGCTTCCGTCGCCGCAGTAGTCTGCCCGGGCCATGCGTGTGCAGGCCTGATGCAGATCCGCCAGTGAGCGTCCGTCCTTGGTCGCCCAGGGCGCGTAGCCCCAGCTGATGCACTTGGCGATGGCACCGTTCTCACACGCGAAGGTGAACTTCCCCGGCATCTCCTGACGGGCGCCTGTCTCGTTCCAGATCCCTTGCACCGCGAGCGCTCGCGGCGAGGGGACCCGGCCCGTGGCGACGCACGGGTTCTCCCAGGTGGCGCTTCGCGCATTCCAGAGCTCGATGCGGTACCAGACCATCGATGGATCGTGGGGCGAGGGCTCGGCGCCGCACAGGGCCACCTCCACGGGTTGTCCGTCGCTGGCGGTTCCCTGGAACACCGCGCCCACCAGCTTCTCGGGTGCCCGTGTCCCAGCCACCAACCGTCCCTTGTCGAGACGCAGGCCCTTCAATGAGGTTCCTCTCCGTTTCACCCCGCGCATGTCCACCGAGGCCAGCACACTGCTCCTTTCCTCCGCGGGCACCGTGCGTCCAGTCCCCCAGAGCAGCGTGCCCTGGGGCCACACACTGCGTTGGGGCCCCTGGCCCTGACAGGGCCGCGTCCGTCCACTTGTCTGCTTTCGCTGGGGTTCGCCGGCGAGTGTGGGTGCACCCATCAGAAAACAGACGAGCATGAGCAATCTCTTCATATCGGACCTCCGCATAACCGGACGCCAACCCTGACGTCACGGGCCTTCAGGGTGAAGACCTGGCGATTGGCAATCAACGTGCCGACTTCTCCGTAATACCAGGCGCCACCACGTAGCACGATGTCCGGGATGTCTGGCGTCACGGAGCGGGTCATCTCGAAAGCGTTGCCTGCCATTCCCAGGAGTCCAAAGGGGCTTGGTGAGCCCGAGTGGGCGTCCACCTCGTCGGGCCCCATGGCATCCCTTCCGTGGGTCTCGTCGATGTTGGCATCATCCTTTTGCAATGCGTTGCCGTGCGGATGGATGCGGGCATCGGCACCGCGGGCGGCGCGCGTCCACTCCAATTCATTGCACAGGCGTGCTCCCGGCAGTCGTCCGGAGCGGTCGAGCCAATCGAGGTAGTCTTCGAGCTCCCGGGCGGAGATGCCCGTCAGCGGGAAGCGGCGCCAGTTCTGTTCCTGGTGATGATTCCGGCCGGGGTAGCGAATGGGCTCGCCATCCCGAGCCGTGAGTACCTTCCCATCCTCAAGGCGGAAGGTGAAACGCCAGGTGCCATCGGGCAGTCTTCGCAGCCCGAGCGCGTTGCCAGTGCCTTCCCGCATTGCGGAGAGGAGGCGCATTTGTTGCGCGGCAGGCCGGGTATCGAGGTAGGTCAGCCAATCACCCAGCGTGGCCTCGGTTCGCCCGATGAGGTAGCCCTTCTCGAGGCAACGCGGGTTCAGCGGGGCACTGAGCTCGAACTTTCGCATCACTTCCGGGCTGGTGCTGCCCATGAGGGAACAGCCGGGAGGGATGTAGACGTACCCTTCGGGCACCGTGGAAGGAAGTTCCAGATGGACCTTCTGGGTCGTGCCCCGCCCGAGCAGCACGGGCATTTCGACGGGTGCATGCCCCGCGAGCGTGAAGCGGAGTTGATAGGAACCGGCCGGTAGTGCGTTCCAGTTCATCGGTGTCTGGGCGGGTGCGGCCTGGCCGGGCACGCTCTCCCGCCGCAGCCGTCCCCCTTCATCCACATAGCGGGTGAGCTCGACGCTCGCGCCCGGCGGCCGGGTTTCGACTTCGAGTCCGGCTGGGGCGTCGAGCCGTTGCAGCCACTCGGAGTCCCTGGCCGCCAACCGCCTGAATTGCTTCTCGAACCGGGCCCGCTCGGTTGTCCGATGAAAGTTCTCGGCGAGCTCGAGCCGCTCATGGGTCAGACGGATGAGGAACAGGCGCGCGTCCTCATGGTCGTGGGCGCGCTCGAGGATGTGCTCGAGTGCCTCCTCGGCCTGGGCGAAGGCGGCATCGGCCCGTTCGAGCTCGTTGAGCGCCTGCGCCCATTGTGTCTCGGCGCGCGACCGGAGGTCCGGACGTATCGGTGTTGCACCAGGGAGGGGGAGGAGAGTCGCATTGAACTGCGCGATCGCTTCATCCCGGCTCTTGCTGGCGTTCTGGCTCAGCGCCCTCCCCAGTTCATATGCGTCCCGTGCGGTGACCATCCGGGCGTTGACGAAGCGCTGCGTCTCCAGGTGTGTCTGCAGCCGCGGCCCGCCATAGATGCCTCCCGCAACGAGCACGAGGAGGAGCGCCACGCCCCAGCGGCGCATTTGCTGGCGGCGGATGGCACGGCGGGATGCATGGAGGAAGTCCTGTTCGCGTGCTCCCAGGGTGGTGGGCTCGAGCGCTCGCGCCTCGTCGAGTTGCCGCTTCCGCCAGAGGAAGTCTGGGGAGTGTTCCAGGCGTGCCCACTCGGCACTCGCGGTCTCGAGGCGCTGCCGGAGAGCACCCTGGCCGGCGTCCTCATCGAGCCACTGTCGCAGCGTGCCCCAGCTCGCGATGAGGGCTTCATGGGCGATCTCGTATCGCGTCTGGCCACCTGTGAAGCGCGCGTGAAGGAGGCGTCCTTCCACGAGCGTGCGCAGGGCGGCGCGTGCCTCGTCCGAAGCCGTGGTGAGCTCCTCCTCGCTCCGCTCACCGCGGGTGCCGTCTGTCGTGATGAGGAGGCCAAGCATGCGGCGTGCGGCCTGCTGGGCGGTGGGAGGGAGACGTGCGAGCACACCATCGGCATGCTGGGACAGTGCTCCGGCCAATCCACCCATCGCGTCGAGCGCGGCCTGGGTGATGCGGGCCTGGGCCGGATCCCGGCGCTCCCACAATTCGGCGAGAGTGAACTGGAGCAACGGCAGGCTGCCCGCGCTCCGTGCCGTGGCCTCGACGAGCATCTGGAGGAGAGCCTCGGACTCGAATGCCACTCCACGGCTGCGAGCGGGGCCGACGATGGCCTCGCGGATTCCCTGGGTGGTGAGGGGCCGGAGCAGGTAGAGGGCGCGCTCGACTTCCGCGCCCAGACCGGGGAGAGCACCGAGGCGCGTGAGGAAGTCGCCGCGTACCGCGAGCAGCATGCGCACGCCCACCGCTGGCAAGGTGAGCTCGCCGAGAATGCTGGCGAAACGTGCTGCCTGGGTGGGCTCGCTGAGGGTGACGAGCTCCTCGAGCTGGTCGACGAAGAGGAGCAGGCCGCGCCCTTCCTGGTGGACGGCACGCAGCGCTGACCCCAACTCACCGGGAGATTCGGTGAGCCATGCGAAAAGCTCGGATTCCGTCCGACGGAGCACGGGCGCGAGCGCGGAGGCAAGGGCCGTGAGTGGACGGCGGCCAGGTTCCAGCGTGAGGAGGGTGAAGTCGCGGTACTCGTCCAGCGCGCCCTGGGCGACGTGAGGCAGGATTCCGGCGCGGCACAGTGAGGACTTGCCAACACCCGAGTCACCCGCGACGAGGACACACGGCCGGCGGCGAAGGCGTTCGAGCACGGCGCGAATGTCGGCGTCACGGCCGAAGAAGAGCGCGCGGTGCTCGGCTTCGAAGGGCGCGAGGCCCCGGTAGGGATTGCCCGTGGCGGGCTCTTCTGGCTCGAGGAGATGCTCGATTGCAGTGCACAGTGTCTCGGCTGAGGCGAAGCGCTCCTCTGGCTCCACGCGAAGGCAGCGCTCGATGAGCGATGCGAAGTCGAGGTCGATGCCCGGCACGCTCGCGGTGAGTGGGGGAAGGACGGGCGGAGTGTTCGGGTGCCGGGGGGGAAGGAGACCCGTGCAGAGTTCGTAGAGAACCAGCCCCAGGGAGTAGATGTCGCTCCGAGGTGTCGTGGGTGCTCCACGGAAGAGCTCGGGTGCCATGTAGCGCGGCGTGCCCGCGACGGTGCGCCCACCCTCCGATTCCAGGGGAGTCGCTGCCCCGACGAGCTCAGCCAGTCCGAAGTCGAGCAGCTTCACCTCGCCCTCGTGGGTGAGGAGGATGTTGGCGGGTTTGATGTCGCGGTGCAGGACGCCCTGTCGATGGGCCGCCGAGAGCCCGCGGGCCAGACCGAGGCCCAGTCGGAGGGCATGCCGCCAGGGCAGAGGCAAGGCCAGTTCATCCAGGCTATGGCCATCGAGGTACTCGGAGACGATATAGGGCCGACCTCCAGCCTCGCCCACACGGAACACCGTGACGACGTTGGGATGCTGCAGGCGGGCGATGGCGCGAGCCTCGCGCTGGAAGTGCTCGCGAAGCCGGGGATGGGGTTGAGATGCGGCGATGAACTTCACCGCCACCCTCCGGTCCAGGGAGCGGTCATGCGCGAGATAGATGACCCCCATCGCGCCACGTCCGATGGGACGTTCCAGACGGAACTCATCGAACTCGGTGGGAGGCATCCATCCGGAGGAGGGGAACTCTGTTGAGTCCTCGGGCCCACTCCCGGTTTCCAGATACGCGCCCGCCCGGACGAGCGTGACGAGGAGGTTGCGGCACGGCGGGCAGTTCGCGGTGTGCTGATGAGCGCGTGACAGTTGCTCCGGCGCCAGCCGTCCGTCGAGCAGCTCGGCGAGGAACTCATCTGTCAGACATTGAGAGTCAATCATCTCGTTGTCTCCTGGCTTGAGAAATCCAGGAAGGAGTCTCGAATGTGTCGATTCTCCAGCACGGGCGGAACCGGCGCGGGGCACAGCCCGTGAAAAGACGACATTTCCCGAGTTCATTTCAGCAAGGTTGTGATGATGCGGAAATAACGATGGTTAGGTTGATGGTACGGGGGGACGATGGAGGGAAAGCCCAGTCTCACGAGGATCTTTCTCGAGCATGTGCCGGTGCGTGTCGGGGTTCCGGCGGATGCCATTGATTTCGAGGAGCAGCTTCGTTGTGCATGGGAGGCGGGCCGTGATCCATGGCCGCAAGTGGCCTTGCCCGCGAATGCCTTCGTGCGCCATCTGGCCCAGCGGGTAGCGGAGACCAGCGAGGGGCTCCCGCTTGCACGGGTGCTTGCTTCATTTTCCCTGAGTGACCTCTATCTCGCTTGTGCTTGCGTCCATGACGTGCCCGCGTCCATCGACATGCTGGAGCGCCACTACATGGCGAAGCTGCCAGCGCTGCTGGGGTCCCTCAAACTGCCTGACACGGTGCTCGATGATGTGTGCCAGTTGGTCCGCATCCATCTCCTGTTGGGCACGAACGAGTCGAGGCCCCAGCTCGTCGCGTACAGGGGCAGTGGTTCGCTTCTGAGTTGGATGCTGGTCATCGCCACGCGTATGGGCTCCAGACAGGTCGGCCCGGCCTGGGAGTCAGTTGCTCAAGAGAACGTCATCGCTGCTATCGAGGCCATGCCGGATCCCGGAGGTGATGCGGGACTCGAGCTCCTCAAGCACCGCTATCGCCGCGAGTTCCGCCGGGCCATGTATGAGGCCTTCGCCGAGCTGTCGAGTGAGGAGCGGAATCAGATCTGGCTCCACTACATCCAGCGTGTCTCGACGACCAGGATGAGCGAGAAGTTTGACGTGCACCAATCCACCATCTCACGCTGGCTCAAGGGCATACGGGATACTGTCCATGATGGGACGAAGCGCCGTCTCCAGGAGTGGCTCGGCCTGAACTCCGACGAGTTCGTGAGTCTCTTTAACATCATCGAGAGCCAGCTAGATCTCAGCCTCAGCCAGGTTTTCAAAGAAGCGGAGTGAAGTACCTCCTCGCCACGCGCGGACCCGGCGGGCAGGCCCGTTGGGTCCGGGTCATTCCCCATGGTCCAGAATCCCTGTGTAACTCGTTCATGTCGTGTCTCGTTTCACGCCCTGGCCTCAGCGGCGCTCATCATTTGGGGTTGCGCGGCATGTACGACGCTGGAGAACACGCCGGTAGACGCGGGGCTGGTGGAGGCGGAACAGGCATTTGACGAGGGGCGGCGGCTCGAGGAGGCGGGGCGGTATGTGGATGCGATGCCGCTCATCGAGCGAGCCTTGAAGCTGCGAGAAGCGGCTCATGGGGAGTCGCACCTGGAAGTGGCCAGTTGTCTCCACCTGCTTGGTGTCATTCATCTGAAGCGTGGGGATCATGGGCGCGCTGAGCAATACCTTCAGCGCGCATTCGCGATTCGGGAAGCTGCTCTGGGCGGGGGCCATCCTGACAATGCTGCTTCCATGAGCAGCCTGGCCGACCTTCATATGAGCCTGGGACGATTCGAGCGGGCCGAGCCGTTGTATGGACGTGCGCTCGCGATCCGGGAATCAGTCCTCGGCAAGAACCATCCCGATGTTGCCGCCGCTCTCAACGATCTGGCGGAGGTCTACGCGAGCATGGGGCACTATGCGAGGGCGGAGCCCCTTTATGCTCGCGCGCTCGAGATCCAGGAATCCGTTCTGGGCAAGAGCCATCCCGACATCGCCAACTCGCTTTCCAGTCTTGCCCGCCTTTATGTAAGACAAGGGGATTACGCGCGAGCTGAGCCCCTGTTCGAGCGCGCACATGCGATCTCGGAAGCGGCTCTTGGCGAGAACCATCCCGATGTCGCACGCTCGCTCCACAACCTCGCCAACATCTACCTGGAGCAGGAGAAGTCCGACAAGGCGGAACCGTTGTATGAGCGTGCGATCGCGATACGGCGAGCCTCCCTCGGCGAAAATCATCCCCTCGTCGCCTCCTCGCTCAACAACCTCGCCATTCTCTATAAATGGAAGGACGACTACGTACGCGCCAGGCAACTGTATGAGCGCGCACTGGAGATCAGGGAACTGTCTCTTGGCAAGAACCATCCTGACGTCGCGCCCTCGCTCCAGAATCTTGCCAACCTTTCCATGAGGCTGGGGGACTACACTCGGGCTGAACCGCTGTACGAACGCGCCCTCGAGATCCGGGAGGCGACGCTCAGTCAGAATCACCCTGACATCGCTCAATCGCTCAACGACCTCGCCCGGGTTCACCTGGCCAAACGAAACCTGGCCGAGGCCCTACCGCTCCTGGAGCGTGCTTTCGCTCTCCAGGAGGGGCACCTTCGCCAGGAATCCTTCGGCTTCTCCGAGGCACGGCTGTCGAGTGTTCTCGACCATCTTCGTTCGGGTGAGGAGTACCTCTACGCGCTCGTTCGCGCGTACCCGAACAATGCTCATGCCCAGCGGCTCGCGCTTTCCGCCGCACTCCTCCGCAAGGGCCGATCTGTCGAGGAAGTTGCCCACACGTCCCGTATCATCTATCGGGGGCTTGGCCAGGCTGATCGTGAAGCCTATGAGCGCCTGAGGACCTTGCGCACCCAACTCGCTGAGCTGTCGTTGGCGCGTCCCGGTTCACTCTCGTCCGGCGATCACCAACAGCGCATCCAGGAACTCACCCGGCAAGGTGATGCCCTCGAAGCCGACCTTGCCCGGCGCTCGGCACCGCTTCGCGCTCTCTTCGAATTGCCACCTCCTGGGGTACTCGTCGAGCGTGTGGCCAAGGCCCTTCCTGGCGATGGTGCACTCGTCGAGTTCGTCTCGTACGAGGACAGCCCCCTGGTTCCCAGGCCAGGTTCTTCTCACACGGAGACTCCGAGTGAGCCGCGCTATCTCGCCCTCCTGCTTTTCGCGGACGGCCGCACCGAAGCCATCGATCTGGGTCCTGCTGCGCCCATCGACCGGGCCGTCCAGCGCCTGCATGAGGCAATCGAGCATCGTTACGTCTCCTATCAATCCAGGGCCCGCGCACTCCATGCGCTCGTCTTCCGCCCCCTGATGCCATCGATTGGAAAGGTACGGCGGCTCTTCCTCTCGCCAGATGGCCAGTTGGCCTTGGTTCCCTTCGCCGCTCTCCACGATGGTCGCCAATTCCTGGCGGATGGAATTGACATCACCTATCTCACATCCGGCAAGGATCTATTGCCTCGATTCGAGGGCATCTCCCCCGTGCAATCGGTCGTCGTCCTGGCGGATCCGGCCTTCGGCCCGGTCCCGGATTCGAGCTCCGCGAAGAATGAGGGTGACCCCTCGACAACCGAGCGCTCCGCCTTCATCGAGCGTTTCTTCCCCATCCTGCGCTCGGAGGCTGTCGATCGGCCCTGGCCGCCTCTGCCTGGCACTCGTCAGGAGGCTGAGGCCATCCAACGCATGTTGCCGCAAGCCCAGGTATTGATGGGCCCCGCGGCTACCAAGGCCGCGTTGTTGAGGCTGGCGACACCAGGGGTGTTACACATCGCCACTCACGGCTTCGTCGGAGAGGGCAATGCTCCGAATGTCACACGTGCGGTGCACAGCTTTGGCGCCGCTGGTGAAGCGAGTCCGTCACACCTCCCGGCCGATCCGTTGTTGCGTTCGGGGTTGGTGCTCGCGAGTAGTGCTCGCTTCCGTCGTGAGGATTCGTTGGTGACAGCGCTGGAACTGGCCGGCCTGGACTTGTGGGGAACGCAGTTGGTGGTGCTGTCGGCCTGTGACACCGGGCGTGGTGACATCAAGCCGGGCCAGGGCGTCTATGGACTGCGCCGTGCGCTGATGGTGGCTGGGGCGCAGACGCTGGTGACGAGCTTGTGGAAGGTCAATGACAAGACGACGCATCAGCTCATGGAAAACTATTACGGCCATCTGCTAGCTGGCCAGGGCCGTGGCGCTGCCCTTCGCTCGGCCATGAGGGAGTTGCGCCAGAAGAAGCCGCATCCCTACTACTGGGCGCCGTTCATCGCCATCGGCCAGGACAAGCCCCTTCAGGGGCTGGTCCCGTCTGCCGGGGTGCGTTCAACTCCTTGAGTGGTGCGGGAACGCGCCCTGGAGGATGGCTATCGATGTTGCTTGATAGCCGTCCTCGGATGGCTCGAAGCCCTCAGAAGCAGCGGGCCTTGGTGGCAACGGCGGAAGCCGAGGCATTCCCGCCGAGGTACCAGGAACCCGACGACGAGTAGATGTCGATGTAGTCGTTCACGCTGTCGAAGCGGCCCGCCATGTACGTCAACGCGCAGACCCTGCCCGAGGTGACACCCATGTGCGTGTCGTAGTTCTGGTTCGAGCTCCAGGAGTACTCGCCGCTGTAGGTGCCCACCGTGACGCACCGGGCCTGCGCGCCGCCATCGCCCTTCGCCGAGTCACCGAACAGGAACCACGAGCCTCCGCTCGCATAGACGCGGGCCCAGTCCGCACCGCTGTCGAAGCTTCCGGAGACGCGCACCAGGTAGCACACCCGGCCCGCGGTCGTGCCCATGTTCGTGGGCAGCTTCTGCCCCGCTTTCCAGACGTACTCGGCGGAGAGAACCGTGTCGCTGGCCTTGGCCGCGCACCGGGCAATGGCCCTCGTATCGCCGCCACCCTTGAGGTACCAGCTTCCTCCCGATGCGAAAACGTCCACGGCGCTGCCCGCGCTCGCGAAATTCCCCCGGATGCGGTTCAGGAAGCAGATCCGATCCGCCGTCGAGCCCATGGAGGTCGCATCCGCGGGCGCGATCCAGGAGTGGGCCCCCATGCTGCCCAGCTCCTGCGTTGCGGTACCCAGCGTGGGCTCGCTGGCGGCCGTCCCCTGCGGCCCCGTGCTCTGTTCGTCCTGCATGTCCTCCGGGCCGCAGCCCCCCAGGATGGTGGCGGCCAACGGCAACACAACGGCGAAGTGACGCAGCTTCAAAACGGAACTCTCCTTGATTTCAGGTGCGGGAACCCAAGCGCTCCAGTGCACCTGCTCATCAAGAAGAGACAGGCTGCGAAAAAACCATGCAGCGGGCCTTTTCATGAGCTTGACAACTGCTTGCTTGCCTTACGGGCATTCAGCACGGGATGTCTGTCCATGCGACACGCTGGGGGCTGGGGAGCGCGATAAGCGTGCGCTCTACACAGTCCTCACCACAGCCATGGGCTCAACCCGGGGCTCTCGATACCCTCACCCCGTCCCTCTCCCGAGGGGAGAGGGGTGGTGACTCGGTGGGGCAGGGGACTCCAGGGGAGCGAACTTCACTCCGGCGACGACTCGACTTCAGGCGACGGCTTCCTCGTCGTCCTCGACCGCCGGCTGCTCCTCGAGGAGCTGCGTGGCGATCGCCAGCGCCTTCTTCGTCTTCTCGCGCAGCTTCTCGTCCGACTTGATGCGCGTGTACAGCCTCGCCACGCGATCCTCGTTGCGCGCCACCTGCTCCTCCATCTCGGTGATGCGCTTGCGCAGCTCGTCCGCCTCCTGGCCCGCCTGCGCCTTCACCGCCTCCAGCTCCTCGCGCCAGCTGTCGCCCTCGCTCCTCGCCGCCGCCAGCTCCGCGTCCAGCTGATCCGCCCGCGCCCTCAGCTCCTCCACCTCGCCCGCCTGCGCCTGGTACTGCTCCACCTCGGTCTCCAGCGCCGTCGCCCGCGCCGTGGCCCCTCGCGCCTCCTCCTTCGCCGCCGTCAGCTGCTGCTCCACCCGCCGCCGCTCCGCCATCAGCTGATCCGCCTTCGTCTTCAGCGTCTTCAGCTCCGCGTCCCGCCGCGCGATCTCGTCCGTGGCCCCGTTGGCCTGCTGCTCCAGCGCCAGCAGCCGATCCTGCTGCTCGACGATCTCCTGCTCCTTCTGGTTCAGCTCGCTCTTGAGGCGGAGGATCTCCCGATCCTTCCGGTTGGACGCCTCACGCAGCGCCAGCGTGGCCGAGTCGTTCTTGCCCACCGAGGCCTTCGCCGTCTCCAGCTCCGTGCTCTTCGTCTCCAGCTCGGCCTCGAGCTCCTGCACTCGCGTCTCCGCGGTGCTGGTCTGGTTCCGGGCATCCTCCAACGCGCCTTCCAGCTCGAGCACCTTGGCGCGCAGGTTGCGCAGCTCGGCCGCGTCCGCCGCCGACATGGCCGGAGCCGCGGGCGTCGCCAGCGCCCCACGGGGCGTGGCCACCGGAGGCGTGGGGCGGGGCGCTGGCGTGGCCGCCACGGGCGCCGGAGCCGGCCTGGCCACCGGAGCCGGAGTGGGGCGCGCCACCGGAACCGGGGCGGGCTTCGGGGCCGGTGCTGGCGGAGGCTCCGGCGGCATGAAGCCCACCACCGTCTTGTCGCTGTCCATTCCCAGCGAGTCGAGCGCGTTGTCGTCCTCGCTACCCCCCAGGCCATCCAGCCCGGAGAAGTCGTCCTCGGGCGAGCTCAGCTCCGGCGGAGCCTCCACCGGCTCCTCGATGCTGCCCGTCACCGGCGGCTCGTCCACGCTGTCCCCGAAGGGGTTGTCCAGCAGCGCCAGCTCCTCGCCGTGGCTCTCCAGCGGCTCGCCCTCGATGGCCAGCTCCTCGCCCTGCACCGGCTCGTCGCCGAGCCCATCCAGTCCGCCCAGGCTCAGGCCGTCATCGACGACCTCTCCCGCGGGCAGCTCCGGGAAGCCGATCAGCGCACCCGCGCGATCCACCAGCTCGTCGGCGTTCACCGGCTTGGCCACGTAGTCGTCCGCGTGCGCCTTCAGCTTGCGGTGCTGCGCGAAACCGTCCGGGTTGCCGATGATGATGATCGGAATCGCCTTGAGATCATCGTCCTTCTTCAGCTTGCCGCAGATCAGATAGCCGTTCTGCCCGGCCGAGAGATCCACCGCGAGCACCACCAGCTCGGGCCGATCGCGGCGGATCTGCTCCACGCTGCCCTTGCCGTCAGTGGTCTCCTGCACCGCGAAGCCACGGGCCTCCAGGGCCTGCCGCAGGTTCGCGGAGAGGGCGGTGTCACTTTCGACGATCAGGATGTTCTTGGACATGGAAGGGCTGCCGGACCTGTTGGGGCGTGCGCGTCCCTCGTCGGAGACGAGGAACGGCGGCGCTGGAAAACTCGCTCGGGAGGCTATCGGTGCCTACCGGGACCGTCAATCTTCGGTCCAGCCGGATTTCCAGGCAGTCCAGCTCGCGGGGCAGGCGAGCGGCCCGCGCGCGCACGCTTGCTTCAGGGCTGTAGCGCCACGGGCCGCGCGGCAACATCCGGCGACACCGGGCGCGACGGCCGGCTCTTCGCCGCCGCCTGCTCGGCCACCATGCGGCGGATGTCCGATTCGTCCAGGTCGCTCACCAGCTCGTAGACGATCTCCTCATCCCGCCACACCGCCACGTTGTACCCGTGGCTGGAGCCCACCTGTACGGAGGGCAGGGGAGGGGCCTCCACCTCGCGCTTGGCGTCATCGAAGACGAACAAGCCGATGCGCCGGGCCGGAGCTCCCTGCTTGTCCGCGTTGCGCTCGTAGCTGATGTACGCGGCGGGGCGATCCGTCACGTTGGAGATGCGCGCGCCGGACAACTGCACGTTGGGCAGCCGGGGCACGGAGACACGGTGGTCCAACTTGCCGTCGAACCAGGCCTCCACGTGCTCGTGTCCGCCCGCGACCTCCACCGGCAGCTGCCGGGCGTGCCGCCGTGCGGCGTCATCCACGAAGCGCTGACGCTGCTCGGGCCGCAGCGCCATCCACGCGCCGCCAGCCATCAGCACCACCACGGCCGCGGCGCTCGCGCGCAACCACCCCATCTGCGTGTCGCGGCGCTGCTCCTGGCGGATGCCCAGTTGGATTCGCGCCCGCAGGGCGTCCGGGGCGCGGGTGGATTCCACCGCGTGACGCGCGGCCCGGCGCAGCGACTGCTGCATCCGGAGCTCCATGTTCACCCGCTGCGCGCACTCGGCACAGCCGGTGAGATGCGCTTCAACTTCCAGCCGCTCCTCGGGCTGAAACTCGCCGTCGAGGAACGGGTACAGGATGGAATCGAGTTCCTGGCAGGTCATGAGCGCTCAGGGCGGGAGATGGTTGGGGTCCCGTGGGAAATATCGTGAAGAAATATTTCCGGGGCCATCAACCTCGATCTACCCCACCTTCTTCCTGCGTCGGTAATCATCGAGACTCGTTGTCGAGCCCGCGGCGGCCGTGCCCTCCTCGTTGGCCGCCTCGGCCCCCTCCTGACGCAGCACGCCAGAGCCCTGTGCGTACTCGCGCAGCGTCTTCTGCAGCAGCTTGCGTCCGCGGAACAAACGGCTCATCACCGTGCCCACGGGACACTCGAGGATCTCCGCGATCTCCTTGTAGGAGAACTCCTGCAGGTCCGCGAGGATGACCACCAGCCGGAAGTCGATGGGCAGCGCGTCGATGGCGCGCAGCACGTCGTCCGACAGGAGACGATCGAAGAAGTACTGCTCGGGGTTGGCCGCGAAGTCCGTGGCGTCCCGGCTCACGAAGCGCTCGTGCACGGCCTCGCGCTCCACACCTTCCACCACACTGCGCTCCTTCACCTTGCGCCGGTAGCGGTTGATGAAGGTGTTGGTGAGGATCTTGAAGAGCCAGGCCTTGATGTTGGTGCCGCGCTCGAACTTGTCGAAGAAGCGGTAGGCCCGCATGCAGGTGTCCTGCACCAGGTCCTCGGCGTCCCGCTCATTCTTCGTCAGCCTCAGGGCCGCGGAGTATAGCGGATCGAGGTGGGCCAGGGCCAGTTCCTCGAATTCCTGCTTCGTCCGGTTGTTCTGCCTGAAGTCCAGCATGCTCCCGCCTTCCAGAGGCCCGAAATTACAGGCAATTGAGTCGTTACCTACCCGGCAATGTATGCACGGGAACAGACTGGGCAACAACACAAAGCCCGCTGGCGCCGTTTGCACGGCTGCCCCAGCGGGCGGGAGACAACCGGCGGGGAGAATTATTCCCTGATTTGGGAGCAACCCCTCCGCCGGGGTGTCGCAGTGTGGAGTACTGGAGACTACCGGCTGACTAGCGGCCCTTCGCGCCGATGGCGTCGAAGATGGACATGTAGTTGTAGCCGAGATCCTTGGCGACGGCCTCGTAGGTGACCTGGCCGTTGTAGGTGTTGAGGCCGCGGGCCAGGGCCTTGTCGGCCTTGATGGCCTCGACGAGGCCCAGGTCGGCGATCTTCCGGGCGTAGGGCCGGGTGGTGTTGGTGAGGGCGAAGGTGGAGGTCTGGGGCACCGCGCCGGGCATGTTGGCCACGCAGTAGTGCACCACGCCGTGCTTCACGAAGGTGGGGTTGTCGTGGGTGGTGGGCACGCACGTCTCGATGCAGCCGCCCTGATCCACCGCCACGTCCACCACCACGGAGCCGGGGCTCATCTCGGCCACGAGGGCCTCGGAGACGAGCTTGGGGGCCGCGGCGCCGGGGATGAGCACGCCGCCGACGACGATGTCCGCCTCGCGCACGCTCTTGGCGATGCTCTCGGTGTCCGAGGCCAGCGTGGCCACGCGGCCGAGGAACACGTCATCCAGGTAGGTGAGGCGCTCGAGGTTGACGTCGAGGATGGTGACCTCGGCGCCCATGCCCACGGCGACCTTGGCCGCGCAGGTGCCCACCACGCCACCGCCGATGATGGTGACGCGGCCACGGCGCACGCCGGGCACGCCGCCCAGGAGGATGCCCTTGCCCCCGTGCGCCTTCTCCAGGCACGCGGCGCCGACCTGGATGGCCATCTTGCCGGCCACCTCGGACATCGGCTTGAGCAGCGGCAGCGAGCCGTCATCCAGCTGGATGGTCTCGTAGGCCACCGCGGACGCCTTCTTCTTCACCAGGGTGCGCGTGAGCTCGGGGTCCACGCCGGACAGGTGGAAGTAGGTATAGACGATCTGCCCGTTCTGGATGCGCTCGTACTCGGGCGCGATGGGCTCCTTCACCTTGACGATCATCTCGGCGCGCTTCCAGACCTCGTCCGCGCTCGGGACGATCTGCGCGCCAACGCGCTGGTACTCCGAGTCGGGGATGCCGGAGCCGACGCCGGCGTTCGTCTCGACGAGGACCGTGTGGCCCGCGCTCGTCAGGGCGCGAACGCCCGCCGGAACCATGCCGACACGGTACTCGCGGGTCTTGATCTCCTTGGGGACTCCGACAATCACTTGAGCTGCCTCCGAAATGTCCGCAATAAGGGACGCAAAAGCGGGCGGACCCTAGGCAGGGGCCCTGGGGGAGTCAAGACGCGGTCCGGCAAGGCGCCCTCCGGCGAACCATACGGTTCGTGAATGCGCGACGCGTCGAAAGGTCCGCCCGGCAGTGATAGTTAACGAGGTCATGACTTTGGCACCGAAGCTGCTGTTCGCGGACCCGAAGGGTCGGGTGATGGAGCACCCCTATCTGCTGGCCACGTTGCGCAGTGGGGAAGAGCTCGTTCCCCCACAGGACAAGCCCATTCCCCTGCCGTCCGCTGGCCGGCTCGTCCACCTGCCGGGCCGGCTGCCCGTGGGCATCGATCCCGAGACCGGGGAGCTGGAGCTGGTCCGCGAGATCAAGATGAACGGGAAGACCTTCGTGCCCAACGCGGTGGGCGCGCTGTTGCCCCCCGGCTACACGCGGACGTTCCTCCCTGGCGAGGTGAAAGCGGACGGTCCGGTGCTTCCGCAGTGGGCCTATACCGCCGCCGCCTGGGGCGAGGACGGCCCGGTGGCCTGGGCCATCCACACCGACAAGCGCTCGCACTGGGATCCGGAGAAGTACTCCACCCCCGAGCTGAAGAAGATCGTGGACGCGCACCTGGCGCGCTTCCCCGGCAACCGCGTGCTCAAGCAGCTCACCACGTGCGCGATGCTGTACCGGTGCTTCACCTCGCAGAACATCTTCTACGTGCGCGACGAGGGCGCCATCCCCGCCTCGGTGATGTGCAACGCGCGCTGCGTGGGGTGCATCTCGGATCAGCCGGCGGATGGGCCTCCCGCCTCGCACGAGCGCATGAATGACGGGCCCACCGGCGAGGAGATGGGGCGGATCGGCCTGTATCACCTGGAGAACGCGCCGGGCCGCACCATGGTCAGCTTCGGCCAGGGCTGCGAGGGCGAGCCGCTCACCCGGTGGAAGTTCATCGCCGAGGCCATCCGCTACATGCGCGAGCGCACCTCGCGCGGCTCCATCAACATCAACACCAACGCGAGCCTCACGAAGGGACTCGAGGCGCTCTTCGATGCGGGGCTGGACGCCATCCGCGTGTCGCTCAACTCGGCGTCGAAGGAGCTCTACGAGGCCTACTACAAGCCCGTGAAGTACGGCTGGGAGGACGTGGAGGCATCCATTGCCCTGGCGCGTGAACGCGGGGCGTACCTCGCGCTCAACCTGCTGCTCTTCCCGGGCGTCACCGATCGCGAGGGCGAGGTGAAGGCCCTGGAGCGGCTGGTGAAGAAGTACAAGGTGGACCAGGTGCAGACGCGCTCGCTGTGCATCGATCCCATCCAGTACCTGGAAGTGGCGCGCGACAAGGGCGCGGGCGGAGAGCCCGTGGGCATCCGCACGCTGCTGCGCCGGCTCAAGGCGGCCCGGCCGGGGTTGATCATCGGCAACTTCGCGCGCGGGCTCGAGGAGCGGGAGAACGCGGCGCGCACCCGATGACAGGCTCGTTGAAGTAGGTCCTGTCAGGGGGGGAGGGCTTCCGGTGGCGCTCGGGAGCAACTGGTCCGACTGTTGGACCAGTTGGCGCGCATCGCCGCCGGAAGGTGCTTCGGAGCGAGGGCGGGCTACTCCTGGAGCTCCTTCGCGACCAGGTGGCCCAGCACGGCGTCCTTCGGCACGTAGCCGTCGGCACCGGCCTCGCGGCAGATGCGCTGCAGCTCCTCGACGTTCTCGCCGGAGCACAGCAGCACCTTGATGCCCTTGAAGAGGCTGTTGCTCTTGATGAACCGGCAGAACTGCTCGCCGTTCACGTTGGGCATGCGCACGTCCAGCAGCACCAGGTCCGGACGCGTCTGCTTCTTCAGGATGATCTTCGTCGCCTTGTCCGCGGAGTCGGCGATGTGCACCTCGAAGCCCTTGCTCACCAGGTCCGCTTCGATGATGCGCGCCGTCATCTCACTGTCATCGACGATGAGGATGCGGGGCTTCCTACCGGCGGCCGCCGCCATCTTCGCGGCCGAGGGGAATCCACCCGTCGCGGCCGGAGCCGGAGTGGCCGCCGCAGCGGGTGCGGCCGCCGGGGCAGGGGACGCCGCCGGAGTGTGGGCGGGCGCGGCCGCCTGAGGCGCCACGGGGACCGGAGCCGGGCCATGCGCGGCGGGAGCCGGCTGGGCCGTCGCCGTGTGGGCCGCCGGAGCCGTGGGATGCGCCGCGACGGGAGCCGCGGGCCTCGCGGGCGCCGTCGCCGGAGGAGCGGCATGCGCCGGAGCCGTGGTGCGCGGGGCCGTCGGAGCGGGGTGGGCGCCCGCCGCCGGAGCGGGGTGCGCA
>NZ_JPMI01000101.1 GCF_000733295.1 Archangium violaceum Cb vi76 | reverse complement strand
CACGTGGGCCGGGAATCGCCTGTCCCGGAGCCGCCGCGGGGGCGACGCGAGGCGGCGCGGCGACATTCGCCTGGGGAACGCCAGGTCCGGTGGGCCGGGGGCCCGGCGCGGCGGCGGGGGGACGGGTCGCCGGAGCCACCGCGGGCGGGCGGGGCGCCGCCGTGGTCCCCGCCGGGCGAGCGGCCGGGGCGGCGGGCGCTGTCGCTGGCCGTGCGGGAGCGGCCGTACTGGTGGTGGGGGCCCCCAGGATGCGCATGATGCCGCCGATCACCGCCTCGATACCGCCTCCTTTGAGGATGTAGGCGTCCGCGCCCGAGTTCCGGGTCTTGGCCGCCAGCTCCTCCTCGGCGATGTCCGAGTAGAGGACCAGCTTGGAGGTGACCCTCTTCTGGGTGCGGAGGTATTCGACGACGTCGTCGCCGAACATCTCTGGCATGTTCACGTCCATGAGGATGAGCGCGAACGGTCCCTCGGCGAGCTTCAGGTCGAGGCTCGCCAGGTCGGTCGCTCCGGTGGCGTGGTAGCCAGCAGCGGAGAGGGCCCGGACCGTGAGTTCCACCAGCATCGGGCTATCATCGATGACCAGTACGCGAGACATCTGCCTCCTCAAGGAATACTGCCGTCACCCTACACCGTTGAGTGGGCCCGGACCATGTGATTCGGTCCTCTCTTGACCCACTTCGCTAGCCTCCGGATACTTTGGCGCCTTGACCAACACTCCCCTTCAGCGTGCGCTTCGGAAGGCGCCCGACCGAGCCATCGCCGGCCAGGCCCGGCCCGAGCAGGAATTCTTCTGCTTCCGCGTGGGTGAGCTTCGCCTCGCGGTCCCCAGTGAGAATGTCCTCGAGGTCATTCGCACCGGGCTCCTCACGCCCCTTCCGCGAACTCCGTCCTTCCTCCTGGGTGTTACCGGCCACCGCGGCGAGGTACTCCCCGTCATGGATCTCCTGCGCTTCCTTGGCAAGGGGGAGGCCCGTGTCGGGGCCAGGACCCGGCTCTTCATCGGCACCAGCGGCAATTACCGTGTCGGGGTGGTGGCCGACGCGGTGCTCGGCCTGCGGCGCATTCCCGTGGCCGACATCCTTCCTCCTCCCCTGGGTGGGGATGCGGCCGTCGAGCACCTGCTCGGCGTCCACGGTGGCAACTCGCCCCAGGAGGCCATCGCCCTCATCAACTTCACCAAGCTGCTCCAGAGCGCCCGGCAGCGGGCGGTGGTGCGATGATCTACGACGATCACTCGTCCTCCGAGCCGTCCGAGCAGAACGAGGTCGACGTCCTCTTCTTCGAGGTCGGCGACGTCGTCTACGGCACCGATGCCCAGCAGGTGCTGCGCATCGATCGCTCGCACCCGGACGATCTGGAAGTGCCGGGGCTCGGCCCGCTCAAGCGCGGTGGCCGCGCGCTCGTCTTCGACACCCCTGAAGGGGAGGGCCACCTGAAGGTGGACGCCATCCGCGGCGTGCGCCCCGTCCCCATCCTGGACCTGCGGCGCCTGCCGGCCGTGGCTGGCGCGGCACCGTATGCGGTCGGTGTGTTCCTCGACCAGGAACGCCCCGTGATGCTCATCGATCTCGTTGAAACCTTGAATGCTCAAGGAAGGCACTGAAGGCAATGTCCCCCGCTGACACGAAGAACGAAGTTGTCCCGACGGAGGGCGCTGCTGCCCCTCGCTCCAAGAAGGCCGGCTCCCTCAAGCCCCTCACCGACACCGTGATCGCGGTGCTGGCGGGCAACCTCGAGGCGCGCGTTCCCAAGAACGCCGTGGATGACGATGCCGCCGACCTGGCCCAGCTCTTCAACCAGCTGCTGGACCGGCATGCCTCCTCCGAGCGCCGCAAGCAGGTGGCCGCCCAGGAGATCGATCAGGCCATCGACGCGCTCATCACCCTGGTGCGCGAGGGTGACCTGGCCCAGTGGAACACCTCCACCGAGGACGCTCAGCTCGGGCCCCTGCTCGAGGGCTTCGGCAAGGTGATCGAGACGCTGCGCACCTTCGTTCGCGAGATCAACGAGGCGGCCCTGCGCCTGTCCTCGTCCGCCAACCAGGTGCTCGCCGCCTCCACGCAGCACGAGACGAGCTCCACCGAGCAGGCCGCGGCCATCCACGAGACCACGGCCACCATGGAAGAGCTGAAGCACGCCTCGGCGCAGATCGCCGAGAACGCCGGCAGCGTGGCGCGCGTGGCCGAGGAGACCCTGGGTGCCGCTCGCGCGGGCCGGGGCGCCATCGGCGAGTTCATTCAGGCCATGCAGCAGATCCGCAGCGACGGCGTCGCCGTGGCCGACTCCATCACCAAGCTGTCCAAGCGCGTGGAGCGCATCGGCACCGTCGTCGAGGTCATCGACGAGATCGCCGACCGCTCGGACCTGCTCGCGCTCAACGCGGCCCTCGAGGGCAGCCGCGCCGGTGAGGCGGGCAAGGGCTTCTCCATCGTCGCGGCCGAGATGCGCCGCCTGGCGGAGAACGTCATGGAGTCCACCAAGGAGATCAAGAACCTGATCACCGAGATCCGCGAGGCCACGGCCGCCGCCGGCAGCGCCGCGGATGCCTCCAAGGAGGCCACGGAGTCCGGTGAGAAGCTGGGCGCGGTGGCCGCGCAGGCCGTCGAGGGCATCCTCGCCGGTGTGCAGGAGACGAGCGACGCCGCCCGCGTCATCAACCTCGCCACCCAGCAGCAGCGCACCGCCACCGAGCAGGTGGTGGCCTCCATGGCGGAGATCGAGGACGTGACGCGTCAGACCACCCAGGCCTCCAAGCAGGCCACGGGTGCCGCCGCCGAGCTCACGCAGCTCGCCGGCCGTCTGGCGGAGCTCATCAAGCGTTTCAAGGCCGACTAGTCAGGAGCGGGAGGGGCAACTCGGGGCGGATTTCCGTCCTGACGCCCTCTGGTCATGGACACCGAGTCCCTCAAGAGATCCCTCCTGTCGAAGTTCCAGGAGGTCAGCGCCGACCGTCTCCAGAAGATCCAGCTGGGCATTCTCGATCTCGAGAAGCCCACCGCGGATCAGGCGGCGGACGAGGTCGCGCGCGAGCTGCACACGATGAAGGGCGAGGCCCGCATGCTGGGCCTGGCCGCCATCGGCCAGCTCGCGCACGCGGCCGAGGACGTGCTGCGCGCCGAGCGAGACGGGAGGGCCGCCACCGAAGTGGCGACGGACCTCCTGCTGCGTGCGTGCGACACCATTTCGGACCTCCTGGAGGACACCGAGGGCGCCCAGTCGGGTACCCCGGCCTCGCAGGAGATGGTCGAGGCGCTCGCCGCGGCCTCCGGACACGCGCCTCCGGCCATCGGGGGCGCCAAGGCCCCCTCGCACACGGCCATCCCCGTGGTGCCCGCGGCCCCCGTCCCCGTGGTGGAAGCCACCCTCGAGGAGCCCGCCGAGCCCGTGTATGTGCCTCCGCCCGCCGCGGCGGTGTCACCTCCGCCTCCGGCTCCCGCCAGGGCCGCCAAGGCCGAGCACGACGAGGGTCATTCCCACAAGGCGCTCGCCGATCGCAGCATCCGCGTGAACGTCGAGGTGCTCGACTCGCTCGGCCTGCTCGCGGGAGATCTCCTGGTGGAGAGCGCGCGTGGCCGTCTGCGCGCGTCCGAGGCCGAGGCGCTGCTGCAGCGCTTCTCGCGCCTGGGCGACCGCTTCCTCAAGCTGGCCGAGCATCTGGCGGTCCCCAACTCGCTGCGCAACGACCTCGAGCGCATCGAGGGCGACCTGCACATGCTGCGCGACGACGCGTTCCGCTTCGTGCGCCGCAATGGGGATGGCATCGAGACGCTGCACGGCAACCTGGCGATGATGGCGGACCACGTGGCCGAGGCCCGCCTCGTGCCGCTGTCCACCGTCTTCGACGCCTTCCCCCGCGCCGTGCGTGACATCGCCCGGGCCCAGGGCAAGGAAGTGGATCTCGTCATCGAGAACGCCGACCTCGGCGTGGATCGCTCGATGCTGGCCGACGTGCGCGACGCCCTGGTGCACCTGCTGCGCAATGGCGTGGACCACGGCCTGGAGACACCCGACGATCGCCGCATGCTCGGCAAGCCCGCCGCGGGCCGCCTGCGCATCCGCGTGCGCGCCGACGGCGACATGCTCAGCATCGAGGTGGACGACGACGGCCGCGGCATGGACCCGCAGAAGCTGCGGGAAGTGGCCGTGCGCAAGGGCCTGCTGACCGAGTCCCAGGCCGCCGCCCTCTCCGAGCGCGAGGCCATCGAGCTCGTCTTCCGCGCTGGCTTCTCCACCCGCCAGGAGATCACCGACATCTCCGGCCGCGGCGTGGGCATGGACGTCGTGAAGAAGAAGGTGGAGTCGCTGGGCGGCTCGGTGGGCATCGTCAGCCGCCTGGGCCGTGGCAGCGCCATCACCCTGCGCCTGCCGCAGTCGCTGGCGCTCATGAAGGTGCTGCTGGTGCGCCTGGGCGACGACGTCTACGGCATGCCCGCCGCCGACGTGGTGGCGGTGATGCGCGTGAAGCCCGAGGACCGGATGGAGGTCTTCGGCACCCTCGCGGTGAAGCACCGCGGCAAGCCCACCGCGCTGGTGGGCCTGGGGCCGCTGCTCGGCGTCAACGGAGGCAACCGCTTCGACAAGCCGCCCGCCGTGGTGGTGCGTCACGGTGATGACCTGGCCGCCCTCGTGGTGGACGGCTTCGTGGACGAGCGCGAGGTGGCGGTGAAGCCCTGCGGAGGCGAGTTCCTCAAGGGCGCCGCCTTCATCGCAGGCACCGCCGCGCTGGAGGACGGCCGCATCGCCGTGCTCCTGCACGTGCCGGACATCATGACGGAGGTGCGCCGCATGGCGCGGCCCGTCACCCAGGGCCAGGCCGCCAAGCGCCTGCGCGTGCTGCTGGTGGACGACTCGCCCATCGCGCGCGCCACCGAGTCCGCGCTCGTCAAGGCGCTGGGGCACACCGTGGACGAGGCCCAGGACGGTGAGGAGGGCTACCTCAAGGCCCAGTCGCAGCAGTACGACCTCATCCTCTCGGACGTGCAGATGCCCCGGCTGGACGGCTTCTCGTTCACGCGGCGGCTCAAGTCCACCGTGGGACTGTCCCGCATTCCCGTCATCATCCTGTCCTCGCTCGCGTCTCCGGAAGACAGGCGGCGCGGGGCCGAGGCCGGCGCGGATGCGTACCTGGTGAAGGGCGAACTGGGCGTGGAGAGCCTGGCGCAGACCATCGATCGTCTGACCTGAAGCGAGGCGAGGGGAAGCTTGGACGTCGGCGCGTCCGCATACCGTGTGTTGCTGGTGGGCGAGGTGCTTCGGGGCGCCTCGCGGGGGTTGTTCGACGGGGTGGTGCTCGCCCCGGCCGGCAACGTCTGCGAGTTCTCCGAGGCCCTCGAGGTGGTGCAGCGTCTGCACCCGGACGTGGTCGTGGTGGACCTGTCCGGCCCGGACGCCCTCAAGGCCATTCAACGGGTGATGGCGGAGCGGCCCGTGCCGGTGCTCGCGCTCCACCCGGGCACGCTCTCCGGCGCCGAGGCCTTCCAGGCGCTCGCCTTCGGGGCCGTGGACGTGGTGGATCGGCCGCACGAGCCCGGCATCGACTTCTGGCAGGCGGTGGGCCGCAAGCTGATGTTGCTGGCCGAGGTGCGCGTGTCGCGCCCCGTGCAGGCCCAGAAGCAGAACGTCCGTCCCGCGGCCACCGAGGCGCCGTACCCCCTGGTCGCCATTGCCTCCTCCCTCGGAGGGCCCAAGGCCCTCTCCGTGGTGCTCAAGATGTTGCCCAAGGACTTCCCCGCGCCGGTGTGCATCTGCCAGCACATCAGCCACGGTTTCACCGAGGGCCTGGCCCAATGGCTCGGCTCCGAATCGCCCCTCAAGGTGGTGGAGGCCACCAACGGCGAGGAGATGGTGCCCGGCCATGTCTACATCGCGCGCTCGGGCTCGCACCTGGTGGTGCGTCCCAAGGGGCGGCTGGTGTTGGATCCCAGTCCTCCGGTGCGGGGTTTCCGGCCCTCGTGTGACGTGCTGCTGACGTCCGCGGCGGAGTCCTTCGGGACGCGCGTGCTGGGCGTCATCCTCACCGGCATGGGCCGCGATGGCGCCCGTGGGCTCAAGGAGATCCGAGAGCGCGGTGGGCGGACCATCGCTCAGGACAAGGCGAGCTGTGCCGTGTACGGCATGCCCAAGGAGGCCGTGCGCCTCGGGGCCGCCGAGGAAGTATTGCCTCTCGAGCAGATCGGACCAACCCTCGTGCAGTGGGTACAGTCATGCTGACGGTGACCTCCAAGGCCCTGCAGCAACTCTCGTCCCTCCTGCTGGAGCGGGCGGGGCTGAAGATCACTCCGGACGGCTACCACAGCCTCCGGTTGGCGTTGTCCACGCGCATGCCCGTGGTGGGCATCGTCAACGCCGAGGAGTACGTGAAGCTGCTGCGCTCCGCCGAGGACGAGCTGCGGGCGCTGCTGCCGCTCGTCACGGTGGGACACACCGAGTTCTTCCGCGACCCCAAGCAGTTCCGGGCGCTGGAGAGCCGCATCCTCCCGGATGCCCTGTGGAAGGCGCGGCGGGAGAACCGCCGGATCTCCATCTGGTCCGCGGGCTGCGCCACCGGCGAGGAGCCCTACAGCCTGGCCATGGTGCTGGCCGAGCAGGGCGCACTCCCCATCGAGGTGGACCTGTGGGCCACGGACCTGAACCTCGCCGCGGTGGAGGCCGCGAAGCAGGGACGCTTCTCGGCCCGCCGCGTGGCCGGCATGCACGGTGATCGCCGCACGCGCTTCTTCCGGCCGGTGGAGGACGGGTACGAGATCGTCTCCTCGCTCAAGGACTACGTGCGCTTCGACGGGCAGAACCTCGCCGTCCCCGTCTTCGAGAAGGTCAAGCCGGAGTCGTTGGATCTCATCCTCTGCCGCAACGTCATCATCTACTTCGACCTGCCCACCATCCGCGCGCTGATGGATCGTTTCCTCGCGGCGCTGCGGCCCGGGGCCCTGCTGCTGCTGGGCTACTCGGAGAGCCTCTTCAAGGTCTACGACCGTTTCGAGATGGTGGAGATGGAAGGCGCCTTCGTCTACCGGCGGCCCGTGAAGCCGCTGGCGCCGCGCACGTCCATCGGCCTCGGGAACACGAAGGGGCACTCCACCTCCGCGCTGCTCCCGTCCACCCGCGCCCTCAAGACGACGCTCGACACGTCCTCCAAGGTGCCTTCGGTGTCCCCGGGCGGCCCGGCACCGCGCAAGACGGTGGAGATGCCCGCCAGGGCTTCCGAGGCATCCCAGGCGGCGAACCCCGCGGCCACCGCGGCCGAGCCGCCCCGGAAGTCGCTCGAGGCCTCCGCCGTGGGAGCCGACGCGGGCCGCTCGCGCGGAGGCGAGATGCCCGCGTGGTCGCTGATGCTGGCTCCGGGCGAGCGGCTGAACGCGGCCGTGCGGATGATCGAGCGCGGTGACTTCGTGTCCGCGGTGGCCACCGTGGAGCAACTCCTGGCGGATGAGCCGGGCCACCTGGACGCGCTGCTCACCCTGGGCAACATCTACTCGCTGAGCGGGCGTGTGGTGGACGCGCGGGATGCCTTCGCGCAGGCCATCAACCGCGAGCCGCTGTGCGTGGAGGCACGGGTGTTCGGCGGACTGGCGGAGCTGCAGGCCGGAGAGCTCGCCGAGGCCCGCGCGGAGCTGGGCAAGGCGCTCTTCCTGGAGCCCTCGCTGGCCATCGGCCACTACCTGATGGCGCAGGTGCACGAGCGGCTGAAGGACCACGAGGCGGCGCGGCGCCACTACCGCAACGCCATCTCGCAACTGCGCTTCCCCCAGCGCCAGCTGGCCGGCCACTACCCGGAGCTGCCGGACTCGGCCGAGTCCATCTCCCGCGCGGCGCGTTACGCGCTCGCCGCGCTGGAGGAGGGACCGCTGTAGCCGGCTACGCCAGGCCCTTGTCGTCGTCGACGCCGCTCTTGGTCGGATCGAGCGCGGCCGTGAACTTCTTCTGCAGGTAGGACTTGGCCTGGCCGCGCAGCAGCATGCCGGGGTCGGTGCCCTCGCCCTGGATGGCGCCATCGGTGATGGTGAAGTTGGCATCGAGGTTGATGCCCATCACCTTGCCGATCACCTTCGCGCCGTCACCGGCCCAGTCGGCCTTCACGCCGTACTTCTCCGTCCAGTACTTGAGGAGCTGTTCGACGCGCTTCCTGGCCTCGTCCTTCGGGAGGGAGTGGGGGACCTCGAACTTCATCGTGCCCATGTGGCGCTCCTGGGTTCGTGATGTACCCGCCCGGTCTAGGGATGCCGGAGCGGGAGGGAAACCCGGGTCTCGCCGCCGGGAGCGCGGAAGTCAATATTCCGGTGACGCACCTGGGAGGAGGCCGCCGAGCGGCCGGGCCCGCTCGTTCTCGGTTCGACGCGCGCCAAGCCCTACCGCTGCGTGTGGTGGTAGCTCGCCTGCCGGGCGCCCGAGAGGGCTTCGTGGCGGGCGGGGAAGCGGGTCCCCATTTTTTCCTATATGGCCCGCGTCCTCCCGTTCTCAGCCCTGCTTCCCTCGCTCGAATCGCACCTGGCGGCCGATGACGATGGTTGTCCCTTCAACGCTCCGCCCCGTTCCGCCTTCATCCGCCCCCTGCTCGACAGGGTGGATCCCACGGCGGAACTGGGCCGGTTGAGGCAGGCGGGCTCCGTCCTTCGCGACACCCGCCCGGCCCTGTACCTGGCGGAGGTGTACAGCTCCGCGGGCCGGCTCGGAGGGCCTCCGGTCCGCTTCCTCCTGTGTGGCCTGGCGCCGGACGCCGCCGAGCCGCTGGAGCACGAGCCCTACCGGCCCCGCTCGGCGCAGGTGGAGCCCACCGTCACGCTGGCCGCGGACGACCATGGGGTACTCCGGGCCCTGCTGGCCGAGGCTGCCGAGCTCAGCAGCACCGTGTGGCAGGGCACGTTCGAGGACTCCCCGGTGTCCCTGCGGCGCATCGAGCCCTCGCCCGTGGCCCGGCGCATCCAGGCAGTGCTCGACGAAGCGCCCCTGCGTCCCCTGGCCGAGCTGGATGAGCGCAGGCCGAGTCTGGCGGCCGTCGTGCCGCTGTCGGATCCCGGGCTGCACTTCGAGCCGGTGCATCGCGCCATCCAGGGCCTGGAGACCTTCGAGGAGGAGACCTTCCTCACGCTCGTGACGGCGTACGCGCGCATCTACGACCTGGACGAGCCCCTGACGACGCCCCGGGGCGTGTCCCTGGCGAACGAGCGGCTGGCGACGCTGGTGCGCGGACACCACGCGGTGTTGATGGTGCTGCCCGGGGGGCGGGGGAAGATCCTGCGCTTCCGGCAGGGGTTGGACCTGGCGCACCTGAAGGCCGCGCCGCGCAATCCGACGCTGCGCAGCCTGGACCTGGCGCTGCTCAACGCGCTGGTGCTGCGCACGGTGATGGGCATCAAGGACCCCGAGGATCCAGGACACCCGCAGGTGTTCGCGGTGCAGGGGCTGGACTCGCTGGTGCGAGGCGTCCACGCGGGGACGTTCCAGGTGGGCTTCGCGCTCAACCCACCGCCGTTGTGGGAGGTCCGCGCGGTGATGGAGGCGGCGCAGTGTCTGCCGCCCAAGACGCTGCGGGTGGAGCCCGCGCCGCCAGCGGGGCTCCTGTTCCTGGATCCGGAGGCCTAGGGTTCCGGGTGGGTGCCCTGCTGACAGAAGCGTTGGACTGGCCCCAGCGCATGCCGCTCGAGCTTCGACCCGGGAATGGGGAGACGCTCGATTCCGTCTGTGGGGGCGAGGTGAGGGTGCTCCAGCGCCGCCGGGGCTACCGCTTCACGTTGGATCCGGTGCTGCTCGCGCACTTCGCCGTCTACGAGGCCGGAGCGGTGCGGGGCCGGCTGATGGACTTGGGCACCGGATGCGGGATCATCCCGCTCATCCTCGCGCGGAGGTTGGGCTGCGGGAGCATCACCGGGTTGGAGCTACAACCGCGCCTGTTCTCCCTGGCCGAGCGCAACGTGCACCTCAACCGTTGCGAGCGGGAGGTGTCGCTGGTGCGGGGAGACCTGCGCTGCGTGGACCGGCTGTTCCAGAAGGCCGGTTTCTCCTACGTGCTGTGCAACCCGCCGTACCGGGCGCGGGAGCAGGGGAGGATCAGCACGGACATGGAGAAGGCGCTGGCGCGGCACGAGATCTCCTGCGAGCTGCAGGACGTGGCGCGCTCGGCGGCGTATCTGTTGAGGGGACGTGGGAGCTTCTGCGTGGTGTACCCGGCCTCGCGGCTGTCCGAGCTGATGGCCGTGTTGCACGCGGCGAAGCTGGAGCCGAGGACCGCGCGCATGGTGCACTCGCGCGCGGGACGCCCGGCGAAGCTGGTGTTGATGCACGCCGTGAAGGGCGCGCCCACCGGGCTCACCGTGCTGCCCCCGCTCGTCATCCACGCCAATGACGAGCAGGCCTTCTCGCGCGAGGTCAGCGCGATGGTGGAGTAGTGAGGAACTTTGGTGTTTCAGATAGAACTCATGAATCACGCGGCGCTCAGGTCACTCGATTTTGCCCGTTAGGGGAATGGCTGGTTGGTGATGTTCTGGTGATTTTGTTTGTCATTAAGTTTTAACGAATTCTTTGTTGGTTTAAGGTTTAATTCGATGTCGCTCTTGTTGTCGTCGATGGAATTTATTGCTACTTTTGAGTATTCGTTCATTAGTTCTCTGTATTGCTGATAGAGGCTGTTTCGAATGTCCCGTGGAGCATTTTGAGGTAGGCTGTTGATTTGGGAGAGTATGAGTTCCAGGGCGAGTTTTGTTTTGTGGGTGGCTCTTTCTATACGCCAATGGTTACGTCCTCTGAATGTTAGGACCCCAAGAGCGGCTCCAACAGCCAATCCGATTGGGCCAGCCAGAAAAAGCGTGCTGCTGGCTAATGTGCCTGCCACGATGCCTACCGAAGCGCCAACTCCTCCGCCCACAACACCCGCAAGAAATGTCGATGGGGAGCGAGAGTACTTTTCGGCGACATCGTCGATTTCTTGCTTTGTGAGTTGCTTGATTCGTCTGAGTTCGTGTTTGGCATCGTCGAGCGAGCGGGAAGCTGCATCCACCTTTTTTCTGGTCGCTGGATCCAAATCATATTTTGCAGATGCTACTGCAAGGGTGTCCTGGTTTGGCATCGGTCAGGCTTCCTTGCGTTTGTGGAGGTTGTTGTTTTCAATCTCGGTACTGCTTTCAAGCGCGGAAGAGTGAATCGGGGCAGGGGTAATTTCGGAAGAGTAGGGTCTCGCGATTTCGGAGATCAGTTCTTCGGCTCTGCGCATTGCGAATTGCGCTTGGTTAAGAGTGCGAACATAAAGCCTCCGTCTTTTGCGATCGGCCGAGTATTTGCGATAGTTCAGGTATGATAGAAAGGCGAGCGGGACCGCTGCGAATGCAGCTAGGTTTGATATTGTATTCAGGAGTTCGGGGTTGGTGGTGTAAGCGTTTGTGTGGGTAGTGGGGATTTTGAGAACAATGTAAGATGCAATGGTAATTGCCAGTGTCCCTATGAACAAGAATAGGCTGATGTCGAAGTTTAAAAGCGCAGGAAGCTGTGAATGTTTGGATTCTTCTTCGAGATCGTGGATTAGAAGTCGAAGTTCTTCGCGCTTCCCTATTAGTTTTGAGATCCTTGCGGTGTCGTTGTCGTCTGGATGGTAGTCATTGAGGTGTAGAGTGTATTCGTAGAGGTCATCGTCCATGGTTTATCTCGTGCCGTGGGTTTCAGGGCTGCATTTGCAAGGTTGGGATATCAATGACGAGTCTAGCATGCCGGGCTTGTGTTAAGAAGGGTTTCACGGCGTGGGGCTGGCCTCCTGCGGCTTCTCGTTCTGGGCGCTCTGCTGCTCCCGGCAGAAGGCGAGCTGCTGCTTGATGACCTCGAGTGGCACCGCCAGCTCCAGCTTGAACTCGTCGCCGTCCGGCCGCACCTTCGCGAAGTCCAGGAGCTGCGCCATCTCCGTCTTGCCCTCGGCCTGCGCCTGCATCCGCGCCAGCGACAGCGCGCCCCCGAGCGACTTGCCCAGGTCCGTCACCTTGGCCGCGTCCGGCCCCTTCACCTGCGCCGTCATCGCGAAGTCCGAGCTCGCGTCCACGTGCAGCTCCACGTTCTCCGCCACCTCGGCCAGCCGCGCCGCCAACTCCTGCTGCTCCTTCGGGAACAGCTTCTTGAGCTGCTCCGAGGACAGCACTCCGTACATCTCCCCGTACGTGCTGCTCTCGGAGATGACGGGCGGCTCGTCCGGCCCGCGGCCCTCCACCCGGTCGATGACCTCCTTCACCCCGTCCGCCGACCGGCCGAACACCAGCATCTGGTTGTTCCACAGGCCCACCTGCGGCCCGCCACGCCGCGTGCTTCCATCCGGCCGCTGTTGGGGCACCGGGGGCTCGAAGAGCCTCGCGCTGTCCCCGTAGTCGTAGTTCGTCGAGCCCCGGCTGGTGAGCAGGTTCTTGAGGCGATCGTCCCCGAAGTTGCCCGAGAGGATGACCCCGTCATCCGTGAGCACCATCCGGTCCAGGTCCTGGAACGGGTCCACGCCCGTCTCCTTCTTGAACCGCTCCAGCTCCGCGCCCTCCCGGTTCATCAGGCACTCCAGCAGCATCTCCCCGATGGGCGAGTGACGGATGGCGTTGGCCTCGATGACCACCGCCGTCTTCCCCTTGCCCCGGGGCAGTGCCGCCAGGATCGGATCGCTCGGCCGGATCGGCTGCTGCTGCGCCACCGTCCCCGCGTCCACCACCGGCGCCACGTACGTGCGCCGCTTCTCCATGCGCTCGCGCTCCGCCGGCCTCATCCGGTTCGGGAACGCCACCTTCGGCGGGGGAGGGGCCTCCTCCTCGCCCTGTCCCGACAGCATCAGCCACGCGGCCAGGCCGAACAGCACCACCGCGAACACCAGCCACAGTCCACGACGCCGCTGCCGCATCAGTAATCCCTCCCCTCGAACCACCAGAAGCCCAGGGCCAGCACGCCCAGCCCGAACACGAACACTCCCGCCAACAGCATCGTCAGCGACTGCACGCCCAGCGGCGTCGAGGCCGCCAGATCCATTCCCGCCTTCGCCAGCGAGGACAGCCTCGGCAGCACCAGCGTCACACCCTTGAAGAGCTCCCGGCTCACCCCCTCCTCGATGAAGGGCGCGATCTTCGTCCGGAAGCCCGCGATGATTCCCGCCACCAGCGTGATGCCTCCCAGCGCCGCGCACAGGGCCGCGCTGCGGATGATCGTCGCCGTCGTCAGCATCACCGAGTACACCGCCGCGAAGCTCACGCACGCCAGCATCGCGGAGATCACCGGCCCCATCGTCCAGTACCCCGTCTTCACCCCGAAGATGAGCACCAGCCCCACCGAGCCGTACAGCGAACCGAGCAGCGCCAGCGACATCACCCCGAGGAACGTGCCCGCCAGGATGTGCCAGCGGCGCAAGGGCAGGGCGAGCAGGTGCTCGATACGGCCCGGCGACAGCAGGCTCGTCGCGAAGTCCGAGCACGAGACGATGCCGAACAGGATGCCCCCGTAGAAGACGATGCCCGCCGCCGCCATGAACACCGGCTTGAGCGCCACATCCACCGCGCGGATGTTGATGTCCATCACCTCGCCGAACAACCGCGAGGCCGCCAGTGCGCCGTCCACCACCTCGATCTTCAGGCTCAACGACAGCGTCACCAGCACGCCCGTGACGCCCAGCAGGAAGGCCAGGATGAACTTGCGTGAGGCGGCCTCACGCAACACGTACCCCGCGATTCCCAGCACGCCGTTCATGCCGCCACCCCCATGGCCGAGGCCAGCACGCTCTCCAGGTCCTGCCCGTCCCGCTTGAGCTCCATCAGCAGCGCTCCCGTCGCCCTTGCCTTGTCCAGCGCCGCGTTCAGCCCCGCCACGTCCGCCGCCTCCACGTGGTACTGGCCCTCGGTGCCCGCCGCCGTGAAGCCCGCCGCGCCCAGCGCGCCCGCGTCCACTCCCGGGGCGAAGCGCACCACCCACCGCGCCCCGCTCCGCGCCAGATCCTCCAGCCGACCCTCGCGCAGCACCTTGCCGTTCCCCAGGATCGCCACCCGGTCACACAGCCGCTCGGTCTCCGCCAGCAGGTGCGAGTTGAGGAAGAGCGTCGTGCCGCGCTGCACCTCCTCCTGGAGGATCCGCCGCACTTCCACCCGGCCCATCGGATCGATTCCGTCCGTGGGCTCGTCGAGGATCAGCAGATCCGGGCTGCCCAGCATCGCCGCCGCCAGCCCCAGCCTCTGCCGCATGCCCTTCGAATACCCGCCGATGCGCCGGCCCAGCGCGTCCGCCAGTCCCACCCGCTCCAGCAGGCGCAGGTTCGCCGCCTTGTCCGGCTTCAGTCCCTTGAGGCCCGCCACCGTCCCCAGGAAGACCGGCGCCAGCCACGAGCCCGGCAGGTGCAGCCGCTCGGGCAGGTAGCCGATCCGGGCGCGGATCCGCGGATCCTCGGGAGATCCGCCGAGCACCCGCACCGTCCCCTCCGTGGGCTGCACGATTCCCAGGATGCTCTTGATGAACGTCGTCTTCCCCGCGCCGTTGGGGCCGATCAGCCCGAACGCGCTCCCCTCCGGTACGGAGAGGTCCACACCCCGCAGCGCCTCGTGTCCGGAGCGGAACGCCCTCCGGTAGGTCTTACGGAGTCCAATGACTTCGATGGCTGGCACGATGCGCACTCTACGACGGAGCCCGGCGCGCGATTGCCCTGCACGCCACACAAGCCAGCACCCGAGCCCGTGTTCCGGCCGCTCGCGAGCGCTTCTGCGCACCCGGGAAATGCGGTTCGCACCTTTTTTCCGGGTGCTTGGAGCTCCCAATTTTTCCGACCTTCGTGGTTTCGCGCCCTTGCGGGGCGCACCTGCATGGCCCGCGGTATGCACAAGCCCTCGTGCACAGGAGGCAACACCCCATGTCCACGATCAAGCTGATGGAGCAGGAGCTGTACGCGGCGCGCCGGGAGCTGGCGGAGGCGGAGCGCGGTCTGTGTGAGAACACCGAGGCGGCCCGCACCCGCTATGCCCGCGCCGTCCACGAGGCGGAGCTCGCCGAACGCATGGCCGCTCGCATGTCCAGGCAGCGCAGCTGGCTCGACGAGAGCTGGCGCCTGGCTGCTGTCTGAGCAGCCCCATCAGGAGATTTCCTTTCCGGTGGCCGCCAACGGTTTATACCGTCGGCACATGGCATATCCGATCCACCGACCCCGCCGCCTGCGCCGCAGCGCGGTCCTCCGTGAGATGGTGCGCGAGACCACGCTCGCGCCCTCGGACTTCATCTATCCGCTCTTCGTCGTCGAGGGCCGCGACATCCGCCGCCCCATCGGTTCCATGCCCGGCATCTCCAACCTCTCGGTGGAGCATGCCGTCGCCGAGGCGAAGCAGGCCCATGCGCTCGGCGTGCCCGCGGTGCTCCTCTTCGGCATCCCCCATCACAAGGACGCCCAGGGCTCCCAGGCCTACGCGCGCGAGGGCATCGTCCAGCGCGCCATCCGGGAGATCAAGAACGCCCTCCCGGACATGCTCGTCATCGCCGACGTGTGCCTGTGCGAGTACACCGACCATGGCCACTGCGGCATCATCGAGGGCGGCCATGTCGCCAACGACGCCACGCTGCCGCTGCTCTCGCGGATGGCGGTGACGTGCGCCCAGGCCGGCGCGGACATCATCGCCCCCTCGGACATGCTGGACGGACGCGTGGCCTCCATCCGCTCGGCGCTGGACGAGGTGAAGCTCACCGAGGTCCCCATCCTCTCCTACGCCGTCAAGTACGCCTCGGCCTTCTACGGACCCTTCCGCGAGGCCGCCCAGAGCACGCCCCAGTTCGGCGATCGCCGCACCCACCAGATGGACCCGGGCAACGTGCGCGAGGCCCTCAAGGAGACGGACCTCGACCTCGAGGAGGGCGCGGACATGATCATGGTCAAACCCGCGCTGTCCTACCTGGACGTCATCCACCGGGTGCGCGAGCGCGTGGACGTGCCGGTGGTGGCCTACAACGTGTCCGCCGAGTACTCCATGGTGAAGGCCGCCGCCCAGAACGGGTGGATCGACGGAGATCGGCTGATGTTGGAGATTCTCACCTCCATCAAGCGCGCCGGTTCGGATCTCATCATTACCTATCACGCGCTGGAAGCCGCGAAGCTGCTCGGTTGACGGTCGGGCACGGCATCTCTACAGAATCGGCACATGGCCACCCGAAAGAAGAAACGGCCCCCAACTCGCAAGGCGGCACCCCCGGCGGTCCGGCGCACCCCACGCGCTGGCAAGCGCCCGGGTGCCGCCCGCACAGCCCTCCCCGCAGCCGCCGTACGGCCCGCGGGTCCTCTCCAATACAAGGTCGTCGAGCTGTCCACCGTGGACGAGGGGACGCTCGAGCGCACCGTGAATGAGTGGAGCCTCCGGGGTTGGACCCTGGACGGGGTGCAGTTCGCCATGCGCGAGTCCTCCAAGCGTCCCGCCATGGCCTTCGTCTTCTTCACCCGCGAGGGAGAGCCCGCCACCCAGGACGTGGAGGGCGCGCGCGGCCGGCTGCGGCAGATGTCCGAGACGGGCTCGCCCACGGCCCAACTGGTGGCCTCGCCGGACTTCACCGGCAACGCCGCCGCCTCGTCCTCTTCGTATTCGTACCAGCGGCCTCCGGGCATGGTGAGCGCCCATGAGCGGCTCGCGCAGCTCGCGGGCCTGGACGAGCCCGAGCGCCCCGAGCGGGGCCTCATCCTGGAGCCCGAAGAGTGAACCCCTCCCATCAGGTCTTCTCCCACCCCCGCCGGCCCGGCCTGCGAGTGGTCCACGGTGGGGATGAGCAGCCCGTTTCGCCCTATCCCAAGGCCTCGCTGTGGATGCGGCTGGGCGCGCGCATCGTGGACGTGGCGGTGGCCTGGGGCCTCTGCGTGGTGTGCGGCGCCGCCGGCGAGGTGGTGGCGCTGCTCTTCCTGCTGCTGGCCGACGGCATGCTCCAGGGCCAGAGCGTGGGCAAGCGCATCTTCGGCGTGAAGGTGATGCACCTGCCCACGCAGTCCGCCGCCCGCCACCGCGACAGCACCCTGCGCAACGCGCCCCTGGCCCTCATCGTCCTGCTGGGGATGATGCCTCCGCCCCTCGGGCTGGTGGCGGGCCTCGCGGGCCTCGTGGTGATTGGCGGCGTGGAGGCCTTGCGCGTGGTGAGGGATCCGCTCGGCTGGCGGCTGGGGGACACGTGGGCCCAGACGCAGGTGGTGGACGGGAAGGTCGTCGCCGGAGCAACGGTTGCAGCACGCACACCCGTGACGCCCGCTCGCGTCCCAGGCAGATTCTTGTCCGCGGCCCGGCTTCGCCGGATCCGCCATTTCAAGAAGTCCAGAAGGGGAAAGCCTTGCGCATCGCGCTGACGTACAACCTCCGGTTGTCCGACTCGGAAGACGAGGCGGAGTTCGACACTCAAGAGACGGTGAACACGCTGGCCTCGGCCATCGAGCGGCTCGGCCACCGGCTCGAGCGTTTCGAGGTGAGCGGCCCGGCTTCCCGCACCGTCGCGCGGCTCGAGGCCTACAGCCCGGACCTCATCTTCAACATCGCCGAGGGCCGCCGCGGCCGCTTCCGCGAGGCCTTCTACCCGGCGCTCTTCGAGGAGCTGGGCTTCGCGTACACCGGCTCGGACGCGTACGCGCTGGCGGTGACGCTGGACAAGCAGCTCACCAAGCTGGTGCTCTCCAAGCACGGCATCCGCACCCCGGGCTGGCAGTTCGTCGAGAAGCTCAACGAGCTCAAGGCCGAGGACCTGCGCTTCCCCGTCATCATCAAGCCCAACTTCGAGGGCTCCTCCAAGGGCATCACCCAGGACTCGGTGGCCGAGACGTTGGAGCAGGCCCGCGAGAAGGTGTCCCAGGCCCTGGCACGCTACCCGGCCGGGGTGCTCGTCGAGGAGTTCATCAGTGGCACGGACATCACCGTCCCGTACCTGGCGGCGGTGCAGAACGACCATGACGGCGTGCTCAGCCCGACGGAGTACGACATCGATCCGGCCGCCATCGCCGGCCGCAAGTACGCCATCTACGACTACGAGCTGAAGACGAAGAAGGAGAACGCCGTCAAGGTGCGCGCCCCGGCCAAGATCCCTCCGAAGGTGGCCGAGGAGATGCGCACCATGTCGACGAAGATCTTCCAGGCGCTCGACTGCCGGGACCTGGGACGGATCGACTTCCGGCTCAGCGACGCGGGCGTGCCGTACTTCCTGGAGATCAACGCGCTGCCCAGCCTGGAGCCGGGCGCGGGCATCTACGCCGCGGCGGCCCTGGAGGGCGTGCACCTGGACGGGGTGGTCAACGCCATCATCCAGAGCGCGGCGCGGCGCTACAAGATCAAGGACGGCAAGCGCCAGGGCAAGCCGGCACGCAAGACGGGCCCGCTGCGCGTGGGCTTCACCTACAACGTCAAGCGCGTGAAGCCGGCGTTGGACGGCCAGGCGGTGGAGGACAGCGAGGCCGAGTACGACTCGCCCACCACGCTGCAGGCCATCCGCGAGGCCATCGCCTCGTGGGGTCACGAGGTGGTGGACCTGGAGGCCACCGCGGAGCTGCCCAGCGTGCTGGCCAGCACGCCGCTGGACATCGTCTTCAACATCGCCGAGGGCTTCAAGGGCCGCAACCGCGAGAGCCAGGTGCCGGCCATGCTGGAGCTGCTGGACATCCCGTACACGGGCTCGGATCCGGCCACGCTCTCCATCGCGCTGGACAAGGCGCTGGCGAAGAAGATCGTCCGCCAGGCGGGCATCCACACGCCCAACTTCCAGCTGATGCACACGGGCAAGGAGCGGCTCAACAAGGAGTTCACCAGCTTCCCGCTGATGGTGAAGCCGGTGGCCGAGGGCTCCTCCAAGGGCGTGGTGAGCAAGAGCGTCTGCCACAACGAGGTGGAGCTGCGCGAGGTGGTGAAGGAGATCGTCACCAAGTACCAGCAGCCGGCGCTCATCGAGGAGTACATCGGCGGGCGTGAGTTCACGGTGGGCCTGTTGGGCGAGCGCCGGCCGCGCGTGCTGCCCCCCATGGAGATCGTCTTCCTGGACAAGGGGGACAAGACGCCCATCTACAGCTTCGAGCACAAGCTGGATTGGACGGATCGCATCCGCTACGACGCGCCGGCGAAGCTGGAGCCCGCGCTGCTGGAGAAGCTGAGGGCGGCGGCGCGTGGCTCGTTCATGGCGCTGGGGTGCCGCGACGTGGCGCGCATCGACTTCCGCATGGACGACAAGGGCCGCATCTACTTCATCGAGTGCAACCCGCTGCCGGGTCTGACTCCGGGGTGGAGCGACCTGGTGCTCATCGCGCAGGGCGCCGGCATGGACTACCGGGGCCTCATCGGCGAGATCATGGCCCCGGCCATCCGCCGCTACAAGGAGCGGGAGGCCCGCCGCGCCGCCGACGAGAGCGCCTTGATGAAGCTGGCCATGGAGAAGGCCGCCCACGAGAAGGCCGCCATGGCCGATGAGAAGCCCGGCTCTGTCTCCGTGACGGGCTCGGGCTCCGGGTCGTCCTCGTCCGGTGGCGAGGGGCCGGTCCGCATGGACATGAAGGCCCACTGAGACAGCGCTGATGTCTGGAGCCAGGGGCTCGGCATCCCGGGGGAGACCTCGGGGGCCGGGCCCTTCGTTCAGGAGCGGTGCCGCTCGGCCACGCGGTAGAGCCGGGTGAGGGAGTAGTCCAGCAGGGACTGGCGTGAGCCCATGTAGTGGCGTGCGCGGAGGAAGGGCAGCCAGACGCGGTTGCCCACGAGCACCTGGGCTTCCTCGAGGTTCTTGCGCGGGATCCACCGGCCGCCGAGGTGGCGCACCAGCACTTCGCCCAGATAGGCGCCAATGGCGGGCACCGCGCGCTGGTCGATGGCTTCGCGCAGGCGGCGGGTGGGGAACTCCTCGCGCCAGAAGTAGAAGTCAGCGTCGGTGAGGGACTCGGGCGAGGCGTCGAAGACGGAGGGCACCTGGGTGTGCAGCAGGGCCACGAGGTGCTCGGCGAGGAGGCTGTAGTGCTCCAGGGCGCGCTCGATGTCGTCCACGTCCGGAGGCAGGGCGGAGTCGGCGGGGCGCCACTCCTCGGGCTCGGGCGGCTGCCACGCGTTGAATTCGGCGATCTTGCGCTGGCGCTCGTGACTGGCGGTCCAGTCCGCCACGCGTGAGAGGAGCGGTGCCATGTCCGGGTGGAAGCGGGGCTCCACGGGGGCGAGCATGGCGCTGCGTTCGCGCAGGGTGCGCAACACGGTGGAGAAATCCAGGTCCGGCCGGAGGTGGGCGTGGGCGCGGGCCTGGGCCAGACGCGCCTCGTCGCTGGCGAAGTCCGCGGCGGTGGGCCACGTCACCAGGAGGACGCAGCCGTTGGGCAACTCCTCCACCCGCCAGGCTGGTGTGGACAGCATGCGCTCTCGGCCGACGCGCTCCACCAGCTTCGGACCGAAGACGTTGAGCCAGCACACCTCGTAGATCTTGTCGAAACCGTCTCTGCGTCGAGTCTCGTCGTCACGGCCAAAGTCTGGGAAGCCCGCCAACTCGGCATCGTCGCTGCTGTGAGCCTTTGCGTAGGGGACCGGGTAGCGTGAAGCCCAGGCGCGCACCATCTCGACGAACTTACGGCAGCGCTCCGCCTCCGTGAAGAAGGAGAGCGGTTTCACCTTGATGATGATGTCCAACTCGGGAGATTGCGGAGGGAGCCAGAGCCAGAGTTGGCTGTCGATCGCTGGCCACTTCGTCCGGTAGAGACCGATAGCCGTGCTGTCCCCATCACGCCGTTCTTCCAGCGCCTTCCAGATGGCGGCACGGGTGTATTTCCGTTGCCGCTTGCCATTGACGACGTCCGGCATCCAACCGTCGGCGTACTCCTCGAGCGCGAGGAAGAAGGGCTCTAATTCGTTCTCGAGTGCCACTTGGGCGTCAAAGGCACCTTCCAAAGAAAGCCGGAGGTGGTCCTCGTCCTTCGAATCGTAGAATTCCAACACCTTCATTGGAAGGAAACCTCTACTCCCCTGACCTTGAGCACTGTCTTGTCCATGGCACGCTTCAACTGCTCTGCACTCGCGGGCTTGAGGGGACCCGACTCGTAGACGAGGTGGACCCGTTGGACGCGGACTTCGCTGCCCTCGCGCAGAAGAGGTTGGAGGGAGACTCGGCGGATGTCCAGCGTCCCGCCATACTTCCCGAGAGCTTCCCTCGCATCCGTAGTCATCTGTGCTTCCAGCGCATCTTCACGCAGCCCCGAGAGGTTGCGGCTCTTGAAGCTGAACGTCTCGACGCGAGGCGGCCCGTTGGAGGGCCCACTCTCCTCGATGACGAGCACATCCGCGTAGCGCAGGCCGGTCTCCGGCTTCTGCACACCCACGGACCTCAGGACGCGAGGTTGGATGAACGCCCCGAGGAAGCGGCGCTGGGCCCGGGGCAGGGCGGCATCGGCTTCCAGTAAAGCCACCATGAGGCTCTCGAAGGCCAGCCCCCGGGTGAACCATCCTCGCAATTGCTCGTAGGGCGCCCAGTGCAGAGGTCCCAGTGTGGCCTTGCCCTGTTTGAGCTCACCCAGGCGTTTCTCGTAGTAGGCAACGTACTCCCCCCAACGTGGGTTGCCCTCGGCTCCGGGTGGCGGAGCATCGGACGAGGGGCGTTGCTTCTCCAGTACCGCCACGTTCCGGGGTAGACGCGAGCCCGGGGCCTCCAACTCCGCCAGCGCCAGCCGGGTCTCCACCACCTCCCGAGTGAGGCCCGCTGCCTCGTCCACCAGCGCGGTCAGTCCGCCGAGGCGTTCCGTGGCAACGGCCCCGTGGGGAGCGCGTGCGGCCTCGTCCGCGGCCGTGGCCACCTGCCCGGAGTCCTCCATCGGGCTGGTGGTGAGCGCGTCGCGGGCGGCGCGGCCCAGGCCCCGCAGCACATCGCCGGACTGCTCGGCCCGCTCCGGGTAGCGGGAGAGGGGCAGTCCCCGTGCCTCCAACTCCTCGCGCACGGTGGGCATGAGCGCCAGTGTCTGCCCCAACAGCTTGTCCTGTGCCAGCAGTCGCAGCACCGCGTCCACTTCGTCGTCGTGGGCCGAGTGCAGCACGAAGAGGGCGAACACTTTGGCGTGGAAGGGGCCGTAGCGCTCGGTGGCGCTCACGAGGAAAGCGGCGCGCTTGCGCTGCAGCAGGAGAGCGGCGTCTTCGCGCACGGGTCCCAGGGCGCCCAGCCGCACCGCGTTCCAGTCGTCCAGCGCCTCCACCAACCGGCGCATGTCCACGCGCTGCTGGAGTGCGACGAATTCGGAGGGCGAGGCGCAGGTGAGCAAGGGCGCCAGCAACTCGTTCTCATCGCCGGAGGAGAAGTCGGGCCAACCCGGGGGAACGGCCTGCCCACCGCAAGTGACGGGGCCCTGGGGAGGCATTCCCCCGCTGGCCGCCTCGCCCACGCCCACCCTGGTGTCCGAGCCCACGTTCCAGGCGGTGGAGTGCGGGTGCAACCGTCGCGGCCCACCCGCCCCACGCGAGGAGAGCAAGGAGGGCATTGGTGGGGCGCCCAGGAGGGCACGCGGGCCCTGTGTGCCGCTCGTGCCGGGTGGCGGTGTCAGCGAGACGCAGCCCGTGGTGTGAAGGGCGGCTCCCAGCAGCAGGAGCGCCCACCTGGGCGCCAGGAGGTCAGTGCGCATGCTCTACCTTCAGCCCCAACTCCCACTTCGAAGGGGGAGGGCGCCTCAGTCGTTGGTGAAGATGGGAAACCGGCAGAGCGTCTCGAAGCCGAAGCGTTCCAGCAGGGGCCCGGAAGTGCTCGCGCGGGAGTGGACGGTGGCGAAGGGAATGCCCCGTCCGGCGGCGTAGCCCAGCCGCGCGGTGACGAGGGCCCGGTACAGTCCTCGCCCTCGGAAGGCTGGGAGCACGACTCCCCCGAGCAGGTACACGGAGCGCTCGAAGGTGACGAGCCCCGACGTGCCCGCGGGCATCCCCCGATACCGTGCCAGGAAGAGCTCGTGGCTCTGGCCGGGGTGGGTGAGGACCATCCGGTTGAACGCGGTGATCGGCCCCGGGTCCATCTCCCAGCCCTCGGCCATGGTCCGCGAGTACTCCTCCACCGTGTGCTCGTCCACCCGCTCCACGGTGATGTCCCCCTCGGCACTGGCCGGTACCGAGGTCCCACGGATCATCCCCAGCGTCTCGTTCCGGCGCAGGCCCCGGCGTTCGAGCCGCTCGGCCAGATCCGCGGGCCGGCAATCGGGCCCCACCGTCCAACGGAAGCGCAGCCCCAGCCGGCGGTATTGCTCCAGCGTTTCGTCGATGACGGCATCCGCCTCCTTCTCGTCCAGGGCCGAGTACGCCACCTCGTTGAGCCCTCCCTGGCGCAGCGAGGGCGTGATGAGCTGCATCCAGCCCGGACGCTCGATGACCTGCGTGTCCGGCAGCGGGATGAAGGCTCTTCGGGGCGTCTCCAGCACCTCACGGAGGCGCTCGGCCCTGGTCTCGAGATCACCGGTCGGCATGGGCCGACGCTAACATGGCCCACTCAGAGCATGACGGTGTTGGCTTCCACCCCGAGCAGGACGCTGCCGATGAGCTCCAGCGTGGACGGGGCCACCATGGCGTGCTGCGTGGCCACGTGGATGTCGCGCAGGCAGCGCTGCAACGGGCTGGCGCGGTAGACGGCCGTGCCTCCCGCCGCCTCGTACATCCGGTCCACCACGCGCGCGGCGCTCCGCATGGCGTGCGTATAGGACAGCCTCAGCTCCGCCCGGTGCTTCACCGTCACCTCACCGCGCGTGGCGGCCTCGAAGGTGGTGTTCACCGTCTCGAGCAGGAAGGCGCGCGCGGCACGCAGGGTGGCCTCGGCCTCGGCCACCGCCTCCTGCACCGCGGCCCTCTTCGCCAGCAACTGGCCACCGTGTGTCATGAGCTTCTTCTGGTGTGCCAGGGCCGTCAGCTCGTCGATGGCCCGGCGGGCGATGCCGAGCGCGACGGCCGGGATGCCCACCGCGAGCAATCCGAAGGCGGGGAACGCGTAGAGGGGCCGGGCGACGCGCGGGCGCTCGGCGATGAGCGACGTGCTCCGATCGGCGGGAACGAAGACGTCCCGCACCTCCATGTCGCCGCTGCCCGTGCCGCACAGGCCCGTGGCGTGCCAGGTGTCGTGCAGCGTCACGTCCGAGCTGGGGAAGAGGAACAGGCGCACCTCGGGCGCCGGCCCACGCATCTGGGGGGCACCGTCCTTCGTCACCACCGCGCCTCCCACCAGCCAGTGACAGTTCTGGCTTCCGCTGGCCCACGCCCAACGCCCGGTGACCCGGTAGCCGCCCTCGACGAGCTCGGCGCGGCCCATGGGCGCGGCCACTCCGCCAGTGATGATGTCCGGCGCATAGATGGCGCGGGCCTGCGGCTCGGGCAGCCACGCCGAGCACATGGCGGTGAGCGCGCCGATCATGACGCACCAGCCCGTCGAGCCGTCCGCCCGCGAGAGTGTCTCGACGGCCTCGACGACGACGGCGGGGTGCAGCTCGAGGCCACCGTAGGCCTCGGGCACCACCATGCGGAAGAGCCCGGCCTGGGCCAGCTCCCGGGCGAGATCGGCTGGCAGCCGGCGGGCTGTTTCGATCTCCTCGGAGCGGGCGGCGACCTTGGGCGTGAGTTGGCGGATGGTGGCGAGCAACGGGTGCTCTCCCGCGGACTTCACGGCGGCGGAATTCGTCATGCCGGGAGCGTACGAGGAGCCCGGCCTCGCTTTCCAGTGATGTCCCCGTGCACCGCCATCCTCCTGCGTACCGCGAAGGACTCGCCACCCTGGTGCGTGGCGAGGGCCCGCTTCCCCGAACGTAGAGCGAGCGGCACCCGGCCCTCCAGGGCATCACGTCCTTCCCCGCGCGTCTCCACCCTTGAAGTGCAAGACGCGCGAATGTCTTCAAGGGAGGCGCGCATGGTTCGCGGATTCGCCATTACCACGTCCACTTCCTCGATCCGGTTGGATGGCATGGGCCGGGGAGAGCTCACCTTCACGGTCTCCAACGCGCTGGGGCGTCCGGTGCGGGGCCGTGCCGTCGTCGAGCCCGAGGGCACGGCTTCGCGGGACTGGTTGGCGCTCGACGGGGAGGCCGAACGCGATTTCCCCCCCGATGGCACCCACCAGTACACCGTGAGGGTGAACGTTCCTCCTGGCACGCCCCAGGGGCAGCACGCGTTCCATCTCTCCATGGTGAACGTGGCCAATCCCGACGAGGAGTTTACCGTCGGGCCCTCCGCGAGCTTCCAGGTTCCGCTTCCCCAGGCTCCCGCGCCGAAGAAGAAGCTCCCCATCGCGTGGCTCGCGCTAGCCGCCGGCATCCTCGTCATCGCCCTGGGCACCTTCCTCGCGCTGCGGGGCGGTGGTGACGAGGACAAGGGGGTCGGCGGCGCGGGAGAGGCAGGGCAGGCCCCGGAGAAGAAGGCGTTCCTGAGCCTCGATGGCAAGCAGTCCTACGTCGAGCTGGGCAACCCGCGGGAGCTCGTCTTCTCCGGCCCCATCACCCTCGAGGCGTGGATCCGTCCGCGGTCCCTCAATGGCATCCGCAACATCGTGGTCCACGGGCACGTCAACTCGCCTCGCGCCGAGGTCTACCTGCGCATCAACAACGGGAAGTACCAGGTCGGTTCCTTCAACGGGGAGGACTTCGCCACGAGCGCCGATGTTCCCCCTTCCGACGTGGGCCGGTGGGTCTACCTGGCCGGGGTCTACGACGGCACCCGCTGGGTCCTCTACCGGGATGGAGAGCTGGCGGCGTCCTCGCCCCAACGGCTCGGCGCCATCTTCGTGGATGGGACCTGGGGCATTGGCGCCCGGGGCGGCGGGCGCGAGCGCTTCTTCCAGGGGGACATCCGCGACGTGCGCATCTGGAACCTGCCCCGCGGCCAGCAGGAGGTCCGCGCCGACAAGGACCGGACCTTCACGGGCGACGAGCAGGGCCTCGTCGGCTACTGGCCCTTGAACGAAGGGGACGGCTTCCTGGCCCGGGATCTCTCCCCCAGCGAGAACCATGGCCTCATCCGTGACGCCACCTGGAGCTCGGAGTGAGAAGTTTCCACCGTTCACATCGGGAGTGAACGGTGGTTACATTCGAGGCATGGCCACCCGTGGCACCCGGAAGAAGACGGCGGAGAAGCCCCACTACCACCATGGAGATCTGCGCCGGGCGCTGCTGGACGCGTCGTTGGCGCTCATTTCCGAGGAGGGCTTCGGGGCGCTGTCGCTCCGGGAGGTGGCCCGGCGGGCGGGGGTGACGCACGCGGCGCCCTACCGTCACTTCGAGGACAAGGAAGCGCTGCTGGTGGCCGTGGCCGAGGAGGGCTTCCGCGTCATGACGGCCCGGATGAGGGAGCGCATGGCCCGGGAGACGTCGCCCGATGGCCGTCTGGTGGCGTGCGGCGTGGCCTACGTGCTCTTCGCCATGGAGCACCCCGCGCACTTCCGGGTGATGTTCGGGCCGCACTTCACCCAGCCGCCCAAGCTGGGACCGCCCGGCGGGGACACGGATGCATTCGGGTTGCTGGTGGACTCCATCACCCAGGGCCAGCGGGCCGGCGTGTTCCACGAGGGCGAGCCGCTGACGCTCGCGCTGACGTGCTGGTCGCTGGTGCACGGGCTGGGCTCGCTGCTGGTGGACCGGAAGCTGGAGTTCTCGGGGGTCACCACCTCCGCGCAGGTCGAGGCGCTGGCCCTGGAGCAGACGCGTCTGTTGCTACGAGGGCTGATGCGCGCGACGAGCAATTGACCGGGAGAGCGTCTCGGCTAGGTTGGCGCCCCATGGCCAAATCACCCGAGAGCGAGCCCACCGAGAAGCGCGTCCGAGCCCGGGAGCTGGGCCTCCCGCTAGGCCGGTTCAAGACGGGCCGGCACAACGCCATCACCGACGTGGAGGGCGTGCTCGTCGGGCACAGCACCATCATCCGGGGCGAGGGGCGGCTGCGGCCGGGCCATGGTCCCGTGCGCACGGGCGTCACCGCCATCCTCCCCAACCGCGGCAACATCTTCATGGAGCGGATGAACGGGGGCGGCTTCGTGCTCAACGGTGCCGGCGAGGTGGCCGGCATGACGCAGCTCATGGAGTGGGGCCTGGTGGAGACGCCCATGCTCCTCACCAACACCATGTCCGTGGGCGCCGCGTCGGACGCCCTGGCCCGCCACATGGTGGAGAAGTACCCGGGCATTGGTGACGAGCACGACGTCATCATCCCCATCGTCGGCGAGTGCGACGACAGCTACCTCAACGACATCTCCGGCCGGCACGTCCGGGCCGAGCATGTCTTCGAGGCCATCCGCAACGCCTCGGAGGGCCCCGTCCCCGAGGGCAACGTGGGCGGCGGCACCGGCATGGTGACGTGCGACTTCAAGGGGGGCATCGGCACCTCCTCGCGCAAGCTCCCCGAGGCCCTCGGCGGCTACACCCTGGGCGTCCTGGTGATGAGCAACTTCGGCAAGATGCACAACCTGCGCGTGGGCGGCCTGCCCGTGGGCGAGGTGCTCGCCGAGAAGTTCAAGGACACGCCCCGGCGCGGGCAGACGTACGGCTCCATCATCGCCGTGGTGGCCACGGACGCCCCGCTGCTCAGCCATCAAATCAGCCGCCTGTGCAAGCGCGTGTCGCTGGGCATCGGCCGGGTGGGCAGCTACGCGGCGCACGGCTCGGGGGAGATCGTCGTCGGCTTCTCCACCGCCAACATCATCCCGCGGCGCACCCAGAAGATGGTCTACAAGCTGAAGATCCTCCTGGATCAGCGCCTGGACCCGCTCTACGAGGCGGTGATGGAGGCCACCGAGGAGGCCATCCTCAACTCCATGTGCATGGCCACCTCCATGAAGGGGGTGAACGACAACTACGTCCCGGCGCTGCCGCTGGACGAGGTGCGGCGCTTCGTCCAGGCCTGCCGACCCATCTTCGCCTCGGTGAAGAAGCGTCCCCAGCAGACGAGCGCCCCCGTGGGCCGGGAGAAGCCGGCGGACGTGGACAAGGAGGGCGAGGTGACGGCCGGAGCGGTGCTCCCCACCGAGGTCCGGGGCGCGGAAGGCATCCCGTATCCCACCCGCCCGGCACCGGACGATATCGAGGACTCCTCTTCCGGTGGATCTTCTGGTAGTTAGGCGCCCCTCGTTTGTCCTACCTCTCTCAGGAGACGCCTACATGGCCCGCAGCAAGAGCAAGCACCGCCGCGTTCAGAACAAGATCAAGCAGAAGTGGAAGCGTCAGTTCAAGCGCAAGGCGGCCAAGGCGGCCGAGGGCGCGAAGAAGTAATCTCGCTCGGTTGCCTCGGACCCGCTCCGCGCGAGCACGCTCGCCTGCCTACTGGTGGGTCGCCGTGAAGGAGCGGGTCACCGAGCATCGCCGGGTGTTGCCGGCCATGGTGCTCGAGTAGTTCCCCTGCCAGTCCCCCACCAACCTGGGCACGCCGCCGTCCCCGATCGCGGGGATGTAGCGCCCGGAGAGCAGCGCCGAGTCGGGCCCCCGGGTCCCTCCGTCCAGCTCCTGCCCCAGGTTGTTGCCCACCAGGTTGAAGTCGTACGTCGCGTAGAGCGTGCCGCGCAGCGTCATGCGATCCAGGGTCGCGGTGACGTCGCTGCCCTGCCGGCTGACGTCGATGGGACCCACGGGCAGCTCCACCTGCACGCCATCGCAGGCGGAGGGGAGCGTCCCCGGGTCCAGGGCCAGGCCGTAGCGGCCCTCCATGGGCGGGCAATCGATGCAGCCCTGGGAAGAGCCCCCACACCCGGAGGCGAGGAGCAGCACTCCGGACAACGTGAGGGCGAAGGTGGGGAAGCGGAAGCGTCCAGAAGTCATGGATCGTCTACCTCGGGCTGGGGCCCAGGCTTCCCGCTGGGAAGCGACGTTCCTACGTTCTGTCGCGTCCTGGGCGGGATGTCGTGGGGTGGTCGTGGGGGTGGAGGGGTGGGCGTGACTGGGCTCGACACGAAGCGGTGGTCCAATCTTATCTTCGCCGGGCTCTTCGCCCTGGCGCTGATTCTCTTCTCGAGAATCCTGCTTCCCTTCCTGATGCCGGTGCTGTTGGGGGGCTTCCTGGTGGTGCTGTTCCGGCCGCTGCAGGATGTCCTGTTCCGGACCCGGCTGAGAGCGTACCCCTCGGTGTGCGCCGGCCTGTCCACGGTGGCCGTCTTCCTGCTCATCCTGGTGCCGCTGGCGGTGGTGGGCTGGCTGGTGGCGCGCGAGCTGCTCGGGATGATGGAGCACGCGCAGGTGCTCCTGGACCGGATGGAGCAGGGCCAGCTCGCCGCGAGCCTGCCGAGGGGGCTGCGGCGCTACGTGCCGGCGAACCTGCACGGCTCTCAGACGGAGCAGGCGCTGATGGGGGCGATGACCAGCGGGGCCTCGGTGCTCAAGGACGTGCTGGGGGCCGGCACGGCGCTGATCGTCGATCTGTTCCTGATGGCGGTGGCCATGTACTACTTCTTCCTGGATGGCCGCCGCCTGTGGGCCGAGTCCACGCAGCTGGTGCCGCTGGACAAGCGCTACATCCAGGCGTTCGCGCAGGAGTTCACCGACGTGGCGCACGCCATCGTCTATGGCAACACCATCACCGCCTTCGTGCAGGGGGCCATGGGGATGGTGGGGCTGCTGCTGGTGAAGGTGCCGCACGCGGGGGTGTGGGGCGCGGCCATGGTGCTGGTGTCGCTGGTGCCGGTGGGTGGCACGGCGCTCGTCTGGGGCCCCATCGGGGTGGTGCTGTGCATGGCGGGCAAGGTGAACGAGGGTGTCTTCCTGCTGGCCTGGGGCGCCTTCGTGGTGGGCAGCATCGACAACGTCATCCGGCCCAAGCTGTGCGGCGCGCGCATGGCGCTCCACCCGCTGCTGGTCTTCCTGTCCATGTTCGGCGGGCTGGCGGTGTTCGGGATGATGGGGCTGCTGGTGGGGCCGCTCATCGCCTCGCTCTTCATGGCCATGGTGCGCATCTACCGGCGGGACTTCCTGGGCCTCCAGCCGGTCGTGGTGCCGGCGGTGTCCGCCCCCGAGCCCGCGCCGATGTCCGTGGCGGTGCCGCAGCCGGTTCCGGCGCCCCAGCCAGTGATCGCTCCTGGACCCACGGTCGCCGAGGTCTGAGGTCCGGCCTCCACGAGCCTGGACAAGCGCCCACACGCTGGGTGAGTCTGCTGGCCATCCATGATGGCCTCTGGACGCTGGTTGTCTCGCTGGGGCGTGGTGTTGGCCCTGGCCCTGATGCTCACCTCGCAGGCCGCGCGCGCCGAGCGCGTGGCCGTCTCCGCGCTCGAAGGAGACAAGAACAACAAGCTGCGTGCCCAGGTGACGGGGCTGTTGCGCAAGACGCGCAAGGTGCAGGTGTTGCCCCCCGCGGCCTGGGCGATGGCCGCCGCGAAGCAGAAGCTGCGAGGCCCCGCCTCGGTGGAGCCCCGGGCGGTGGCGCGTCTGGCGCCGAAGCTCAAGGTGGACGCCGTGCTCACGGGCTCGGCGGGGCGGACCTACAGCACCTTCAACGCCCGGCTGCTCGACGAGACGGGCCGGGAGGTGTGGTCCGGGGAGTTCGTGCTGCAGCGCGGGCTGTTGCCGAAGTACGAGGCCCAGAAGTTCACCCGGGCGGTGCTCGAGGCGGTGAAGGCCTCGAACCAGCCCACGCCCGAGCCGCCAACTCCCACGCAGGTGGCTCCCAAGACGCCGGAGCCCGTGGTGGAGCCGCCCGCGCCCCAGCCCCATGCCGCGAACCAGGGTGAGCCGGAGGCGATGAAGCCGGCCCCCCTGCTGGAGTCCGCGCCGCCCCCCGCGCAAGGGACCGCCTCTGCTCCGAGGGCCGAGGTCACGCCGCCAGCGCCGAAGCCGGTGCTCGTTCCGGAGTCGAAGCCCGAGCCAGTCCCCGCCTGGGAGGAGCTGGACGAGGAGTCGCACACGTACCTCACGGAGCTCGAGGGCAGTGGCGGAGGATTCCCCGAGGAGGGAGGGAGCGCTTCGGCCGCGGGGCGGATGCCTCCGCGGGTGAAGGTGCAGCTCGGGGCGGCGGTGACGTGGCGCCGGTACTGCGCCCGGCCGGGCGTGATGGCGTCGTGCAGCGAGTACGACGCCCTGCCTCCGGAGCAGCAGACGGGGGACATCTCGGACTTCACTTCCAATGCGCCGTACGTGGGGCTCGCCGCGGAGGCGGAGGTGTTCCCGCTGGCGCACTGGCCCACGCTGGTGCGCGGCGTGGGGCTCACGCTGGGCTATCAGCGCAGCTTCGCCCGGACGACGGTGCAGGTGTCGACGCCCGTGGGCGAGACGCCCGAGCGCGAGGTGTACGCGACGGACACGGCCTATGGGGCCATGCTGGCCTGGCGCTACTTCTTCGACCTGGGGACGCAGGAGACGCCGCTGTGGGGCCACGCCGGGGTGCGGCTGGGGGCACGCGGCCGGGAGTTCGACGTGGGCGAGCGGATGGAGACGCCGTTGCCGGTGGTGCACCGCTTCTACCCGGCGGTGGGGGTGGACGTGTCGGTGCCGCTGATGCGCGCGGTGCGCATCGAGGGCGCGGGCCAGCTCTTCTTCCAGCCCACCCCCGGGCAGTCGCTCTGGGGGGACCCGGAGGGCTCGCTGGTGGCCGAGGTGCGCGACTACGGCGAGTCGGTGTCGAGCCTGGGCTGGGCGGCGGAGCTGGGCGTGGCGGGAGATATATGGGGCCCGTTCGGCTACTCCGTGCGCTTCCGGCTGGAGTCCTACAAGGATCGCTTCACGGGGCAGGGCTCCCGGCGCGGCTGGACGGATGGCGGCGTGGCCGAGGAGTCCTACTCGAGCATCCTCGCGGGCATCACCGCCGCCTGGTGAGCTTCCGGGGAGGCGGCCGGGGGAAGGCCCCGGCCCGTCACACCGAGATGAGGCCCTTGCGGATGCCCTCGGTGACGGCCTCCACGCGGTTGGTGACCTCGAGCTTGCGGTAGATGTGCTCGAGGTGGGTGCGGATGGTGGCCTTGGAGAGGTTGAGCAGCCGGGCCGCCTCGCTGTTGGACACGCCCTTGGCGATGAGCTGGAGCAGCTCCGTCTCGCGATTGGAGAGCGGCTTGAGCAGGGGCTCGCTGGCCTCGGAGGCGGCGGGCGGCTCGGCGGGCTCGGGCGCGGCGGGAGCGGGCGGCGAGGCCACGGGCTCGGTGGGCACGGGGCTGGAGTCCGGCTCAACGCGGAAGTGGCGCAGCAGCCGGCGCGCGAGGCTCGGCTGGATGACGGTGCCACCGGCGCGCACTTCCTTGATGGCCTCGATGATCTTGTCCGCGGGCGTGCCCTTGAGCAGGTAGCCCGAGGCGCCGGCCTTCACCGCCTCGAGGACTCTGTCCTCCTCGTCGAAGATGGTGAAGATGAGGATCTCCACCTGGGGCCAGCGCGCCTTGACCTCGCGGGTGACGTCGATGCCGCTCATGCGCGGCAGGCCCAGGTCCAGCAGGAGGACGTCCGGGGTGACGCGGGGCACCTCCTCGAGCGCGGCCTCGCCGGACAGCGCGGTGCCCACGATGGTGATGTCCTGGTTGCTCTCGAGCAGGCGGAGCTGGTTCTTGAGGATCTTCGTCTGATCCTCGACGACGAAGACGCGGATGGGGGAGGGCGCGATCGCTTCGGTCATGGGCTGGAGGGGAGGGAGAAGGATACGCGGGTGCCGTTACCTGGCGCCGAGTCCACGATGAGGGTACCGCCGAGCTTCATGGCCCGCTCGCGCATGTTGAGCAGGCCGTAGTGGCCGCGAGGCGTCTGCTTGGGCTCGAAGCCCTTGCCATCGTCGCGGACGGAGAGGTGCACATTGTCCAGCTCGTAGTCGAGCTTCACCTGCACCTGCCTGGGCTGGGCGTGCTTGACGGCGTTGGACAGGCACTCCTGGAGGATGCGGAAGAGGGCGAGCTGCGCATCCGGGGACAGCTTGCGCGGCAGGCCGGTGCGCTCGAAGCGCAGGTCCACCTGGGTGCGCAGGCCGAATGTCTTCACGTAGTCCTCGAGCCCCTGGGTCAGCTCGAAGTCCTCGCGCATCATCTGCAGGTTGCGGCGCAACTCCTCGATGGACTCCTCGGCGGTGTTCTTCAGCTCCTGGATTTCCGAGCGCAGGGAGTCGTCCCGGGCCATGCCGAGGATGTACTCGGCCTGGATGATCATCGAGGAGAGCGAGGCGCCCAGGCCATCGTGGATCTCCCGGGCCAGGCGGCTGCGCTCCTCCACCACGGCCAGCTCCTTGAGATCGCCCTGGAGCTCCACCACCTCGCGGTGGGAGGCGGCCTCGCGCTCGCTGAGGTACACGAGCACGTAGACGATGGTGAAGTTGAGCGCCGAGTACCAGAGGACGGTGAGCACCTCGACGGCGGTGACCTCGCGGTTGAGGATCAGATCCAGCTGGGCGGTGATGGGCAGCGCCAGCATGGAGGGAATGAGTGCCAGCGGCTTGGGGAAGAGGATGGCGAAGAGGGTGGTGAAAACAAGCTGCGTACCGAGCAGCGGGCTCTGCAGACCTCCGCCCACCTGGGGCTTGACGATGAGCACCACCGTGATGAGCAGATCGAAGCACAGGGTGATGTACGTCACCCAGCGGCCGGCCCTGGGGTGGTCGATGACCGTGTAGTTCGCGACGCTGTAGAGCAGCATGGCGAAGTAGCCGGCGAAGGCGAAGTTGCCCTGGAAGTTGAAGTAGCGGGACCAGGCGGGCACCGCGAGGATGGCCAGGCCCAGGGTGAGGAAGCAGAGCCGCGCGAAGAAGAGGGCGCGGGCCCGGGCCACGAAGCGATCCTGCTCCCAGGAGGCGGCGGCCTGCTCGGCGGAGATGTTGTCGGTGAGCTTGCGCCGCTCGAGCACCGCGCGCACGCGAGCACGCCGGTGCGAGTCGGGATTGTCGTCTTCGAGCGCCAGAGCGGGTTCCATCGGACCGGCAGCTTAAGGGACCTGCCGGGTTTTCGGGAATACCACCACTCCCGAAGACGCCTGCCCCCCTGGTACCGGGAGGCGGCGGGGACTACTGGGCGCTCGGGGTGGCGCAGGCCTTGCGGGCCTCGGGCTGGCGCTCGAAGACGTACTCGAGCCGGTCCCGGGACTCGCCGGTGGCCTCGTTGAAGAGCGGGGTGCCGCCCGCGTACATGGTGCCCTCGGCGTTGCCGTAGCGGTCCAGCTTGTGCTCCTGGAGCCAGCGGTCCACGCAGGCCTCCACGGCGGCGTCGGTGCCCCCCTGTCCCTTGGTGCCGGAGTCGGTGGGGGCGGTGAGGGAGGCCCCGCTCGAGCCGGTCTGTCCAGCATCATGGGCGGAGGGGTTGTCGGCGGGCTGGTTCTCCCCGGTCTTCTTGGGGCAGCCGGTGGCGAGCAGGGCGACGGCGAGGAGGGCGAGCGCGTGTCTCATGGGTCCTCTGGACAAGGCGGGTGAACGTATCGGGGTGGCGACGGAGCGGGGCGGGAAGATATTCGTTCGGGGGCGGGCCGGGGCGGCTTTTCGCCAGTGGGGTTGACGGCGGACAGGGGCTCGGCGAGGGTCGCGCGCGTGGAACGAGTGGCTTCGGCACGGGTGCTGGTGGTGGGCGCGGGCGGGTTGGGCTGTCCGGCCTCGCTGGCGCTCGCGCGCGCGGGGGTGGGGCACCTGACGCTGGTGGACCCGGATCGGGTGGACGTGACGAACCTCCACCGGCAACTGTGGCACCGCACTCCGGATGTGGGCCGGCCCAAGGTGGAGTCCGCGGCCGAGGGGCTGAGGCGGGCCTTCCCGGCCCTGCGCGTGGAAGCGCTCGCCGAGCGGGTGGACGATCGCAACGCCGCCTCCCTGTTCCAGGCCCATGACGCGGTGGTGGATGCCACCGATGGCACGTCCACGAAGCTCTTCCTGTCGGACGTGGCGGTGGCCGCGGGCGTGCCGCTCGTCTACGGCGGGGTGCTGCGGATGCAGGGGCAGGCGATGCGCGTGGAGCCCGGTGGGCCGTGCCTCCGCTGCCTCTACGAGGAGCCTCCTTCTCCGGACGCGGTGCCCACGTGCGCCCAGGCGGGGGTGCTCGGCTCGATGGCGGGGCTGGTGGGGGCGTTGCAGGCCATGCTGGTCCTGGAGCGGTTGACGGGGGAGGCCCCGGTGGCAGACGGAGCGGCCACCCTGCACGTGCTCGATGGCGCCTCGCTGCGCGGCCGCCAGGTGCGCGTGCGCCGTGCTCCCGATTGCGAGGGCTGCGCCCGCCCGCGCCCGCCCGTCTTCACCGAGGAACTTGCCCGATGCACGAGGTGACCCGGACGTTGGACATCACCCGCGAGGTCTGCCCGATGACCTATGTGCGCACGAAGCTCGCGCTGGAGGCGCTCGACGACGGCGCGGTGCTGGAGGTGGTGCTGCGGGGAGACGAGCCGTTGAAGAATGTCCCGCGCAACGCGCGCGAGGAGGGCCACGAGGTGCTCGTGCTGGAGCCTCGGGGCGATGGAACCCACCGCCTGCTGCTGCGCAAGCAGGGAGGAGTCTGAGCGATGGCCACGATTCGCATTCCCACCACCATGCGGAGTCTCACGGGCAACAAGGGCGAGGTGCGCGTCTCGGGCGCCACGGTGGGCGAGGTGTTGAGCAACCTGGAGAAGGCGCACCCGGGCATCGGCGCGCGGGTGTTCGACGACAAGGGCGCGGTGCGGCGCTACGTGAACGTGTTCCTCAACGACGAGGACATCCGTTTCCTGCAGGAGCTGTCCACGCCGGTGGCGGACGGGGACCGCATCACCCTCATCCCGGCGATCGCGGGAGGGTAGGGGGATGGCGCTGCGCGAGGAGCAGATCCTCCGCTACTCGAGGCAGATCCTCCTGCGCGAGGTGGGCGGGCGGGGCCAGGAGAAGCTGCTCGCGGGAGGCGTGCGGCTGAAGGCCACGGGGACGGCGGGCCTCACGGCCGCGGCGTACGTGGCGGCTGGAGGCACGGCGGTGGAAGCGGGCCCCGAGTCCCTGGTGCCCGGTGCCGAGGGCTTCCTCGTGAAAGCGGACGAGGTGGGCCGGCCGGGTCCGGAGGTGCTCGCGCGGGTGCTGCCGGACGTGAACGCGGACGCGCTGCCCGCGCGCGGTACGGGGCGGCTGGCCGAACTCCCCGCGGCGTGGGACGGCGAGGGCCCCTGGGTGGCGCTGGGCGGCGATGGGACGCGGGGCGTGGTCGTCTTCCGGGGCACCACGGGATGTCCCGGCTGCTTCGAGGCCACCACGGCCGGGCTGGGGGCTCCGCCCTCGGGAGCGCTCGGGGTGGGGTTGGGCGCGCTGGGAGCCCTGATCCTCCAGCGGCTGCTGCTCGGGATGGAACCGGTGCTGGGCGCCCGTGGATGGGACGCACCCGGCATGCTGACGGACCTGCCCGTGCGGCGCTGCGGCCGGTGTGGCTGATCCAGGAGCCCACGTGAGCCCTCCGTTGCCGGAAGATCTGTCGGACATCCTCCGACACCTGGAGGCCTGCTACCCGAGGGAGGGCTGTGGGGTGCTGCTACGGGCAGGGGAGTCGGGGCCCTGGCGGGTTCGCCCCCTGCGCAACGCCCAGGACGAGTTCCACACCCAGGATCCTGTGCGTTTTCCTCGCACCTCCCGGACGGCCTACGCCTTCGAGCCACGCGAGTGGCTCGGCGTCCTCCTGGAGGCGGAGGCCCGGGGCGAGCACGTGGCGTGTGTGTTCCACTCCCATGTGGACAGCAGTGCGGAATTCTCCGACGAGGACCGGCGCCAGGCCGCCCCGGACGGACAGCCCCTGCTTCCCGGCGTTTCCTACCTCGTGATTGCGATCCACGAGGGGTGCGTCAGGGCTGTGAAAATTTTCTGGTGGGACTGCGGATTTTTTCAGGGCCGTCAGCTTTTACTTGACTTCGAGTCGGATCAACCCTTGGAAATCCCTTGAGAAGGCGGGCACTTGGCTGTCTGCCCCCCCTACCTGCGGAAAGGTGGGTGCGAATTGTCAAAGCACCGGATCTTCGTCTATAACGCCCCCGATCTTTTGATCTGCCGCGCTCTTGGGGGGCACGGATGTAACCTCCTGGAGGCGCAGGGAGTTTGGGACCCGTTATGGCGCAGACGACTGGTTTTACCGTTTGGCTGACCGGCATGTCCGGGACCGGCAAGAGTACGATGGCTGCCTACATCGCGGCCCGGCTCAGGCAGGTGGATCGCAACGTGGAGATTCTCGACGAGAACGAGCTCCGGGACGATCTCTGGCAGGGACTGGGAGACAGCAAGGACGAGCGCAACACCATCGTCCGCCGGCTGGGGTATGTGGCCGGGCTGCTCACCCGCAACAACGTGGCGGTGCTGGTTCCCTGCGTGAGCCCGTACAAGGCGGGGCGCGAGGACAACCGCCGGACGATCGGCCGCTACATCGAAGTGTACGTGGACTGCCCGACCGAGAAGCTGATCGAGCGGGACGGCACGGGCCGGTACAAGAAGGCGCTGAGCGGGGAGATCCCCAACTTCATCGGCATCACCGAGCCGTATGAGCCGCCGGCCTCGGCCGAGGTGGTGATCCACTCGGACGTGGAGAGCGTGGAGGACGGGGCGGCGAAGATCTTCCAGTCGCTGCTGGACCTCGGCTACGTGACGGTGGACGAGCTGAAGATCATCACCGGCAAGAAGATGAAGGCGCAGCCGCCGACGAAGACCGAGGTGACGCGCGTGTCGTCGGCCCCGGCGAAGCCGGGCAAGGCGGCGAAGGCGGCGCCGGCTCCCGCGGCGAAGGCGGCGGCGGGCAAGGGCGCCAAGGCGCGTCCGGCGGCCCGGGCGGCGCGGGTGGCCAAGCCGGCGGCCAAGAAGGCGGCGGCTCCGAAGCGCAAGGCCCGCTAGGCGGGTGGCCCATCCCCCTCCTGGCGAGGGAGGGGCATGAGTCCGGCAGTCTCGAGGACCCCCAGGTTGCGTGGGCAACCCGGGGGTTCTTCGTTTATAGAGGTGCCCCCATGCTGACCCCCGAGCGGATTCAAGCCCTGTGTGACTCCTCCCGCCCCAAGCTGGACGCGATGCGTGCCGCGTTGCGCGCGCACGGCTCGGCGCTGGTGGCGTTCTCGGGCGGGGTGGACTCCACGTTCGTGCTGAAGATCGCGGTGGAGGAGCTGGGGGAGCGGGCGCTGGCGCTGACGGCGTTGTCGGCGTCGGTGGCGCCGGAGGAGGAGCGGGAGGCGCGGGAGCTGGCGGCGAAGCTGGGAGCGCGGCATGTGGTGGTCTCGAGCGACGAGCTGGCCAACCCGAGCTACGCGGCCAACCCGACCAACCGCTGCTACTTCTGCAAGACGGAGCTGTACGAGCTCTGCGAGGCGAAGCGGAAGGAGCTGGGGCTGGAGGTGGTGCTGGACGGCTTCAACGCGGACGACTTCAAGGATCACCGGCCGGGGCACCAGGCGGCGAAGGAGCACGCGGTGCAGTCGCCGTTGGCGAAGGCGGGGCTGACGAAGGAGGAGATCCGGGCGTGGAGCCACGCGCTGGGGCTGCCCACGTGGGACAAGCCGCAGATGGCGTGCCTGGCGTCGCGGATTCCGTACGGCACGTCGGTGACGCGGGAGCGGCTGTTCCAGATCGCCGGGGCGGAGTCGGAGCTGCGCAAGAGGGGCTTCCGGCAGTTCCGGGTGCGCTATCACGACGAGATCGCGCGCATCGAGCTGGCGGCGGAGGAGTACGAGCGCTTCCTGTCGGCGGAGGTGCGGCGCGAGGTGGACAAGGCGCTGAAGGCGCTGGGGTTCAAGTTCGTGGCGTTGGACCTGGAGCCGTTCCGATCGGGGCGGATGAACGAGGCGGCGGGGATCCAGAAGCCCGCGGACGCCCACCCGCTGCCCGTGGTGAGCTGAAACCTGATCCACCAGGTGATCCCGCGCTGATCCGAGGCTGATCCGGGGCTGATCCCCCTGTTGATCCGTTCCTGATCCGCGCCAACAACCCCTCGCCCTCCGGGAGAGGGACGGGG
>NZ_JPMI01000100.1 GCF_000733295.1 Archangium violaceum Cb vi76 | reverse complement strand
GNGNGCCTCGCACCCGTGCTTACCCCCCGTAATTACAGCCGGAATTTGGATCCACGCGCGGATCCGCCTTAGAGCAGAGCGCGGCGTGCGCGGGCGGCCCGTGATCCGATTCTGATCCCAGCCGATCCCCACATGATCCAACGGGTACGGGGATTTTCTTGCGATCCGATGCGTCTGTGAGACTTTGTGCGCACCTGTAGGAGACAACGCACATGGACATGAATCCTCGCCTCACCTCGGTGGTGTTCCGTCTCAACCGCGAGAAGCTCGATGCACTCAAGGAGCTGTCGCGCTCGACGAGGATCCGCCAGAGCGAGTACCTGCGCGAGGCGATCTCGGATCTGCTGACGAAGTACGAGGATCGCCTGGTCGACTAGGCGGCGGCCGCGGAGTCCGAGCCAGCCGGGAGGGAGAAGGGAGGCGCCAGGGGGAGACCCGGGGCGCGGGCCCGCTCCTCGGCGGGGAACGGATCCACGGCGGGCGGGTAGAGCACCTCCCAGAGCAGGAGTCCCTGAGCCGGGGCCTTGAGGCCGGGGATGGAGGTGCCCCTGTCGAGTGCGGAGCGGAAGAGCTCCTCGGAGAGGACGCCCGCGGCGGTGAGCAGGGTGGAGCCCACGAGGTAGCGCACCTGGTAGCGCCCGAACCCATCACCTCTGAGCCGGGCCTCGAAGAGGCCATTGCCGAGCTCGTGCAGGGTGGCGGACTCCAGGGTGCGGGGTTTGCACAGGCTGGAGTTCTCGTGGAAGGCGCGGAAGTCGCGGCAGCCCACGGCGGCGCCGAGCAACTCCGCGACGCGCTCGGGCTTCAACGCGGTGCCCTCCATGAGCCGGGGCTCGGCGGAGGGCTCCATGACGAAGGGCCGCCAGGGCTCGGAGACAGTGCCACCGAGCTGGATGCGGTAGCGGTACTCCTTCCCCACGGCGCTCCACTGGGCATGGAAGCCATCGGGTGGCCGCCGGGCGACACACAGACCGAGCTCCGGCGGGACATGGAGTGGGAGCCGCTCGGACAGCATCTCCGAGGTGTAGCAGGGAGGCAGCCGGACGCTGACCACCTGCATGCGGGCGTGGACGCCGCGGTCGGTGCGGCCGGCGCCCATGACGGGGTAGGGGACACCGGCCTTGCGGAGTGAGGCCTCGAGGGTCTCCTGGACGGTGGGACCTTCCGGCTGACGCTGGTAGCCACGGAAGTGGGTGCCGCGGTACCAGATCCACAGGGCGGCGGGGGTTCTTTTCACGGACGGTCGAGGGAGCGAGCGGAAGGGAGTGGAAGGGGCGTTGTGGTGGCCCGCGCGGCCTGGGATACTTCCCGGCCCATGTCGGCCGCACAAGACCTCCATGATCCCGAGAGGGAACAGCTCGATACCCAATGGCTCTACCGCCAGGGGGATCTCGTCCTCGGTCCCCTGACCGGCCACCAACTGGTGGAGAAGCTGTACGCGGGGCAGGTGACCGGGAAGACGGAGGTCTCGGCCACCGGCCCGAGCGGCTTCCGCAAGCTCGAGGAGCTGGACGCCTTCAAGTTGCACGTGTCCAAGGCGGCGGCGAAGCAGCGTGTCGAGGCCGAGGCCCGGGCACTGCGCGCGCGGCGGTTGCGCCAGAAGCTGTTCGCGGCGGCCATGGCGGCGGTGGTGCTCGGCGGGTTGGGAGCGGGGGCGTGGCAGATCGCCCGCTACTCGTCGGTGTACCTGCCGGGCGTCAAACGGGACGAGCTCTCCATCGAGGTGTCCACGCCGGTCATCACCGTGGCGAAGCACTCCAGGCCCGAGGAGCTGTTCGAGTACCCCGGCGAGCCGAAGCAGCAGACGGCGGAGCGGCCCTCCACCAAGCCCCCCGAGACGACGCCGGACAAGCCGGAGGCCAGGCCGGACAGCAAGCCGGAGAAGGTGGCCTCGGCGGCGGGGTCGAAGCCGGATCGCCGTCCCACGGGCTCGCGTCCGTCGGGCAAGGTGATCACGGACTCGGATGGCCTGGCCACGGAGGTCAACTACGACCAGGCGGCCATCAACCGGGTGGTGAAGCAGAGCCAGAGCACGCTCTACCGGTGCTTCAAGGAGGAGGCCGAGCGCCGTCCGGGCTTCGCCGCCAAGGTGCCGCTCGAGTTCACCATCGGCAACGACGGCCGGGTGGCACAGCTGTGGGTGGACCATCCGCAGCTGAAGAAGGGCCCGCTCTTCGACTGCCTGCTGGGCGAGATGAAGAAGTGGCCCTTCAAGCCCTACAAGGGCGAGCGGGCGACGGTGAACCTGGCGTTCACCATCGGTAAGAAATGAGGGGTAGATGTAGGATGTAGCAGGCTGGTTTTTTGCCCCCCCGGTTTTCCTGCCCGATACAGGTGGGCATGGTGACCGCCGCTGAAATCGACATTGAGAAGAAGGCCGCCTCCGTGCCCCCGGGCACCTTCCGCCACACCGTCCTGGTGGCGGCCAAGCGCTTCAAGTCCACCTGGGCCGAGCTGGGCAAGCTGCTGGTGCAGGTGCGGGACGAGAACCTGTGGGAGGCCTGGGGGTACAACTCCTTCGAGGCGTACGCCCTGAAGGAGCTGCACATCAAGAAGCAGACGGTGCTGAAGCTCACGCGCTCGTTCAGCTTCCTGGCCAAGCACGAGGCCCCCGAGGAGGTGTCCCAGCCGGACTTCCCCGAGAAGGCGCCTCCCTTCGAGGTGATCGAGGTCCTGGCGGACGCGGAAGAGCGTGGACAGCTGTCTCCGCAGGAGTATCGTTCACTGCGTGACAGTATCTGGAACGCGGAGAAGCCGGCCAACGAGCTGAAGAAGGAGTTCGTGGAGCGGTTCCCGAAGCCGCCGCCGGAGCCCCCTCCGGAGAGCCAGCAGGTGAGGAAGCTGGCGCAGATGGCTCGGAAGCTGGCCGCCGAGGTGTCCGGGTGTCGCCGGGTACCTCATGCCATTGCCGAGCGGGCGGGCACCCTGGCCGAGGACCTGGAGGAGCTCGCTTCGGGCGTGAATGACGCCTGAACGAGTGTTACTCAACGCTGACCTCGTCCGGCGGTGCACAGCCCGCCGGTCGACACATCCGAGATGGGCTTCCTGCGGATTCAGCCGGAGCCTATATTTTGTCGGACGGCTGTTCGAGACGTGGGCAGCCAGGCAAATAGGGTGTGGTGAGGGTGTCGGCTAGGTAGGCTCCGGGGAACCGGGGTCGGTGAACTCGGAGGCGGCAGTGAAGAAGGAGCACCACGTCAACCTGTCCTGCTCGTTCTGCGGCAAGTCGCAGCGCGAGGTCCGCAAACTCATCGCGGGCCCGACGGTCTACATCTGCGACGAGTGCATCAAGCTGTGTAACGACATCATCGCGGACGAGAATGAGCGCGAGGAGGGCAAGCCGCAGGTCAGCTTGCCGACGCCGATGGAGATCAAGGCGTTCCTCGACGATTACGTCATCGGGCAGGACCAGGCGAAGAAGGTCCTCTCCGTTGCCGTGTACAACCACTACAAGCGCATCTACCAGAAGAAGCCGACGGCACGGCCTCGACCGGGGATGAAGCCCTCGGGTTCGGAGGATGTGGAGCTCAGCAAGAGCAACATCCTGCTGGTGGGCCCGACGGGAAGCGGCAAGACGCTGCTGGCGCAGTCGCTGGCGCGCTTCCTCAACGTGCCCTTCACCATCGCGGACGCCACGAGCCTGACCGAGGCCGGCTACGTGGGTGAGGACGTCGAGAACATCATCCAGAACCTGCTCCACAACGCGGACTACGACGTGGAGAAGGCGGCGCGGGGAATCGTCTACATCGACGAGATCGACAAGATCGCGCGCAAGGGTGACACGCCGAGCGCCACGCGAGACGTGGGTGGCGAGGGTGTGCAGCAGGCGCTCTTGAAGATCATCGAGGGAACGCGGGCGAATGTGACGCCGCGGGGTGGGAAGAAGTACAACCAGCAGGAGTACGTGCAGGTTGATACGACGAACATCCTGTTCATCTGCGGTGGCGCGTTCCACGGCATCGATGGAGTGATCAAGCGCCGGGTGGGAGAGAAGGGCCTGGGGTTCGGGGCGAAGATCACCCACCGGGAAGAGCGCAGCGTGGGCGAGCTGCTGGCGATGGTCGAGCCGGAGGACTTGATGAAGTTCGGGATGATTCCCGAGTTCATCGGCCGTCTGCCGGTGGTGGCGACGCTGAACGACCTGAAGGAAGAGGATCTGATCACGATCCTCACGCAGCCGAAGAACGCGCTGATCAAGCAGTACCAGAAGCTCTTCGAGATGGAGAAGGTGAAGCTGACCTTCACGAAGGAGGCGCTGAAGGCGATCGCGAAGGAGGCGATGCGGCGCAACTCCGGAGCGCGTGGCCTGCGAGCCATCCTCGAGGACGCGATGTTGGACATCATGTACGACGTCCCGTACCGGGATGGGGTGAAGGAGTGCAAGATCACCGAGACGGTGGTGACCAAGCACGAGCCGCCCCAGCTGGTGATGGAGAAGGAGAAGAAGTCGGCGTAGCCGTGCTTCTCTCCGCGTAGAAAAGCCCCCGTTGCCCACCGAGGCACGGGGGCTTTTGCAATTTCCCCTCTCCCCTCGGGAGAGGGACGGGGTGAGGGTGCGTGTACAGATCGTCACACGGTGAACTGGATCGACTCGGGTTGCTCGCGCTGTGTCGGAGGCTCCGAGCGGACACCACGGATGCCGAGTCCCTGCTGTGGAGACTGCTGCGGGCCCGTCGGCTGGTGGGAGTGAAGTTCCGGCGCCAGCACCAGTTCGGTCCGTACATCCTCGACTTCTACTCGCACGAGGCGAAGCTGGTGCTCGAACTGGACGGGGACGGTCACGCGCGGCCGGAACAGCGGGCGCGGGACGCGGAGCGCACGGCGTTCCTGGAGACCCACGGGCTGACGGTGCTGCGGTTCTCGAATCGGGAGGTGTTGCAGGAGACGGAGGCCGTGCTCACACGGATCTGGAACCAGATGAGCACGCAC
>NZ_JPMI01000099.1 GCF_000733295.1 Archangium violaceum Cb vi76 | reverse complement strand
GGGGAAATAGGCGCAGCAACAGGCGCGCGGAGCAGGCGCGCAGAGGAAACAGGCGCGAAGTCAGGCGCCAGAACCGGCTCAGCTCACCCGCACCGTGGTCTTCATCTCGCGGCCGGTGGCCGGATCCCTCGCGCGCATGGTGAGGATGCCTTCCACGTTCACGTCGAAGGTGATCTCCACCTGCACCATGCCCGCTCGGGCCGGGCGGATCCCCGAGAAGGTGAACTCTCCCAGCATGTCGTTCTTCACGACCATCTCGTGGTCGCCCTGGAAGATGCGCATGGCCAGCTCGGTCTGGTTGTCCATGCTCGTGGTGGCCACCACCTGCTTGGCGTTCGGAATCGGCGCGTTGCGCGGGAACACCGTGTGGAACGCTCCGCCCGCCCGCTCCAGGCCGATCGCCATCGGAATCACATCGAGCAACTGCAGCTTCATGCTCGAGTTGTCCTCCAGCGACTTGGCGTACAGCGCCGCGCCCACGGCCACGGCCTCGTCCGGGTGGACGCCCTTGCTCGGATTCTTGCCGAAGAACTTCGTCAACCGATCCTGCACGATGGGCATGCGCGTCTGCCCACCCACCAGCAGCACCTCGTCGATGTCCTTGGTGCTCAGCCCCGAGTCCACCAACACCCGCGCCACCATCTGGAGCGTGCGATCCACCAGGTGGTTCGTCAGCTTCTCCAGCATCTTGCGCGTGAACTTCATCTCGATGTTCAGCGGCTGGCCCTGCGCCGTCATCGTGATGAAGGGGATGTTGAACTGCACGTCATCGCGCGCCGAGAGATCGATCTTCGTGCGCTCGGCCAGATCCTTGATGCGCTGCATGGCCACCGGATCCGTGGCCAGATCGATGCCCGTCTTCGACGCGAAGTCCGTCAGGACGTGGTGGATGATGGCGTTGTCGAAGTCGATGCCACCCAGGAACACGTCACCGCCGGTGGCCTTCACCTCGAAGATGCGATCACGGATCTCGATGATGGAGACGTCGAAGGTGCCGCCGCCCAGGTCGTAGACGAGCACCTTCTTGTTCACGCCCTTGCCGGCGCCGTAGGCCAGGGCCGCGGAGGTGGGCTCGTTGATGATGCGGACCACTTCGAGATCGATGAGCTTGCCCGCCTCCTTGACCGTCTGGCGCTGCCGGTCGTTGAAGTAGGCCGGCACCGTCACCACCGCGCGCTTGATGGGCGTCTTCAGGTAGTTGGCGGCGACATCCCGGATCTTGTTGAGGATCTTGGCGCTGATCTCCTGGAGGGAGAACTCCTTCTTGCCCACGTCCAGGACGACGTCGTTCTTCTTGCCGGGGCGCACCGAGTACGCCACGACCTTCTTCATCGCGTCGACGATGTCGCTCTTGTAGCCGCGACCGACGAGGCGCTTGGAGCCGTAGATGGTGTTCTTCGGGTTGAGCTGCCACTGGCGCTTGGCCTCGTAGCCGATCAACTCGTTGCCCTTGTCGTCGATCGCGAAGATGGAGGGGATGGTGTACTCGCCGCCCTTGTAGGGGATGAGCTTCACGTTCCCACCGTCCTCGACGATCGCGGCGCACGAGTTGGTCGTGCCGAGGTCGATGCCGATGATGGGATCCTTGTGCATCTCGCGTGAACTCCGGGGGAAGGGGGAGGCTCGGCTTATCAACTCGCGAGGTTAGTGCAACTTCACTGGGGTCGCGAGCGGGAGTAGGCGTCCAGCACGACGGGGAACTGGAGCAGGTTCACCCCGGGAGTATCCAGGAGGCCCTCGGCCGACACCCCAGGGGCCAGCCGCAGTGCGGCGATCTCCAACGACACCCCGGTCTCCCCCGCGGGATCCGCGCTCGCCCCGGTGGGCGAGTCCGGCACCCGGATGGCCGCTCCACCCGAGACCAGCGCGAAGAACACCACGTGCCGCCCCTGGGCGCCGGTGAGCGTCACCCGGGCGAGCCCCGCGCCCGCTCCGGCCAGGGCGTTCCAGCTCGTCACGGAGGGGGTGAGGGTGCGGCTCGCGGACGTGTAGGCGGCGGTGGGCAAGGGCAGGAAGGTGGGCACGGAGACGCGGGTGGGGAGCGACGCCGCACGGACGATGCTCCCGCTCACGGAGGCCCCTGAAGTGGCGGAAGCCGCGAAGGCCCACACTCCAGGTGTGCCCGCCTCGGCCCCTCCGTACGGGGCACCACTGCGCAGCAGCACCGGCGGAACGGGCCGGCTCCCATCGGGTTGGGCCGCTCCGGCCGTCTGGGAGGCGAGCCCCACGGGCATGACCCCCGCCTCGGAGGAGAGCTCCACGGCGGCGATCACGGCCGTGTCGAACCCGGAAGGCAGGTTGGGGATCACCACCTCCGTGCGGCGGAGTTGCCCGCGGCGGGGGCGGTGGGTGAGGCCGGTGAAGCGGCTGTAGGCCGGGAGATCCTCGCTGCCCGTGCAGCGCGTGGTGTCCGAGCACAGGCCATCCCCATCGAGGTCCGTCTCGTCCGGCGCGTAGGGCAGGTGGGTGATGGAGGTGAAGGCCTGGAGGGCGTAGTCCATCGCGCCGGTGTAGGCGAGCAGATCCGTGGCGCGGAGATTCGTGGCCCGGGAGAGCGGCAGCTTGCCGGCGAAGGCCACCGCGGTGCGGCGCCCGGCCTGTCCCAGTCCATACGAGCGCGTCTTGAGCTCCGTGGTTCCCGCCAGTCCGAGGGACGCGGACGCCACCACGCTCCCGGGAACGGGGATGCGCTGGGTGAGGCCGGGGAGGGGAACGAGGAAGCTCTCCCCGAAGAGGTTGGAGAGGTCCACCGACGTCGGATCGCCAGCGGACAGCACCGAGACACCGAGCGACAGCTCGCCGGAGGAATGCACCTCGTTGAAGCTGATGCCCGCGTTGAAGCCGGCGGCGCCGTGGACGGGGTTCTCCCCGAGCGGCAGCAGCACGTCGCGCGCGGGCGTGGAGACCACGGAGACCCGATCGTACCGGGGGCGCCCGTCCGCTCGCGGCTCGCCCGAGGCGGCGGAGAAGCTGGCGGTGGCGCCGGTGAATCCAGGGAAGAGGGCCACGCCCGCCGCATCCGTCGTCACCGTGACGGGAGCGGGGCAGGGGCCGGAGGTGGGCGGCGCGTCACAGCCGAGCACCTCCACGCCAGCGATCGGACGCCGGGAAGCCGCGTCCACCACGATGAGCCGCCGGCCGCTCTCCAGGGCGGGCAACACGGTGAGGGTGGCCTCCTGGGGAGAGACCGCGGCGCCCGCGGGCCGTGCCTGCACGCGCACCGTTCCGGCGGACACGGCCGTCACCAGGCCCGAGGACGACACCGTCACCGCCCCGCTGGGCGAGCCGCTCGAATCCAGCGCGGAGAAGTTGCCCTCCGAGAGGGGGAAGCTGGCACCGTCCAGCGTGAAGGCCACCAGCGAGAGCCGCGTGGTGTCACCCACCACGAGCGTGGCCACCCGGGGGGTCAGGGCGATGGAGACGATGTTGGCCGCTGGAGGCGCGGGGCGGCAGGCGCCATCCGTGCAGGCCTCGCCCGAGGCACAGTCGGCATGACCCCGGCAGCCGCCCGGCACGCACCGGCTCGCCACACAGGTGAAGCCCGAGGCGCACTGGCTGCTGTCCGTGCACACCGAGCCCGGTTGGCAATGCGAGTCGCGGCAATACGCGGCGCCGGAGCAGTCCGAGTCCAGCAGGCAGCGCGGCAGCTCCTGGCAGATCTTCGTCGCGCAGTCGAAGCCAGGAGGACAGGTGCCCGAGGTGAAGGCCCGGCATTCGGTGTTGGGGCCACATTCCGCGTTGGAGCCGCAGACCTGGTACTCGAGGCAGCGGCCCGCGGTGGCGCTGGTGCAGTACTGGCCCGAGGGGCAGTCGGCCCGCGTGGCGCACCCGGCCCGGGCGCACGTCCCGGCCTCGCAGATGAAGCCCGCGCCGCAGAGCTGATCATTCAGGCACTGCCGCAGACAGTCACCCGCCCGGCACACGTAGAGCAGCGAGGCCACGCGCGGATCCACCCCGGGAGCACAGTCCGTGGCCTGGGTGCAGGGGGCCTGACACACGCCCTGGACGACCTCGCAGCGCTGTCCGGCCGGGCAGTCGGCCGCCGAGGTACATGCCGCGGCTGTCACACACCGGCCATCACGGCAGGACTGGTTGGCGGCACAGGCCGCGTCCGAGCCACACTGACAACGGCCCTCCGTGCAGGCGAAGCCCTCGGCGCAGTCCATGGCCTGGGTGCACTCGGGACGGGGAGCGCACGAGCCCCCCGCGCACACCTGCCGGCCTCCACATTCGGTATCATCCAGACAGATCGGGCCACATCCGCCCAGACGGCAGCGGCCGTCGGGACAGTCCGAGTCCGTGTCGCACGGTGTCGTCGAGGTAGGAGGGCAGGCGGAGAGCACTGCCAACAACACAACGGATAGAAGAGCCCTGGACATCCCGCTCCCCGAGGGGAAAGTTCCGGGGGGTCCGCGCGAGTCATGGCGGCGACCGTCCGGTGTGGTTAGTGGGTTCCTGAACTACAGCACAGAGGAGTCATCCCGTGGAAGCCAAGCGATACCTGCAGGAAGTGGGCGCCCAGGTGTCCGACGACTTCGTGAAGAATCGCTCCATCTTGTCCTTCGAGGAGTACGTCACGCTCTTCATGAGCGATCCACGGGGACAGTCGCGCAACGCCGCCCAGTACCTGCGCGACGTGATGGATCATTACGGCACGGAGCTGGTGACGCACCCCACGGGGAAGATCCGCCGCTTCAAGGTCTTCGACGTTCCCGCCAGCGACCGGGATGGTCACGTCGGTGTCGCCGGCCAGGAGGAGGTGCAGAACGCCATCTACCGGCTGCTCGGCAACTTCACGCGCGCTGGCCGCATCAACAAGCTCATCATGCTGCACGGGCCCAACGGCAGCGCGAAGTCCACGCTCGTCAACGCGCTCAAGGCCGGCATGGAGGACTATTCGCGCCAGCCCCAGGGGGCCCTCTACCGCATCAGCTGGATCTTCCCCTCGGAGAAGCTCGTCAAGGGCTCCATCGGCTTCGGCGGCGAGCGCGCGGCCTCGGCCGCGGCGGCGGCCTCCACGAGCGGGGACCTGTCCACCTACGCGCACCTGGATGCGGAGTCCATCGACGTGCGCATCCCCTGCGAGCTGCGCGATCACCCGCTCTTCGTCGTCCCGCCCTCCGAGCGCCAGCGCCTGCTCGAGGGCGCGCTGAAGAAGAAGGGCCTGGGCAACGGAGACGGGCAGGGGGACAGCGACTTCGTGCTCTCCGACTACATGGTGCACGGGGAGCTGTGCCACAAGTGCCGCAGCATCTACATGGCGCTGCTGGCCAACTACAAGGGCGACTACCTCCAGGTGCTGCGCCACGTGCGCGTCGAGCGCTTCTACATCTCGCGCCGCTACCAGGTGGGCACGGTGACGGTGGAGCCGCAGATGAGCGTGGACGCCATGTACCAGCAGGTGACGGCGGACCGCACGCAGCTCAACGTCCCGCCCGCGCTCCACAACGTGGCCCTCTTCGAGCCGCATGGTCCGCTGGTGCACGCCAACCGGGGCCTCATCGAGTACTCGGATCTCCTCAAGCGCCCGCTGGAGGCCTTCAAGTACCTGCTGGGCTTCAGCGAGACGTCCCAGGTGCCCCTGGAGCACTTCGTGCTGCAGCTCGACGAGGTGCTCATCGCCTCGTCCAACGAGAAGCACCTGGGGGCCTTCAAGGAGCTGCCGGACTTCGCCTCCTTCAAGGGCCGCATCGAGCTGGTGCGCGTGCCCTACCTGCGCCGCTTCAAGCAGGAGCAGCAGGTCTACGACGCTCAAATCACTCCGACCACCGTGGGCAAGCACGTGGCCCCGCACGCCACCGAGGTGGCCGCCATGTGGGCCGTGCTCACCCGCCTCAAGAAGCCCATCCCGGATCGCTACCAGCCCGAGGTGAAGGAGCTGGTGGATCAGGTGACGCCGGTGGAGAAGATGCACCTGTACGAGGAGGGCGTGGTGCCGGATCGGCTCAGCCTCTCGCACGGCAAGGAGCTGCGGAAGCTGCGCACGGACATGTACGAGGAGTCCGACGCCTACCCCAACTACGAGGGCCGCAGCGGCAGCAGCGCCCGGGAGATCAAGACGGCGCTCTTCAACGCCGCGCAAAACCCCGACTACAAGTGCCTCAACGCCCTGGCGGTGCTCGAGGAGCTCGAGGCCATCTGCAAGGACAAGAGCGTCTACGAGTTCCTCCTGCAGGAGGTAGTGGACGGCTACCACGACCATGAGGAGTTCGTGCGCGCGGTGGAGGCCGAGTACCTCGACCGGGTGGACGAGGAGGTGCGCGAGTCGATGGGGCTCGTCTCCGAGGGCCAGTACCGCGAGCTGGTGGAGCGCTACGTCTACAACGTGAGTCACTGGGTGAAGAACGAGAAGGTCCGCAACCGGATCACCGGCTCCATGGAGCGCCCGGACGAGCAGCGCATGGCGGAACTGGAAGCCATCGTCATGCCGCGGGGCGAGGATCCGGGCGAGTACCGCCGCGGGCTCATCTCGCAGATCGGCGCGCACAAGCTGGACAACCCGGACGCGGAGATGGACTACCCGCGCATCTTCCCGGACATGTTCCGCCGCCTGCGCGACCACTACTTCGAGGAGCGCAAGCGCGTGCTGCGCCGCAACAAGGAGAACGTCCTCAAGTACCTCTCCGAGGAGCGCGGCACCCTGTCCTCGCGCGAGCAGACCCAGGTGGAGAGCACCCTCGAGACGATGCACGAGCGCTACGGCTACTGCGAGCACTGCGCCAAGGACGCCATCCTCTTCCTCATGAAGAAGCGCTACGGCTGATTCCCGGAAGCAGGCGGGCATCCGGGCGCCCGCCAGCCGTGATGCTTCCCGAAAACGCGTTACAGCGGGGATGATGGGGACTCTTTAAAGGTTGAGGGATTTTGTTCCCTCCATCTCCCTGCTCGGAGCGTCGATGAACCGTTTCTCCCTGGGCCTGCCCGCCCTCTTCGCCATGCTCTCCTGCGCCGCCGCCCCGACTCCTCCGCCTGCCGAGACGGCGGGGATTGGCGGGGCGGGTGGCTCGCCGGTGGTGATGCAGCAGGTGGGCGCCTTGACTCCCCGGCCCACGCGCAAGGAGCAGGTGAAGCGGATCCTCCCCCACAACGTCCGGCTCTCCATCCTCGAGGATGGCAAGGCCCGGCGCACCGCCTCGGGCGTGGTCATCGGCAGCGAGCAGACCCCCGAGGGGCTCGTCAGCTACGTCATCACCAACGCGCACGCGGTGGAGATGGACGATCTGAAGAACCCGCACCTCATCGCCATCGTGGACGATCGCGCCAACTCCACCGAGTACAAGGCGCACGTGGTGGCCACGGGCGTGGTGCCGGACCTGGACCTGGCGCTGCTCAAGGTACCGGGCCTGCCGCTGCGGCCCGCGCGGCTCGCCGCGGACACGGAGCTGGAGCTGGGTGATGACGTGGTGGTGGCCGCCTCGCCCTTCGGCCGGGCCCTGTCGCTCTCCGGTGGCATGGTGTCCCAGGTGGAGTGGGACAAGGAGAGCAAGACGCCGCGCATGGTGAAGACGGACGCGGCCATCGGCTACGGCGCTTCCGGCGGCGGCATCTTCAGCCTCGAGTCCGGCAAGCTGCTCGCCATCGTCGAGGGCTACCGCACCGCCAAGGTGGGCTTCGCCGTGGCCGAGCAGAACTTCAGCTTCGACGTGCCCATGCCCGGCGAGACCTTCGCCGCTCCCAGCGCCAAGGTGCGCCTCTTCCTCCAGCAGAAGGGCTTTGGCCGGCTGCTCGTCGAGGGCGCACCAGGGATGGGCCCGGGCACGGGCGGCTCGCAGACCGCCAGCCGCTGAGCCTCACGGCTCCGGCCGGAAATTCGACTGCGGGCCCCGCCACGGTACATCCGCCGGAGGCGGGGTGACACGCATGGGCAATGACCGGAGCTCGTGGGATCAGTACTTCATGGACATCGCGCGTCAGGTGGCCAGCCGCGCCACCTGCGACAGGAAGCACGTGGGGGCGCTCCTGGTTCGCGACAGGACCATCCTCTCCACCGGTTACAATGGTTCCATCCGGGGCCTGCCCCACTGCAGTGACGTGGGCCATATGATGGAAAACGGACACTGTGTGGCCACTGTCCACGCCGAGGCCAACGCCATCATCCAGGCGGCCAAGAACGGCGTGCGGATCGACAGTGAGCGAGACAAGCCCACCACGCTCTACACCACCGCCAGCCCCTGCTGGCCGTGCTTCAAGCTGATCGCGAACGCGGGCGTGCAGCGCATCGTCTACGGTGAGTTCTACCGTGATCCGCGCATCTTCGAGTACGCGGGCCGGCTGAACATCGAGCTCGTGGGGCCGGGTCCCGCGGAGCAGCCGGGCGGGCGCTGATTACTCCCCGCACACTGTTGTCCATTGCACGAACTGGGCGTGGACTCGAACCCCAGTACGAGTGAAGCGTCTGGTCCGGGACATCCAGACAGCCGAGTGGCCGACGGTTCGTTGTGGGAATTCCTCGCAGCCAGCAAGAATTACCGCCCCAGGGTTGACGGTACTTGGGCGGCTCCCTAAATCCTCGCAGCGACAGGGCGGCGGGTAGGAAGGGCGCCGGTCAATCTCTAGGAGCTTTCGTGATCAACTCCACGGCTGCGAGCAGCAGTGCGCCCTCGGTGCGCGAAGGGGTGGACCCGGTGGTGGATGCCGCACGCTACGGTGCGGTGCCATCCCTGATGGACAGCCTCCTTCACGATGTGCGCAACCCCTTGAATGCACTCTCCATCCACCTGGAGGTGCTGTCCGAGAAGTTGAAGGGCGACACGGGCCAGGTCCCGCCCTCGCAGGAGAAGAACCTCAAGGCCATGCGCGATCAGATCCAGCGCGTGGATGGGATCCTCCGGCGCTTCGCCGAGTTCATCGTGCACCGCCCGGGCGCGCCCGGTGACGCGGACCTGTCGGAAGCGGTGACGCGGGCCCTGGACGTGTTGGCGCACGAGAGCCGCAAGCGGCGTCTCCAGGTGCGTCAGGCCATTTCCACCGGCGTGCGGGCGCGGCTGTCGGACACCGGCGAGCTGGGCTTCCTGGTGGTGCAGGCGTTGATGCGGGCCTACGGCCGTTCGGAGCAGGGCGCGGACGTCCTGGTGGCGGTGCATGCCGAGGAGTCCCGGGCCGTGCTCGAGGTGGTGGATTCCTCCACTTCTCCCGCGGAGACCGCCCCGGAGGCGGCCGCGGCCCTGGAACTGCGGTGTGCGCAGCTCGGCGTGGAGCTGCACCTGCGCGCCGGGATGTGCCGACTTTCCTTCCCGCTCGTCTGATCCAGACCGAGTGGTGGTCGCAACCTTTCTCTTACCCGAGTTGTTCTAGATGTCTGGAGGTACTCACGTGGGCAGCGCGCGAATTCTGGCCGTGGACGACGAGCGCGATACGTGCGAGGCGCTGGCGGAGATGTTGACCGCCTGGGGCCACAAGGTCGAGACCGCGTTCGACGCGCACGACGCTCTGCGCAAGGCGGGCGAGTTCCGCCCGGACGTGGTCCTGTCCGACCTGGCGATGCCGGAGACGGATGGTCTCGGTTTGCTGCGCGCCCTGCGCGATGAGCTGCCGGACTGTCCGGTGGTGCTCCTCACCGGCCATGGCACCATCACCGCCGCCGTGGAGGCCATCCGCGAGGGCGCCTATGACTTCATCGTCAAGCCGCTCGACACCGCGCGGCTGAAGGTCTGCATCGACCGGGCGCTGGAGAAGAAGGAGACGATGCGCGAGGTGCAGGGCCTGCGCCGGCGCCTCAAGCAGCTCGGCTCCTCGGACTTCATCGGCCAGTCGGCCGCCATGCGCAAGGTGTTCGAGCTCATCGAGAAGGTGGCCCCCTCCAAGGCGAGCGTGGCCATCTCCGGCGAGTCCGGTACGGGCAAGGAGGTGGTGGCGCGCTCCATCCACAACCTGTCCCAGCGCCGCGACAAGCCCTTCGTCGCCATCAACTGCGCCTCCATCCCCGCCACCCTGATCGAGTCGGAGATCTTCGGCCATGAGAAGGGCGCCTTCACGGGCGCGGATCAGCGCCGGCCCGGCGTCTTCGAGCTGGCCCACGGCGGCACGCTCTTCCTGGACGAGCTCGGTGAAATCCCCATCGAGCTGCAGGCCAAGCTGCTGCGCGTGCTCGAGGAGGGCAGGCTGCGGCGGCTGGGCGGCAAGGTGGAGCTCGAGGTGGACGTGCGCGTGCTGTGCGCCACCAACCGCGATCTCAAGAAGGAGATCGAGGCCAAGCGCTTCCGCGAGGATCTCTACTTCCGCCTCAACGTCTTCCAGATCCAGCTGCCGCCCCTGCGCGAGCGCCGCGACGACGTGCCCATCCTGGTGCAGCACTTCGTGGAGAAGTTCCGCGGGGACTCGGCCAAGCGCGTGACGGGCGTGCACCCGGACGCCATGGAGACGCTCAAGAACCACGAGTGGCCGGGCAACATCCGCGAGCTGCGCAACGCCGTGGAGCGCGCCGTCATCCTCTGCGATGGCGAGCTCATCATGCGCGAGCACCTGCCCCCCGACATGGCGGGCAAGAGCCCCGAGCGCCACACCTTCCGCCTGCCCTACGGGCTGTCGCTCGACGCGGTGGAGCGCGAGTACATCCTCGGCAGCCTGCAGCGCAACGGGAACAACAAGGCCCGGACGGCCGAGGTGCTCGGGGTGAGCGAGAAGACGCTCTACAACAAGCTCAACCGGTACGCGGCCGAGGCGCGTCAGCAGGGTGGCAAGGAGCCGGGCAATACCCTGTCCAGCCACGGTGGCCCCTCGCTGGGCAACACGTCGGAAATCCGCTGATCGCCGTCCCACCGCCGCCTACCTACTTCGGCGGAACCTGCTCCGGAGCCGACCTGCGCGGTTGGCCCGGCCAGCACTCCCGGTCCACGTCCAGATACCGGGAGAGCGTGCGCCAGGGTGCATGTTCCGTATGAGAACGAGGCATGACGCGGTGCGCGAAACACAGGGTGGGATAGCCCGTCTTCGCTTGACTCACAGGGTCACTGCGGGCGATCCTTCTGGTACACACACCCACGGGGTAACCGGTGCCACAGCTCCCTACTCAGGAGCACCTCCGGTGTGCCCTCTCCGCGGTTGTCCGGAATAGGACGGAGACCCGCCACGCCCGTGGGCGTCACGGAAGGCCACGTTTTCATGAGCGACGCGCGAGTTCTTCACTTCTTCGGCGGCAAGGGCGGGGTGGGCAAGACCACGCTCGCGGCGGCGTACGCGCTGCGGCTCGCGGATGAAGCGCCCAAGGAGAAGGTGCTGCTCGTCTCGTTGGATCCGGTGAGATCGCTCTCGGATCTGCTGCAGAAGAAGCTGTCGGCGAAGCCGGTGAAGGTGGAGGAGGACGAGACCGCGGCCGCCAAGGAAGCCAAGCCGGAGCCGAAGGGCAAGGGCAAGGCGGCGAAGGCGACCAAGGTGGACGGGGGCGTGTGGGCGATGGAGGTGGAGCCCGCCGCGCTGGCCAAGGGTTTCCTGGCGAAGTACGTGCCGGCGCTGCAGAAGGCGGCGGTGAAGGGCCAGCACCTGTCGGAGGAGGACCTGGGCAAGCTGTACGGCCAGGCCACGCCGGGGCTGGAGGAGCTGCTGGGCCTGCTGCACGTGGTGGAGCTGGCCGAGAGCGGCGAGTTCGACCGGGTGGTGGTGGACACGGCGCCCACGAGCCACACGCTGCGTCTGATCGACATGCCGGTGGGGCTGCGCAAGTTCCTGGGCATCGTGAAGGCCGGGGCGGAGCGGACCGCTGGCAAGGGCAAGAAGGCGGCGGCGCCCTCGGAGGAGCAGGTGTTCCTCGAGGAGTTCGCGGCGAAGGCGGAGAAGCTGCTGGCCCAGCTGAAGGATCCGGCGCGCTCGGCCTTCCACCTGGTGGCGCTGGCCGAGCCGGTGCCCGAGGCGCAGACGCGCATGTACTTCGCGCAGCTGCGGGAGCGGGGCATTCCGGTGGTGGAGGTGGTGGTCAACCAGGTGGAGGACAAGGAAGGCTGTACGGCCTGCCTGGGCCGCCGCGGACTCCAAGCGCCGCACGTGCGCAAGTACCAGGCGCTGGACAAGAACGTACCGGTGCACCTGGTGCAAAAGCGCGAGGTGGCACCGAAGGGCCTGGAGTTGCTCAAGCCCTTCGCCAAGGAGTGGGCGAGCGGCAAGGAGACGAAGACGCTGGAGTTCGCCGCGTCCGAGGGCCCGCCGGCCCTGGTGCGCGCTCCGTCGATGCCGCCGATCGCGGCGCCGCCGCTGCCTCCCACGCGGCTGATCTTCTTCGTGGGCCAGGGTGGGGTGGGGAAGAGCTCGTGCGCGGCGGCCGCGGCGGTGACGCTGACGGAGAAGGAGGGGCCGGTGCTCCTCATCTCCACGGATCCGGCGCACTCGCTGTCGGACGTGCTGCAGAGCCGGCTGACGGACGTGGAGACGCAGGTCAAGGGAACGAAGGGCCTGTACGCGCGCGAGCTGGACATGGCGGGCTGGTTTGGCAACCTGCGCAAGCGCTGGAAGGAGAAGGCGGAGAAGGCCTTCGAGGGCGCGCCGAAGACGGGCAACGAGGTTCCGACGGATCTGCTGTTGTTCCGCAACCTGCTGGACGCGGCGCCTCCGGGCATCGACGAGCTGGCGGCCATGTCGTGCCTGACGGACGCGCTGGTGCAGGAGCGCTTCAAGCGGATCGTGGTGGATGGGGCGCCCATGGTGAACACCATGCGCGTGGTGGAGCTGGCGGACACGGCCAAGGGCTGGTTCACGGCGCTGCACGGAGTGCTGTCCAAGTACAAGTCCAAGGGCCTGGGCGAGCTGGCCGACGACATGGCGGCGTTCCTCAAGCACATCAAGCGCTTCGAGGATGCACTGGCCTCGCCGAACGAGTCGCGCTTCGTGGTGGTGACGCGGGGTGAGGATCTGGCGGCGGCGCGCACCGAGCGGCTGGTGGAGTACCTGAAGGAGCGCAAGCTGCAGGTGGAGCGCGTGCTGGTGAACCGGGTGGGTCCGAAGGCGGACTGCCCGAAGTGCGAGAACCGGCGGAAGAACGAGCTCAACGCGGCGAAGGTGATCGAGAAGAAGATCGGTCTGCCCGTCACCGTGGCGCCCGCGCTGGGCCGTCACCCGGCGGGTCTGCGCGAGCTGAAGGCGTTCCGGACGGCGTGGTACGCGCTGAGCGCCACGGCGAAGACGAAAGCGGCCTGAGGAAGAGGCTGCTGAGGAAGAGGCTGCTGAGGAAGAGGTGGCTGAGGAAGAGGTGGCTGAGGAACCATCCTCGCTGTGCATCCACTCCCTCGCCCTCCGGGAGAGGGTCGGGGTGAGGGTGCCAGGACCCCAGGTTGTGCCCGTGTCTACCCCCGCCCTCTGGGAGAGGGTTGGGGTGAGGGTCACCACGCGCCCAACCGAGGCAGACGTGGAAGCACCTGGGGCAACTGGTACCTGAGCCGTTCCGCGAGCTCCTGGGCCGGGTGGAACCGTTCCGCGCGAACCACTCCCACACCCCGCTCGAGACGTACGGCGAGTGCGGGCCCCGCGAGCATCAAACACAGCGCGGGGACGATGCACAGTCCCATCGGCACGCTCGTCGCGATCACCAACCCGAACGCACGGCGGATCGGAGATCCAGCCACCCCAGGTGATCGCGAGATCGCGCCCAGACAACCCGCGAACACGGCGCCACCGAGCAGCCCGAGGATCGCGGCGAGCCCCCAGCTCGCACCACCGAGCGCCGTGCCGAGCACGGGCTCGACGAGCCCGGGCGAGGACGCCGCGAGCAGGAAGGCGAACAGGAACGGAGTGCTCGCCACCATGGCCACCAATCCCCACTGACGCCCCGCGAGTCGCACCATCCCCCGGTACCTCCTGGAGGGAGGGTGAGCAGGGGGGGCTCGGCCGCCAAGTCCCCCCGGGAGGGCTCCGAGAGGAATCCGTCCTAGGCTTCGCACTCGGACGGAGAGTCCTGGAACGCTCCCAACTCCTCGAACTCCAGCACTCCACGCGTGCTCATCTGCCCCTTGAGGGGCTTCCGATCCGGGAACGTCAACGTGATGGTGCGTCCCTTGACGGTGTACGTGCCGGTCTTCTCCTCGGTGCGGGTGGGGTCCTCGATGATGCGGCGCCAGAGCACCACACGCTTGCCCTCGGAGAAGGTGAGCTTGCGGGTGGAGCCGTAGACGCCCTCACCGGGGGAGTACCAGGTGACGCGGCGGAGGAGCTCGGGGACATCGGCCTGGCGCGAGGGCGAGCGGCCCAGCAGCTTCTGCCAGCCGAGCGTGTCGCGGATGGGATCCAGGTCCGCGTCCTGCTTGGCGCGGGCGAGCCGGCGGGGATCCAACTGGATGGAGGTGTTCAGCCGCTCGAGGATCGTCTGCCGGTGGGCCGAGTACGGGCAGATCTGCCCCTGCTTGCGCAGCACGCCCAGGGTGGCGGCCACGTTGTAGTGGGCGAGGGCGTGCTTGGGATCGGCCTGGGCGGCGGCCTCGAACTTCTCGAGGGCTTCGGGGTACTTGCCGTCCTGGTAGAGGCGGAACCCCTCGGTATTGAGGGCGCGGGCCGACGGGGTGGCCGACTGGGCGGCCGAGGGGGCGGCGAGGACGAGGGTGAGCAGGAGCAGCAGGCGGGACATGACACTCCGACGGACGAGAGGGAAGGGGGATTCTACGCACCGCGTAACGGGTTGCGCGTTGTAAAGGCCCACGGGCAGGTGATAGGGGTCCGGCGCCATGGCGAACGGCATCAACTATCCACTCGATTTCGAGCGCCCGCTCATCGAGCTGGAGAAGAAGATTGACGAGCTCAAGGCCCTCTCGGCGAGCGGCTCGGTGGATTTCACCTCGGAAATCTCCAAGCTGGAGAAGAAGGCCAAGAAGCTTCAGACGGAGATCTTCAGTGATCTCTCGCGCTGGCAGGTGGTGCAACTGTCGCGCCACAGCTCGCGTCCGTACTTCCTCGACTACGTGCAGTACCTCTTCCCGGAGTTCATGGAGCTGGCGGGGGATCGCCGCTTCGGAGAAGACCCGTCCATCGTGGGCGGCTTCGCGCGCTTCGATGGCCGGACGGTGATGCTGATCGGCCACCAGAAGGGGCGCAACACCAAGGAGAACATGGCGCGCAACTTCGGCATGCCGCGCCCGGAGGGGTACCGCAAGGCGCTGCGGCTGATGGAGATGGCCGAGCGCTTCGGCAAGCCCATCCTCACCTTCGTGGACACGCCGGGCGCCTACCCGGGCATCGGCGCCGAGGAGCGCGGCCAGGCCGAGGCCATCGCGGTGAACCTGGAGGTGATGAGCCGGCTGACGGTGCCCATCATCGCCACGGTCATCGGCGAGGGCGGCTCCGGTGGCGCGCTGGCCATCGGCGTGGGCAACCGCGTGCTGATGCTGGAGAACAGCGTCTACTCGGTGATCTCTCCCGAGGGCTGCGCCTCCATCCTCTTCCGTGACGCCACCAAGGCGGACAAGGCGGCGGACGCGCTGAAGCTGACGGCAAAGGACCTCAAGGGGATGAACGTCATCGACGAGCTCGTCCCCGAGCCGGCCGGCGGCGCGCACCGCGACCACGCCAAGGCCGCGGAGAACCTGGCCAAGGTGCTCCGCAAGAACCTGGCCGAGCTGGCGCAGCTGTCTGGCGACGAGCTGATCCAGGACCGCTACCAGAAATTCCGCGCGCTCGGTGTGTTCTCCGAGGGGCGCTAGCCGTACCCACGAGGAATCCAGAAGCCCATGAGACCGCTCGTTCCACCGTACATCGAGACGCTCAAGCCCTACGTGCCGGGCAAACCCATCGAGGAGACGGAGCGCGAGTACGGGCTCACGGGCGTCATCAAGCTGGCCTCCAACGAAAACCCGCTGGGGCCCTCGCCCAAGGCCATCGAGGCCATGCGGGTGGCGTCGCAGAAGGTACACCTGTACCCGGACGCGAGCAGCTACTCGCTGGTGCGCCGGCTGGCCGAGCACCTGGGCGTGAAGCCGGAAGAGGTGGTGCTGGGGTGCGGCTCGAACGAGATCATCGAGCTGCTCATCCGCACCTTCACCACGCCCGAGGACGAGGTGCTGCTGTGCAAGGGCTCGTTCCCGGCGTATCGCATCTCGGTGCAGGCGCACGGCCGGCCCTTCGCGGAAGTGCCCATGCGCGAGGGGCACCGGTATGACCTGGAGGCAATGGCGAAGGCGCTCAACCCGCGCACGCGGATGATCTTCATCGCCAACCCGGACAACCCCACGGGGACGACGTTCGGCCGCAAGGAGTGGGAAGCCTTCCTGGCGAAGGTGCCGGAGCACGTGCTGGTGGTCCACGACGAGGCCTACTTCGAGTTCGTGGACTGGCCGGAGTACTTCAGCGCGGTGGAGTACTTCCGCAAGCACCCGAACGTGGTGGCGTTGCGCACGTTCAGCAAGATCTACGGGCTGGCGGGGCTGCGGCTGGGCTACGGGGTGATGGACGCGCGGCTGGTGGCGTACCTGCAGCGCACGCGGATGCCCTTCAACCTGACGATTCCGGCGCAGATGGGCGGGCTGGCGGCGCTGGAGGACGGGGAGCACGTGCGGCGCACGCGCGAGCTCAACGGCGAGGGGTTGCGCTACTACCAGACGGAGCTGCCCAAGCTGGGGGCGAAGCTGGCGGAGAGCCACGCGAACTTCGTGTTGGCGGACTTCGGGCGGCCGGCGACGGAGCTGTACGAGAAGCTGCTGCGCAAGGGCGTCATCGTGCGGCCCATGGCGGGCAACGGGTACCCCACGTCGCTGCGCATCTCGGTGGGGACGCGCGAGGAGAACGCGCGCTGCGTGACGGCGCTGCGCGAGGTGCTCGCCTCATGAGCGCGCGCCCCTTCATCGTGGCGATCGACGGCCCGGCGGGAGCGGGCAAGTCGACGGTGTCGAAGGTGCTGGCGCGGCGGTTGGGCTTCGCGCTGGTGGACACGGGGGCCATCTACCGCAGCGTGGCGCTGAAGGCGCGGCGCGAGGGGCTCGCCTTCGACGACGACGAGAAGCTGGGCGAGCTGCTGAGCCGGGTACACATCTCCTTCCAGGTGGTGGGGGAGGACAACCACGTGTTCCTGGATGGAGAGGACGTGTCGGGGGAGATCCGGACGCCGGAGAACTCGATGGCGGCCTCGCAGGTGTCGAGCCGTCCGGTGGTGCGGGCGGGGCTGCTGTCGTTGCAGCGGCGCCTGGCGTTGCAGGCCCCGAAGGGAGCGATCCTGGAGGGCCGCGACATCGGGACGGTGGTGTTCCCGGACGCGGACGCGAAGTTCTTCCTGGAAGCGGATCCGAGCACCCGGGCGCGGCGCCGTTTCGAGGAGCTCTTCCAGAAGGGCGTGGAGCGCTCGCTGGAAGACGTGCTGGCGGATCAGATCAAGCGGGACCAGGACGACGCGTCGCGAGCGGTGGCGCCGCTGAAACCGGCGGAGGACGCGGTGAAGCTCGACTCGACGAGCATGCCCTTGTCCGACGTGGTGCGGATCCTGGAGCAGACGATCCTGGACCGGATGTCCAAGCGCTAATTTCCCCTCTCCCCTCGGGAGAGGGACGGGGTGAGGGTATCGGAACCACTCGGGTTCCAACCCCTCGCCCCCACCCGAGCGCCCCTACTTCCGGCGCGAGAACCAGCCCATCAGCTCCTCGAGCGCGCGGCGGTCCACGTCGTCGAAGGTGGCCTTGTGCTCGGAGTCGATGTCGAGCACGGCGAGCAGCTCGCGGTTGGGCCCGAAGACGGGAACGACGATCTCCGAGGCCGAGCGCCCGTCACACGTAATGTGGCCGGGGAAGGCGTGCACATCGGCGACGACGACGGTCTCGCCCTTGGCGGCGGAGGTGCCGCAGACGCCCTTTCCGAAGCGGATCTCCAGGCACCCGAGGCTTCCCTGGTAGGGGCCGACGCGCAGCAGCTTGCCGGGCTCCACGACGCGGTAGAAGCCGGTCCACAGGTGGCCGAAGGCGTTGTGGAGCAAGCAGCTCATGGTGGCCATGGCGGCCACGTCGTCGTTGATGCCCTCCAGGATGGACTCGATGTGCGTCTTGAGCTCGGCGTAGGCCTCGGCCTTGGGCGTGCCGCGCAGATCCAGGGTGACTTCAGCCATGGTGTGTAGTCCTCGAAAGCGGGGCCGGAGGGGTGTCGAACCGGCGCGGGGCGCATGTTTAACCTGATCCGGATCCCGCCGCGATAGGACCCCTCGCCCCCCGTGTCGGACACCCGGGGCTATTCGAAGATGGGGACGGAGTCGTCCCTGTTGTCCCGGCTCTGTTTCGCGGGGCGTGAAGGACGGGAGGGCTCCGCCACCGGCTCGACCTTCTCGGGCTCCAGCGTGACGCTCACGGTCTCCGCGTCCGCCAGCACGCCATTGAAGTCCAGCTTGCGCTTCAGGTCCTGGTGCCCCGCGAGCTGGAAGGTCAGCTCGTGCACCTCGTCCCGGCGCAGCCGGCGCTCCAGTGGGGCGGTGCCGATCTGCACATCCCCCGCGAAGACGGTGGCGCCCTCGGGGGTGGAGCGGATGCGCACCAGGATCATGCTGTCCACGGCGGGCGCCGTGGGCTTCGGCGCCGGCTTCGCCTCGGCGATTCGAGCCGGAGGAGGCTCGGCCGGAGTGGTGGGACGCAGCGCCACGACCGCGGCTCCCGTGGCGATGAGCAGCAGCGGCAGCGCCACGAACGCGATCTTCCTGCCCATGGAGCCGCGCGGCACGTCCTCCGTGACCGAGTGGCTGTGGTGGGGAACCGGAGCGGGAGCGGCGGCCTCGGGACGCGGAGGGCGCGGACGGGCGGCCGAGGCGGATCCACTGCCTGCCCGGGCGGGGGCCGCGCTGGAAGGCTGGGAGCCACGGGCCGCCGATGGGGCGGCACGGGCCGCGGAGGGCTGCGAACCCGAACGAGCCGCCGGAGCGCCGGGACGGGAACGCGACTGGCTCGGGGAGGAGCGGCCCGGCTTCGACACGCTGCGCTGACCCGGCTTGCTGCTGCTGCCGGCCCTGCTGCTCCTGCTGCTGCTGCCCGCCTCGGGGACCGAGTTGGTGGGGAGCGCGTCGAGCTCCGCGGGAGACAGGTCCGCCACCGCGTCCAACATGGCGTCGATGAACTCCTGGGCGTTCTGGAAGCGGTCCTCCTTCTCGCGGGCGAGCGCCTTGGCGAAGAACTCCTCCAGGGACTGGGGCACGGGGGCACCCTGGCGCTTGGAGCCCACCGTGGGCACCGCCTGCGTCAGGGCGGCGGTGAGCGCCTTGCGCACCGTGTTGGCCCCATACGGCGAGGTGCCCGTGAGGCAGTAGTAGAAGACGCCGCCCATCGAGTAGAGGTCGGAGCGGTGATCCACGTGCTCGCCGCCGGCCTGCTCGGGAGGCATGTACTGGGGCGTGCCGAGCACCTGGCCGGTGGAGGTGAGCTGATGCTCGTCCTCCGCCTCGAGCGCCTTCACCAGGCCGAAGTCCAGCACCTTGACGAAGTCCCGCCGGTCGAGCTGCTGCACCATGATGTTGTGCGGCTTGATGTCGCGGTGGACGGCGCCCTGCTCGTGGGCGTGGGCGAGGCCGCGGCAGGCCTGCTCGATGACTTCCACGGCGCGGCGCAGGGTCATGGGGCCGTCGCGCTTGACGAGCTCGCGCAGGCTCTCGCCCTCGAGCAGCTCCATGACGTAGTAGCAGGTGCCGTCCGGGGCGCGGCCGAAGTCGTAGATGGTGATGACGTTGGGGTGGCGCAGGCGGCTGGCGATCTCCGCCTCGCGCCGGAAACGCTCGAAGAACTGGGGCGCGGCCGCCAGCGAGGGGTTGAGCGTCTTGACGGCCACCGGGCGCTGGACGGACGTCTGGGTGGCACTGAAGACCATGCCCATGCCTCCCTGGCCGAGCACGTCTTCAATCTTGTAGCGGCCATCGAGCACCTGGCCGATGAGGGCCATCTGGGAGGCGCTACACAGGTGGTCGGAGCCGTCGGTGCTACCGCAGTGCGGGCAGGGAGAAGCCATCAGGGGGCCGAGTATAGACAGAGCCGGGTATCGCCGGGCAGGGGTCCTGACGGGGGGCCGCCCCAGGTTTGGGGCGGGGGAGGGAGCGGGCGGGCACATCGGTCGTTCCCGGAAGGCGGCCAGGCTGTTACACCCCCGAATCCGCCATGAGCCTCGTCATCGCCCAGGACATCTGCCTCTCCTACGGGAAGAAGGTTCTCTTCGACAACGAAAGCTTCGCCCTCAGCCCCAAGGATCGCATCGGCCTGGTCGGGGCCAACGGGACGGGGAAGAGCTCGCTGATGAAGATCCTCGCCGGGGTCCAGAACCCGGATTCGGGGACGCTCACCTACCGGCGCAAGGCGCGGATCGGCTACCTGCCCCAGGAGCTGGCGGGCCTGCCCGAGGGCTCGGTGGTGGACGCGGTGATGAGCACGGTGCCCGGCCGTGACGCCCTGGAGGCGCGCCTGAGGGAGACCGAGGAGGCGCTCGGCAAGGCGGCCAACGAGGAGGAGCAGCTCGAGCTGGCCCAGACGCTGGCGGACCTGCACACGGAGCTGGACCACTTCGAGGAGCACTACGGCCGGCACCACGCCGAGCGCATCCTCAAGGGTCTGGGCTTCCGCGAGGCGGACCTGGCCAAGCCCACGGGGGCGCTGAGCGGCGGCTGGCGCATGCGCGCGGCGCTGGCGGGCCTGCTGCTCCAGGACCCGGACCTGCTGCTGATGGACGAGCCCACCAACCACCTGGACGTGCCGACGCTGGCGTGGTTCGACGGCTTCTTGAAGCGCTCGAACAAGGCGGTGGTGCTCATCTCGCACGACCGGGACTTCCTCAACCGGCAGGTGGACCGCATCCTCTCGCTGGAAATGGAGGGGCTGCGCTCCTACGTGGGCAACTACGACACGTACAAGCGGCAGCGTGCCGAGGAGATGGAGCAGCTCAAGGCGCAGGCCGAGCGTGTCGAGGCGCGCAAGGCGGAGCTGCAGGCGTTCATCGATCGCTTCGGCGCGAAGGCGACGAAGGCCCGGCAGGCGAAGAGCAAGGAGAAGCAGCTCGAGAAGATCGAGGACGTGCAGGTGCTCGAGGAGCGGGCCACCATGCGCTTCCGCTTCCCGGAGGTGGAGCGCTCGGGGCGGGACGTGGTGACGCTGGAGGGCATCCAGAAGCGCTACGGGGAGGCGGTGGTGTACTCGGGGCTGGACGCGCGGGTGGAGCGCGGGCAGCGCATCGCCGTGGTGGGCGCGAACGGCGCGGGCAAGACGACGCTGCTGAAGATCATCGCGGGCGAGCTGGTGCCGGACGGGGGCACGGTGAAGCTCGGGCACAACGTGGTGATGGGGTATTACGCGCAGCACCACGGCGACAAGCTGAACAAGCACAACAGCATCATCGAAGAGGTGAGGCCGCTGGCGGCGGACAAGCCGGAGAGCTTCGTGCGCGGGGTGCTCGGCGCGTTCATGTTCTCGGGAGACGACGTGGACAAGCCGGTGGGCGTGCTGAGCGGTGGCGAGCGGGCGCGCGTGGCGCTGGCGAAGCTGCTGCTGGTGCCCTCGAACCTGCTGCTGATGGACGAGCCGACGAACCACCTGGACCTGGACTCGACGGAGATGCTGATCGAGGCGCTGAAGGGGTACGGGGGGACGCTGGTGTTCGTGTCGCACAACCGGAGCTTCGTGAACGGGCTGTCGACGCACGTCTGGGACGTGGTGGGCGGGAAGGTGGTGCCGCACCCGGGCAACCTGGACGACTACCTGTACCACCAGGAGCAGCAGCGGCTGGCGGCCGAGGCCGCGGGGTTGGGCGAGAAGGCGCCGGAGAAGGGGCAGGCGGCGGGGCTGACGGAGAAGGACCGCAAGCGGATGGAGGCCGAGGCGCGGCAGAAGCGCAGCGCGGTGGAGGGCCCCATCAAGAAGGAGATCGCGAAGCTGGAGGAGGCGATCTCCAAGCTGGAGACAGCGCAGAAGGAGCGCGAGACGCAACTGGCGGATCCGGTGCTCTACAACGACTTCGCGAAGGCGAAGCCGTTGATGGACACGCACCGCGAGGGCAAGGCGCAGCTGGAGCAGCTCTATGCGCAGTGGGAAGCGGCGCAGGAGAAGCTGGCCGAGGCCTCCGCGTCCCTCTGAGTCAACTCCCTCTCCCTCTGGGA
>NZ_JPMI01000098.1 GCF_000733295.1 Archangium violaceum Cb vi76 | reverse complement strand
CTACCGGTGATGCCCACCACCCCGGTGACCGCCCCGATGGCCGCCGCCGCGATGATCACCCCGGTGGTGGTCACGGTCACGGTACGGGCTCGCATCATGGTAGCGGGGGCCACGAGGACGGCCCCAACCCCAGGGCCGGTTCCATTCGTGACCGCGCATCACCGGGTAGCGCCGCCAGGTGTGGAAGAAGTAGTTCGGATGCCCCCACCTCACGGCGACCCTCGCGTGGCGGTACTCCGGAACGACGATCCGGACCGAGCCCCGCGGAGCCCAACCACCGTCGATGAAGATCCACGAGTGGCCACGGCGGGCCCATCTCGGCGCGACGAAGACCAGACCCGGCTGGGGAGGCGAGACCCAGGTTCCATCCACCCAGACGTACTGGGTGCCGGACCAGTACCAGTAACCGGGGGCCCACGTGAGGTTCGGGGCGGGCGGCGGCGGCCGGGCCTCCGCCTGGAGCTGGGGAGGCGCCTGGGTCGTCGCGACCTCCTCGCTGCTCACGTCGATGGGGATCTCCACGTCCGTCGTGCCGGGCCTCGCCCAGCCGCCGGAGATCCAACGCCAGGCGTTTCCATCCTGTTGCCAGTAGCCGTTGACGAACTGGTAGCCGGGCATCCGAGCGATCCAGGCGCCGGGCTTGAAGCGCCACTCGTCGCCATCCCAGTACCAGTGTCCGGAGGTCCACACCGAATCGGGGAAGGGCCGCTGCGTGGGCCGCTCCATGGGGAGCGCCGGAGGCGGCGAGGGCGCCAGGGGCTCCAGCTCCATCGGTGCTTCCTCGGCGAATCCGGACTCGGGCGAGGTGACCGGGGCCGTCTGCGCATGGGCCGCCGGAACCGCCAGACCGAGAACCAAACAGACCAACCATCGAGGCGTCATGACGTCGTCTCCACGAACTGCCGCTCCCTGCCAGGGACGTTCATGACTCCCCTTTATTCACGCCACCCTTTCATACCGGTGTGAGGCGAGAGGGCGAGCGAGCGTCGGACTCGTCCGCCTGCGTCCAGCGGAACCGGCGGCCAGGAGCGCCTGCTGTGTCGGGGGACTCATCCAAAGGGCTGCTCGCGACGAACGCCCTTTGAACCCCAACCGTCGTGCACCCATCCAGTGCACGGCACCATTGGAGGAGCGTCATGGAACTCTCGCCCCAGGTGCAGGAGCAGATCCGCATGAAGGTCGAAGAGGCTCAGGCCAGGCTCGAGGCGGAAGTGGAGAAGCTGAAGAATACATCCGGCGGTGAAGACGCCAAGAAGGAGGTGGTGGAGAAGTTCGCCCTGTTCACCAGACTGCTGAAGCAATACGAGCTCGGAATCCCCCCGACGCCGAGTGATGCCCAGGAGGCGTTCGAGCACCTGGAAGACAACATCGGAATCTTGCCTCGCATTGTCGATGCGCTCTCCGTGGCGCTGAAGGCGATCATCGAATCCGTCATCGGGATCCTGGTGACGCTGAGGGATGGCATCCTCAGCCTCTTCCCCAAGCAGGACACGAAGACCTCCTACGTCCCGGACAGTGCGCTGGTGCGCGATGGAGTGGTCACGTTCGCGATGCTCCCCGAGATGGAGGCAACGGGGACGTTGGTGGTGCCCGCTGTCTTCGCCGGCACCTCCGAGGAGCTCAGGATTCCCTACGCTCCCAGCCACTCGACCTTCGGAGTGCGTGTCCGGCGCGTGTCGTCGACCCGGGCCTGCCTGCACATCGAGAGCCTGTCCTCGGTCTCCCACGACATCGAGCTGGCGGGACTGCGGCTTCCTCCCTTCCTCCAGTCGCTGGATCCCCACCGGCCCTCCTTCGGAACGCTGGATCTCGAGTCGGGAGAGATCTCGGGCCGGATGTACTCACGGCTCACCGACGGCATGCTGTACACGGTCCGCTCGCCCATCCTGGTGCGCAGCACCTTCACGGGCCGGATGTTCTTCGACTCCGGCATCCTGCGGATGAGCACCCAGGCCATCGACTTCGCGAGTGACCTGCCTTTCCGCCGCGTCTTCCAGCCGCGCCTCGTGGAGCGGACGGTGCTCGTGCGCGAGGGGCTGAACGAGCGGCTCGTCGTTCCACAGCGCCTCACCCGTCCGTTCGAGTCGAGCTGAGCGTGGGGTCCAGCCAGAGGGGCTCCCGGGAGTGCTGCCCTCGGGCACCGCTCGCCGGGGGCCCTGGCTCCCGGGACTCGTCAGCTCCGCACCGGTGCGCTATGCGGTGGCACCATGAGATCCACCTCCTTCCTGCCCGGCTTCCTCCTGCTCTCGGCCCTGGCCTGCACGCACAGCACCCATACCCAACCGGCCCCTCCGTCCATGGACCCCGCCGAGCGCGGCCGCGCGCTCGCGAAGCGCGTCATCATCGCCGATGGCCACGTCGACGTGCCGTACCGTCTCCACGAGAAGCTGGGCCCCAACGGAGAGCCCTCCGAGGACATCTCGCTGCGCACCGCCGGGGGGGACTTCGACCATCCGCGCGCCATGGAGGGCGGGTTCGACGTGGCCTTCATGTCCATCTACATCCCCGCCGACCTCCAGACGAAGCCCGGGGCCTCGAAGGCCCTCGCGGACTCGCTGATCGACATGATGGAGAAGATCGCCCGCCAGTCGCCCGGGAAGTTCTCCATGGCCCACTCGGTCGAGGAGGCCCGGCGCAACACCCAGGAGGGAAAGGTGTCCTTCGCGCTGGGCATCGAGAACGGCTCGGCCATCGAGGATTCGCTCCAGAACGTGGCGCACTTCCACCAGCGCGGCGTGCGCTACATCACCCTCACGCACTCCCGGGACAACCAGCTCAGCGATGCCTCCTTCAACACGGGCAAGCGCACCTGGAACGGCCTCAGCCCCTTCGGCAAGCAGGTGGTGGCCGAGATGAACCGCGTGGGCATCATGGTGGATGTCTCGCACCTCTCGGATGACGCCATCCGGCAGGCGGTGGAGTCGAGCCAGGTGCCCGTGATCGCCTCGCACTCCTCGTGCCGCCACTTCACGCCCGGCTTCGAGCGCAACATCAGCGACGAGCTCATCCGCGCCCTGGCCGCGAAGGGAGGGGTGGTGATGATCAACTTCGGCTCCGCCTTTCTCACCCAGGCGGCCAATGCCTACGAGCTGGAGGTCCGCAAGGCGGTGATGGCCTTCACCCAGGAGCGCGGTCTGGCCCGCGACAGCGCCGAGGTGCATGCGTTCGCGGAGACCTATCTGCGCGAGCATCCTGCCCCGCTCGCCCGGGTGGAGGACGTGGCGGACCACATCGATCACGTGGTGAAGCTGGTGGGCATCGACCACGTGGGGCTCGGCTCCGACTTCGATGGTGTGGGCCCAACGCTTCCCATCGGGCTCAAGGACGTGTCCCAGTACCCGAACCTCTTCCGCGTCCTGATCGAGCGCGGCTACAGCGAGGCGGACATCGAGAAGATCGCCTCGGGCAACGTCTTCCGCGTGTGGCGGAAGGTCGAGTCCCACGCCGCCGGCCGCTGAGCACCGGAGGGCCGGGAGCCAGGCCCGCCGAAGTAGGTCCGTTCAGGGGGGAGGTTCCGGTCGCGATGGTGAGCAACTGGTCCGACTGTTGGACCAGTCGGCACGCTCGGCGGGGTTCACTCCATGGCCTGCCGAGCCTTGCGCCGTGTCAGGAGCGAGGGCGCGAGGAGCAGCACCGCGCTCAGCACCAGGGCGGTAGGGCCCAACCAGTCCCCCCAGGCCACCATCAATGTGGACACGCGGGGAGTCAGGGGGACCGTCACGGCCAGACTCGCGCGGTGATCATCCGGCACCTCGGCGAGCACCTCGCCCGTGGAGCTGATGAGGGCGGAGATGCCCGAGTTGGTGACGCGCACCTGTGGCAGCCGTGTCTCGATGCTGCGAAACGCCGCGTGCATCAGGTGCAGCTTCGGCGCGGGCGTCCCGGAGAACCACGAGTCATTGGACAGCGTGATGATGAGCTCGGCCCCCCGGCGCGCCTCCTCGGCGACGTAGCTGGGGAAGATGGACTCGTAGCAGATGAGGGGCGCCACGGTGATGGACCGGCCTCCACCGAGCTGGAGCGCCATCGTCTGGGGGCCGGGCCCTCGCTTCCAGTAGCCCGTCCAGGGCAGCCGCTCGCGCAGCCACTGCGAGTCGATCAGCTCGGGGACCCACTCCGTCAGCGGGAAGAGCATCGTCTTGCGGTAGGCCGAGCGCTCCAGCGTTCCGTTTCGTCCCGGGCCCAGGAACATGGCGGCGTTGTACTCGCGCTCCTGCTCCAGGTCGTACGTGCCGAAGAGCAGGGGCACCTTGGCGCGCGAGACGAACTCGCGGATCTCCGCGTCGAACTCGGCGCCCGCGTCGCTCTTGGGCGTGCCGAAGGTCGTCGGGTACACCGTCTCGGGCCAGATGAGCAGATCCAGCTTCCGGTTCTGGAGCAGCTCGGCCGAGAGCCGGTAGTGCGTGTCGAGGATCATCCGCACCACGTCGTACGTGCCCATCTCCGCCGCGAGCTTCTCGTACTTCGTGATGTTGGCCTGGACGACACCGGCCGTGAGCTGCTGCGTGGGGGACTCGAGCGCGGCCACCTGCCGGTAGCGGAACTGGCCGTACCCGAAGCAGGCCAGCACGAGCGCCGCCCCCAGGGCCACCGGAGCCAGCGCGCGCCGCGAGCCCTCGCGTACACCGTGGGCCACGAGGACCCTGCCGGCCTCGAGCACGCACGTGTTGACGATGACGAGCACGAGCGTGAGTCCATGCGCCCCGGCGATGTCGGCGCCCTGGCGCAGGGACTCGGAGGCGATGAAGCCCTGTCCGAGGGTCTCGGCGAAGAGCTTGGGGCTCACCCACTCGGTGCCCACGTACACGAGCGCGCCCGTGAGCGTGACGCGCCAGAAGGCCCGGGGATCCTCCCGGGTGGTGCGCCGCAGGTGATAGCGGGTGAGCGCGAAGGTGATGAACTGCAGCTCCATGAAGGGCGCCAGTGCCAGCAGGGCGAGCCAGCACAGCGCCAGGGGCGCTCCGGAGTAACTCCGCAGGGCCTCGGGGAACCACCCGAAGATGGCCGCCGTGAAGACCAGGCCCATCACCACGCCCGAGAGCACGGCCTCGCGCCGGCTGTCGACGCGGTCCAGCACCAGCAACCAGGGCACGAGACACACCCAGGTCACCGCCACCCAGCGGGCCTCCAGGCTTCCGAAGAGCCACACGAGGCCCGCGGTGCCCGCCGCGCCGAGCAACTGGAGCGCCAGGCGCTTCGAGCGGACCGCCAGCGCGCTCATGGAATGGGCTCCACTCCCTCTGGCCCTTCGGGCAGCTCCAGGATTTCGATGGGCATGCCCGTGGGCGCCAGCTCGGGCGGGACGACCCGGTTGGAGGGTAGCTCGACCGGCACGCCCTTCGAGTCCACCGGCTTGTAGTCCGGATGGAACATGAGGATCGGCTTGATGCCCTCCCCATTGTCCGTGGACTGGTAGTGGCGCACGTAGCCGGGAGGCAGCTCGAAGTCCTCGGGGACGATGATGCCCTGCTTGAGGGGGCTGGTGCCCTGGCGGTACAGGTTGATGCCCTCCGCGGGTCCGGCGGGCACCGCGTCCTGTGGCAGGGGCTCCTCCTGGGGCACGGGCTCGGAGGACGGCTGGGCCGGGACGCTCTGGGGCCGCGGGGTGGCCTTCGGCGCGGAACGGGACGGAGTGGGGGAGGGCTCGGGTGTTCCCTGCGCGAGCCTCGGGGGCTCGGCCTCGGGAGTGGCGGGCAGGGGAGCCGGCGAGGTCACGAGCCAGGCACTCAAGAGCAGACACACGACGGTGAAGCCGAGCCCCAGCCCGACGATCCACATGCCGCTGCTGGTGCGCTTGCGCTGGATGCGGGTCACGCCGTCGCTGTCGACGTGCCGCTCGTACTCGGGATGCTGCGAACCCATTCTCGCCCCTGTTCTCCGGGACTCGTATGCTACGGGCCCCCTGCCGCCCGGGCAATCGTTCCCCATGAGCCCCATGCCAGCCGCCGATGCTCCCGTAGCGCCTTCCGCCCACGGCCAGCCCGTGGCCCCGCGTTTCCAGGTCCACGCCTACCCGCTCGTCCTGCGTCTCGTCAGCTCCCTGCTCCAGGTGTTGATGAGGGCCGATCTCCTCTGCGCCTCGGCGCTCGTCGTCGCCGGCACCTTCACGGGGGCGATGAGCCCCAAGCCTCCGGCCCTGGCGGGTTGGCTCGTGTTGATCGCGCTGGGCCTGTTCGGTCTCACCCGGCTCATCCACTGGCTCTCCGCCGCGACCTTCTCCATCGAGCCCTCACAGTTCGTGCTGGAGCGCCGAGGCGAGCGGTTCGAGATCCCCGTCGCGTCGGTGGAGTCCGCCCGGGTCTGGAGGCTTCCGTTGCCGGGGGCGGGCCTGTCGCTGCGGATGAAGTCGGGGCGAGGCTTCCAGTACGAGTTGCAGGTGGCGGATCCACTGCCGGTGTTGGAGGCGATGGGGAAGGAGGCGGATCACCCGCTCACGACCTTCGCGCACGCCCGGGCCACGGTCGTCCGCCGGCGCTGGTACCACCTGGCGCTCAAGTTCGTGCTGTTCCCGCTGGTGCCCAGCGTCATCATGTTCCAGCTCAACCAGCGCATCACCTTCGGTGGGCCGTTCGCGCAGTACCGCATGTACGGGCTGTGGCCGTACCTGCAGAGCTTCTTCACGTACTGGGCCTACTTCACCGCGCTGCTGGTGCTGTTCGCGAGCCTCTGGCGCGTCCTGGCCGAGCTGGTGGCCTTCGCGGGGGCGTGGCTCACCCCGATGCGGGCGAGGGGCGTGCGGCGGTTCGTGGAGGTCGCCAACACGGTGCTCTACTACGGGGGCTTCTGCTCGCTCGTGGCGTGGAAGTTCCTCCAGTAGGGAGCGCTCCCTCAGCCCGTGCGGCGCTTCTTGTCGCGCTTCGGTTTGCGCTCGGGTTTGGGCGGCGGCGTGCTGCTGTCCGGGAGGCCGCCATCTGACGCCTTGCCCTCGGTGGGCCTCGTGGTGGGGAAGGGCGTTCCGTCCATGAGGATCGGATCCGGAATCGGGACCGGCTCGGACGGGGGGGCGGGCAGGCGGATGATGAACGTGGCCCCCTCGTCCGGCTTGCTCTGCACCGACAGTGTTCCACCGTGGTTCTTCACGATGCGCTGGCAGATGGCCAGTCCCAGTCCCGTGCCCTTCTGCTTCGTCGTGTAGAAGGGCACGAAGATGTGCTGCTGCTGATCCTGCGGAATCCCCGGGCCCGTGTCCGTCACGTGCAGCTCCACGAACGAATCCCCGGTCGGGCGGAAGTCCGTGAAGCGATCCGGCCGCACCGTCTTCACCGTGATGGTGCCCCCGGTGTCCATCGCCTGCATCGCGTTCTGCACCAGGTTGATCAGCACCTGCTTGAGCTGCTCCGCGTCCGCCTCCACCCTCGGCATGGACTCTTCCTGCTCCACCTTGAGCTCGATGCCCGGCGGCATCGCGTTCTGGATGAGCCGCACCGTCCGCGTCACCACCTCGTTCAGGTCCGTGGGTCCGAAGGTCTGCTTGAGCGGCCTCGCGTAGTCGAGGAACGCCGACACCACCCCGTTCAGGCGGTTCACCTCCTCGACGATCACCTCCAGGAACTCGCCTTCCTCCCCTGGCAGCCGCTTCGGATCCAGGCACTGCGCCGCGCCCTTGATCGCGCCCAGCGGATTGCGGATCTCATGCGCCAGACCCGCCGCCATCTCACCCAGCGCCGCCAGGCGATCGCGCTCGCGGATCTTCTCGTACAGCTTCGAGTTCTCCAGCGCCGTCGCCAGCCGCTCGGCCACCTCCAGGATGAGGGCGATTTCATCCGAGGCGTATGCCTCCGGCACCCGCTCGTCCCACAGGTTCAGGAAGCCGATGACGCGGTCATTGCCCAGCAGCGGCACGGTGATGCCGCCCTTCATCTGCAACAGCGCCGCCCGCGTGTCGTTGAGCCGCTTGAGCTCGTCCCGGAAGCGCTTGCCCTCCACCGCCTGCTGCCGCAGCACCGCGATGCGCCGCTCCACGTTCTCCAGCAGCACCGCCTTCTGTCCCGACGCCACCGCGAACAGCACGCCCCTCGCCGCGCCCGTGTCCAGGAAGCTCACCGGTGCCGGCCCCCGGGCGTCCAGCAACCGGTAGCCCGGCCTGTCCTCCGCCAGCAGGTACAGCGAGGCATGCGTGATGCGCCCCGACTCGTGCAGCGCGTCCAGCACCATCCGCGCCAGCTCGGAGATTTCAATGACGCCCGCCATCCTCGCCCGCGCGTTGCCCAGCACCCGCAGCAGCTCGAAGCGCTCGCGGAAGAAGATGGCCACCACCTGCTCCTCCACCTTCACCCGCAGGGGCTCCAGGAGGATGAGCACCACGAAGGCCGCCACCACCGTGTTGAAGACGAAGAGCGAGGTGTTGTGCTGCTCCACCCACACCGTCAGCACGGTGAAGACCGCGGCCAGGATGGTGGCCAGCACCGTCTGCGAGGCGATCTTCCCCAGCAGCTCCTGCAGGTCCATCAGCCGCAGCCGCAGCAGCGTCTGGGCCAGGAAGAACAGGTAGAGCGTGGTGAAGACCGGCCCCAGGGTGGGGAAGGGCAGGCCGTAGCGCTCGAGCAGATCCAGCGCCGTGAAGAGGATGCCCGCCCCCGCGCCGATGGCCAGGTACGTCAGGCGCAACCGTTCGATCCGCGACTCGGTGGTGCTGACTCGTCGGAGCAGCAACGACACCGAGCCCAGCAGCGCACCGAGCACCCAGGCGCCCATGGCCAGCTTCGCCCACCCGTTGAGGGCCAGGGGCGACACCGCGACGCCCAGGCCGAACACGGCGGAGAGCACGGCGAGCCGCCTGCCGAGCAGATGTGTTCCCTTGCTGACCCCCAGGAATTCGAGGAAGAAGGCAACGGCCGCGCCAGGAACCAGCGAAGCCAGTAGAATGGTGGCACCCACCGCCACCCTCGACACCCAAGGGGACTCGGCGCGTGAGAAGAGGCTGTGGAAGAAGCTGGAGAGGTAGTACCCGCCTACTGTCAACGCGAAGACGGAGTAGAGCGTGAGCACCCGTGGACGTCCCGCCCTCAACAACATGGAAACGCCCAGCGCCAGCCCGATGATGGATGCGAGGAGTGCGCTTTGTGTCCGGATGTCCATGCGTGGTGGCCAGTCTAACCTCCGTTCGTTCGCGGAAATTTTTTCCCTGCCCCCAGTTGTCTCCGTGGCTGCCCAGGCCCATCACCTGAGGGCCCATCCCGTATGAAAGCCTTCGTTCCCCTGCTCGCCGCCGCCGCGGTCACCTCGCTGGCCTTCGCCCAGGCGCCCCTCACCGAGGAGCCCTCCGCGGCTCCCCAGGCGCTCACGGGCCAGGCCCCGTCCGAGGCCCAGCTCTCCCCACCTCCGGATGCCGAGAAGGTCCTCGTGCCTCCCGGGTATGTGGAGGTGCTCAACCCGGCCTTCCCGGATCCCCCTCCGCCCGCGCCCGTCGCGCCGAAGATCTTCAAGGGCCGCGCCTACCACCTGGACGACCTGGCGCCCTACTTCGCCAAGGGCAAGCTCCTGGAGGCCAAGCAGGCCTTCGACAAGGGCTTCTACGTCCGCGCCCGGGAGTTGCTGGAGAAGGAGGGCAGCTCGCTGCCCGTGCGGTACCTGCGCGCCCTGAGCGCGGTGCGCGCCGGGGACGACAAGCGCGCCGCCGAGGAGATGTCCACGCTGGCCAAGGACTACCCCGCGCTGGCCGATCGCTGCCTCACCCATGCCGGCGTGGCGCTCGAGTCGCTCGGGCGCTTCGCGGATGCCGCCGTGCTGCTCGCCCAGGTGCCCGAGAGCTCCCGGCTGTACGCGGATGCCCGCCTGGCGCTCGGCCGCGTCCTGCGCAAGGCGAAGGACACCGAGGCCGCGCTCGCCGCGCTCGCGCCCCTGTCCTCCCGCACCTCGCCGTCCTGGGGCCGCAACGTCGCCGCCGAGGCCCTCATGGCCAGCGCCGACATCGCCGCCGAGAAGAAGGACAAGACGCGCGAGCGTGAGTTCCTCTGGCGCCTGTGGGCCAACCATCCCCTGTCCGCCCTGGCCCAGCAGGCCGAGAAGCGTCTCAAGGGGCAGCAGGCGCCCGTCGAGACGAAGGTGGCGCGCGCCGAGCAGCTCATCGAGCTGCACCGCAACAAGCAGGGCCTGGACGTGCTCGGGCCGCTGCTGCCCAAGCTCAAGCTGCCGGACGCGCTCGCCTGCCGTGCGCACTTCGCCTTCGGCAAGGGCCTGCGCAAGGAGCGCCAGCACGGCCGCGCCATCGCCACGCTCACCCCCGTGGTGGACAAGTGCCAGGAGCGCGATCTGCTGCCGCGCGCCATGTACGTGCTCGGCTCGTCGCGCTCCATCGTGGACCAGGTGCAGGGCCCGCAGACGTACGAGCGGCTCGCTCGCGACTACCCGGACCACTCCTTCGCCGACGACGCGCTCTTCTACGCCGCGGACCTCTACGTGAAGACGGGCCGCCTGGAGCTGGCCTCGCAGCGGCTCAAGGAGCTGGTGAAGCTCTACCCCCAGGGGGACTTCCTCGGCGAGGCGCTCTTCAAGGACTTCTGGATCTCCCGCACGCTGAAGGCCGCGGACGGTGGGGTCCCCATGCTCCTGGAGATCGAGAAGCGCTTCGCCGACGCGGACGAGACGTACGATCTGGAGCGCGCGCAGTACTGGCGGGCGCGCACCCTGCAGGACAAGGGCGACAAGAAGGCCGCGGCGGATCTCTTCGAGATGCTCGCCGTGGAGCACCCGGCCACCTATTACGGGCTGATGGCCCGTACGATGCTCGCCGAGGTGGATTCAGCGCGCATGGAGCGTGTGGCGCCGCAGATCGACTTCACCCAGCAGGAGCGCCGCGGCCCGTGGCCCCTGCACGCGGGGGCGATGGAGAAGGATCCACACTTCACCGCCGCCGTGGAGCTGATGCGCCTGGGCTTCCCCGAGGCCGTCTCCTCGGAGCTGCTCGCCGTCAACCGCACGAACCTGCCGTCGGAGAATATCCGGCTGCTGGTCCAGCTCCTGTCGCTGTCCGGGGACGAGCGGGGCGCGCATGCGGTGGCCCGCGTGGCGCTGCGCCGCGATCTGAGCGGCCGCATCACCCCGGAGACGCGGCCGGTGTGGGAGGTGGCCTATCCCAACGCCTTCCGCCCGCTCATCGAGAAGCACACCGCCGCGGCCGGCGTGGAGCCGGATCTGCTCCAGGCGCTGATGCGCGAGGAGAGCGCGTTGGATCCGAAGGCGCTGTCCTGGGCGGGCGCGCTGGGCCTCACCCAGCTCATGCCCTCCACGGCGCAGGCGGTGGCGCGTCAGCTCAAGCTCAAGAAGGTGACGAACCAGTCGCTCCTGGAGCCGGAGCTCAACATCCGGCTGGGGGCGCACTACCTGGGCTCGCTCATCAAGCGCTTCTCCGGGCACACCCCGTACGCGGTGGGCAGCTACAACGCCGGTCCCGGCGCCATCAACCGGTGGCGCGAGGATCGTCCGGGCGTGCCGCTGGACGCGTGGGTGGAGGAAGTGCCCATCGCGGAGACGCGGGGTTACATCAAGCGGGTGCTGCGCTCCTACAACACCTACCAGCTGCTCTACGGGCGGCCGGCCAAGGTGACGGGAGTGCAAGCGGCCAGCCGGTAGTGTGAACCCGGTGTGAAGGGCAGGGGAGCCGGGTGGCGCGCGAGCCCCCGTCCCCTTACAATCCGGTTCGTGGGTGCACCCTCGACCGAGAACGGGGGGAAGAACGCTCTGCTGCGAGCGCTCCCCTCCATTGAGCAGCTCCTGCGCCGGCCCTCCCTGGAGGAGAAGCTGGCGGCGATTCCTCGTCCCCGGGCCGTGGCGGCGCTGCGGCTGGCGGTGGCCCGCGTGCGCGAGCGGCTGTTGCGCGGCGAGGCCCGTCCCTTCGAGGACTCGGACGTGGACGAGGCGCTGCGCCTGCTGTCCACGCCCAACCTGCGGCCCGTGCTCAACGCCACCGGCGTGGTGCTGCACACCAACCTGGGCCGGGCCCCGTTGGCCCCCGAGGCGGTGGCCCGCGTGGCCGAGGTGGCCCGGGGCTACTCCAACCTCGAGTACGACCTGGACGAGGGCGAGCGTGGCAGCCGCTATGCCCCCGTGGTGGAGCTGCTCACCGAGCTCACCGGCGCCGAGGACGCCCTGGTGGTGAACAACTGCGCGGGCGCGGCGCTGCTGGTGCTCGCCACGCTGGCGGCGGGCCACGAGGCCATCGTCTCGCGCGGCGAGCTGGTGGAGATCGGCGGCGGCTTCCGGGTGCCGGACGTGATGAAGCAGTCCGGGGCGCGCCTCGTGGAGGTGGGCACCACCAACCGCACGCGGCGCTCGGACTACGAGTCGGCCCTCACGCCGGACACCGGCGTGTTGATGAAGGTGCACCGCTCCAACTTCGCGGTGGTGGGCTTCACCGAGGAGGTGGAGGTGAAGGACCTGGCCGCGCTCGGCCGCGCGCGCGGGGTGCCCGTGTTCGTGGACCTGGGCTCGGGGGCCCTGGTGCCGCTCACTGGCGAGGGACTCACGGACGAGCCCACCGTGCCCGCCACGGTGGCCGCGGGGGCCGACGTGGTGGCCTTCTCCGGCGACAAACTGTTGGGAGGGCCACAGGCGGGGATCATCGTGGGGCGCGCGGAGCTGATCGCCCGCATCAAGAAGCACCCGCTGACACGGGCGTTGCGCATCGACAAGATGACGGTGGCCGCTCTGGAGGCCACGCTGGAGCTGTACCGGGACGGCCGGCCGGAGGCCATCCCCACGTACCGGATGCTCACCTGGCCGGCCGAGGAGCTCCGCGTGCGTGCCGAGCGCCTGCTCGGCCTGCTGGTGATGAAGGGAATCAAGGCCCGGGTGGCGCCGATCTCGGGGCAGGTAGGCGGGGGAGCGATGCCCCTGGCCAGGTTGCCGTCCTATGCGTGCATCCTCACCGTTGGGGAGCCAGCAGCGTTCCTGGAATGTCTTCGAGGAGCGGGAGTTCCGGTGATTGGGCGGATCTCGGACGGCGAGGTGGTTATGGACGTCCGGTGTCTGGCGGAGGAGGACCTCGGGCCGGTCGCTGACGCCGTCGGTACGGCCTCACAGGAAGGCACCCATGTTGAACAGCGCCGTTCTCGTCCTGAACCGTAACTATCAACCGGTGCACGTCACCTCGGTGAAGCGCGCCCTCTCGCTGCTCTACCTGGGCGTGGCCAAGGCCATCGACGCCCAGTACCGCCTCTATGAGTTCGAGGACTGGGCGGCCCTGAGCGCCAGCGCGCCGCACGACAGCGTCAACACCATCAACCGGCGCATCCGCGTCCCTCGGGTGGTGGTGCTCTCCGCCTACGAGTACCTGCCCAAGGGGCGGGTCCGTTTCTCCCGCCTCAACATCTACGCGCGAGACCATGACACCTGCCAGTACTGCGCCCGGCAACTGCCGCGCTCGGATCTGAACCTGGATCATGTCGTCCCTCGCTCGCAGGGCGGCAAGACGAGCTGGGAGAACGTGGTGTGCTCGTGCGTGCCCTGCAATCTCAAGAAGGGCGGGCGCACGCCGGCGCAGGCGGGCATGAGGCTCCTCAAGGTGCCCATGCGTCCGCGTTGGACACCCTTCTTCCGCGGCGCTTCCCGCCGCATCACCTACCGTGAGTGGCTGCCGTTCCTGAACCTGGCCGATGCCTCGTACTGGAACGTCGAGCTGCTCGACGACTAGGCCGCCCGCTCCGGTGCTGGAGTTTTCCAGGCCACTTGTAGCGCCGGGGCGATGGTGGCCGTTGTCGGCATCGTGAGGTCTCCCACGAAGCGCGGATTCTGTCCGCGTTCGGACTTTCAGGGAGACATCCATGGTGGGAAATCGCTGGCTGGTGTTGGGCGCGCTCGCACTGGTCATGAGCATCACGGGCTGTAACTGCGGCGAGCCGCCGTCGGGTGGCGGTGACGCGGGCGTGGAGGACGGCCAGGACGCGGGAACCGACAGCGGGGTGGTCATCGTTCCGCCCTCGGACGCGGGAGACGGAACGGTCCTGGACGGAGGCCCGGGCTCCCAGTGCGTGGTCGAAGGCGCGCTCTGCAGCCGTGACTCGGGTGCCGGGTGCTGTACCGGAGTGTGCGGTGAGGACGGCCGTTGTCCGGAGCCCAACCCGCTCTGCCGCAGCTACAACGAGGCTTGCACCTCCGGCATCCAGTGCTGCACCAACGTGTGCCTGGACGGCAAGTGCGGTGGCTCCCAGTGCCTCGACATCGGCGGCTCCTGCTCCGTCAACGAGCAGTGCTGCACCAAGACGTGCACCAACGGCACGTGCGCCCCGATTCCGAGCGACACCACCTCCGCGTGCAAGGTGGTGGGCCAGGGCTGCGGCGTGGATGGTGATTGCTGCTCCAAGAATTGCCAGGCCGGCATCTGCGCCCGTTCCTACTCCTGCCAGGCGTATGGCGACATCTGCACCACCAACGCGGAGTGCTGTGGCAACGCGTGCTCGGCGACCGCCGGGGGCGTGGGCCGGTGCCAGATGATCACCGGCGGTGGCGGTGGCGGCTGCATCCAGGACGGCAACCCGTGCAGCGGCGGCTCCGGCTGCTGCTCTCGCACCTGCGTGGACCTGGGCTACGGCGCCACGGTCTGCCAGCCGGTGGGAGGTTGCAAACTCACCGGAAACTTCTGCACGCAGGACAGCGACTGCTGCGGCGGTGGCAAGCTGCCCGATGGCGGCGTGATCAACCCCAACGGGACCGTGAAGTGTGTGTCCGGCCGTTGCGACAACGGGCAGTCCTGCAACGGCGTGGGCAACATCTGCGGTGCTGGCACGCTGCCGGACGGTGGCTCCGTGGACATCAACGCGTCCCAGAACTGCTGTGACGGCAAGAAGGAGGTGTGCCGGGTGGACTCGGCCGGCGTGCCGCGGTGCTTCGGCGGCGGTACCGGGCCGAGCGGCGACTGCCCCACTGGCTACACGGGTGAAGCGCCCTGCTGCATCGCGCAGAGCAACACCTGCCAGTTCTCCGAGCAGTGCTGCGATGGCGCCCTGTGCCTCCCGGCGGGGGATGGAACTGGCCGGCTGTCCTGCCAGAAGCCGACGTGCGCCCCGGTGGGCACGCCCTGTGACACCGCGGGTGTGACGTGCTGCGCGGGTACCGAGTGTCTGGCGACCTCCGAGCTGACCCGGGCGTGCCAGGTGCGCGATACCTCGCCTCCCACGGATGGTGGAACCCCTCCGGACGCGGGCACGGGCGGTACGTGCCAGGCCAACGGCACCACGTGCTCCTCCGGGTCGCAGTGCTGCTCGAGCATCTGCGCGTCCGGCAAGTGCGAGGCGCCCGCGGCGTGCCAGCCCCAGAACGGGGCGTGCACCTCCGGCTCGGACTGCTGCTCCGGCCTGCGCTGCGACGTCCCGCTGGGCTCCCCTACCGGCACCTGCCAGTCGGGGGCCACCTGCTCGTCCAGCGGCCAGGCATGCACGGGGAGCGGCTCGTGCTGCGCTGGCCTGGCCTGTCGCACCTCGGGCGGGGCGTCGTGTGATGGGACGTCGGCCTGCGTCTGCCAGATCGTCATCAACTAACTTGGCCAGGGAGTCGACGCGGAGCGCGGGACAGGTTTTGATACGGGTGCTTTGAGTTCCCCCAGTCCCAGCTCCGCGTCGCAGCCCGCTCGTTCGTCCCCGCCCGCCCAGCCCGCGGGCGTGGCCGCGCGCACGGATCCCGAATCTCCGGGGGTCGTCGCGCGCCACCGCCCCCACCGCATCATCGCGGTGGGAGGCGGCAAGGGTGGCATCGGCAAGTCGCTCGTCTCCGCCAACCTCGGTGTCGCGCTGGCCACGCGAGGCCAACGCGTGCTGCTGGTGGATGCGGACCTGGGCGGCGCCAACCTCCACACCTGTCTGGGCGTGGCCCAACCCACGGCCACCCTGTCGGACTTCATGCTGCGCCCCAAGGCCCGGCTGGAGGACGTCATCGTGCCCACCGGCGTGGCCAACCTGTCGCTGATCGCCGGCGCGCTGGACGTGCTGGACGCCGCCAACATCAAGTACGCCCAGAAGCAGCGGCTGCTGCGCAGCCTGCAGACCCAGTCGGTGGACTACCTCATCATCGACCTGGGCGCCGGCTCCAGCTTCAACACGCTCGACTTCTTCATCATCGCGGACCACGGCGTGCTGGTGCTGCTGCCCGAGCCGACCTCGGTGGAGAACGCCTACCGCTTCATCAAGGCCGCCTTCTACCGGAGGCTCCAGCAGGTGGAGTCGCAGTACGGCATCGAGCGCCTGGTGGAGAAGGCCCTGTCCACCCGCGAGGGAGCCGCGCGCACGCCTCATCAAATCATCCAGCACGTGCGGCAGCAGAACGCCGCGCTCGCCGAGCGGCTGGAGAAGGAGCTGGCCGCCTTCCGCGTGAAGCTGGTGCTCAACCAGGCGCGTTCCGACGGGGACCTGAACGTGGGCGCCGCGGTGGTCTCCGCGTGGAAGAAGTTCTTCGGCCTGGAGATGGATGACCTGGGGGCCATCCGCTACGACGACGAGGCCTGGCGCGCGGTGCGCAAGCGCCGGCCCATCGTCCTGGAGAAGCCCGAGTCTCCCGCCGCCATGGGTATCCAGCGCATCGCCGATCGCCTGTTGGCGCTCGACGGGGTGACGGAGTGATGTCCGCCATGAAGCACTTCGAGCAACAGTCCTATTACGAGCTCCTGGAGGTGGCAGTCACCGCCTCGGAAGATCAGATCCTCGACGCCTACGCGCGCGCGATGGAGACGTACTCACCCGACTCCATCGCCGTGTACACGCTGGCGGATCCGGAGCAGCTCGAGGCCCTGCGCGAACGGCTCACCCAGGCCATGGAAGTGCTCTGCGCGCTGGAGCGGCGCATCGAGTACGACCGGAAGATCGGCGTGACGCGTTCGCCCGAGGAGCTGGCCCGTCTGCGCGCCGAGTCCCTCAAGCGCGCGGCGGAGACCGCTACCGACACCGCACCGGCCAACGGGGCAGGGGAGGCGCCGGTCACGCAGGCCGCCGCCCCGGCGGAGCCCGTGGCCGAGGTGAAGCCGGAGGTCCAGGCCCGTCCCGCCACCGAGGAAGAGGAGCTGCCCGAGGCGGAGGTGGTGAGCGGGGAGGTGGTGGCCGAGGCGGAGCCGGTGGTCGCGTCCGAGCCCGTGGCCGAAGTGGAGCCGGTGGCCGCGTCCGAGCCCGTGGCCGAAGTGGAGCCGGTGGCCGCGTCCGAGCCGGTGGCCGCCGAGGCGAAGCCCACCATCCAGAATCCGCCCGCCGAGCCGCCCGTCGCGGTAACCCCGCCGGAGCCGAAGCCAGGGCCGGGGCCCGTTGCCGCTTCCGCCGTTCCGGAGGACGAGGTCCCCGCGGCGGATCCATCCGAGCCCACCGCCGCCCCGGCCGCGAGCACCCCACCGTCCGCCGGGCCCACTCCGGCCGCCCTCCCGCTGGTGCCCCTGGCCGCGAAGCCGGGCCACCTGCACCGGTCGCTCACGCCCGCGCCCATCTCGGGGCTCAAGCCGGCCATCCATGCCCGGCCCATGGCTTCGACGGCGCGTCACGGCTCGACCGTGCCGCCCCCGTTGCCGCCGCGCAATGGGCTCCGGGCTCCCGTGCGTCCGGAGGCCGAGTCCGCCCGTCCCGCGCCGCCTCCTTCCGCCACCCGTCCCAACGGCCAGCAGCTCGGCGAGGCCCCCGTGCTGGCGGAGGCCTCGGCCATCGCCAACGCCGAGTCGGCGCTCGCCCTCGTCTCGGCCAAGGCGCGCGACTCGCGTACCCGCCTCAAGACGGTGGTGGACATCCCCTCGGATGCCGAGTTCAACGGCGAGCTGCTGCGCCGGGTGCGCGAGAGCCGCAACCTGTCGCTCCCGATGCTCGCGGACCGCACGCGCATCTCGTCCCGCCACGTGGAGAACATCGAGGCGGACCGCTATGACATCCTGCCCGCCTCCGTCTATCTGCGCGGCATGTTGATGAGCATCGCTCGCGAGCTGGGCCTGGATCCGCTCCGGGTGTCGAAGAGCTACATGGGGCTCGTCGCATCCGGTGAGAAAAAGGCGCGCTGAGCCTTTCCGGGACGCTCAGGCGTCCCCCAGGTGTCCATGGGCTGTCTGCGAAGTTGACACCCTGGGGGGGCCTGCTTAGAAAGGTCCAGGATGACTGAAGAAGAAAAGATCAAGGCCATGCGGCTGGCCCGCGCGATTGCCTCGGATATCTCGCTCTACAACGAGCAGAAGATCATCAAGGGCATCGAGCAGGACAACCTCTTCGAGGTCCTCAAGGAGGAGCTCGAGGAGGGCCGGGAGCTCTACAAGAGCCGCGTCAGCCAGGAGATCTTCCAGAAGATGAATTTCTTCGAGCGGGCCATCAACGACATCGTGTTGCGCTCCAAGGCGCACGTGAAGTCGAAGATCTGGTGACCGCCGAGGCGCGAGAGCTCCGTGCCCCGCCCGAGTCCCGTGGCGAGCGGCTGGATCAGGTTCTCGCGCGAGCTTTTTCCGATCTGACGCGCTCGCGCATCCAGGGTCTCATCGAGGCCGGGCATGCGCGGATCGACGGCAAGTCCGCCAAGGTGGCCCAGCGGCTGCGCGGCGGCGAGCTGCTCACCCTCCAGATTCCCGCGCCCGTGGCGGCGGTGCCGGTGGCCGAGGAGCTGCCGCTCGCGGTGCTGCACGAGGATCGGGATCTCGTCGTGGTGGACAAGGCGGCGGGGATGGTGGTGCACCCGGGAGCGGGTCATGCCTCGGGGACGCTGGTGAACGCGCTGCTGCACCGGGTGAAGGATCTGGCCGGAGTGGGCGGCGAGCTGCGTCCGGGGATCGTCCACCGGTTGGACAAGGACACCACGGGCTGCCTGGTGGTGGCCAAGCACGAGTCGGCCCTGGTGGCGCTGCAGAAGTCCTTCAAGACGCGGGTGGTGGAGAAGACGTACCTGGCGCTCGTGCACGGGACGCCCAAGGCGGCCGAGGCGCGCATCGAGACGCTGTATGGCCGCCACCCGGTGCACCGCCAGCGCTTCACCGGCAAGGTGAAGGAGGGCAAGCCCGCCATCACCGAGTACCGCGTGCTCGAGGCCTTCGAGGACGCCGCGCTGGTGGAGGTGGATCTGCTCACCGGCCGGACGCATCAAATCCGCGTGCACCTGTCGGAGGCGGGCCATCCGCTGCTGTGTGACGGCGTGTACGGCGCGAGCCGCAAGGCGAAGGGGAGGGCGGCGGAGGCGGAGGAGGTGCTGGGCCGCCAGGCGCTGCACGCGTGGAAGCTGTCCTTTCCGCACCCGCGCACGGGCAAGGTGCTGCACGTGGAGGCGCCGCTGCCCGCGGACTTCACCGCCGCGCTGAAGCTGCTGCGCGCGAGTGGTGCGCCCCCGGCTCCACCCAAGGCCCGGGCCAGGAAGAAGTAGGCCCGGCCCAGGGTTCTCCTGGACGCGAGGGGCGGGGCGCGGTTATTCCCCTCCCTGTCTGGCGGGCTCATTGGGGAGCACGCCGGGCCCGGACGAGGTGCGCCGTACCCGGTCACGACAAGACGACGCCTGAGAAGGAGTGTGCGTCATGGCGTGGATCCTGCTCGTGGTGGCCGGGTTGCTCGAGGTGTGCTGGGCCATCGGACTCAAGTACACCGAGGGCTTCACCCGGCCAATCCCTACCGTGCTGACGGTGGGGGCGATCATCGCCAGCATGGTGTTGCTGGGGGTGGCGGCGAAGACCCTGCCCATCGGTACCGCCTATGCCGTCTGGGTGGGCATCGGGGCGCTGGGCGCGGCGGTGCTGGGCATCTTCCTGTTCCACGAGCCCGTCACCCCCGCGCGTGCCTTCTTCCTCGTCCTTCTGCTGACGTCCATCGTCGGCCTGAAGCTCACGAGCGGCGGGGCGTGATTACACGCCTCCGAGCGTCATCGACTGCTGGCGCCGGCTCAGCACCTTCACCGGCTGGATGGCCATGACGCGCATGAAGACCTGGAGCAGCTCCGGGTCGAACTTGTGGCGCATCTCCGTCCACATCAGCATCAGCGCCACCTCGGGGCCGTACGCGTCGCGGTAGGGCCGCCTCGACGTCAGCGCGTCGTAGGCGTCGCAGATGGCGAGGATCTTCGCGTACACCCCGAGGTTCGTCTTCGGGATGATCATCTCGATGTTGCCCCGGCCGTCGCGCACCGCCGTGCCGAAGTCCGCCTTGTGCTCGAACGTCGTCACCACGCGCAGCAGCGTCGAGCGTGTGAAGCCCTTCTCCATCAGGATGTTGCGGATGGAGATGAGCGGCGCCTTCTGGATGAGCGCCTTCTCCTCGGAGCTCAGCGCGCCCTTCTTGGTGGACAGCTCCTCGGGCAGCGTCGCCATGCCCGCGTCGTGGAAGAGCGCCGTGTAGCCCAGATCCCGCAGCTGGGCCTTGGTCAGCCCCAGCTCCATGCCGAACACGACGCTCATCAGGCACACGTTCACCTGATGGTAGACGAGGTAGTCCACCTCGCTCTTCTTCAACGTGGTCATCCCCAGGAAGTGCGTCTTCTGCTCGTAGGAGATGTCCACGAAGTCCTGGACGATCCGCAGCGCCTTCGCCGTGTTCATCGGCTTGCCGGCCTGCACCGACTCCAGGTACTTCGTCAGGAAGAACACCGCGCGCGAGTACACCGTCATCGCGTACTTCTTGCGGTCCACCTTCTGAGCATCCGGGTTGGCCAGCTCGTCCCGGTTGAGCTTCTCCTTCAGCTTGGAGAAGCGGGTGACCTTCATGTTGAGCAGCTTGCGGCCCGCCAGCCCTTCCTCGTCCACCGACGCGGACTGGTCCTTGCTGAAGATCCAGATGAAGTTCTTCAGGTCCGGCACCGTGACGAGCTTGTTCAGCGAGATGCCGCCCACGTCCTTGGCCCGCATCTCCCCCAGCAGGTAGCGCTGGTTGTCGATGGAGTTCAGGTCCACCTTCACCAGCATGTTGTTGAGGTAGAAGGAGTCCTTGACGCCCACCAGCTCCAGCCGGCCTTCCTTGGAGATGATCTGGTTGACGATGTCCTGCAGCTGGAGCAGCGGCTTCTCGAAGACCGAGTTCTCCGGGTCGTACATCTTCACCGAGCGGATCAGCATGTACAGGCCCGACACGAGCCCGCGCGCGAGCGTCTGCAGCTTCTCCGAGTAGCCGCGGCCGAACTCGCCGAGGTTCTCTTCCTGGGCCTGGGTGACTTTCAACGGGGTGTCCATCATGGCGTTCAGGCCTCCTCGGTGGTGGACGTCTCGCCGAACAGCGTCTTCTTCGTCTGGTACATGGCCTTGCGCGCGGCGTTGAGCACCTCGACGGGCTGGTTCTTGTCCTCCACCACGCCCTGCAAGGCCTTGTACGAGGGGATGGAGCACGCGCCCGCCAGCCCGGCGATGGCCAGCAGCTTGTCCTCCAGCACCTTCTTCTTGTTGAGCAGCGTGGGCTTCACGGCGATCAGCTGCAGCAGCATCGAGATGGCCCCCGGCAGGCCCGTGGAGCCCAGCGCCGTGTAGATGGCCGTGCGCTCCTCGATGCTCTTCTTCTCGAAGTCCGGGTGCTTCATCCACTTCACCAGGTCCACGTAGGCCTTGTCCCGGTCGAACTCGGGCAGCAGCCGGGCCGCCAGCATGCGCACCTGGGCGGCGGGATCGTTGAACGCCTCGAGGATGAGCTTGCGCGCCTCGGCGGTGCGGCCCCGGGCGATGATGTTCATCACCTCCAGCTTCACCGCGAGGTTCTTGTTGAGCATCACCAGGCCGAACATCTTCACCCGGTCCGGGTGGTTGCTCTTCTCCAGGACGTAGACCATGTCGCGCACGGTCTGCGGCCGATCGGACTCCAACCGCTGCACGAAGGGCTGCGGATTCTCCTGCGCGAAGCGCGCCAGCACGTCACACACCAGCAGGCGGTTCTCGGGGATTTCGATCGTCTCCAGCGCGTTGAGCATCGTGAAGATGGTGGAGGCATCCAGCACCTGCAGGTAGCGGGTGATGTCCACCGGCTGCTTGGGGCGCGTGCTCTTGAGCATCTCCGCCACGCGCATCACGCGCTGCTCCTCGCCCATCTTCAGGACGAAGTGCTCCAGCAGCGAGCCGATGCTGCTCCCGGGCGAGCGCTGCGCCATGGAGCGCATCTTCAGGACGATCTGGTTGATGGTGCCGTAGTCATCCTGGATGAGCATGGCGTCCAGCAGCTGCACGAAGACCTCCTCGAGCAGCGCCGTGTCGTCCACGCCTCCTTCGATCACCTGGAAGATGGCGCTCATCAGCTTGGGGAAGAGCCGGGCGTTCTCCTCCTCGGAGATCTCCCGCTGGAGCCGGGCCTTGAGGTCGTCCGAGGCGTAGTTGCCGGCCACCACCAGGCCGCGCATCTGCTCCACGCCGTCCAGCTTGGAGTCCAGGTCCTCCGCGTTCAAGCGGGCGAAGCGCAGGTAGTCGTCCGAGTTCGTCTTGAGGCGCGAGTAGAGGTAGCCGACCACCTTGTCGACCTCGACCTCGATCTCCTGCTCGGAGACCTCGTCCATCTTGAAGCCTTCGACGACGACGTACTCGACGTGCTCCAGGCCGGAGCGCCACAACTGGGCGAGCACGTCCTCGGCGCCGCGCTCGGGCTCGGACAGGGCGATGAGCGTGAACGTCACCAGCTCCGCGACGGTGAGGCCTGGCCGGAAGATGAGCTGGCGGATGCCGTCCCGGAAGAACTTGTAGGGCAGCGGCGTGTCCTCGGAGAAGGTGGGCTCGCCGTGCAGCATGAAGTTCTGCTGCTCCACCTTGAGGGACAGCGGGCCGTGCTTGTCCGTGTACGCGGCGAGCGCTTCCGTGGCGCGGGAGAGGAACTCGGGGAAGCGGGCCTCGTTGTGCCGGTACATGCCGATCTGCTTGATGCCCTTGAGCAGATGGAAGGTGAAGTTGCGCGCCGCCTCCAGCTTCTCCTCGACGGCCGGGTCCGTCGGGGGGGCCTGGGAGGCTTTACTGGCGGTCTGTGCCTGGGGGGCCATGACGTCCTTGGATGGGCGAGCGGGGGGGTGGGGGAAGTTCAGTCTACCCCGTTTCTTCCCGATTCGCCTCCCCGGAAAACGTCAGGAACCTGGAGGGTTTGCCCGCTGCTGTGTCCAGTAGGGGTTACTCAGCGTGTAGGGTCTGTGCACCCCTCCTCCACCAGGAGGGTGGGGCCATGGCGGAGGCGCCGGGGGGCGCCCACACTGTGGGAGCGTGGTGGCGGCGGTTTGCGGACGGGGCTTGGAGGAACACGCGGATGGGGCGTAGGAGAGAAGAGCCATGACGACCGCCGGAAACATCATGCGGAGCAGGGCTCTGCTGGTCAGCGAGAGCCTGCGCTACACCCCGGGAGACGTGCAGGGCCACCGTGTCGTCTCGATGTGGGGGGACGGTTTCATCGGGGTGGCCGCGGCGCTGAATGCCTCGGAGTACGTTGTTCTGCTGCTGCCGGGAGTCGCGCTGCTGCGCGAGCGCAAGCCGGACACGAGCGTGGGGGAGGCCCTGTTCTGCGAGGCCCAGGTGCAGCGGGGTACGGCGGTGCTCACCATCAACGTCGCGTGGCGCGAGTCGGCGGCCACGCCCCAGCAGTGGCGTGACACCTTCGCGGAAGACCTGGACCTCGAGCGGCAGTCAGCGGTGTTCCGGGACAAGCTGGAGTTCGTGGATGTGCCGGAGGCGTTCCGGCACCTGCCGGATCGCGTCGTGCGCCGCTACGTGCCGAAGTCGAACCCCGCGCGGCTGTTCCAGGACGTGTGGCTGGGCGCGTCGCGCATCAACTTCGAGCTCATGGCCTCGGTGGACAACCCGAACGAGGCGGCGCCGCGGGGACTGGATCCGCTTGTCGAGCAGGCCGAGGTCTTCGTGGATCGGGAGCTCATCCGCTCCTGGCCGGGCGTCGAGGCGGGGCCGATGAAGGCGCCGTGAAGCGAGCGCGGGAAGGAGGCCCGTGGGGGGTTACTCCTCCTCGCGCTTCCTGCCACGGCTCAGCCGTTCTTCGCCCGCCTGTCTTTCCCGTGCGAGATCGTCAACCAGGGTGAACGGGTAGATGGCCCGGTGGTTCACGTTCTTCCAATGAGCGGCCACATGGTGCTTGCCGCCGATGGTGATGAAGGCGTGCCTTGGCGGTTCGGAGAGGGCCGTGAGCCAGGCCTCGGCCTGCTCACGCGTGTCGAATGAGGCCACCACGGGAGGAAGACCTTTTTCCAGGCGGAGTTCGAGGAACTCGGCCACGACCGGAGTGGGAACGAAGGGCCAATCCCTGTCTTCGCGAGTTGCAAATACCACGTGGTATTCATTACCAATCAACACCCTGGCCTTGTAGGGCGGAACGGGCTGCTGCTCCAACCAGCGCTCTGCTTCCTCGAGTGTCTCGAACGAGGCGATGACGGGAGGAAGCGTACTGCTTCGCCAGTAGGCCAGGTAGTCCTCGAGCCCCTCGTGCTGGCCAGAAGCCTCGATGAAGATGAGTGCGTCACTGGCGCCCCTCAGTGTTTCCTTCTCTTCGGCTGATTGCGCCTGGGTCCGCAGTTGCTCAAGGTAATGAACCACGTCGGCGAAGGAGAGTGATCGCACATGACCTGGCTGCAGGTTCTTTCGGAAATCCTCGAACCGGTACAGTTGTCCACTGGTGGAGAGAAACGACGATGCACCGCCAGCGATTTCCAGGAGCTTCCTTTCCTCGTTGGAGCGGCTGTTGCGCCGGTATTCGAGGAGCAGGAGAACCGCGTCGCCAAGGGGGTTGTCGGAGCTCACTGAAATACCTCCGCGAGGTGGGGAGCGGCGGGAGCATTGGGCGACGTCAGGAGAAAGGCGGGTGCCAGTATCAGGATTCCCCCGCTGCTCATGACGACGTAGAAGACCACGCCCGTGATGATGACCGTGGCACCCACTGCGATTTCTTCCTTGTGGCGCTTCAGCCAATCGACAGCTTCGCCAGTAGCTCGAAACTCCAGGACCTCTGCTGCCTGCCGCTTGAGTCTTCTACGGCAGTTGTCGCTCTCCTTGCGACACTCATCCGTGCAATACGCCTTCAGGGCGGCTCGAGTACTTCTGTAACTGGCAATGTAGTGCTCGGCATGAGGTGGAAGAGGGCTTTCATTGCACCTCGCCATGCAATGCTCCCATACTTCAAAGCAGGCACTGTCAATCAGGTCGTCATTCTTGGGAGCACTCGTCCGCTTGATGACGCTGCCAATACCTACCGTTTCAGACTGGTACTGATACTGCTTCAGATCAAAGTCCCCGAGCGGCCTCCAGTCGTGCGTCACCCGCCCGTCTGGCGTCTCCTGGAGAACGAGCACGAACCTGCCCAGGTCGTGTGGCCCGGTGGGACTCCGGGCCGTCGTCACAGGCTTCGTCACGGTGCAGGAGACGAGGAGAAGACCGAGGCTCGACGCCGCGAGTTTCCGAAGGAACGCGCTGATGCTCATGTCGCACGCATGTAGGGCAAGGACTGATTCATGTCCAAGGGAAACGGGTGAAGGTCCGTGCCCCTCATGCGGTGTGCGCTACTTCGCGGGCCGGGCCTGCGCACCGCTCTCGCCCTTGAGACCCGTGAGGAGCAGCAGGACGGTGAGGACGGCGAAGAAGCCGAGGCCCCACAGGTTGGACTCCTGCAGGAAGCGCGAGAACGGTGTGTCGCCGAGCATTCCGGGAATGTCGATGGCGCGCGTCCAGGCTCCGTCGCTGGCGATCTCCAGGAAGGCGATGAGCACGCCCGCGATGGCCCCTCCAGCGATGTAGCCCGAGGAGAGCAGGGTGCCGGGGGAGAACTCGGCCTCGGCGGCGGTGCCTCCGCGCACCTTGTCCACCGCGTAGCGCACCATGCCGCCCACGAAGATGGGCGCACTGCTGGAGATGGGCAGATACACGCCCACCGCGAACGGCAACGACGACACGCCGCACAGCTCCAGCATCAGCGCGATGAAGACGCCCACCAGCACCAGGTCCCACGGCAGCTTCTGCGTGAGGATGCCATCGATGATGAGCGCGAAGAGCTGCGCCTTGGGCGCGGGGTAGCGCGTGAGCGGAACGCCCTCATAGTTGGTGATGCGGCCGCCGATGCCCGGGTCCACCACGTAGTGGATGGCTCCCGCCTCATCCACCAGGTACGTGCCCGTGGGCACCGGCGTCTCCGCGCCCCGCACGTAGCCCACGCGCCAGGTGCGCTCGGGGCCCGGCGTCACCGTGCCGAGCTCCGACACCTTCACCGTCTGTCCCGATGCCAGCCGCACCTCCGTGGCCGCCACCCGCTCCACCGGCTGCGCGGTCCAGCTCCGCAGCTCGGGTGCGCCGCCCGGTCCCTGCGCCACCTCGAGGCCCTGCTTCCACAAGGGGCCCTTCAGCTCGGCCAGTTTCACTCCCCTCGCCGCCAGCGCCTGCTCCGACACGCCCCACGGATACGTGTGCTGCGTGCGCGTCTCGTCGCCCACCACGCTCACCGTCTGGCCCGGGTGCGTCTCGGGGATGATGGTGGTGGCGCCCCGGTTGAGCACCACCAGCACCAGTCCGATGAGCAGCGAGCTGGTGAGCACGCCCACGAAGAGGGCGATTTGCTGCCGCCGCGGCGTTCCGCCCACCAGGTAGGCCGTCTTCAGGTCCTGCGCCGTGGTGCCTCCGTTGGAGGCCGCGATGCCCACGATGGCCGCCGTGGTGAGCGCCATGAAGCGGTCCTCGGCACTCGTCCATCCCAGCAGCAGGTACACGAGGCACGTCAGCAGCAGCGTGGCCACCACCATGCCGGAGATGGGGTTGGACGAGGAGCCGATCTCTCCCGTGATTCGCGCGCTCACCGTCACGAAGAAGAAGCCGCACACCACGATGAGCAGCGCCGACACGAGGTTGACCTGCAGCGGTGGCGCCAGCCAGATGGCCAGGACGAGCAGCGCGCTGCCCGCCAGCACCACGGTGATGGGCAGGTCCTGCTCGGTGCGCAGCAGCACGGGCCCCGCCTCCTTGCGCCGCGAGGCCAGGAAGGTGTCCAGTCCGCGCCGGAAGGCGTTGAGGATGGTGGGCAGCGAGCGGATGAGGCTGACGAGCCCTCCGGTGGCCACCGCGCCCGCGCCGATGTACAGCACGTATGCGTCCCGTATCGTGTCCGGGTCCATGTCCCGGATGAGCGTGCCGTCCGGCCGCAGCAACGGTTGCTCGAGCCCGCTGCCGAAGAAGGTGATGAGCGGAATCAGGATGAGGTAGCTGAGCACGCCCCCCGCGAAGGTGATGGACGCCACCTTGGGTCCGATGATGTAGCCCACGCCGAGCAGCTCCGGGCTCACCTCCATGGACACGGAGCCGCCCGCGTAGCCCGCCCTCTGCGCCACCCCGGCCGCCGTCGTCTTCACCCAGCTCAGCGCCGTGCCCACCACCTCCTTGAAGAGGTGCAGGCCCGCGTAGGCGAACTTGTAGAGCCCTCCCACCCCGAAGCCGAGCACCACCGTGCGGGCGTTCGTCCCGCCCTCCTCGCCCACCACGAGCACGTCCGCCGCGGCGGTGCCCTCGGGGTAGGTGAGCTTTCCGTGCTCGTGGACGATGAGGCCCTCGCGCAGCGGAATCATCATCAGCACGCCCAGCACGCCGCCCAGCGATGCCACCAGGAAGGCATGCATGAGATCGATGTCGTAGCCCAGCAACAGCAGCGCGGGCAGTGCCGCGGCGATCCCGAAGGCGAGCGACTCGCCGGCCGAGCCCACCGTCTGGACGATGGTGTTCTCCAGGATGTTGGAGCGGCCGAACGCCCGGAAGATGGCGATGGACAGCACCGCTATCGGAATGGATGCCGACACCGTCAGGCCCACCTTCACCGCCAGGTACACCGACGAGGCCCCGAAGACGATGCCCAGCACCGAGCCGAGCGCCAGTCCGCGCAGGGTCAGTTCCGGCCGCGACTCGTTGGCCGGCACGTAGGGGGTGTGCGCCAGGGGCGTGGCCGCCTGGGCGACAGGGACGCGATCCTCGGAGATCGGCGGTTGGCCGTGGGACAAAGGGGGCGCTCCTCGCTGCGAGGGAAGCGGCCCTTCTAGCAGACGGGCGAGCCCGTGGATCGCCGCTCGCTCCGCATATGCGGCCTGATGTGCGGCCCTGGAAACACGAAGGCGCCCCCACCGCGAACGGTGGAGACGCCCCGGGTGCTTGCCCCTCGGGGCTCCGCTGGCACTACTGCATGGACGCGGCGGTGTCTGGATCCACCTCGGCCATCAGCGCGGCCAGCTCGGCCTTGAGCTTGTCCTTGGCGCGGATCTCCAACTGGCGGGCGCGCTCGCGCGAGAAGCCGAAGTGCTCGCCCAGCTCCTTGAGCGTCATGGGGCGCTCGTTCATCACGCGCTGCTCGATGATGAAGCGCTCGCGCGGATCCAGCCGCATCAGCGCCGTGCGCACCCGGGCGTTGATGAGGCCCGCCTCCTCCTTGTCCGCGAACTCATCGTCCTGCGGCGCGCTCGCGCTCACCACGAAGTCCACGTGGCTGTTGCCCCCGTCCTCGCCCATCGGCGCGTCCAGCGACAAGTCCCGCCCGCCCATGCGCTGCTCCATCTCGCGCACCTCGCCGGGCTTCACGTGCAGCCGCTTGGCGATCTCATCCACGTTCACCACCGAGCCGTCCGCGTCGCCCAGCTTCTCCAGCTCGCGGCGCGTGCGCGCCAGGCTGAAGAACAGCTTGCGCTGGGCCTGCGTGGTCCCGAGCTTCACCAGCGACCAGCTCTTGAGGATGTAGTTCTGGATGTACGCGCGGATCCACCACACCGCGTAGGAGATGAGGCGGATGCCCTTGTCCGGATCGAACTTCTGCACCGCCTTCATCAGGCCGATGTTCCCCTCCTGGATGAGGTCGGACATCTTGATGCCGTAGGAGCGGTACTCGTAGGCCACCTTCACCACGAAGCGCAGGTTGGAGGTCACCAGCCGGTGGCCCGCGGCGAGGTCGCCCTTGATGAAGCGGCGGGCCAGGGCCTGCTCCTCTTCTACCGAGAGCAGGGCGTACTGGTTGATCTCCGAGAGGTACATGGCCAGCGAGCCCGAGTTGGACGACTGCTCAGTAGAGAGCTGCATGGTTTCTCCCGAGTGACCCCGTATCGGGGCCGGTGAGAAGTAGTTTGGAACCGCGTGACAACCCGATGCAGGGTGGCTAGAGCAACGTGTGTGCCATGGCCTCACGCGGGAATTCGCCAGTCGCAACGCATACTTGGCCGATGCGAGCGCCCGACGGTGGACGGAAGCCCGTAAGCGTTACAGCGCCGGGCTTGGCCCACCGATCAATAGGGGCAGTAAAGAATGCGCCTCGATTCTCAAATGGCCTCCAGGACCCCCGTCCGCAATTGAACTGTGGGGCAGGCGAGACGGGGGCCTGTCATCGCCCCCTTCGTCCCAACGGGTAATAAGGAGGCCCCTTGCCGCTGGCCGGAGAAGTCCTCGTGCCCCGCCGGAGAGCAGGCGGAGGGACGGGCGCTCTCCGCCTCAGGACGCCCGGGCGCGCGGGGTCTGCTGCTGCTGCTTGTGCACCTCGACGCTGTGCTTCAGCTCCTTGAGGAGCCGGGCCGACTCGCCGGGTTGCAGAGGACGCTGGCCGAAGCGGGCCTCCAGGTAGCGGCGTGTGAGCGGCGACACCGCCGGGGCCAGCGGGTGCGCGTCCCGGGTGAGCCGCGCCGACACGTCCTCGAGCGTCTCGCCATCGCCCGCGCGCACGCCCGCCGCCGCGAGCTGGCGCTCCACCGAGTCCACGAAGCGTGTGGCCTCGAGCACCGGGGCCCGGGCCTTGCGCCGCGACAGGTACCTCCACGTCCAGTACACGGCCGCGCCGGCCATCGCCGCCGTCAGCCAGGCCCGCAGCGGTGGCAGCTGGGTGCGCTCCTTGCCCGGCTCGTTGCGCGGCGGACGCGACATGTCCCGCAGGAAGTTCATCTGGTCGCGGAACGAGTAGTCGACGACGGACGAACGCCACATGCCCTCGATGGCCTCGTAGAGCGAGATGAGCGACTCCAGCAGCTCCAGCGACTGGTTGGCGCGGAACGCGGGAGGCGTGGCGTCCACCGTGACGAAGCCGCGCCCGGGCACCAACACGTGCGTCCACGCGTGGGCATCTCCGGCGCGCACGAGGTACTCGTCTCCCACGCGCTCGCCGCCGAAGAAGCCCGTGGCGAGCCGGGCCTCGAAGCCCTGGGTGCGCAGCATCAGCGTGAGCGCCGTGGCGAAGTGCTCGCAGTGGCCCGCCTTGCGCACGAAGAGGAACTCCATCAGCGGATCCGCCACGTCCCCGCCCAGCTCCAGCGTGTACGTGTACTCGCGCTGCAGCCAGTTGGAGAGCTTCTGGGCCGCGGCCAGCGGATCCGTCTCGTTGCCCACCACCTGGTGCGCCAGCTCCTCGATGCGCGGATCGATGTTCTCGGGCAGGGACAGGAGCTGGTCCAGCTCCTTCTGGGCCAGCTTGCCCGGATCCGTGTCCGTGCCCGGTGGCACGCTGTACACCTCGTACGAGTACCCGAGCGCCTCCTCCACGAAGCGCAGCTCGTCGCCACCCAGCTCCTGCAGTTGCGTGCGCCGGTCGCCGGTGGGCGTGTGCATGAGGGCGTTGCCCAGCTTGGAGGGCGTCTCCATGGCGATCAGCGTGCGGGCGCCATAGGCGGGCAGCAATTCGATTCGCTGGTACACCTGCTTCTCCGCGCCCGGGCGCAGCGTCACGCGCGTGCGGCGGCGCTTGCTGGGCGCGCCGATCGTCGACCACTCCTGGCCGTTGAAGGTGTCGTAGGTGCGGCCCAGCCAGTAGGCATCGAGCCGCTGGGAGCCGGGATCCGGCGTCAGCTTCGCCCGCAGCACCACGCGGGGGTTGCTCTTGAGGGTGCCCGAGCCGCCCAGGCGCACGGTGTCGGAGAAGCCGCTGGTGGCCGGGCCGAGTCCGGGAGCCGCCCGGCGCACGCCCACGTTCCAGTTGAGGCGCGGGAAGAGGACGAAGAAGGCCACCGCGCCGGCCATGGCGACGAGCACCCCCTTGGACAGCGGGCGCAGCACGTGGCGCACGGGCACCGGTTCGCCCGGGGGCACCGCGGCTTCCACCACCGCGAGTCCCAGCGACAGGCTCGCCAGCACGGCGAAGGCCAGCAGACACACGGCGAAGAGCAATTCACCGGAGAGCGCCGCGCCGCCGGCGATCATCAACAGGCCGGCCAGCAGCACCTGTCCGTCCGTGGTGGGGCTGGTCTCCGACAGCAGCCGTTGCGAGGCGACGAGGCCCGCGAAGGAGCAGGCGGCCACCACGAGATCCATCTGCCCCGCGGCCACGGCCAGGTAGAGCGCGCCCGCCAGGGGCACCAGGAGGATCGCCGTCAGCCGGGGCGCGCGGGCGAAGGGATGGAAGCCCATCAGCGACACGAGCACCGCCACGATCACCAGCGCGAGCGCCCACACGGGCACCTGGCCGGACACGGCCATGGAGGAGAAGGCCGCCGCGGTGCCCAGGTCTCTCAGGATGAGGCGCAGCCGGTTGGGCCGGGTCGTCATGCCGCTTCCTCCCGTTGCTCCTCGAAGCCCAGCCACGCCAGGGCACGGAGGATGGCGCGCTCCTGTCCACTGCCCGCGCCCGGACGCAGCCGCTGCTGGGGCAGCTCCAGCCCCACCTCGTGGCCGGCCTCGAGCAGCCGGTGGGCCTGCTCCGCCACCTCCTCGCAGCGCCGCTCCAGCGCGTCACCCGTCAGCCCGGCCTGCACGCCGAGGATGTACGTGCGGCGCTCCTCGCGCTCGCGCTCCACCTTGAGCAGCTTGCCCACCGAGGCGCTCTTCAACCAGTGCACGCGCCGGGCGTCCTCGTGCTCGCCCAGCTCGCGCAGGCCCGCGATGTCTCCGGTGCCGTCCAGCCGGTGGGGGTTGTTGGCCTCGCCCACGTGTCCCACGGCCGCCTCGCCCGGATCCGCGCAGGCGAAGCCCCGCCGCGGGTAGACGAGCAGGGTGCCCTCCAACGCGAAGACGCGCGTCTTGGCGAACAGGCCCAGGGGCCACGTGGTGGTGATGCGCACGCCCGTCAGCTTCACCGGGCCCCGGCGGGGCGCGGTGAGATCGGCGCGCACCACGTGCTCGGCGCCCGCTGGCAGGTAGCCCACACCGCCCTCGCCGGCGAGGGGCGAGTCCACCTCGGACAGGGTGAGGGCGAAGGCGTGCCCCTGGCGGCGGGTGATGCCCCAGCGGAAGGCGAAGGGCTCTCCCGCGAAGGCTCCCTCCGTGCCGACGCGCCGCACCGTCAGATCCTTGATGCAGCGCTCGGACAGCACGCCGGAGAGGATGATGACGCTCAGCAACAACCCCAGCACGAGGTAGAGGAGGTTGTTGCCGGTGTTGAGGGCGCCCAGGCCCACGCCGAACGTCACCACGAGGTAGGTGCGTCCCACGCTCGTCACCTTGAGGGTGCGAGGCGGGCGGAGGGCGGCCTTGATGCGGCGCCAGAGGGAGGGAGGCGGGGTGCTCACCGGGGCGCGACGACCTTCCGGGCGACCTCTTCGATGAGGTGGGTCGCCTCGTCACGGGTGTAGGCGCCCTGGTTGGCGCTGCGCAGCAGGAGCCGGTGGGCCAGACACGGCGCGAGCACCGCCCGCACGTCGCCGGGGGTGACGAAGTCTCGCGACTCCCAGAGGGCATGGGCCCGGGCGGCCATGCCCAGCGCGAGCACCGCGCGGGTGGAGGCGCCGCGCTCGATGTCGCCGTGGGCGCGCGTGGCCTGGGCCAGCCGCACGATGTACTCGGCCACGGTGTCGTCCAGACGCTGGGCGGCCACCTGGGCGCGCAGCTCCGTCAGCTCCTCGGGCGAGGTCACCGCCTTCAGTGCCTCCACGGGCGAGGAGGCATCGCGCGTGGTGAGCAGGCGTGCTTCCACCTCGGGGGACGGGTGGCCCAGCGACAGGCGCATGAGGAAACGATCGAGCTGCGAGTCCGGCAGCGGGTAGGTGCCGGAGAAATCCACCGGGTTCTGCGTGGCCACGACGGTGAAGGGGCGGGGCAGGGCGTGGGTGGCGCCGTCGAGCGACACCTGGCCCTGGGCCATGGCCTCGAGCAGGGCGGACTGGGTGCGAGGCGGGGCGCGGTTGAGCTCGTCGGCGAGGACGAGCTGGCGGAAGAGGGGACCGGGCCGGAAGGAGAAGGTGGCCGTCTGGGCGTGGAAGACCTGGGCGCCGAGGATGTCGGCCGGCATGAGGTCCGCGGTGAACTGGACGCGGGAGAAGGAGAGGTCGAAGGAGCGGGCGAGGGCCTCCACCAGCGTCGTCTTGCCGACTCCGGGGACGTCTTCGAGGAGCAGGTGCCCACCGGCGACCACGCAGGTGACGGCGAGGCGGACCTCCTTGTCCTTGCCCTGGACCGCCAGGGAGAGGTTGGCGGCCACACGCTCCAGGGCGGCCCGCGCCGTGGCGGGGGAGGGAAGGGGATTGATGGCTCTGGCAGGGGAGTTCATCGCGGCCCGCACTCTACTCCAGCGGTGCCAATGCTGAACCCCTGGGGTGGAGGCAGGCTGTGCTCGCCAACCCGTACTCCGGGTAAAACGGGCTCGAGTGGGATTCGGCGCTTGGGCGAGCACATGGCATGTGTTCTGCTCTGGCGCCGTATGCTCATGCGTAGCCAGTCCCAATATCCCGAATTCCGTGTCATCGCTCTGCTCGCGATGGCCTGGTTGGCGGGATGTGCCGCGACAGACACGGGTGTGCGGGCGGGTCAGACGGAGCAGCCCGAAGACCTCACGAGCTACTTCCTCATCATCAGGGACGCCCGCGGTGGTCATGCGGAGCATGCCTGGGTGAAGAAGGCGGAGTTCGATGGGTCAGCGTTCGCCAGCCTGGCCGCGAGCACATCCTCGTCTGGTGGTTGCGCGCGCTCGCGCGATTGCGATCAAGAGCACCATGACTGTTACCAGGGGTGCAAGAAGCGCAAGCCGCCCTATCCTTACAAGCGGAATAGCCCCGAGCACATCGACCTTTGCAACAAGACGTGCCTGGGCAGCTACATGGAGTGCTTGAAGGCGACCGGCCAGCATCCCGTGGGGTTCATGGGAATGAATGACGCCATTGACTGGCTGAAACGCCACCGGAAGGAGGTTCTCGCGGGAACCGTCATCGTCGCGGCCGGAGTCGCTCTTGTCGTGGTCTCATCGGGGGCGGGGGTCGTGGTGCTGGCCCCGCTCGTGGTCGCCATTTGATGGACGGGGACCCCACATGAGCATGGATCCTCCGAGCACGTCGAAGGCGTTCGATTTCGAGAAGACCCTCGAGGAACTCGAGCAGTTGGCGGACGAGCAGGCCCAGCAACCCGCCCGGGTCGATGCCATCGAGTCCGCGGCCCTGGCGCTGCACTTCATCCATGAGCTGGGCAGGCTGGACGATTTCCGGGAGCACCTCCGGAATTTCCGTACGGGCCAGAGACCTTCGGTCGGCGCCGCTCCGTCCTTTGACAGCATGTCCGAGGCCATGGACTGGCTGCGCGCGCAGCGGGAGCCCCGGTATGGCGCCCGGGTCAACGTGGTGGGGGTCCCTCATGTGGTGATGCGGGAGCGCGCGGACCGATGGTTCCTGATTCCCGCTCCACGCACTCCGCCCGAGGCTCCAGAGGGCCCGTAATCCCAAGCCCTCTCGCCACAACGAAAAGGAAATCGCCGCTCCCCCCATGTCGGGCGAGCGGCGATTCAGAACCCCTGGGCACCGCCTTCCCCGTGGGAAGTCCTCAGGCGAGGACTTCTTCCGGCGTGTAGTAGGCTCGCGGAGGCGCGATCGTCCCGGTGCTCAGGCCGAAGTAGCGGAACATCCGCTCATGGTGGCCCGCCAGCCCCCGGAACCGCACCTTGCGCTCGGCCAGCGGACGGGTCAGCACCGCCATCGCCGAGTCACGGAACTCCTTCAGGTGCGTGAAGTCCACCACCACGTCCCGCGCCCCCAGCTCCTCCAGGGAGCTGCGCAGCGCCATCGCAGTGCGACCATCCAGCGTGCCCGCGAGCCGCAGGGTCAACTGCCCCGCGAGTTCTTCCCGTTGAATCTCAAGCCCCGCTACCATGGTTCGTCTCTCTCCGTCATGCCGCGTGCGTCCACTCGGAACCGGGCGTGTCGCGGTGCCCGGTCCGGGGTGGACCCATCCACCCCGGCGCTCGTCTCTGGCGGCGTACAGTGCTTCCGTTTTCCCGGGAAAGGCAGTCACATCCCTGAAAAAACCGCCGCACTGTCGGAGACCAGTCGAGCTGACTGTTCTCCACCCATCACCCCGGTCCGCCAGATGTTTGCTTCTGCGCTTCCCTCAGGGAGATCTCGCGCGCCTGCTGGGCCTTCAGGCGGCGGAACTCCTTCATCACCTTGGCCGGATAGCCCGCCATGAAGCGCTCGCGCTTGTCCTTCTTGGCGAGGATCTTCTTCGCCAGCCCCGGCCCCGCGTTGTACGCCACCAGCGCCCGCTCCGGAGAGCCGAAGCGCTCGATGAGATCGGCCAGATAGGCCGTGCCCAGCTCCACGTTCAGCTCCGAATCGAACAGATTGGTGTGGCGCTGCAGCTTGAAGCCCGCCCGGTCCGCCAGGTAGTTGCCCGTGTCCGGCATCACCTGCATCAGACCCATGGCTCCCACGTGCGACACCGCGTAGTTGTTGAAGGAGCTCTCGCAGCGGATGACCGCCACCACCAGCATGGGGTCCACCTTGTTGCGCCTGGCCTCGCGGACGATCGCCGTGGCCAGCCGCCGCTGCTGGCGCTCGGGCAGCCGTGAGGCCTGCACCGCCGCCACCACCCCCAACGCCTCCGCCTCCGTATAGAGCGCCGCCTCCTCCTCGAGCCGCGCCACATGGGCCTCCTGCGCCGCCAGCTTCGCGCGCAGCTCCGCCACCTCTGGACTGCTCTCCCCTGGGAAGTAGGGCTGGAAGGCCCCCGCCTCCATCCCCACCAGCATCCCCGCCGTCACCATCGCCACCGTCCACCCTCTCATGACACTCCCTCCCCACGCGCTCCGAACGGGCCCCGCGTCCGTGTGGCAGATGACCGCGGCACAAAGCACCCCGCGTGCCATCCGGCAAACGCCTGGAATCACGAGGACGACGTGGGAGGTGGGAAGTGGGGGACCGGAAAAAATGTCCGATCTGGGAACGCCTTTGCCCACCGTGAGACTGTCGAAAGGAGGGGTTGCCGCAACCGGCCAGGCGTCCCAGTTTTGCGCACGGTTCCGAGACCATCGGGAGAGGAGTGGGCGGCGTGTACTGGACGATGAGTGCGATCCTGTTCGTGCTGTGGGTGCTCGGGCTGATCAGCGGCTCGACCGAGGGCAGGTGGATTCACCTTCTATTGATTTTCTCCATGGTGACGTTGATCCTCGCGTTGGCGCGGCGGGGCAGGGGAGCCCTGGCATGAGGCGGGCTCCAGCCATCATCGATCTGGAGCTGCCGCGGGACGCGAGCGGCTTCGTGCGGCGCGAGTGTCCCCAGTGCCAGCGGGACTTCAAGACGCGGCCCTGCCGCCACGATGCGAGCATCCTCCAGCGCCGGCTCGCCTCGCTCTTCCCCTTCGAGAACGCTCACGAGAGCTTCGACGAGGTGCCGGACTGGTGGTGCCTCTATTGTGGCCACCGGGCTCCGGGGGACGAGTGGCTCACCCCGAGCCAGCAGGCGCATGTGGAGGCCGTGGCGCGCGCCTGGGCCAACCACGTGCGTTACGAGCAGCTGGCCTACGTGTCGCGCACCCTGTCGCTCAACCCGCGGCCCACCTTCGTCAGCGTGGAGCCCGAGGCCCTGCCCGGACCCATGGCTCCGGACACGGATGACCTGCGGATCATCCCCCTGGTGTGCTGCGGCGAGGAGGTGAAGGCCCTCTGGGACTGGGAGGGTCCGCTCTTCTGTCCGCGCTGCGGCTCCCGGCACGGGGGCTTGAGTGGCCGGCAGCAGATCCACCTGGAATTCATCCAGGAGTAGACGGAAGCCCGCCCCCGGGGGCAGTCTCCGGGGCCGATGAGGCGGACGGCCCGGCTGGCGCTCTCGCTCGTTCTCCTGGTGGTGGCCGGGAGCGCGAGCGCCCACGATGCGGACATCCTCTATGCGCAGCTCTGGCGCCCCGTGGCGGGGGGGCCGGAGGTGCATGAGCGCATCACCCTCACGGCGGGCTCGCTCGCCCTGCTCATCCCCGCGGACGCGGACGGGGACGGCGTGCTCACCCAGGCGGACCTGGACGCTCGGGCGCCGGCACTGGCCGTGGGCATCTGGGACGCCATGCCGCTGAGCGCCGGGGGCCAGCCCTGCACCCGTGGCGCCACCACCGCCCGGTTGCGTGTGTCCTACGTGGAGCTCGGCGCCACCTTCCAGTGCGCGCCCGGCGAGCTCCGCCAGCGCTTCTCCCTGCTGTCCGTGCTGCCGTCCAACTACAAGGTGGTGCTCGGCAGCTACATCCAGGGCGAGCAGGGACAGCGCTTCGCGGATGCCTCCCAACCCACACTCGTCGTGTCTGAATCCGGAGTGTCCGGGCCCGGACAGCCGGAGCGCGAGCGCGTCTCGGGGCTGCTCGACTGGGTGGGCCTGGGCCTGGTCCACATCTTCGGGGGAATCGATCACCTGGCCTTCCTGCTGGCCCTGCTGCTGGTGGGAGGCGGCTTCCGGCGGGTGCTGCTGCTGGTGACGGCCTTCACCCTGGCCCATTCCCTCACCCTGGGGGCCACCGCGCTGGGCTTCATCCTCCTGGACGACGCGCGCACGCGCTGGGTCGAGGCCGCCATCGCCCTCTCCATCATCTGGGTGGCCCTGGAGAACCTGGTGCTGCGCGAGCACCGCCACCGGGCCCTGCTGACGTTCCTCTTCGGACTGATCCACGGCTTCGGCTTCGCCAGCGTGCTGGGGAGCTACGGCCTGGGTGACTCGGTGGTGACGGGCCTGTTCGGCTTCAACCTCGGCGTGGAGCTGGGGCAGGCCGCCGTGGTCGCCCTGCTGTTTCCCCTCGTCCGGCTCGTGCAGCGCCGGCCCGGGGTGCACCAGCGGACAGTGCGTGCTCTGTCGCTCCTCATCCTCGCGGCCGGCGGATATTGGTTCATGGAGCGTGCCTGGGGCCCGATCGGTTGAATCCGCGCGAGTCCATCCCTAGTTTGCTCGCGGGATTGGGGGCAGCACCTGGGGAGGGCCGATGGGCGCAAGGCATACCCGCTTGGCCGCAGCACTGGCCGCGGCATGGGAGTCCGAAGTGGTTTCGGCGCGTCGTATGACGATGTTGGCCGAGCGACTCGGCGATAGCCGCGGGCGGGCGCGGCTGATGGTTCTCGCCGCTTTTTGCAGGGCACACGCCTCGCGGCTGCTGGCCCGGCTGGCGGCGCTCGGTCGCGGGCCACTGCCGGTACCGCCCGAGGAGATCACCCTCGACGAGGACACGGTGATGGAGCTGCGCCGGGAGGGGGCCTTCGCCCGTGCCTCGGCCGCCCGCTACGAGTCCACCGCCGAACTGGCCCGCCAGCACGCGGACCTGTCCAGCGCCTGGGTCTGCGAGCTCAACCGCACCGAGGAGCAGGACCGGGCCCGGGAGCTCTTCGCCCTGGCCGAGGGCGCCGCCCAGGCCGCCGCCGAGGCCAACCTCTCCTCGGCCGCCGCCGCTCCGGCCGATAGCTGACAGCTCGCTGGCCTTGGGCGTAAAACACGCCCATGGCCAAGGTGGAGAGCTACAACGATCTGATTTTCCAGCTCGGTGATCTCGCGAGAGATCGCCTGGCGGGCAAGCCCAACTGTCCGCGGACCATGGACCGTGTCTACCGCGCCGAGGCGGCGCTGGTGGCCCGCCGGGACGAGCTTGCCGCGCTCGAGCAGCAGCTGAACGAGGAGGACGCGGCCTGGCAGGACTACCTCGCCCAGTACGAGGACAAGCGGGCGGCCGAGTTCGAGATCGTCAAGAAGTGGAAGAAGGCGGTGGACGCCGTGGAGGGGCAGACGAAGACCCTCCGCAAGACGCTGTCCAACCGCCGCGCGGATCTCCGCTACGCCCAGGACGCGCTCAAGAAGCTGGAGAAGAAGCACGCCGACCTGGAGCTCGTCACCACCGACGAGTCCAGGCTGGGTGCCTCGCGCGACAACATCAAGAAGAACCGCATCACGATGATGCGCCTGGCGCGCGACGTGGAAGACCTGGAGAAGCAGGTCGAGCTGGCGCTCACCCCCAGGCCCGGTCAGCCCGGTGCGCCCGGCATCCTGGCGCACAAGCGCAGGCTGGACATGGAAGACGAGATGACCGCCCACAAGGAGCAGGTCGACCAGGTGATGGCGGAGATCGACCAGGCGATCGCCGAGAAGGAGACCGAGGTCCAGGCCGCGGAGGATTATCTGGACCAGGCGTTGTTCCTCCTCGGCGAGGACGTGTACGCCCAGCGCATCCAGGACGCGCAGCTCGCACCGTTCTACCCCCGGCTGGATCGCGCGCAGTGAAGCCCCTCCCTCCCGCCGTGCTTGACGGTAGGGGGCGAGCTGCTACATTGCGCCGCTTCCTGGCGTCCGGGGAACTGAAGTCGGACGCAAACTGCTGAAATCATTGATGTTTCCGCGCGATTGGCGCGGGTTGTGAGGACGACGTGAAGGGTTTGATTGGTAAGAAGATTGGAATGACCCAGGTGTTCAACGACGAGGGCAACCTCGTTCCGGTGACGGTGGTCGACGTCAACACCTGCCAGGTCGTGGGCAAGCGGACGCCGGAGAAGGACAAGTACTCGGCCGTGACGCTGGGCTTTGGCGAGGTTCGCGAGAAGAACCTGAGCAAGGCCGAGGTGGGCTTCTTCAAGAAGAACGGCGCGCAGCTGCGCCGTCACGTGAAGGAGTTCCGCGTCTCCACCGAGGAGGCCGCCGGCTTCAACGTGGGCGACGCCGTGAAGGCGGACCTGTTCACCAAGGGCCAGCTGGTGGACGTCACCGGCGTCACCAAGGGCCGCGGCTTCCAGGGCGTCATGAAGCGCTGGAAGTTCAAGGGCTCGCAGACGGCCACGCGCGGCACGCACGAGTACCGCCGTCACCCGGGCGCCATCGGCCAGCGTAAGACGCCCGGCCGTGTGTACCCCAACAAGAAGCTGCCCGGTCACTACGGCGTGGATCAGGTCACCACCCAGAACCTGGCCGTGGTGGACGTGGACGTGGAGAAGGGCCTGCTGCTCATCAAGGGCACCATCGCCGGCCACAACGACGGCATCGTCATCGTGCGCCCGAGCATCAAGGTGGCGCTGCGCGAGCAGCACAAGGCGGCTCGCTCGAAGTAAGCTGTCTCCCCTGCGTGTGCCCCCTCCCTCACCCGGGGGAGGGCCGGACCATCGTCCTACCGAGACTCCAGGCACCGCCGCAGGTTCATCGACGCCCCGCACCGGCTACCCTCCGGGCGGGGCGTTCGTGTTTCCGGACTCCGGAAACGTTGGCCAGCGTGCGCTGGCATGCCGTGTGTAGACGAAAGCACACCCCGAGTGAGCCTGGTCTCTTGCTCCTGGGTGATCGCGTGCCCACATGTCTGCGCCACACGGTCATGAATGCACGCAACCTTCCCCGTTTCGTTTCGCTGGCCCTGGTGCTGACGGCGCTGTCCGCCTCCGCCCAGGAGCAGGTGCTGGACCCGGCCGCCGTGCGCCACCGGCTCTTCTCTCCGGAGCAGCGGCTGGAGGCGTCCGTCTCGGTGGGCCTGCCCGCGCGCGAGTACCTCACCGCGCACTACAACCTGAACGCCGGCCTCGCCTACAACTTCTTCAACACGCTCGCCCTCGAGGCCCGCGCCGGCTACGCGCTCAGCCGCCACACGGGCCTGGCGCGCTCCATCTCCGAGAGCTTCCTCGCCCGTGAGGACAAGAAGATCACGGACGAGCTCGAGGACATGTGGGAGATGAATCTGCACGGCGTGGTGGGGGCCCGCTGGGCGCCCATCTACGGCAAGCTGTCGCTGCTGGCGGATGAGACGGCCCACTTCCAGGCCTACCTGTGGGCGGGTGGCGGGCTGGCCTCGCTGCGGCGCCAGTCCGTCATCCAGTGCAACCAGGTGGTGAACCGCGACCTGGGCATCTGCGACAACCGCACGGATCCGAACAACAGCCTCAGCGCGACGCAGTCCTTCTGGCGCGTGGACACGCGCATGGCGCCGGTGGCCACCGGGGCGGTGGGCTTCCGCTTCTTCCTGTCCAACGGGCACGCGCTGCGCTTCGAGCTGCGCGACTGGGTCTTCACGGACGAGTACCGCGTGAACGTGGAGCGCGAGCTCTGGGAGCGGGGCGAGGAGAGTGGCACGCCCGCGCCCAACCCGGGCCTGACGCATCTGGTGCAGTTCGATATCGGCTACTCCTTCATCTTCTGAGGCTGACGTCCCGCATGCGACCGACCGCGTTCCTCGCCGTTCTCCTGTCCGCCACGCTGGCGACCGCGCAGGAGGAGACCCCGGCGCCGCCCTCGGAGACGGCGCCCATCCCCGTGAAGCCGGAGCTCGAGCCCCCGGAGACCGACGTCTCCGCACCGGCCGTGCCCGAGCCCCTGGACACCCAGGCGCCCGTGGCTCCCTCGGACGCGCCGCTGGCCACGGCCGGGGAGCCCGAGCTGCAGCCGGTGTCGGATCCGAATGCGCAGCGCCTGGTGAACGGGGCGCCGCTGCACAACCCGAACGTGGCCGTCCACGTGGTGCAGAAGAAGCGCTTCGCGGACGAGGGCCGGCACGAGTTCACGCTCTACCCGGTGGTGGCGCAGGTGAATGGCCGCTTCACCGACCACGCCGGCAGCGCGCTGCACTACACCTACCACCTGCAGGAGAACTTCGGCCTGCAGGTCTCCAGCACGTACAACTGGTACTCCAACGAGAGCCTCTTCAACCTGGAGCTCATCGACAAGGTGCGCGAGCAGGCGCAGGCGGCCTCGGCGCTGCTGCTGGTGTGGGGCGCGCAGGCGGGCGTGGAGGTGACGCCGCTGTACGGCAAGTTCGCCTTCTACGACAACCACCTGCTGCAGTTCAGCCTGGTGCTCAACGGCGGCGCGGGCATCGGCTCCACGCGCGTGCTCGTCCGCCCCGAGGTCTCCAATCAGGTGGATGGCGAGTCCTTCACGGTGCCGGCGCGCTTCGGTGACACGGGCACGAAGTTCCTCGGCTCGGTGGGCGGCGGCTTCCGCGTGCAGTTCGGCGACTCCATGGCGCTGCGCCTGGAGGTGAGGGATCTCATCTACACCGCCCGCGTGGACCGGGTGGACGGCTGCAACCTCCAGGACTTCCAGAAGCTGGAGGACGCACGCGGCTCCGGCCAGAGCTTCTCGCAGCTGGGCCTGACGGGCAGCTGCCAGTTCCAGAAGTTCGACGGGGTGGACCCGAAGACACGCAAGAACTACCGCGAGGACATCGTCCTGGGGAAGGACCTGGTCAGCAACCCGTCCTCGGACGTGCTCAACAACCTCAGCTTCTACGGCGGTTTCTCCATCCTCTTCTGAGACACGCGCCATGCACCGACTGATTCTCGCCACCTTCCTGGTCCTCGCGCCGCTGGCCTCCGCGCAGGACATGAACGCATACAACCAGGCGCTCGCGAGCTTCAACGCGGGCAAGCTGGACGCCGCGGCCCCGCTCTTCTTCGAGCTGTCCGCCAACGCGGGGGACTCCGACATCCGCGCCCGGTCCGAGTACTACCTGGCGCAGACGTACGCCCGGAAGAAGCTGCCCATCAGCGCGCTCGTCGCCTACGCGGCCATCGTCAACGCCGGCCCCCAGCACCCGTCCTATTTCCAGGCGCTCGAGGGGCTGGTGGACGTGCAGCAGCAGCTCAACGAGCAGAACCTCGTGCCCAACATCCTCGACAAGGCCTACACGCCCATGGTGCAGGACAAGTGGGTGAGGTTGCCGCGCGAGGTGCTGGCGCGCGTGCAGTACCAGGTGGCCACCATCCGCCAGCGCCGCGGCCGCTTCGAGGAGGCCCGCGCGCTGCTCGAGGCCGTGCCGTCCGACAGCCGCGTCTACGCCCGTGCCCGTTACCTGCTGGGCGTGGTGCTGGCGGATCCACACTTCCCGGGCCGTCCCGCCGAGGCGGACGCGCTGGATGCCGCCGCCCTGGCCGCCTTCAAGGGCGCGCTGGACGCCAAGGGTCCGCAGCTCGCCCATGACGAGGTGAAGCAGCTCGCCCTGCTGGGCATCGGCCGCCTGCACTACGGCCGCCACGAGTACCCGCAGGCCGTTGCCTCCTACGAGGACGTGCCGCGCTACGCCCGCTTCTGGGATCAGGCCCTCTTCGAGAACGGCTTCGCCCGCTTCCAGAACGAGGACTTCGGCGGGGCGCTCGGCAGCCTCCAGGCGCTGCACGCCCCGCAGTTCGAGGGCGCCTTCCAGCCCGAGTCGTGGATCCTCAAGGCGACCGTCTACTACTACAGCTGCCTCTTCGACGAGGTGAAGACCACGCTGACGGCCTACGAGCAGCTCTACGAGCCCATGGCGAAGCAGCTCGAGCCGTTCTCCGGCGAGGACGTGGATCTGCTGAGCGCCTACAACCTGGTGGCGGCGGAGAACCGGCGGTTGCCGCGCCCCATCTACCTGTGGATCCGCGGCAACGAGCGCATCCAGGACGTGATGCGGATGATCGAGCAGGTGGACGCCGAGAAGCGCGAGGTGGCCGCCCAGGGCAACTGGCAGGGCACGGGCATGGTGCCGGAGATCACCTCCTCGCTGGAGGAGGTGCGCGGCACGCTGATGCAGATTGGCGGACGTTTCGCCAAGAGCCGCCTGCAGGAGGCCGCGCGGAACCTGCGCACCTTCGCGGACCAGGCGGAGATCATCCGCGTGCAGACGGCGCTCGACGAGAAGGACCTGCTGCTGGCGGGCGTGGATCAGAAGGCAGTCCTGAAGTCCCAGTCCATCTACCGGCCGAAGATGCCCGGGGCCGCGTGGAACTACTGGAAGTTCCAGGGCGAGTTCTGGCGCGACGAGATCGGCTACTACCAGTACACGCTGAAGCGCGGCTGTCCGGCGAAGCTCCAGCAGAAATAGATCCTCTACGGGGGTGGAGGATCCGAGGGGGCGGGCCCGGGCGCATGCGCTCGGGTTCCGCCCCTTCGTCTTTGTTCAGCCCTGAATGCTGGCGGTGCCCACCCGGGTCGGATCCCACGGATCTTCCCAGGTGGAGCACTTCTCATTCCAACTGCGCATTTCTACTTTCCCTCGTCCCTTTCGGTAGGTGGTGAGGGAGGCGATGGGGGCGGCCCGGCTTCTCGTGGAGCTGGAGGGGCGCGCTCTTTTTTTCCTCGCACCCTCCACAGGAGCTCGCATGAAGGCGGTCCTTCGTTTCGGTGCGCTGGCGGTGGGCGTGGCGCTCACCGCGGGCGGAGCAGGGGAGGCGGCACAGCGCTCGGGCAAGTCCTCCCAGGCCGCGCGCAAGCAGGTCTCGTCCAAGCAAGGCCCTTCCAAGGAGAAGGAGGTCTCCGCCAAGGGAGCCACTTCCCAGGAGAAGGAGCCCGAGCGCCAGGGTCCGGCCCGCATGGGTCCCGCGCGCATGGGTCCGGGATCGGACAACACGCCGCGCATCGCCGATGCCAGGAAGGACGGGCTGGCGGACCGCAAGCGTGACGAGGCCATCGAGGGCTTCAAGCGTCTGATCCCCAAGCTTCAGGAAGGCTCGCACCGCCGGGCGGACATGCTCTACCGCCTCGCCGAGCTCTACTGGGAGAAGTCCAAGTACCTCTACCAGCAGGAGATGAACCGCTACCTCCAGGAGGAGAAGGCCTTCGACGCGGCCACCGCCCGCGGCGAGAAGCTGGAGGCGCCCAAGCAGGATCACCGCGAGAGCGAGCGCTTCCGCGCCGAGACGATGCGCATCTACGAGGACCTGCTGGGCGGCTACGTGGACTGGCCCCAGCGCGACGAGATCCTCTTCTACCTCGGCTACAACCTCCAGGAGCTCGGCCGGCGCGATGACGCGGTGAAGCGCTACCTGCAGCTCGTCGAGGAGTTCCCCCAGTCGCAGTTCGTCCCGGACACCTACGTCCAGCTGGGCAACCACTACTTCGACAACAACAAGCTCAAGGAGGCCCGCTCCTACTACGAGAAGGCGCGCTCCTCGAAGGTGCCCAAGGTCTACGCCTATGCCGTCTACAAGCTGGCGTGGTGCGACTACAACGGCGGCGCCTACGACGAGGGCCTCGCGAAGCTGCACGAGGTGGTGGACTACGCCGGTGAGCGCGGCGAGGAGTTGGGTGACCTGAAGACCGAGTCGCTCAACGACCTCATCGTCTTCTACGTCAAGCTGGACAAGTCGAAGGAGGGCATCGCCTATTTCAAGGCCAAGGCCCCCGAGAAGCGGCAGGAGCGGCTGATCTCCAAGATGGCCGCCCAGCTCATGGAGGTGGGTCTGTACGACAGCGCCATCGAGACGTACCGCGTCCTGATCAAGGACAGGCCCATGGGCCCCGGGGCGCCCGAGTACCAGCAGTCCATCGTCCGCTCCTACGAGGGCCTGCGCCAGCGCAACCAGGTGCGCGCCGAGATGAAGCGCATGGTGGAGCTGTACCGGCCCGGCGGCGCGTGGTGGCAGACGAACACGGGCAACAAGTCCGTCCTGCGCAATGCCTTCAGCGTCACCGAGGAGGCCATGCGCGTCATGGTCACCGACTACCACCAGGAAGCGCAGAAGACGCGCCAGGTGGAGACGTACCGGCTCGCCCGCGACATCTACAAGCAGTACGTGGACACCTTCGCCACCAGCGATGAGCCCGAGTTCATCTCCGACTCCGCCTTCAACATGCGGTTCTTCTACGCGGAGATCCTCTGGGCCCTCGAGGAGTGGGAGGCCGCCGCCGCCCAGTACGACGCCGTGGTCGCCTTCAAGATTCCGGAGCGCGACTCGGCCCGCGAGGTCTCCAACGAGTCCTACCGCAAGAACGCCTCCTTCGCCGCCATCATGGCCTACGACAAGCTCGTGAAGATCGAGCGCGGCCAGCTCGCCAAGAGCGAGCTCAAGGACGGCCAGAAGGTCGACGAGAACAAGTCCAAGGGCCAGGTCGAGAAGAAGGGCCGCATCACCAAGAAGGACACGGATCAGGCCGAGGAGCCGCTCACGCGCTTCGAGGAGCGTCTGGTCGCCGCGTGCGACACGTACAACTCGCTCTACCCGGACAACCCGGATGAGATCGACCTGCGCTACCAGGCCGCCCTCATCGTCTACGACCGCCACCACTACATGGACGCGGCGAAGCGCTTCGGGGAGATCATCAACAAGTTCCCCGCCGAGCGGCGCTCGCGTGACGCGGCGGACCTGACCATGTACGTGCTCGAGTCCCGCGAGGAGTGGCTCGAGCTCAACAAGCTCTCGCGGCAGTTCCTCGCCAACGAGAAGCTGCTCAAGCCCAGCCCCGAGTTCGCCGCCCGCGTGGCCCGCGTCGTCCAGGGCTCGCAGTACAAGTGGATCCACGAGGTCGTCTACCAGAAGGAGAAGAACCCGGCGAAGGCCGCCGAGCTCTTCCTCGACTACGTGAAGGAGTTCCCCAGGTCGGAGAACGCGGACCGTGCGCTCACCTCGGCCATGGTCATCTTCCAGGAGGCCGGGCAGCTCGACCGCGGCGTGGCCGCCGGCGAGCGCGTCCTCACCGACTACGCGGGCAGCCCCTTCGAGCCGAAGATCCGCTACACGCTCGCGCGCCTCTACGAGAAGCTCGCCGAGTTCCGCAAGGCCGCCGCCATGTACGCCGCCTTCGTGGACGCCCATGACTCCGCCACCCGCGCCGCCGCGGCTCGCAAGGCGAAGCCCGTGGCCAGCAAGGGTAAGGGCGCCAAGGGCAAGGACGCGAAGAAGGAGTCCATGTCCGGTGACGCGCCGAGCGCCGGCGAGGCCCGCGCCAGCAAGGACGAGGAACGCCGCCAGCTGCTCACCGAGGCCACCGCCTGGGTGCCGGATGCGCTCTTCAACGCCGGCCTCTGGTGGGAGGGCGTGGGCGAGTCCGACAAGGCCATCTCCTCCTACCGCGCGTACATCGCCCGCTTCAAGGACCGGCCGGACGTGCCGCAGCTCGCCTACAACATCGGCCTCGTCCACGAGAAGGACGGCAAGTCCGCCGAGGCCGCCCGTGCCTTCGAGTCCTTCGCCGGGACGTACGGGCGTGACTCGCGCACCTCGGCCGCCCAGCTCTACCTGGCCCGCTACCGGCAGCTCATCGCCTACCGCAAGCTGAAGAACGCCCGCGACGCCGAGCGCGTCCAGGGCGAGCTCGTCCGCGGCTGGGCGAAGCTGTCCCAGCAGGAGAAGCAGCGGCCGGACCTCCTGGACGCCTACGGCCACGCGCGCTTCCTCGCGGTGGAGGGTGACTGGGAGCGCTACGTGGACATCCGCTTCAAGCGCGTGGCCACCATCCGGCGCGACCTCGCCGCCAAGCAGCAGTCCATCCAGAAGCTGGAGAAGGCCTACGTGGACGTGCTCGGCACCGGCTCGGGCGAGTGGGGCATCGCCGCGCTCACCCGCATCGGCCTCGCCTACGCGGACTTCGCGCGCAACATCCTCGAGTCGCCGGATCCCTCGGGGCTCGACGAGGAGCAGACGGCCATGTACCGCGCCGAGCTGGAGAACCTCGCGCTCCCGCTGGAGGACAAGGCCACCGAGGCGCTCGAGAAGGCGCTGGGCAAGGCCTACGAGCTGTCGCTCTACAACGAGTGGACCCTGGCCGCGCAGGACCAGGTGAACCGCTACCGCCCCGGTGCCTACGCCCAGGTGCGCCAGGTGCCCTTCCGCGGCAGCGAGTTCTTCGTCACCTCGGACGTGGCCAAGGAGCCAGGCCTCCCCGAGGTCAGCCAGTCCACTCCCGCCGCCCAGGAGCCCGCCGCTCCGGCTCCCTCGTCCAATGAGACCCCGGCTCCCGCGGGCAACGCGGCGCCCATTCCGCCCACCGCTTCCGGGGAGGCCCAGCCGTGAAGGTGACGCTCATGCATCCGCAGGCATCCGCAGGGAGTACGTTCATGGCGTTCCGCCGCACCCTCGCCGCCGCCACGCTGGCCCTCACGACCGCGTGCGCCACGACCTCGCAGGTGAAGCCCGTGCCGGTGGCCACCACCGAGGCCCCGGCACCCGCTGTTCCCGCTCCCGTCGCCGAGACGAAGAAGGAGCGCGACATGCGGGAGGTCTTCGCCCAGGCCGTCGCCGCCTTCGACGCGGGTGACTACGCGAAGGCCGAGGAGGGCTTCCGCGAGGTGGTGGACAAGGCGCCGCAGAGCCTCAATGCCCAGTTCAACCTGGGCGTCATCGCCGAGCGCCAGGGCCGCATCGCCGACGCGCAGGCCGCCTATGAGAAGGTCCGCTTCCTCGAGCCCGGCCACGTGCCCACGCTGCTCAACCTGGGCCGCCTGTACCGGGTGCAGGAGAAGTACGAGGACGCCATCGCCCTCTACGAGGAAGGGCTGAAGGTGAAGGGCCGCGAGCACGAGGCCTCGCTGCTCAACAACCTCACCGTGGCCTACCGGCTCGCAGGCAAGCACGAGCTGGCCGAGGCCACCGCCCGCCGCGTGCTCGCGCGCCATCCGGACGACGCCGAGGCGTACAAGAACCTCGCGCTCGTCTACTACGACCAGGGGAAGTACCGGCTCGCGGAGCTGGTGCTCGCCAACGCGCGCAAGCTCGATGAGAAGGACCCCGGCATCTACAACAACCTGGGGATGATCTACCTGAAGCTGGAGGACCGGCCCCGCGCGCTCGCGCAGTTCCAGAAGGCCGTGTCGCTCGACGAGCGCTTCGCTCCCGGCTACCTCAACCTCGGCGCCATGGCGCTGGCCTGGCGCGACTACGCCGGTGCCGAGCGCTCCTTCTCCAAGGCCGTGGAGCTGGAGCCCGGCTCGTCCGAGGCCTGGCTCTACTACGCCTATGCGCTGGACGGGCAGAAGGGCCGCGATGCCAAGAAGGGACTCGCCGCGGGCGAGGCCTTCGAGAAGGTGCTCTCGCTGCGCGCGGAGCAGCCCGAGGCCCTCTGTGGCGCGGGCTGGGCCTACGCCGTCGAGCGCGCCGGCTGGGACAAGGCCGAGGGCTTCCTCCAGCGCTGCAAGGACCTGGGCTCCACGAGCGCGCAGGACAAGCAGATGATCGACTCGAAGCTCCAGGGCATCGCGGCCATGCGCAAGACTGGCCAGCCCGAGGCCGCGCCCGAGGAGAACGCGCCCAATCCGGCCGCGGTCGGAGGCAGTGGTTCGATGCTCGACAAGGTGTCCGATGAGACGGCGCCGCGGGAGGGCGCGCCCGCCGACGCGCCCGGTGAGAGTGGTGCCGCGCCTGTCGATGGTGCGGCGGCATCGCCGGAGCAGGGCGGGCCGGCGGCCGAGCCTCCGGCCGAGGCCCCGCGGGCCGAATAACCTACCGGTCCCAGTGGGAAAATTTTTCCACTTACTGGGGCCTCACGGGGAGCGAGTGGAAACGCTTCACAGGGATTTCGCGGCATTCCACGACCCGGGACGTTGGTGCAGAGCGTGCAAGGAAGCTGGAAGGAACCTCATCCGGGACCCGCTGTCCCATCCGACGAGGAGGCCTGACATGAGACGACTGGCAGCGGCAGTGGCGGTGGTGGCGTTGTGGGCGGGGCCGGCACTCGCGGAGGACGAGCCGAAGACCCAGGTGAAGGTCATCCAGGAGGAGGACAAGGTCGTCGTCCGAAAGAAGACGACGATCGACTTCACCGACATGGCGGTGGAGGGCGAGCTCACGAAGCCCGAGGGCTCGTACGTGCTCAACCGGAAGAAGACGGACTTCCAGAGCCTCATCCGGGTTCGCGACAACTTCAATCCCGAGCTGCAGAAGTCGGTGGACAACCTCTAATGAGCGGCGTGGGCATGGCGGGTGGAAGGGAGGAGGAAGGATCCTCTATGGCGGCGGGGAAGAAGAACGGATTGAGGTTGAGGATCACCGGACCGGATGGCTCCGTGCACGAGGCCGTGTCCGAGGCCGAGAGCGTCATCGTGGGTTCGGGCGCTCAGGCGGCGGTGAAGCTGCTGGACCCTCGGGTGTCGAACCTTCACGTGATGTTGAAGGTCGAGTCCACGGGCTCGGTGACGGCCATCGACCTGGGCAGCGAGAGTGGCACGCAGGTGGGCGGTCAGCGGGTGGTGGGACCGAGGACGCTCGAATCGGGTGACGTGCTGATGCTGGGTGGCTCGCAGGTGGAGGTGCTCTTCGGCAACACGGAGCCGCCGCCTCCTCCAACGGGCGCGCAGGTGGAGGGTGGGGTGGGGCTGCAGGGCTCCGTGCTGCACCCTCGAGCCCCGGAGCCGCGCGCTCCGGAGGTGGGCAACCGGATGGTGCCGCCGGGCCTGCGCAACCGGGCGGCTCCCGAGCAGGTGGTGCGGAGCAAGCAGGCTCCGGCGGCCCGGACGGCGCGCTCGCTCGTGGCGGCGCACATCCGCGAGCCGTTGCCGCCCGAGGCCCTGCCCACCAAGGACGCCAAGGTCCTCCAGGTGCAGCTGCTCTGGGGCGATCAGATGATGTCCATCCAGCACTTCCGGGACGGAGTGCCGGTCACCATCGGCGAGGCGAAGAAGAACTTCTTCCACGTCTTCGAGTCCGAGGTGGGGACGCGTCACGTGCTGGCGGTGGGGCGCGGCGAGCTGTACGAGCTGCACGTGCCCGAGTCCTCTGGCGTCATCGTCACCCACAACGGTGACGTGCGCACCAAGGACGGCCTGCGCGCCGAGGGCAAGCTGACGGCCTCGGGCAAGGAGCACACGTACACGCTGGGCCTGCATGACCGGGCCGAGGTGTCGCTGGGCACGCTCACCTTCGTGGTGCGCTACGTGAAGCCCTCGCCGGCCGTGGCGGTGAACACGCTGGGCGAGGCGGACTTCACCTGGTTCAAGATCGCCGGCATCAGCTTCCTGGCGGCCGGGGCGTTCCTGGCGGCCATGCTGCTCACGCCTCGCTCCGAGGCTCCGTCCACCGACGACATCTTCGCGAGCCAGCAGCGGGTGGCGAAGTTCCTGGTGCAGCCGGCGAAGCAGATCGACACCAGGCGCTTCGAGCAGAAGGGCGCGGAGGAAGGCGCCAAGGCCAAGGACGAGGAAGGCAAGTTCGGCAAGGAGGAGGCGAAGAAGGCCGAGGCAGATCCCTCCAAGCCGGGCACCCACATCGTCAACAAGAACAAGCGCGAGCAGGACCGCAAGGTGGTGGGCCGGGTGGGCCTGCTGGGCGCGATGAAGGGCCTGAAGGGTGGCGCTTCCGACGTCTTCGGTCCGGGTGGCCTGGGCACGGGCATCAACAACGCGCTGGGTGGCCTCAAGAGCGGTGCGGGTCTCGGGGATGCGCAGGGCGTGGGCGGACTCGGCTCGCGGGGTTCGGGCACGGGCGGTGGCGGTACCGCGCTGGGGCTCGGTGGCCTGGGCACCAAGGGCAAGGGCCGCGGCGCGGGTGATGGCGGCGGCATCGACCTGGCGGGCCGTGGCAAGACGGTGACGAAGATCGTCCCCGGCAAGACCACGGTGATCGGCGGTCTGGACAAGGACGTGATCGCCAAGATCATCCGGAGCCACCAGAACGAGATCAAGTACTGCTACGAGACCGAGCTCAACAAGAACCCGAGCCTCGCGGGCAAGGTGGCGGTGGCCTTCACGATCGATCCGGCGGGCGGGGTGTCGGAGGCGAACGTGACGGAGACCACGCTGAACAGCTCGGCGGCGGAGAACTGCATGCTCTCGCGCATCCGCCGCTGGAAGTTCCCCGAGCCGAAGGGCGGCGGTGTGGTGGCGGTGACGTACCCGTGGCTGTTCTCGCCGGCGGGTGAGTAGCCGCACGCGCTTGCGCATCACCAATCGAGTCAAGAACCCCTCTCCCTCTGGGAGAGGGTCAGGGTGAGGGTCGTCCCGATATGAAGAAGCCGCTGTTGGCCGCCGTGCTCGCGATGCTGCCCACTACCGCTCTGGCGGCCACGCCGCCGGAAGGTGTCCCGCTGGAGGTCCGCCGCGGCTTCTTCACCGAGGCCGATATCGGCGCGTTCTTCACGCTGGGCGGGGAGAACATCTACTCGAACGCGCAGTCGTACCTGCAGCTGGGCGTGGGGTACGACCTGACGGACAAGATCTCGATGGGCGTGCACTTCGGGCTGGGCTCATCGGCGGCGAACTGCTTCGCCGGGTACATGCCAGGCACGAACGTGTGCAGCATGTCCGACAACTTCACGGTGATGTTCGCGGACGTGACGGCGGCGTACATGGTGCCGCTGGCGGACCGTCTGTATTTGATGCCGAAGGTGGCGGCGGGCCTGTCGCGGTTGGATCCGGCGCCGGTGGGAAGTGGAGACCCGGGAGCGGCGCTGACGGCGCCGAACGCGGGGCTGGGCATCGGCATCGAGTACGCGACGCCGATGGATCACTTCTCGGTGGGAGCGGACTTCCTGGCCCGCTACCTCATCGGGCCCAACATCCCCACCTTCGCCTTCTTCCCGCGGGTGAAGTACACGTTCTGAGTGGACCTCGGGCCCGCCGCCGCACGCCGCTCCTGGCTGCTCGGCGAGGAGGAGAGGGCGGACCCTCGGTACACCGTGCTTGACTCACCGTCATCGCTTCGGGAAGCATCGGGCGTTCGCAGTTCCGCCTCCCCATGCCCGAAGCGGTCGACTACTTCTCCAATCACCCGCTCAAGCTCCGGCTCCCGTGGCGCCTGTATCAAGGCCCCCTGGTGAGCACGGCGGCGCGGGTGGTGCGTGAGTCCAGCGCGGCCGAGCGATGGACGTCATCGAGCACCTGCTCCTTTGGCTGGGTGCTTGCCGCCACGGCGCGCCGGCCACACGACTCATGAGCGACGAGATCGAGATCACGCTCCGCGACTTCCAGAGCTATTACCCCTACGCCCCCACCGCAGCTATTACCCCTACGCCCCCACCGCGCTGGCCATCAAGGAGTGCGTGCGCCTGCACTTGATGCGGGATCTCAAGTGCGAGGGCCCCATCCTGGACGTCGGATGTGGAGATGGCCTGTTCGCCCGGCTCGCCTTCCAGGACGCCGAGGTGTGGGGCATCGACATCGATGGCAACGAGGGCCGGCGGGCCCAGGCCTCGCAGGCCTACTCACACGTGATACTCGCCGACATCACCCGCGCGCGGCTGCCGGAGTCGTTCTTCGGGAGCTGCATCGCCAACTGCTCGCTCGAGCACGTCCCCGACCTGGGTGCGGCGCTGCGCACCATCTACAGGTCCCTCAAGCCAGGCGGGGTCGTCTACGCCTTCCTGCCCAACCGGGACTGGGCCTCGCACATGGCCACGTCGCGGACCCTGGAGCGGCTGGGGCTGGAGTCGCTCTCGCGCACGGTGTGCGAGGCCATCGACCAGCAGTTCCGGCACGTGCACCTCGAGGACGCCGAGGGCTGGGCGCGCTGGTTCCGGGAGGCGGGCTTCGAGGTGTCTCGCGTGGACCCCATCGGCTCCACCGCCTCCACCGTCACCTTCGAGATGTTCCTCCTGCCGTCGCTGCTCGGGCTGACGACGAAGAAGCTGACCGGGCGCTGGACGCTGTTCCCCCGCCTGCGCAGCCTGGAGGCGGTGCCCGTCTTCGCGCTCGTGCGCACGCTGCTGTCGCTCCACGGGGACTCTCCGCTGACGGCGGAGTTCCTCGTCGAGGGCCGCAAGCCCCTATGAGCGGGCGCCGGCTGCGGGCGCTCGGGCCGCTGCTCGTGCCGGTGGCCGTCGCGCTCTTCGTCTTCCGAGGGCTCCTCTTCCTGGGCGAGCTGCCCTTCCGGCGCGACATGGGCCGGTTGTTCGTGCCCCTCAAGCGCGTGTTGAGCGAGTCGCTGCGCGCGGGCACGTTGCCGGAGTGGTGGCCGTGGGATGGACTGGGCATGCCGTTCATCGCCGTGCCCGTGATCAGCACGTTCCACCCGAGCACGGTGTTCTTCACGGTGCTGCCGTTCCACGCCGCCTTCGTGCTCCAGATGCTGGTGCCGGTGCCCACTGCCCTGCTGGGCACCTGGCGTCTGGGCCGTGCGCTCGGCCTGCGTCCGGTATTCGCGGCGCTGGCGGCCACCGCCTACACGCTGGGCCCCTATTTCCTCGGGGTCACCGAGTTCACCGCGACGTCCCTGGCGGCCGCGGCGCTGCCGTGGTTGTGGTGGGGCGCGCTGCGGTGCCGGACGGGTGGGCGGCTCCGCCCGGTGGTGCTCGCGCTGTCGCTCGCGTGGATGTTGCTCGCGGGGGATCCGCACCTGTCCATCATGGGCCTGATGGGCGCCGCCGTGCTGATGGTGCGGCCCACGCGGCCCCGGCAGTGGGTGCGCCCGGCCCGGTCGCTCGCGCTCGGGACGGTGCTCGCGGTGGCGCTGTCCGCGGTGCAGCTCGTGCCCTCGCTCATGCTCTTCCGCGAGTCCCCGCGCTCGAGCGGGGCGGGAATCGTCAGTCCGGACTATTGGCGGTTCGACCTGCACCAGCTCTCCGGCATGGTGGACCCCGGGGCGCTCGCGGGCCGCGACGTCATGTTCGAGATGACCTACCTGGGTCTCGGGGTGGTGGCGCTCGTGCTCGGGGGGAGCCTGGCGCGGGGAAGGCTGCGGTTTCAGTTGGTGGGCATCGCCCTGGTCTCGCTGGTGCTCGCCACGGGCTCGGCCACCCCCCTGTGGTCGCTCTTCTCGGCCATCGTCCCGTTCTGGAAGTCGTTCCAGTTCCCCGTCAAGGCCATTGGCCCCGTCATGCTGGCCCTTCCGCTGTTGGCGGCGCGGGGCGCCCAACAGGTCCTGCGGTGGGATCGCTCGCGCTTCCTCCCGGGAGCGCTATGCGCGCTGGCCGCGGGGGCCGGAACCTTCATGGGTGTATGGGGGCCCGCCTCGTGGGCCCTGTTGCTCGCCGGGGCCCTGGCGCTGGCGGCATGGCGCCGGGCGCTCGTGCCGGTGCTGTCGTACGTGGCGCTCGCGGGAGTGGCGCTGGACCTGGGACTCGCCAATGGCCGTCTGGTGCTCACCGCCCCGGTGGACTTCTACGCGCCGCCCCCGCTCGCGGAGGTGCTCCAGCGCAACGGCGTGTCGGGCGAGGGCTTCAACTACGTCTTCCTGTGGAAGCCGGCGCGGTCCCACGAGCCGGGTCCGGAACTGGACGCGGTGCAGAACGCGGCGCTCATCCCCCTGCGGGGCGCGCTGCACGGGCTGCCCACGGCCAACGTGTACCTGCAGGGCTTCTCCGCCCGGTACAACGAGCTGGTGCTGCGCAACCAGGAGCAGTGGGTGGGGAAGCTCGCGGGCGTGTTCGGCTCGCGGCTCTTCATCGCCTCGCCATCCGAGCTGAGGCCGGAGCAGCGCGAGCAGGCGTTGGGCCATGACGAGCGCGCCGATGCCATGGCGGTGCCGTTGCGGCGCTTCCTGCCGCGCGCGTATGTCACCGGGGGAGTGACCGTGCTGCCGCGTGCCCAGGTGGTGGACTACCTGGGCTCCTCGCGTTTCCGTCCCGGTGGGGAGGTGGTGTTGGAGGCCGAGGCGGAAGGGGTGGACGCGAGCCTGAAGCACGCGCCCACGGGTCCGGCCCGGCCGGTGGAGCGCATCCGCCGGGAGGGGGATGTGGTCGAGGTCGAGGTCACGCTCTCCTCACCGGGCATGCTGGTGCTCAACGAGTCGTACTTCGCGGGCGTGGAGGCGAGCGAGGAGGGCCGGCGTCTGCCGATGTATCCGGCCAACCACGCCGTGCGCGCGGTGCCCCTGTCCAAGGGGCGGCACGTGGTGCGCTTCGAGTACCGGACGCCGGGGCTCCTGGCGGGCTCCCTCACGAGCGCCGTGGCGGTGGGGGTGCTCGCCGCCACGGGAGTGCTCCAGCGCCGGTCCCGGAGGCGGGCGCAGTAGAGCTCCTGGCCCACCGGGGCCACTCATGGCCGGGCCTGAGCCTCACCGCGTCCCAACCAGAGCGAGCCCAACCCGAGTGGCACCGCGTCGAAGGGCTCGGCGCGCACGACTTCCCCGTTGCCATGCGTCGCGGTGAGGAGCCAGCCCACGGGCTCGCGCCGGAACACCTCCAGCGTCTGCGTGCGCGGCTCCACCAGCCAGGCGTGCGCCACGCCCTCCCGGTGGTAGATGGGGAGTTTGCGCGTCCGGTCGATGAGGGCCGTCGAGGGCGAGAGCACCTCGCATATCCAGTCCGGAGCGAGCGTCATGAAGGGCTCGTCTGGAGACGGCGGCTCCGGCAGGCGCTCGCGGCGCCATCCCGCGAGGTCCGGCACGAGGACATCCCGGCCGAAGTGCAGCTCCGGCTCATACACGATCCACCACCCACCGGGCCCTCCGCTCCCCAGGGAGAAGGGTGCTCCCAGCACGATGTGCAAGATCGAGGCGGTATGGACATGCCCCATGGCGGGCCTTGGCGAGGCCACCAACTCGTCCTCCAGAATCTCCCCCACCCAACCGACCGGCAGTGCCTCAATGTCCTCGTAGGTTGCCGGCTTCTTCCCCGTCCCCATCTGTCGCCTCCTGGTGGTTCGAACGCCCGCGGGACGGTGCCCCATCCCAACTCCACCAGTCTACCCGACCATCTGACATCCCAGGTAGGGACGAGAGGCGGGGGCACTTTCCCGATGCAGCGACCAGGAGTAAGCCTCAACACCCTGCGCCCTGGGGTGGCGCTCGCGCCGGGGTCAGGCTCGCACCTGCCGTGGGCAGTCCCAGGTGCTCCAGAATGGACTCCCGGAGTTGGAAATGTCGGCGTCTGAAGTCTGGTAGGGGCTTTGCTTGTCGGGATTCGTGAGGCGTCGCTACGCTTCGGCCATGTCCGCGAGCGGGGGCCGTAAGCGCAGTGTCGACGTCGTGATCCTGACCGCGATAACGCTGGAGTACCGTGCGGCGCTTCAGGTGGAAGCTGGCGCTTGGACGGGGAGTCGCTGGGAGGAAGAGAAGGGTCCCAACGGTCTTCCGGTCGCGTTCCGCACGTTTTACGGCAAGGGGAATCGGGGACTCCGTGTGGCGGTGGCACAGGCGGGGGACATGGGCGGAGTGGCGGCGACGAACGCGCTGCTTCCCCTGGTGGCGGAATACCGTCCCCGGTGCGTGGCGATGTGCGGCGTGTGCGCGGGACGCCCCGGCAAGACGAATCTCGGGGATGTGATCGCGGCGGAGCGGTTGTTCTTCCACGACACCGGTAAGCGGCTCCCCGAGGAGGTGCAGCAGGACCTCAAGACGTACAACCTCCGCGACGACTGGAAGGTGGCGCTCGAGCCCTTCGATTTCGCCGCGCGTTTCCGGGATGCGGAATGGTGGAAGAGGCGTCCCATCCCCTACGAGTGGCAGGAGAACTGGGTACTGGCGAAGCTGCACGAGGGCATCGCGGATCCGTCGATGCTTCCCGAATGTCATGAGGCCTGCCCGCAGTGGGAGAAGGTCATCGAGTCTCTCTGGACGTCCGGTCACGTCCAGGATGGCTCGCTCACCCTCACCGACGAGGGGAGGAAGCGTATCGGCAGGATTCTCATCAAGCAACGCAACCGTCTTCCCGACAGCGCTCCGTCTGGTTCGCTGGTGCCTTTCAAAGTCCATGTCGCACCGATGGGCAGTGGTAACCAGGTCGTCGAGGATGAGGAGGTCTGGAGCTTCATTTCCGAGCACATGCGCAAGATGCTGGGTTTGGAGATGGAGGCAGCGGCCATCGGCGCGCTGGCCCACGCTCAACGGGACCGGAAGCTCGACGCGCTGGTGATGAAGGGCGTGATGGACTTCGCCAACCATGGACGCGACGACCACTTCAAGGAGTTCGCCGCCCGGGCCTCGGCCGAGTGCCTGTTGGCGTTCCTCCGCGAGCGCGTCGAGGTGGAGGTGGTCCCTGGTCTTGACGACATCCTGGTGCCAGGAACCGAGGAGACACTGCCGGAGAACCCGCCTCCGTCTGCGCTCCTCAATGCGCGCTACGAGGTGGTGCCCTTCCACGAGCGAGGACGAGAGGAAATCCTCGCGGAGCTCGAGCGCTGGTGTGACGAAGGGCCGCCAGTCGCGGTGCGGTTGCTCCATGCCGAGGGTGGGGTGGGCAAGACGCGGCTCGCGATGGAATGGACACGCCGCCGGAGGGCCATGGGCTGGGCCGCTGGTTTCCTGCCGAAGGTGGTTCCCGGTGACTGGTTCGAACGGTTGTGGTCGCTCGGGCAGCCGGTGCTGGTGGTGCTCGATTACGCGGAGATCCGTTCCGAATTGCGCGAGGTGCTCCTTCGCGTTCTTCACTACTCAAAGCAGGAGGGCACAGGCGTACTCCGCCGGATGCGTCTCTTGCTCCTGGCTCGAAACAGCGGTGATTGGTGGCAGTCGCTGTGGCAGGCTGACACGTCCTTGGGGGCCTTGCTTGATGCGACGCCTCCTCGTGAACTGTCACCATTGGCCATCAAGCTGGCCGAGCGCGAGCAGGTGTTCCACGAGGCGGCGGAGAGGTTCGCTGCGAGGCGAGGCAAGGTGTACGTGAAGCGTTCTCCGCCCTCGCTCAGTGACGAACATTTCGAGCGGGTGCTCTACCTGCACATGGCTGCACTTGCATCGGTGGAGGGTCTTCCATTCGAGGTGAACACGTTGATGGACGTGAGCCTCGACCACGAAGAACGCTTCTGGGAAGTACGCGCCCAGCAGGCTGACGTGGCGTTTTCGCTACAACGGTCATTGGCTCGCCAGATGGTTGCTGCGGCCACACTTCGTGGAGGATTTGCGGAGCCTTCTGCTGCGATGGCCGTTGCCCGTCGGTTCCTCGGTCATTCCTTCTCCAAAGACGAGAGGGAACTGCTCCTGCTGCTTCAGCGGATCTATCAGCGCACGGACGAGGGGGCTTCCCTGTTCCTTCCGGCCCTGGAGCCAGACCTTTTGGGCGAAGGAATGGTTCTTCGAGTCGCTTCGCCGAAGCTTCAGGGAGAGCGTCCTCTGCCCGATTGGATTGACCGGGTGTTCCCTCCCGATGAGGACCCACAGGCCGTGCGCACGGGACTGGAAGTGCTTGGCCGTGCATCTGCCACTCAGCCTGATGTTGTTCGTCCGTGGCTCGAACAACTGCTTGCGGGTCCGCTACGGTCTCGTGCGCTCCTTGCGCTGGAAACCGCGAAGGCCATTGGACGGCGTACCGCCTTGTCGGTCATTGGAGACATACTGGCCGACCGGCTCGAGGGGGGTGGTGACGTGGAGTTGGCCCGCGAGATGGAGATAGCGGGTATTCCCACGTCCACGGTTTCACTTCGTAGAGTCGCCGAGTGGACGACTCGCAAGCTTTTGTATGCTCTACCGGCCTCAGCGGATGAGGGAGAATTCGCTGAAAGGGCACGGCTTTTCAAAGACCTGGGCATCAGGTTGCGCGAATTGGGTAAAAGGGAGGAGGCGCTGGAAGCGGCGAGAAAGGCCGTCGAGCTCAAACGGGCCCTGGCGGAGCGCAATCCAGACGCCTTCCAGCACGACCTTGCTGGAACCCTCAACAACCTGGGCACCATGTTGAGCGAACTGGGAAAAAGGGCGGAGGCGCTGGAGGCAACGAGAGAGGCTGTCGAAGTCTACCGAGCCTTGGCGGAGCGCAACCCAGACGCCTTCGGCCCCGACCTTGCCATGAGCCTGAACAATCTGGGTAACAGGTTGAGTGAACTGGGAAGAAGGGCGGAGGCGTTGGAGGCGGCGAGGGAGGCAGTCGAACTTCGTCGAGCCCAGGCGGACAGCAATCCAGACTCCTTCGGACCCGACCTTGCCATGAGCTTGAACAATCTAGGCAGCAGGTTGAGTGAACTGGGAAGAAGGGCCGAGGCGCTGGAGGCGGTGAGAGAGGCCGTCGAACTCCGTCGAGCCCAGGTGGAGCGCAACCCGGACGCATCCAGGCCCAACCTCGCCGCAAGCCTCAACAATCTGGGCGCCAGGTTGCTCGAACTGGGAAGAAGGGCGGAGGCGCTGGAGGCAACGAGAGAGGCCGTCGAAGTCTACCGAACTCTGGCCAAGCGCAACCCGGATGCCTTCCGGCCCGACCTCGCTGTAAGCCTCAACAACCTGGGCACCATGTTGAGCAGACTGGGAAGAAGAGAGGGGGCGCTGGAGGCGGCCAGGGAGGCCGTCGAGCTTCGTCGAGCCCTGGCGGAGCGCAACCCGGACGCCTTCCTGCCCAACCTTGCTGGAAGCCTCAACAACCTGGGCACTATATTGAGCGAACTTGGAAGAAGGGCGGAGGCTCTCTCCACAGTAGACGAGGCTGTCGAACTGCTTTGGCCTTTCTTCGAACGACTCCCGCTCGCCTTTGCTCAGAACATAGCGATCGTTCTTCGACATTCCCTGGCGCTTCACGAAGCTCTCCAGCGCCCGCTATCTTCCGAACTTCAAGAGCGCATCGCCACTTTCAACCGTTTCACGGAATCTTGAGGTCGTACAGATTGTCCGATGACGACGAACACAGCGACGACGAAGACGGAGCCAGTGTGATTGGCGGCAGCGCGGCAGCCGAGGCGGGAGAGCGAAGGTGGCCCGGAGCATCACCCCATCCCCCAGGGCGCTGTTGAGCATCATGGGCAGACACCGGAGACCGTCCTGCTCCTTCAGGCCCATGTCACGCGAATGGCCCAACGCGCCTGGTGTATTCCCGAGCATTCCCGGAGGAGATGAATGGACATGCGCACGCCGCCCCCGGAGGACTGCACTCAGAACCACCAGGTGGGCTTCGCCAACGTCAATGGCCAGTACCTGCTGGCGGAGAATAGCCGCTCGTTGACGTGAAGGATCTCCTGGCCGTCAATACTCCTGGAAGTAGCGCTGGAGCTGCGCCGGGTCCTTCGTCCGGGTGAGCGCCAGCTGCAGGAGCACGCGGGACTTGGCGGGGTTGAGCTTACCGGAGGCGACGAAGCCCAGCGCGTCGTCTACCTCGCTCTTGCGCGGCACGAGTCCACTCATGAGGCGCGAGCTGCGGACCAAGGCCACGCCCTGCTTGACGGCCTTGGCGAGGGCCTCCAGCGCCTGCTGGCTCATGTCGAAATGAAGCACCCGCGGACCGCACGAGGCGGGCCGCGGGTGCGAGGTACCGCACACGGGGGAGGACTGTGGGCGCTGACGGGTCGGACTCCTTGGACTGGGGGCTGTCCGGCGCCTCCATCCCACAGGCGGGGAGGACGGCGAGGCTGGCGGCGAACATCAGCTTCTTCCAACGGGGGGCATGCATCGTGGTGGATTCTCCGGGGTTCGAGGATGCTTCCGCGAACTCGGGGAATCCTTGAGCACGCCTCGTGCCAACACTCCGATGAGGGGCTCTTCAGAGGAGAACCCTCGCGGGGAAGGGTCTGGGAGGGGGAGGGCGGCTGCCGGCGACATGTCGCCGACATTCGCGAAACGTCGCGGCCCGAGGGATCTCGCACACTCCGGCTCTCGAGCGCCATGAAGATGTCAGGGGTGGGGCGGAGGGTGAAGACAGCCAACGGCTTGAGCTCCTCGCGCGCGGTCAAGAAGAATGCGGCCTCTAGCGAAGATCGGCAGGCAGCGCTGGCGAGGACAGCAACTCGCGGAACACCTCCCAGCGTCGCTCGTGCGAAGCGCCCGAGCCCGCCTTCCGCTCCACGTACTGCTTCACCATGTCACGCCCCAGGTTGTAGTTGATGACGTACGAGCGATTGTGGTCGATGAAGACCATCCGCTGGGTGGCGCGCTCGGGGGACAGCAGCCCGTAGCGCACGAGCCAGTCGCGCCCCTCCTCCCGGCTCATGGTGCCATCGAGATACCGGCGCGCGACCTCGTTGACCACGTAGGACAGCTTCTCGGTCAGCTCCTCCATCCGCACGTAGTCGGCAGCGCGCTTCGGGTCGAGCCCCGCGAGCGGGAAGAGGACGTCGCGCAGGTACGCCTCCGCATCGGGGAAGGCCAGCTCGATGCCATGGTTGGCGCTGCCCTCGGCGATGAGCGACATGGGCGAGAAGAGCGGGTACACCGAGAACTCCACCCAGCCGCGCTCGTGCACCAGGTGCTGCTCCAGCAGCGCATTGTAGACGTGGTGGCCGGGATAGCCCTCGTGCGCGGCGAGGTCGATGGCGCGCATGATGAAGAGAGGCAGGTCCGTGTTGATTTGAATCAAGCTCTTCGCGCTGCCCTTGAACCAGTTGTAACCGCCCCAAGGCTTGTTGTTGACGTACTCCAGGGTGAACGTCTCGTGGGCGGGCAACGCCACGTGCTTCAGCGTGCGGCGGCGCGACTCCTCGATGGCGGCGCGGAAGACGGCGTCCAGCTTCTCCCTGGGAATGACGAAGTCCTTCCGGAAGCGCTCCAGACGCTCGGACAGTGAACCCTGGCCGGGTACGAGCCGCTCCAGCTCGGCGAGTACCGCTTCGAACTCCGCCTCGGTGTGCCCCGGGTCTCGCGCGGCATAGAGAGCCTGGCTCTCCTCGTCGAACGTCAGCGTCTCTCCCGACAGCATCCGCACGCGCGCGCCGAGGGCCGAGAGCTGGGTCAGCAGGAAACGGCGGCGCATCGCGACGAGTTCATCCCCGGGCACCGGCACCGCTTCCACCTGCTTCACCAGCGCGGCGGTGCGCTCGCCAATCACTGGCAGGGGCAGCTTCGCGACTTCGGCCTCCTTCGCCCAGGCCTCGGGCCCGTAGTACGCGTCTACGTAGTGGGCATCATGCTGGCCCACGGCGAGGACCAGCTTCACGTACTGCTCGGCGGAGGAGTCCAGGGCGGAAGGTGTCTTCATCGGCGATTCGGTGGAGGGCTCGGAGGTGGGCGTTGCACCACGCGTGGCGCAGGCAAGGAGCGCGGAGGCGAGGACCAGAACGGACACACGTCGGAAGGTCGTTAGCATGGCGTAGCCCCAGTTGTAGCTGAGGAGAAGGAAGGGTTTCCATCCGCGTGCCCGGAGGAGTATAGGCATCTGCCGCGAGGCCTACCGTGTGGTCTAGGATGAGCACCGCTCTCTCCGAATCTTCTCGGAAGGGCGCGGTCCTGGAGGCCCCATGTCACCTCGAGCCTCGATGCGCAGCGCGCTGGCCGCGCGACTGGCGCGCCCCGTTCTTCTCCTGCTCGCTACCTTCAAGCTCGGTACTCGCCTGTCGGAGGGACGGTGGTCTGCGCCGGTGACGGGACGTCCTGCCCGTGGCACGGGGGCCCGTGCCAGGACCCGGTGTGTGGCTATTCGCACGAGATTTCCCTCACCATTCAGGCGGGGGATTACATCGTCATCTTCGGCCACCTGAACCAGCTCGCGTCCGGGGTGGAGGTCGGCGACACCGTCGTCCCCGGACAGCTCCTCGCCACCTCGGGCTCGATGAACGGGCCGCACCTGCACTTCGAGATCCGGGAGAAGAAGACGAACATCGGCTTCAACCCCTACGACTTCTTCGCGGGCGCGCAGAAGCAGGCGCTGGCCGATGCGTACGCGGCCTATGGCTACGGGCAGATTTCGACGAATGATGCTCGTGCTGGAGAATCCCGCGAAGCGCGATGGGTTGTAGCCGGGCCGCGACCCAGCGGCTCAGCGCGGCTCCAGGGCTGGAAGTCCGGGTGGGGCCCCGTGGCTCGGTGGAACTGGGGCGGGGCTTCCTCCTCTACCGATCCGCCCGGAACCGCTGCGCGAGCTTCTCTTGCTTGAAGTGGGCCGCGAGCAGCTCGATGAACACGCGAACCCGCGCGGGCAGCAGGCGCTGACTCGAGAAGTAGACGAGCAAGGGGCCGCCGTCGGCGTACCACTCCGGGAGCACGCGGACGGCCGTGCCGCGCTCCAGATCCGCCAGCACCTGCGAGGTCGGCAGCAGCGCCACGCCCATGCCGCCGCGGACCGCCGCGGCCATCGCGTCCAACTCGCTCAGCAAGATGGCCGGCTTCGGGTCGACGAGGGCCTCGGTGCCGTCGCGGTTCCGCATCGTCCAGACCCGTGGCTTGCCCGTGCGCGGCGAACGGAACGCGATCACCTGGTGATGGGCCAGCTCCTCTGGCGTCTTCGGCGTGCCGTGCTTCTTGAGGTACTCCTTGGACGACACCGCGATGATGTGGATGCGCGCCAGCTCCCGCGCTACGAGCCCCGCGCTCAGCTCCAACCCGGCGCCCACCGCGACGTCATAACCCTCGGCGATGAGATCCACCTGCCGGTTCTCGAAGTGCCACTCGGGAAGTACGCGAGGGCAGGCCTCCCGGTAGGGCTTCAAGACGGGCAGCACGTACTCGCGCCCGAACGCTGGAGCGAGGCTCAGCTTGAGCGTCCCCGTCGGTTCGAGTCTCTCGCTCGAGACGCGTGTGAGTGCCTCCTGCAGCGTGTGCAGACTTCCCGCCACGTCAGCGAACAGGTGCTCACCCGCCTCGGTCAGCTTGAGCTTGCGCGTGGTGCGGTGGAACAGGCGCACCCCCAGCGAGTCCTCGAGCCTGGCGACGCTCTTGCTCACCGCCGCGGGCGTCAGGACGAGCTTTCGCGCAGCCGAGGAGAAGCTGCCCAGCTCGGCGCTGCGTACGAAGGCTTCGATGGCTGAAAGGGGTTCCACGCACTTGCTACCAGAGGGCATTCAACCACGGGTTGAAGCGGGTTCGTCTGACCATCTTCAACTTCGGGTTGAAGGTGATTGTCGCAATCTGTTCCTACCGGAGGAAATGGCGAATGCACATACTCTTCTCATCAACGCGACACGAATCCCGCGGCACAGGAGAGAGAGAAAGCCATGGAGACCACCGGCAAGAACAATTCCCCCGACACCATCGTCCTCATTCACGGCCTGTGGGTGACGCCCCGTAGCTGGGAGAACTGGGTGAAGTTCTACGAAGCCCGTGGGTACAAGGTGCTGGCGCCCACCTACCCGGGGATGGAGGGTGAAGTGGACGGCCTGCGCAAGGACTCCTCGCCGATTGCCGAGCTGAGCGTGCAGAAGGTGGTGGACCACTACGCGAGCATCATCGAGGCGCTCCCCTCCAAGCCCATCCTCATCGGCCACTCGTTCGGCGGCACGGTGGTGCAGCTCCTGCTCGACCGGGGATTGGGTGCAGCGGGGGTGGTGATTGATTCGGCGCCGGTGAAGGGGGTGCTGCGGGTGCCGCTGACTCAAGTGCGTTCGACGTTCCCCGTGCTCAAGAATCCGGCGAACGTGAAGCGCGCGGTGCCGTTCACCCACGAAGAGTTCCACTACGCCTTCACCAACACGCTGAGCGAGGAGGAGAGCCGGGAGGCGTATGAGCGCTACGCTGTCGCCGCGCCGGGCCGAATCCTCTTCGAAGGCGCGACCATCAACTTGAACCCGAACACCGCCGCGAAGGTGGACTTCCACAAGGAAGACCGAGCGCCCCTCTTCTTCATCGCCGGAGAGCACGACCACATCATGCCCGCGGCACTCAACCGCGATAACGCCAGGAAGTACCGGAGCGGCATCGTCGCCTTCCGCGAGTTCGCTGGCCGCGACCACTTCATCGTCGGGGAGAAGGGCTGGGAAGAGGTCGCCACCGCTGCGCTCGAGTGGGCGCGGAATCCGCAGCCGGTCCCGATGCAGTAGCGCCGTGTTCCAGGGATGCCACCCTCACCCTCGATGCGCGCTACTCGTGGCGGCGGCGACGGCGCAGCGCGAAGATGATGCCCCTGGCCACCCACATGCTGACAGCCTGGCCAGGGCCGGCTCCGCAGTTGCAGCCTGTGGGAGCGCCAGTGTCGACGCCCTCACCGGGCGGCGGTGGCGGTGGTGGTGGTAGCGGTGGTGTTCCGCTCGCCACGGGCAAGGTGACCGTGCTTGGGTGCGCCGGATCCGTGTAGAGGGTGAGCGTCGTCATCACGGGGGCGGCGATGAGGACAACGGCTCGGCGACGTTTGGATTCACTTCGTAGTGCGGCGAGTTCGTCCCGCTGATCGCCACGCGGAGGCTGTGACCCGCCTTCACCCGCACGGCAACCGGACCCAGGTCGAGCTCGAACGGGACGGGTGCTCCTGGCGTGAGCGGCGTGAGCATGGACGGATCGGCGACGAAGCGCCCGCGGCGCACACCGTCGGTGAGCAGGAGCGACTTGCCATTCGGCGCGACCTGCGTCAGGCGCACGACGACGTCGACATCCGTCGTGGCGCTCGCCGCGTAGATCCGGGCCTTGGGGTTGCCGATGAGCTCGTAGTCGGAAGTTCCCGGCGCGGTGGTGATCGTCAGCACGTCGCCGCGCGCATCGAGCGCCGACTGATCGCGAGGACCGTCCGCCACGGAGAGGTTCGCCCCGCCCACGGTCGGAACCGGGTTTGAAGGATCGACGGTCAACGTCGTGACGTCTTGCGCGGCGGTGAGATACCAAGGCGTCAGGATGCTCTCCGGAGGCGGCCAGAGCGTGCCCTGTCGCCACTCTCCGGTCGCAGCCGCACCGTCGTCGCCAATCTGCGTGACGAAGTAGCGCAGCGACAGCCAGTTGGGAGTTCCCTGCCCTTTGAGGCAATGGTTGAAGAATGCGAGGTTGTCGTCCGTCGGTGCGGCCACGTTCGCGTAGGCGAGCTCACCGATTGGAGTCTGCGCGTCGCCGTGCGTCCAGGGGCCGAGCACCAACGTGTGACCGGAGCCCGGCGCCGAGTCCGTCACGTAGTGCGAGAATGCCGCTGTTTGCTGCAGCGCGAAGATGTCGAAGAAACCCGAGGTCATGTACACGCGAGCGCGAATCCGGCTGCGCTCGGCCGCATCGATGATCACCGGGTCCCAGTAGGTGCTCTTTGCTTCGTGGGCGCGCCAGGCGGCGAGCGTCGTCGGCGTCGGAAAGCCGTTGAGCCAAGACGTCGTCAGCTCGGCGCGCCAGGCGCCGCCTGGCATGAGCGAGTCGTACAGATTGTCGGAAGCGTTCTGTACGTGGGCACAGCGCAGCGAGTCCGGCGCATCTGGGAGCGCCAGGAGCTGCACGATGCCCTCGGCGGAGGCGCCGAAAGAGCCGATGTTGCCGTCGCACCAGTCTTGTTGCTCGATCCAGCGCATCGTCGCCGGACCAGACAAAGAGGAGGCCAAGCACGATGGCTCGCATGGCACACCCTACCATGGGAGCCAGTGTGATTGGCGGCAGCGCGGCAGCCGAGGCGGGAGATGGAAGGTGGCCCGGAGCATCACCCCATCCCCCAGGGCGCTGTGCACTCTGGGTGGAGGCGTCCTCTCCTTCTGCGGCTCCTTCCTGGCCGCTGCCTCGAGCGCCTGGCCGCTGCCTCGAGCGCCACGCTCGCCTGCCACGCGCCTGCTGCTTGGGGGAGCACTTGTATATGCCCCCATCCCTTGAGGGATGCTGGTGGACGTCAGGAGCAGACCATGCGCCGGTCATCCTTCATGCAGCCTCCCTCCCACTTCCATTCCACCCTCGCACGCCGGACCCTCATCCAGATGGCGGTGCGCATCGGCGTGGTCATCGCCCTGACCACGCTCGTCAGCTACCTCCACATCCTGCGCACCATGCGCGACGAGAGCCTGGAACATCTGGCACGGCACGTCGAAGAGCGCGTCCAACGGGAGCAGGCCATCTTCGTCCTCTCGGAGGAGACCCACGCCCTCATCAAGAAGGCCTTCGAAGAACGGCTCCAGGCCACGAGCCAGGAGGATCCCACTGCCCGCTTCCACGGCATGTTCGAGCGCCGGGCCGATGGGACGATTCGCACTCGTCCCCAGGGCTTCGATGGAACGCGGGTGCCAGGCGTGTGGATCACTCCGGGCGTGAAGGTGGATACCGGATTCCAACGCCGGGTGCTGGCCGCGTATGACGTGATGGCCCAATACGGACCCGCCTACCGCACCCGCCACATCAACACCTTCATCGTCCTGACGGAGGGGGTGAACGTGCTGTACTGGCCGGAGGTCCCCAACTGGACCCAGGACGTCGGGGCCGACTACCCGCTGCTCTCCTTCGAGTACTTCACCCTCACCCGGCCCCAGGAGAATCCCCTGCGGCAGGTGACCTGGACCCGCAGCTACAAGGATGACACCTCCGGAAAATGGCTGCTCTCCGCCGTCACCCCGGTGGACCAGGACGGCCAGCATGTGGCGACGCTCGGCAACGACGTGCTCGTCGATGAGCTGCTGTCGCGCACCCTCATCGACCACCTGCCCGGCGCGCACAACCTCATCTTCCGCGATGATGGCCAGCTCGTCGCCCATCCCGAGATCAAGCTGGACAGCCTGACGGGCGGCTACGACATCCTGGCCCCCCCAAAGCCGGAGGGCTCGCAGCCGGGGCGCCCCACCGCGGAGCAGCAGGCCCATCTGCGGAGCATCTTCGAGGCGGTGAAGCGCCGCGAGCCCGGGCAGACCGTGGTGGAGCTGCCCGAGTACGACGAGTACATCGCCGTGGCACAGCTGCGGGGCCCGGGGTGGAACTTCGTCACGGTGCTGCCCGAGAGCGTGGTGACCTCGAAAGCCATCGAGGCCGCGCGCTATGTGCTGGTGTTCGGCCTCGTGTCGCTGCTCGTGGAGCTGCTCATCATGTTCTGGGTGCTCAGGGAGCAGCTCTCCCGCCCGCTCCAGGCCTTCACCCAGGCCACGGCCCAGGTGACGGCCGGCGACTTCGGAGTCTCCCTGGAGACCTCACGCCAGGACGAGCTGGGACAGCTGGCCCGCTCCTTCGAGCGGATGGCCCAGGAGGTGCGGCAGCGAGAGGAAGCCCTGCGGCAGGCCAACGAGGGCCTGGAGCAACGTGTGGAGGAGCGCACCCGGGAGCTGAAGGAGGTCCACCAGCAGCTCCTGCAGACGGCCCGGCAGGCGGGCATGGCGGAGATCGCCACCAACGTGCTGCACAACGTGGGCAATGTCCTCAACAGCGTCTACACCGCGGCCCAGCTCGCCCGGGAGCGCATGCTCGGGATGAAGCTCGAGCACGTGGGCCGGGTGGCGCACCTGCTCCAGGAGCACCAGGGCGAGCTCAACACCTTCGTCACCCAGGACGACCGCGGGCGGAACCTCCTTCCCTTCCTGGACAAGCTGGGGAAGAACCTGTTGGACGATCGAGGGGGCATGCTCGAGCTGCTCGGTGACATCGGCCGGTATACCGAGCACATCGGCGACATCGTCAAGGTGCAACAAAACCACGCCCGGATGCCGCGGCTCCAGGAGGCGGTCAGCCTGACGGAGTTGGTGGAGGACGCCCTGCGCATCAACGAGGCCGGTCTCTCCCGCCATCAGGTCAAGGTGGAGCGGCAACTGGCCCCCATCCCCCCCGTGCTCACCGACAAGCACAAGGTCCTGATGATCCTCGTCAACCTGTTCAGCAACGCCAAATACGCCATGGATGCGATACCGCCGGAGGAGCGGCGGCTGACCGTGAAGCTGGAGCACTCCGCCGCCGACCGCGTCCGCATCGAGGTGCGAGACACCGGGGTGGGAATCGCACCGGAGCAGCTCACGCGCATCTTCCAGTACGGCTTCACCACGCGTCAGAGTGGCCACGGCTTTGGCCTGCACTCCAGTGCGGTGGCCGCCCAGGAGATGGGCGGCTCGCTGACGGTCCACAGCGAGGGAGCAGGGCACGGGGCCACCTTCATCCTGGAGCTGCCCCTGCACTCCACCGGGTTGATGCACGCCTCGTAGCCGCGCTCGCCCCCCTCCGTCAGAAGAGGAAGTCGGTGGTGAATTTCCCGATGCGCTCCGAGTCCCGGCCAAAGAGACTCAACTGCTGGCCGAAGTTGGAATCGACGACGAAGCGCACGACCTCCTCGTCGTTGTCGAACACCATCACCGGAATGACCGGGCCAAACTGCTCCTCGTGGGCCAGACGCATCTCACCCGTCACCGGGTACACCACGGCGGGAGCGTAGAATGACTGGCCTCGCAGCGGCCACACCTCGCCAGGGCACACGCTACCGCCAGGCTCCCACGAAACTCCGCCAGGCCCGCTCTGGGAGTGCCAGGCGGCGGGTTCGATTCCCGCCGCTTCCACTAGAAGTTACCCGCCGCTCCGAGCCGCGCCCCCCTCCTGGCAGGGGGGCGCGGCTTGCTTTTGGGGTGTTGACGCGCAAGCTGGTTGATGGGCATCACGCCGGTGGTGGTGCACCACGGCGGGTGATGGGAAGGCGACGAGCCGCCACCCGGGAGAGGAGCGGCCCGCCGCATGCAAGGCATCAGGAGGAGGAGACCTGGCGGTCGAGGACGCTCCGGGCGATGTCGGAGTCGACGAGCTTGCGCTTGCGTCGAGCGGCCTCACGCAGACAGAGGGAGGCGAGGCGATCCAGCTCGCGATGAGCCCCCTGGCTGGCCTCGTGCAGCAAGGCGACGGCATCGAGCGGGAAGAGCTCGCGGTCGCAGCCGGCAAGGTGACATTCCCGTAAGCTTGTATCGCTTACTCGGAATCCTCTCCCGATTCGTCTTCCTCCACCTCTTCCCCCTCAAGAGGTGCGCTCATGAACGTAAACCTCCCAGGCAATCGAACGACCATGAAACCCTTGCCAGCGATTCTGACGCGCTCTGCGTCCTCGGCCTTCCCGCTGGCAAGCCATTTGTCTGCGTCTCCCCGTGTTTCGAACTCATGAGAGACTTTGAGTTTGAACGAGGGATCGAAAATATCTCTGTAGAACCTGCGGAAATCATCCTCTTTCCTGATGTGGCGGGGGTAGATCAATGCAATCTGTGCGAGTTCGATTGCATCCCTTTCTGGTGAGCCCTCCGGGTGCTGCTGGATGATTGAGTTAAGAGTGCTGAGGATTGCGTCTGTGTCGAAATCTGGAATGTAGGGCATGGTGGCGCCGAGCCTTTCGCTTTCTGGTGGGGTTAGATAGGGGCGAGAAAGAGCGCGCCACCAACTATGACAATAATAAAGCCTGCTCCGGCCACGACCACATTGGTTCCGGGCGGCGCCTCGGCTGCGTGTTCTTTGAGCCAGTCGAGTGCAGCGTCGATGTTTGGGAACGCCATTTTCTTGCTGTGTGATTCTTGCCGCTCAAGTTCCTCTTGCTTGTCCACGCACTCATTGAATTCTTTGCGGCATTTCGTGGTGCAGTATTCGCGGTGTACGGCGGAGTGTTTCTTGATGCTCCAAACCGGCGGCTTGCGCCTCCAACACGTGTCGTAGCACTGTATTTGCAGTTCGTTGCAGTAAGCCTCTGCGCCAGAGCCGCCGATTCCGCGCACATCTTCTTGAAAGTTGATGCTGCTTGCGTCCTCGGCGATTAGGTACATCTTTCGCTCGGGCACTTGCGTGTGGGCGCATCCGAGGTTTGCCATAGCCACGGCAGTTAGCAGCGCCATCAACCGCGTTAGACCTGGTGGGTGCATTGCCTTTCCCTCTGTGCTTCGTTGCGTTGCCTACCTGCATTCCCGTTCAACCTCCAACCTCGGCTGAGTGGACGAGTCGGATGGCGGCAGAGCGCTTCCCGGTGCTGCCCGGTTTGTCGAGATCCGAAGTTTTGAGGG
>NZ_JPMI01000097.1 GCF_000733295.1 Archangium violaceum Cb vi76 | reverse complement strand
CCCCAACAACGTGCGCTGTCGCTGGAGCTGAGGGGGGCGGTGAGCCTCGCCCGGCTCCATATGCTCGCGGGCACCTCAGAGCAGGCCGCGGAGTCCCACAGGCGATTGAGCACCCTTCTCGAAGGATTCACCGAAGGCCACGGGACCGTCGATCACCAAGAGGCGCGCCTCCTGCTGCGGGAATACAACGAACACCCCGCTCCAAGCGCTCCCACCTCCAGGTGATGTGCACGGAGAGGTGAGGAAAGGAGACGGGACATGAAGAGGCGGATTGCGGTTCTGGGCGGTGGCTGCGGTGCAATGGCGGCGGTCTGGGCGCTCACCCATCTGCCCGATTGGGAGAACCGATTCGACATCACCGTCTACCAGCTGGGCTGGAGGCTCGGAGGCAAGGGGTCGAGCGGACGGGATGAGAAAACAGCCTTCCGTATCCTTGAGCATGGGCTACACGTCTGGGGTGGATTCTATGAGAATGCCTTCCGGATGATGCGGCAGTGCTATGACGAGCTGCCCCCCGATCCCAACAACCCCCTCCGGACCTGGGACGCCGCGTTCAAGAAGCAAAGCGCCATTACCCTGCAGGAGTGCATCGGCGGCAGAACAGTCGCCTGGAACTTCGATTATCCCGAGAACAACCTGGAGCCCGGGAGCGGTGGAACGCTTCCAACGCCCGTCGAGTACCTCCCGCTCCTGGCAGGCTTCATCAATGATCAGATCTCCCGCTATGCGTTCGCGATACCGCATCAACTGCTCGCGCATGTACGAGTCCAACTCGCGACCGCGAAAACCCTCCTCAGCAGGCTCACTCCCAGCCTGAGACTCCACATGGAGCCCCAGCTTGAGCTGCTCCGCACGCTCGAAGCTCCCGTCCGGTGGCTGCGGGACAAAGCCGCCAACCTGCTCTCCGGAAACGACCCTGTTCGCCGCATCCTCATCCTCTTGGATGTATTCCAGGCCATCGCGCGTGGAATGCTCCTCGATGGGGTCTTGTTCCGGGGCTTCGAAGTCATCAACGCGTATGACTGGCGTGAGTGGCTCCAGCGCCACGGCGCCAGTCCATCTACGCTTGATTCCGCCATTGTCAGATGCACCTATGACTATGTCTTTGGCTATGTGCATGGACGGACGGAGGAGCCAGCGTTCGAGGCAGGAACAGCGCTCCATGGCATGATGCGCCTGCTCTTTACCTACAAGGGCGCGATCTTCTGGGAGATGCAGGCCGGTATGGGCGAGACTGTCTTCGCCCCCCTCTACCTCGTGCTCGCCCGAAGAGGCGTGAAGTTCCGCTTCTTCCACAGAGTGCTCGAACTCGGCGTCTCCACCGATGGCAAGTATGTAGAGAGGCTCGAGATGCAACGGCAAGCCACCTTGAAACAGGGTGAATACAAGCCGCTCATCCGAGTCAAAGGCATCCCTTGCTGGCCAGCGCAGCCTCTCTACAAACAACTCGTCGAGGGGCCAGCGCTGAAATACGGCGGAGTCGATCTCGAGTCCACCCGGAGCACCTGGCAGGGAGAAACGCTCACATTACGGCGCGGCCAGGACTTCGACGACGTCGTCCTGGCCATTGCTATTGGGGCGCACAGGGACATCGCCCGGGAAGTCATGGCCTCCGCCCAGCGCTTCCGGGACATGGTCGAGCACGTGCAGACAATCCAGACCGGGAGCATGCAACTCTGGCTAGATGTAGATGCGATGCGGCTCGGCGCACCACCATTCCGCCGCGTCGCCACCGCCTGTGCACACCCACTCAGTACCTGGGCAGACCTGTCCTTCCTGCTGGAACGGGAACAGTGGCTGTCCGACGCCCCACCACGATTCCTCGCCTACTTCTGTGGGCCTCTCGAGGATGGACTGGCGGTTCCTTCGATCCACCAACTGGCAAGGCAGTGGCTCGAAAACAACATCGAAACGCTCTGGCCTGACGCGGTCTCGGAGGATGGCCACGGCCTTGATTGGAACCTCCTGCATGATCCCTTGGGAAGGAAGGGACCGGAACGCCTCCGCGCGCAATACATCCGCGCGAACACCGAGCCCTCGGACCGCTATGTCACCTCTTTCCCTGGCACGTCGAAGTACCGCCTTGGTGCCGGCGAGTCGGGCCTCGACAACCTCTATCTCGCGGGAGATTGGACACGTACGTCCTTCAACTCGGGTTGTGTCGAGGCGGCTGTCATCTCCGGGCTCCAGGCCGCCCAGGCAATTGGAGGGGAAACCATCGACATCATCGAAGGCTGAGGCACGAGCACCGGGGACACTCCCTGGCCAGTATTCCCCTGCCAATTAGCCGACCGGTTCTACCGACTGGTGGCGCTCGACGGCTCGCGGATGGAGCCCGGGTAGCTGACGGGACGCCGCCTAGAACCCGCCCAGCAGAAAGACCTTCAGGAAGATCAGGACGACCCCCGCGGGGACCGCGAGCACCAACGCCAGTCCGTGCGTCTTGAGAAGGCTGGACATGCTCTCGCTGCGGAGGCCGCGGCTGGAGAGTCCCAGGTACGCCGCGACGCAGCACCACATCAGCGCCAAGGCCACCCCATTCAGGTCGATCGTGGCGCCCCCCGAGGACCGGAGCGAGAACGAAGCGATCACCGCCAACATGAGGACCACGGCCCACAGCACCCGATGCACCAGGACACGCTGCTTCGAGTCCTGATTCTCGGAATGGGAGTCGGAGTCTCCGGCCAGTTCTTTCGTGGTGTTCTCGGACATCGCCGAGCGGAGTCTATACGAGCCGGTGCACGCCTCCCAACGGGGTCAGCCTGCGAACAGCGCGATCAGGAAGCCCGCCGCGGGGAGCGAGAGCACCCCCGCCGCCACATGCGTGCCGAGGAGGGCGTCCCAACTGCGCCAGCAGATGACCCCGAGGCTGGAGATCAGCGTGTACACCGCGAAGCCGATCCACAGCACCATATCGAACAGGCCATCCAGGGGCAGCATGGAGCCGGGGTTGGAGGGGGTACTCGTGATGGCCCCCGCCACCACGGCGAGCACGCCCAACACGAACACGTGCACCAGGACACGCGCCGTCAGGTTCTGATTCTCGGAGTCGGCGTCGGAGTCTTCGGCCAGCTCTTCCGTGGTGTTCTCGGACATCGCGGAGCGGAGTCTACACAAGCGGGTGCACGCTCCCCAACGGGTACACCCCCGCCAGCCGACCGGATAGGCTCCCGCTCCAGAGGAGCGCCATGCCGCCCAGACGCCTCGCCCGCTGCAAACGTCACCCCACCGCCACCGCTGGCTGGCGCTGTACCGACTGTGCGGCCCCGCTCTGCCCCGAGTGCGTGGAGGCCCGGCGCATGCAGACGGTGGATCTGCTCTTCTGCCGCGCGTGCGGCGGCCGGGCCGACACGCTCCTCGTGCACCGCGCGGAGCTGGCCTCCTTCCCGGAGCGGCTGCGCCAGGTGTGGCGCTATCCCTTCACCCGGCAAGGGCTGATGGTGGCGGCGGGGCTCGGGGCCGTCATGGCCTTCGTCGACTTCATGACCCAGGTCACGCTCATCGTGGCGCGGCTGGCTCCCGCGGCGATCGGCGCCGGCCTCTTCTGGGGTGCCTTCTTCTCCATCATGCGCGCCAGCGTCCGGGGCGAGAACGAGGTGCCCACCCCGGACTACGGCGACATCTTCAACGACTGGCTCCTCCCGGCGCTGCGGGGCCTGCTGGCCACCAGCGTGGTGTGGCTCACCTTCCTGCTCTACCTCGCGTTCGCCGGGGGCTGGGACGTCTCCGAGTACGTGGATCGCCTGCTGAGCGACTCGATGTTCTACATGACCGGCAGGTTCCACGCGCTCCCGGCCGAGCGGCTCCTGGGAGATCCCCTCGCGTGGGTACTGGGGCTCGCCAGCCTCGCCTACCTGCCCATGGCGCTGATGATGGCGGTGACGAGCAACAGCCTCCTGGACACGCTCAACCCGGTGGCCGCCGTGCGCGGCATGCTCCGCCTCGGCCGGGACTACGCGGTGGCCGTGGTCACCCTGTTCGCCCTGGGCTTCGTCTACCTCGCCGTCCGCGTCGTCAGCTCCAGCCTGCGGGAAATCCCCTTCGAGCTCGTCATCTCGCGCTGGCTCGCCCAGGCGCTCGAGTGTCTGGTGGTCTTCGCGATGGCCCGGGTGCTCGGGCTGCTCATCCACACGCGCGGAGATGCCCTCGACTACGGTGCTCCGAGCGACTACCTCACCCCGGTGTTACCGGTGGAGGCCACGCCGAGGACCACGTTGCGCGCGGACCCCAGCTCGCTCCCGGCCCCCACCCCGGAGGAAGCAGCCCTCCCCGACCCCGAGGCCCGCTTGCGGGAACTCTCCGCGGCGGTCCAGGCTCGCGACGTCCCCCAGGCGCTCGCGCTCTACACCGCGCTGAGCTTCCTGCCGAAGACCCGCGTTCCTCCGGCGGTGCACCTCTTCGTCGGGCAGGCGTCGGCCGCGCAGGGAGACAACGACCTGGCGGTGCGAGCGTTGGAGTCCGTGGCGGACTCGGCGCCGGATGATCCGCTGGCCCCGCGCGCCCTCGTCCTGCTGGCGCGCGTGCTGGGTGAGCGCATGCGGGAGCAGACGCGCGCCGAGGACGTCTACCGGTACATCGTTGACCGGTACCCGGATACGGAGGCTTCCCGCTTCGCCCAGGGCCGCCTTCCGCCCACCAGCTGACATCCGGCGTTGCCTCGGGGAGGGTCCGTGCGCAATCCCTCCGCATGCTTCGGGCACGCCAACTTCTGCTCCTCCTGGGACTCGCACCCCTCGTGTCGTGTGATGGGGGCCTGCGGGTGAACAGACAGGGGGACCCCTGCACCGAGAAACTCATCACGCTGCGGGTGGAGGTGGTGAACGCACAGGGCACCCCGGTATCGGATGCCATCGTGACAGCCACCCACGTGGTCACGGGTCGCACCATCACCGGCACCACGGGGGACCGGGGCGTCACCACGGCGGTGAACGAGGACATCGGCGAGGGCCCGGTGCGGCTGACGGCCACCGCGGGCTCGAAGGTGAGCGCCCCGGCCGAGGTAGCCTGGACGTGCGACGAGTGCCACTGCCACCCCGAGCCCTCCTCGGTGCAGCTCCAGCTCAACCCATAAGCGCCTCCGGGCGGCTGCCTCCTCACTCGGCGTTTGTCCCGCGCGTCCCAACTCGCTAGGTTGAGGGCGCCATGTCGAGTGTGGAAGACCTCCTGCGGTGCTCCTTGACGGAGCTGACCGAGCGCTTCGTGACCCAGTCCCGCGCCGTGCCCACGGGCTTGTTGGAGGCGCTGGACGCGGATCCACGCCAGGGGGCGAAGGCACTCGCCCGCCGCATTCGAGGCCTGAAGGGGAAGAATCGCGCCGAGGGCCAGCGCCTGCGCCACCTGCTGCGCTTCGAGAACGAGCTGTGGGAGCAGGGCCACACGCACATCGCCGGGGTGGACGAGGCGGGCAGGGGTCCGCTCGCTGGCCCGGTCGTCGCCGCGGCGGCCATCCTTCCCAGGGGCTGGAAGCTGGAGGGGTTGGACGACTCGAAGAAGATCGCCGACGAGGCGCGCCGGGACGAGCTGGCCGAGGCCATCAAGCGGGAGGCGGTGGCGTGGGCGGTGGGCCAGGCGGACGCGGAGGAGATTGATCGAATCAACATCCGCCGGGCGAGTCTGCTGGCCATGCACCGGGCGGTGCAGGGGCTGGGCATCCAACCGGACTACGTGCTGCTGGACGCCTTCACGATTCCCGAGTGCACCCTGCCCCAGCGCGGCATCATCAAGGGAGACTCGCTGTCGCTGAGCATCGCCGCGGCGTCGGTGCTGGCGAAGACGGCGCGGGACCGGATGATGCGGGAGCTGGACGTGCAGTACCCGGGATATGGGCTCGCCGAGCACAAGGGCTACCCGACGGCCGAGCACGTGCAGAGCATCCGGGAGAAGGGAGTGCTGCCCATCCACCGCCGCAGCTTCGGACCGGTGCGGGAGGCGCTCGGGCTGAGCGTGACGGTGCAGGTGGCGGGGCCCATCCAGGGTGATCTCTTCTCGGAGAACGGTTAGCGGTGAGCGCGGACAAGGACATCGACGGATGGCTGGGCGAACGAGGCATCACCTCATCGGAGTCACGCGCTCGGGCCCGGGCCGCGCTGGAGGAAGTGGGGCTCACGAGCGCGCGCAAGGTGCGCATCAGCGAGCCCAAGCTGCCGAGGGCCGAGCAGGTGCTGGCGGAGCGCTTCTACCGGGTGTGCGCGGCGGCGGCGTGCCAGCAGGTGGCGAGGGCGAGCGGGCGGGAGCCGCTGGCGGTGGAGCCACGCAGCCACTGTGAGCACTGCGGAGGCTCGAACAACCGGCGCGCGGAGACGGCCTTCCTGGAGTCGTGTGAGCGCCATGGGGTGCGGCGGGTGGTGGTGGTGGGCGGCTCGCCGGCGGTGCGCGAGGAGTTGGAGGACAAGCTCGGCGGACGCATCGAGCTGCGCATGGTGGACGGCACCGAGCGGCGCACGGCGGTGAAGGCGCAGAGTGATCTGGAGTGGGGAGACCTGGTGCTCGTCTGGGGCGCCACGGAGCTGCACCACAAGGTGAGCAGCCACTACACGCAGCCGGGCACGCCCCACAGGCACAAGGTGGTGCACGTGGCCCGGCGAGGCGTGGCCGCGCTGCTCGAGGCCGGCATCACCCACCTGGAGCGGTGAAGGAGCCGAGGAGTTTTACTCCTCGCTCGGCCCACCTGTCAGGTAACATCTCCCGGGCTCGCCAGAAGCCACCCGCCATGCGCCCTCCCTCGCCCCTCACGCGACGTCCCAGAGCGACCGCCTTCAGCATCAAGGAGCTGCTGGACCGCGTTCGACGGGGGAGCATCCGAATCCCCGAACTCCAGCGGCCTTTCAAGTGGAAGGCCCGGGAGATCCAGGAGCTGCTGGATAGCGTCTACCGGGGCTATCCCATCGGGGTGCTGCTCTTCTGGCAGCACGAGGCGCCCGCGGCCCACCTGGAAATCGGCCCGGTGAAGTTGGACGCGCCCCAGACCGCTCGAGCCCTGTGGGTCGTGGATGGCCAACATCGCGTGACCGCGCTGGCCGGGGTACTCCTCCATCCCTCTCTCGATGGTGAAGGGGGCTCCGGTGACTTCGGGCTCTACTTCGACCTGGAGCGGGAGGAGCTCGTCCGGCCCAACCGCCAGGAGCCACCGCCCCCGCACTGGCTCCCCATGAATGTGGTGGCGGACAGTGAGCGCTTGCGCGGCTGGCTGGAGCGGTATTCCGGCCTGGCCGAGCACCCCGAGCACACCAGGACCGCCAGCAGACTCGGCACGCTGCTCCGGGAGTACCAGCTGCCGGCGTATATCGTCGAAGCCGAGGCGCGGGAAACCCTCCCCGTCATCGTCGAGCGGCTGAACATCCGGAGCAAGACCCTTCCCGAAGCGAAGGTGCTCCAATCACTTCTCGAGGGGCGGAATCCAGAACACCTCTCGGATCTCCGCGCCTTGTCCCTCGGCTTGGAGGAGATGAGATTTGGCACCATCGAAGAGAAATGGCTGCTCAAATCCGTCGCCGCCACCCAGGGGCTCGACATCACTCGGAGCGATTGGTCGCAACTCAAGGGAGTCCAGGATGTGCCAGGTGCGCTCCGTCAGACGGAACGCGCCCTTCGCGATACCATCGTCTTCCTTAAACGAGATGCGGGAATTCCTCATGTCGAGCTCCTGCCTTACAAGCTCCCCCTCGTCTTCCTGGCGCGCTTCTTCCATCTCCACCCCGAGCCTTCCGCACGCTCACGCGAGTTGCTCGCACGTTGGCTCTGGCGTGGTGCCATCAGCGGCGCGCATCGCGGAGAGAGCGCTCCCTCGGTGCGCAAGAACCTGACGGTCCTCGGGCAGGATGAGGATGAGGCGATCCAAGCCTTGCTCACCGCACTTCCCACCGCCGTCCCCCGGGCACCGAATCTGCGCGACTTCAAGTACCGTGCCGCGGAAACCAGGTTGCAGCTCAACGCGCTGCTCGCGCTGCAGCCCCGAGAGCTCCGCTCCGGCGAACTCTTGGATGTTCCCACCATCATTGGCACGCAAGGAGCCGAAGCCCTGAGGCAGCTCCTCACCTCAGTCCCGCGCCTGCGCCCTGATGATGATTCAGTCCAGCTCAAGAGCTTGATGCAGGGACTCGCCAACCGGATTTTCCATCCGGAAATCTCCGGGCAGTCATTGCTTGCCGCGATCGAGCAGGCCTCCCCAGAGGTGCTCGGGAGCCATGGCATTTCCCCATCTGCGCGCAAGGCCCTCCAGCAAGGCGACAGGCTGCGATTCCTGACCCTCCGCCTGAAACTCCTGGAGCAACACGTCGCGACGTTCCTGGACTCGAAAGCACGCTGGCTTGAATCGGATCGCAAACCGCTCCAATCCCTGCTCATCCCCAACGAGGACGAGTCCTGACATGCAACTCCTGCGCAAGGAGATTGGCATCCTCGATGTCCGGCTGGGCGACGTCCACGTCGGGACGCTGAACCTCCTGGAGGATGAGTATACGGAGTTCGTCATCTCCGAGGAGTACCGTCAGAGGTATCCGCGGCCCATTCTCGGACAGGCCTTCGAGGATGACCTCACCCGGCGGCGTTCGAGCCGGATGCGTTTGCATCCCTTCTTCTCGAATCTCCTCCCGGAGGGCCCGCTGAGGGAACTCATCTCGAAGAAACTGGGCGTGCACCCCCAGAGGGAGTTCTTCCTCATCGCACGGTTGGGAGAGGACCTTCCCGGCGCGCTCATCATCACGCCGGCGGGTGCATTGAGTGGAGACGCATCAGAGCCCCTGGTGGGAGGAACCGAGGAAGAAGCCGCGCCCCTGCAGGAGCAGCTCCGCTTCTCCCTCGCGGGCGTGCAGCTCAAGTTCTCCATGTTGCGCCAGGACCGGGGAATGACCCTGCCCACGAGTGGCCGGGGTGGAGATTGGATTGTCAAACTGCCAGACAATCGCTACGACCTCGTCCCCGAGAACGAATTCTCGATGATGAGCTGGGCGCGCGCCGCTGGCATCACCGTGCCCGAATTCCATCTGGAAGCGGTCACCCACCTCAAGGGCCTCCCCGAGGGCGTCGTGCTCCGTGAGGGAATGGCCTTCGCCATCCGCCGCTTCGACCGTCCAGCGCCCGGTCAGCGTGTTCACATGGAGGACATGGCGCAAGTGCTGGGGCTCTACTCGGACGAGAAGTACAAGAAATACAATTACGAGACGACCGCCAACGTATTACTCAACGTGGCCGGACCGCATGCGTTCCAGGAGTTCCTCCGCCGGCTCGTCTTCATCATCGCCATTGGCAATGGGGATGCCCACCACAAGAACTGGTCCCTGCTGTACCCGGATGGAATCCACGCGACGATCTCCCCCGCCTATGATCTCGTCTCGACCATCCAGTACATGCCCCATGAAACGCTGGCATTGAATCTCTCCCGCTCCAAACGCTTCGAGGATGTGACCCTCGAAACCTTCGAACGGCTCGCACGCAAGCTGAAGCTCGGCAACGAGGAAGTCATCCCAACCGTGAGAGAAGCGGTGCATGCCACGCTGGATTCGTGGAGCACGTTACGCGCCGAACTCCCCATCCCCGAGAGCTACAAGCAACGTATCGAGCAACACTGGAAGAAAGTGCCACTGCTCGGAAGGCAGTAGCCACCTCAAGGCGCGGGGGCGGGGAGGATGCAGGGGCGGCCGTTCTGGACGGCTCGATAGCTCATCCACACCTGGCAGGCGCACTGGGGCTGTTCGATCCGCGGCTCGTAGCGCACGCGCAGCACCCCGTCGAACTGCGTGGCGCACCGGGTCGTGGCTTCCAGGTGCACCGCCACCTGCTCCACCGTGCACTGCGTCCCCTTGGCGGTCAGCGACGCATTGGCCACGCTGCCGTCGAGCATGAAGCCGTCGTCCTCCGTCAACCCGCCCTCGAGGAAGGCTCCCACGAGCTGCATGTCCATCAGCTCGTAGTTCATGCGGACCACTTCACCGGTGATGATGAGCTCGCCCGTGTCCCAGCTGTCCTGCACCGAGGACGCGGAGAGCAGTCCGCAGTCGTCGCGGATCACCTCCGTGGCCGTGAACTCATAGAGGCCCTCGTTCTGGAGGTAGGCGTTGGTGCAGCCCAGGCCAGAGGCGAGCGCCAGGGCGGACATCAGGAGCGGACGGAACAGTCGGGTAGCGGCCACGCGTGCAGGCTAGCTCAGCCAGCGCACACGTGCAGGGTGCAATGGCGGGACCAGCGGCTAGACTGCCCGCTCCATGGCCACGTACAAGAACCCCATCCCCACGGTGGATTGCATCATCGAGCTGCCAGGGGGGCGCCTCGTGCTCATCCGCCGCAAGAATCCGCCCCTCGGTTGGGCCCTGCCCGGCGGCTTCGTGGACGAGGGCGAGCGGTTCGACCTCGCCGCGGCGCGTGAGGCCAGGGAGGAAACCGGCCTGGACGTGGAAGTGGTGGAGCAGTTCTTCACCTACTCGGACCCGTCGAGGGATCCGCGCAAGCACACCGCGTCCACCGTCTACCTCTGCCGGGCCACGGGGGAGCCCACGGGCTCGGACGACGCCTCCGAGGCCCGGGCCTTCCCCGTGGATGGCCTGCCCTCGGAGCTGTGTTTCGACCACGGCACCATCCTCGCCGACTACCTGGCCTACAAGCGGACAGGCCAGCGGCGGAAGCTCTGAGGCACGGCACTCCCGGATGCACTACCTCCCCCTCCTCCTCACCCTCGGATTCCTCGTCGCGCTCCACGAGCTGGGACACCTCGTGGCCGCCCGGCTGCTCGGCGTCCGGGTGGACCGGTACACGCTCGGTTTCGGCCCGGCCGTCTTCACCTGGAGGTTCCGGGGCACCGAGTACGTGCTCGGCGCCGTCCCGCTGGGGGGCTCCACCCGCATCCACGGGATGAACCCCCACGAGCCGGGGGTGGACCCCGCGGACCCCACGAACTTCTCCGCGCAGCGCCCCTCGAAGCGGCTGCTGGTGCTGCTGGCGGGGCCGCTGACCAACTGGCTGTTCGCCCTGGGCGTCCTCCTCGCGCTCTACACCTCGGGCACGCACGTGGTGGTGCCCCTCACGGTGGGCACCATCACCCCCGGCTCCGAGGCCGCGCGTGCCCAGCTGCTGCCAGGGGACAGGCTCGTCAGCGTGGACGGCCAGCCGCTGGAGAACTGGGGCGGCTTCGTGGAGCTCATCGCCCAGAACCCGGGCCGCGAGCTGAAGCTGGGCGTCGAGCGTCAGGGCGAGCCACGCGAGGTGACGGTGCGCCCGCGTCCGGACGAGCGGGGCGAGGGCCGCATCGGGGTGAGCCAGCAGTATGTGTACCGCGTCCATGGTCCGGGCCAGGCGCTGCTGCAGGCCGTGGCCCACACGGGCAACCTGGTGACCGAGGGCTCACGGATGCTCGGCGGCCTGCTCCAGGGACGGAGGAGCATGGCGAACGCCAACCCCGTGGGCCTGGTGAAGCAGTCCTCGGGCGCGGCGGGCAGTGGCCTGGGCTCCTTCCTGCGCGTGATGGTGAGCCTCTCGGTGGCGCTCGCCCTCTTCCACCTGCTGCCCCTGCCCTCGCTGGATGGGGGACGGATGCTCTTCGTCCTCGTCGAGACGGTGAGCCGCCGCAAGGTGCCACCGCGCGTGGAGACGGTGGTGCACGCCGTGGGCTTCCTCGTGCTGCTGGGCGTGGTGCTGACGGTGGCGCTCGCGGACCTGCGCCAGCACATCCGGCGCTCCCGCACCGCCTCCGTGGCCCTACCCGACGCGGGTTCCACGAGCCCGGCGGCGGCTACCGTACCCGCTCCGGCGGCCTCCGACGGCGGCCTGCCCCTGCGAGCGGACGGGCTCGGCGAGTGAGCGTCCGCGCCCGGCCCGCCGCTGTCCTCCCGGCCGGAAGTGCCCCCCGGACGACGCTCCCCCTCCTGAAGGAGGCGCCAAGGCCCCGGGAAGGCCCTATGCTCGCCCTCCCATGAGCACCGAGGCGAAGAGCACCGAGGCGAAGCACGACGGCCTGTTCTGCGAGCTCTTCTGGGGCACCACCCGCAACGAGGTGTGGAGCTTCGGCCCCGAGCAGACGCAAGTGCTGGCCGCGCAGGATGAGAAGACGGCCCTGCCCCTCTACGGCTTCACCCTGCCGGAGGAGCCCTTCCTGCTCGCCGAGCGCACCGAGAAGGGTTACCGCGTCTTCGTGCCTCCCTCAGCGCGCGTCGAGCGCAGCCGGCGCGGCGATGCCTTCCGCCCCGTGCCGGAGGCGGAGCTGCAGCGGACCGGGGACCGCATCTCGGTGGAGCTCGTGCGGGAGGATCTGTTGCGCCTGCGCGAGGGCGAGCTCGCCCTGCACATCACCCACTCCGTCGCGGGCAAGCGCGAGGCGAGCGTGCGGCTGCGTGACCTCGGCTGGGTGGCGATGGGGGCTGCCCTCTTCCTCAGCCTGCCGGTGGGTTTCCTCTTCGCGGGGCCGTCTCCCGAGAAGATGGCCGAGTCCAACGCCCGTGCCCTCAAGGCGGCACGTGAGCGCGAGGAGGCCGAGCGCAAGCGGCTCGGAGTGGACCAGCCCGCCCGGCCCATCTCGCCGGACGCGCAGAAGCCCGACGCGGGCGTGAAGACGCTTCCCGCCAACCTCGGCGTCCACTGAGCCCATCTCCCCTCGCCCTCCGGGAGAGGGACGGGGTGAGGGTGCCACGCATCCCGGGTTGAACCCCCTGTCCACACTGGGGCCACGGGTTGGAAAACGGGCCTGGATACCCTCACCCCGTCCCTCTCCCGAGGGGAGAGGGGAAATGGGTCAACTAGGGGCCCAGGCCTACCCACACCTCTCCATCCTCGAAGAACTCCTTCTTCCAGATGGGGACGTCCTGCTTGAGCCGCTCGATGGCGTGCTCGCACCCGAGGAACGCCTCCTTCCGGTGCGGCGCCGCCGCGGCGATGACCACGGCCAGCTCGCCCGGCTTCAACGTCCCCACCCGGTGCACGATCGCCAGCCGCGTCCCGTTGAACTTCCCCGCCACCTCGGCGCCAATCTCCGCCAGCTTCTTCTCCGCCATGGGCGGATAGGCCTCGTACTCCAGCCTCAGCACGCGCCTGCCCCGCGTCTGGTTGCGCACCGAGCCCGAAAACGTCACGAGCCCGCCATACGCCTCGCCGGACACCGCCTCCACCACCTCCTCCAGCCGCAGCGGCCGGTCCACCACGCGGAACAGGCCTCCACTGCCTCCCGCCACCGGTGGAATGAGGGCCAGCTCCGCTCCCGCGGGAACCTCGGTCTCCGCGCCGGAGAACTCCTGGTTCACCGCCACCCGCAGGTGCGGCAGCAGGGGCGCCAGCGCCGGGTGACGCGTGCCGAGCAGGCGCAGCACATCCTCCACGCGCGCTCCCGAGGGCAGCTCCAGCGGCTCTCGCGGCAGACCCACGCGCTCGCGTGCCGCGGCGAAATACAGGACGGTGATGGTATTGGACACGGCTCCCTACCTGCTCCGCTCCCGGAGCACGGCGCTCGCCCGGAAACGGCCGCCGCCCTCCTCGGGTGCGAAGTCGATGAAGACATTCTCCACGGGCGGCAATTGATCCATCAACGTGCCCACCAGCGAGCGCGCCACGGGCAACTGCTGCGGTGACACACCGGGCACCTCCTTCGGGGCATCCAGCTCGGCGCGCAACCGGCCCACGTCCACCATGGCCGACAGGTGGCCCGGCTCGAACGCATTGCCACCGTAGCGCTCGCGCAGGGCCACGCCCAGGTCCTCCGAGGGCCTCGCTCCCAGCGCCTCGCCGCCATTCACCGACAGCCGGTCCGCCGTCACGGTGACCTCCACCGGTTGATCCATCACCCGCGTGCGCAGGCGCGTGGCGTCCGCGCCCTTCAAGACCTCGTAGGGCTGTCCACGCTCCTTCAGCCGCCCGGTGAGCCACCCCAGCACGGGCTCGGCGCGCACGAGCCCCGCCTGGAAGAGCAACGTGCCGCGCGGCTCCGGCCGCCGGTTGCCCAGGAAGAAGTTGCGGTAGAAGGCCACCGCGTCGAAGTACGCCAGCAGCGTCATGTCTCCGCGCAGCGCGCCCAGCAGCTCATCCGTGCCGGCCGCGTCGAAGCCCTGCTCCTTCAGCCGCAGCAGCGTCCGCTCGCGGCGCTCCGAGCCGGGCGCGCCGAAGACGAGCTTGCTCATCTCCTCCGGCGGCATGGACACCATCAGCGCGGCGATGGGCCCCACCGGCGCCTTGCCCAGCAGCTCCGAGCCCGGCCCGCTCTTGCCCGCGAACAGCGACTTGTCCGAGGCCACCCAGCCCTCCAGCTCCGCCTTCCCCTCCTCCACCCGCAGCGCCGCCCAGAGGCCCCGGATGCCCTCGGACTCATCCCCCTCCTCCGCCCGCGCGAAGAGGTGCACGTTGCCCGCCCCCACCTTCGGCCTCAGCTCGGTGAGCAGCGGCTGCTCGGACAGCCCCGGTCCGCTCATCCCCGTAATCCGCGCCCGGATCGACTCCACCTCCGCCGCCCCCGTCCCGCCCTCCTGGGCCAGCACCTTCTCGATGCGCCCGCTCGCCTGTTCCTCCTCCTCCCCGCCCTCCTCCTCCGGCGCGTCCGGCACCACCAGGTACAGGTAGCCCCGGTCCGCGAAGAGCAGCATCGGCGTCTCGCTCTCGCGCTCCAAGCGCACGGCGCCCCCGGGCTCCCGCCCCACGACGCGCGCGCCTCCGGAGCGCAATTCCTCCACCACCGCCTCCAGCGCGGCCTCGCTGTCCGTCACGCCCAGCAGCGCCACGGTGCCCGCGAAGCCCGGCAGCGAGAAGAAACCCACGCCCTCCTCTGGGTCCACCAGCCGGGGCTCGCCCCGCAGCTCGCGCAGCACCAGCGACAGCAGCGGCGCGTCCTCCAGCGCCTGCCGCGTCTGCGCCTGGCCCAGCATCCGCGCGAAGAAGCCCACCAGCGGCTCCACGTTTCCACGCAGCTGGGGGAAGAAGACCGCCACCTCCGCGTCGGCGGGCATGGCGCGCAGCACCGGCCGCGGCACCACCGTCACCGTGGCACTGGCCAGCACCTCGTCCTTCTCCAGCGCGCGCACCTGGAAGCTGCCCGCGCGCGGGAAGGCATGGGACACCCGCGCACCCGGCTGGGGCGGCGAGCCGTCTCCGAAGTCCCACGTCACCTCCGGCGCGCCCCGGGCCTCGGAGCCGAAGCCCACCGGCACGCCGGCCTCCACCGTGCGAGCTCCCCCCACCTCCGGTTTCACCGCCCTCCGGCAGCCGGGACCCACCAGGGCCACGGCCACCACCACGAGGACTGTCAGGGCTCGAGGAAAGGCTCGCACATGCGCTTTCATGGACGGCCTAGTAATCCAGCGCCAGTCCGAACATCCAGTACGAGTCGGAGAGATTGAACCCCTTGCCGCCAAAGTTGTTCACTTTCGCGTACGTGTACTCGGCGAAGAGATAGCTGTGATTCACCCCGAGGTCCGAGTCGAAGTCGCGCGCCAGCCGCGGCTCCAGCACGTCCAGCATGAAGGCGATGCCACCCACCACCTCCCAGCCGAACCTCATGCCCTTGCCCGAGCCACCTTCCTCCGGCGTCTCGATCTCCCCGCCCTTGGTGGACCACCACGGCGTGAAGACGAGACCGGGCTTGACGTAGGGCACCAGCGGAATGCCCCAGTGGAACGCGGGGTAGTCGAACTTGTAGAGGGCCCGCACGCGGACGGGCAGCACATGCAAGCCCGTGCGATCCGCGGTCTCCGCGCCCCCCTCCGTCTGGGCGGCGGCATACTTCTCCGCGTACCCCAGCGACACGCTCACGCCCGCCGTGCCGATGTCCTGGTAGAAGAAGCGCTGCATCTCCACCTCGAAGAGCAGCATGTTGGAGCCGCCGAACGTCTGCGAATACGGCCGCTTCCCGTCCTCCAGGGCCTCCTCCGCGTCGAGCTGCGGCTTGTAGCCTCCGAGCCGGAACTCCACGGCACCGCTGCGTGGCGACTGGGTGGGCACATCGGACGTCTCCTGCGCCTCGCCTGGAAGCGCGGTGAGCACCACCGCGATGCCGAGGGCCACTGCTCGAGTCATGAACGATTTCTCCTTGAGAACAGCCAGAACCCCAGGGCGGCCAACATGCCTCCGCCCGCGAAACCTCCGCCCGTGGCACCGCACCCCGTCTCCTCGCCGCCCGCATCACGGTACCGATCATAGAAGCCATACGTCCGGGTGGGCGTGCCCTCCTCGGTGGCCGACGCCGGGCTCTGGTTGCCCGCGATGTCGATGGCATAGGCCTCGATCTGGTACGTCACGTCGTTCTGCAGGTCCTTCACCCGCACCGCTCCCACGTTCACGCCCTGCTTCTCGCTGGAGACCCTGACCCCCTCCCGCAGCGCCACCACCTCCACCTGGATGGCGTCCTCCGGCGCATCCACCTCCACCCGCAGCGCCTTGTCCAGCGAGGCCACCTCCGAGATGGAGGGCGCCTCCGGGCTCTTCGTGTCGTAGGTGATCGACAACGGCTTGGCCGCCTTCACCACGTTGGAGCTGCACGAGCCCAACCCATCGTACGTCTTCGTCGCCCCGCACAGCAGCATCGTGGACTCGACTCCCGGGTCGCCGCACGCCACCGTCCCCGCATCCGTGGTGGTGGAGGAGGTGAAGATGGGCAGGTTGGACACCTGGAAGGTCGCCGTCGCGCCGCCACCCGACGAGGTGATGGTGGCGAGCGGAATCGAGGGCAGGCCGCGGGTGGAACCCGACGTCTGGGCGGAGGACGAATCCCGGCAGTCCGTGTCGGTGGTGATCCACAGGGAGAGATCGGCACAGGGCGTGCCGGTCACCCGCCAGGTGAAGGAGCTCGTCCCGCCACATTGGCTCGGACCGATGCTCACGCTGTCCGAATTGGCCGTGGACTGGACCGTGACCTGGACCTGGGTCCCGAACTGTCCGAACGCCGCGGACGACAGGAGGACCGCTGCGGAGAAGAGGAGGTTACGCATGGGCGGGAAGGAGGGTAGCAAGCCCGAGGCCAGGAGAAACCCGGCCCTCCTCCCAGGGGTTATGTGGGGGACGGGCCCCCCTCCCCCGGTCAAATGGGCAGGAGCGGCCCGGTGGCGTTGCCAAATTGTCAGGCGTCGGACCCGGCGAGCCGCAGACCGGCCTCCACCAGGTTGAGGGCGGCCCCCCGGCCGGCGTTGTCCACGGTGGCGAAGAGGGTGAGCCACTCGGGGGCCTGGGGGAAGGAGCGCAGGCGGCCCACATGGATGGTGGGGTCCGCGGTGACGAGGCTGGGCAGGGGGTAGACCTTCTCGGTGGGTGTATCCAACACCTTGAGCGCGGGCGAGCCCTTGAGGGCGGCGCGCGCCTGCTCCACCGGGGCGGGCTTCTTCAGCCGCACGTGGAGGCTGAGCCCATGGCCGAAGAAGGTGGGCACCTGGACGGCGGTGCCGGCCACCACGGGCACCTCGCCCTTGCTGGCGAAGAGCCGGGCGCACTCCAGCGTCCAGCCGGCCTCCTCCTCCGTCCAGGGCGAGTTGGCCAGGAAGGGGCCCACCTGGGGCACCAGGTTGAAGCCCACGCGGTGGGGGAAGACGTGCGCCTCGGGCTCGCGGCCGGACAGGAGCGCCGACGTCTGCTGCTCCAGCTCCTTGAGGCCCCGCTGGCCCGAGGAGGACACGCCCATGAGGGCCGTCACCTGCACCTGGGCCACGCCAAAGGCCTGGCGCAGCGGCTCCACGATGTTGGCCACCGCCGTCGTCACCGCCGAGGGCAGCGCCACGATGCGGCCCTTGAAGGAGCCCAACGCCTCGGAGTTGAAGCCGGGGAGCACCAGGGGGACGGTGCCATCGGCGCGGAAGGCGGAGCTCGCGTCCACCACCCACGCCCCCGCGGCCTGGGCCATGGACGCCAGGGTGCGCGAGGCGTCCGCCGGCGTGGCCAGCAGCACCAGGCCCATGCCCCGGAGCGTCTCGGCGGACACCGGCTCCACCTCCAGCGTCTCCTCGCCGTACGCCAGCTCCTCGCCCTCGGAGCGCTCCGAGCCCAGCACGGTGAGCTGCTCGGCGGGGAAGTCCCGCAGCAGCAGGGTGGAGAGCACCTCGGTGCCCACCACGCCCGTGGCGCCCACCACGGCGATTCGCAGATTCTCGTTCATGGCGGCCCCCTTTACCCCAGCCCCCCGCCCGGCGCACGGACCGTGCTCGCTCCTCGGAGCGCCATACGGAAGACGCCCGTCGACCCGCACTCGTAGTCGACTACGACTGATGTAGCACTCCCTCCTACACCACTCGGAGTCGACTACGAGTGATGTACCCGCCTGGAGGCGCTGCCCCGTGTCCGCATGGGGGGGAAGCAGGGGCCCGGGCGCGGACCGGTCCACCCACGCCCTTCCGGTAGACTGGAGGGACATGTCGATGTGGACCCTCGTGTCGTTGTTGCTGCTCGCGAACGTGCCGCCGGACGGCGCGGCGCAATTGAAGAAGGTGGACGGGCTGATGCCCGAGCTGCGGCGCATGGCCACGGATCCAGCGGTGGTGCGCGAGGTGAAGCGGCAGAACGCGCGGCGCGTGTCCCTGGAGAGCATCCGGCAGTGGGATGATGAGTGGCGCGCGACGCCGGCCCTCACGCCCCTCAAGCGCCAGTTGCTGGGCAGCCCGTGCGCGCGGACGCTCGAGCGGCACCGGGCGCGGCTGGGCCGGAAGGTGGCCGAGGCCTTCGTCATGGACAACCAGGGCGCGCTGGTGGGCGCCACGCGGCGCACGTCCGATTACTGGCAGGGGGACGAGCCCAAGTGGCGCGAGTCCTTCAATGGAGGCCGGGGCGGGGAGCTGCGCGAGAAACCCTTCTTCGACGAGTCCTCCCAGTCCTATGTCGTCCAGGTATCCCTCCCGGTGAAGGATGGCGCCCGGGTCATCGGCGCCCTCACCGTCTCCATTTCCCTGCTCGAGCTCTGACATCATGAATCTCCCCTTCCTGGGTGGCCTCAAGCTGCGCGCCCGCATCACCCTGTCCGTGGCGTTGCTCTCGGCGTTCGCCATCCTGTCCGTGACGGTGTCGGGCCTCTCCATCACCCGGCGCACGTTGGGCAGGCAGATCGACGCCACGTTGAGGGCCGAGGCCGAGGGCCTCAAGGATCTGGTGGAGCGGATCCTCGCCGAGCGCGAGGCCAACGTCCGCGGCTGGTCCGAGGACACCCTCCTGCGGGGTGCGCTGCTCTTCGACACCTTCGACAAGAGCGACGCGGTGCTGGCGGGGATGGCGAAGAACCACGCCTCCATCAGCGGCTTCGTGCTCTTCGACGAGAAGGGCCGCGCCGTATCGGCCAGCTCGGAGGGGCTGCTCAAGGGCTACCAGGGCCACGAGCGCGAGGTGCGTGAGTCGGAGTGGTACCGGGCGGCGCTCGAGGGGCGCTTCTCCGCCGATGCACTCGGGCGGGAGAAGGACCCGGTCTTTGGCAAGCGGGTGCTGCCGCTGGCCGCGCCGGTGAAGAGCCCGACCAGTGGTGCCCGTATCGGCGTGCTGCTGGCCGCGTATGACTGGAGCCAGGTGCGGGACGTGGTGAAGGCCTCGATGAAGCGGGCCAACGAACGCGCCCAGGAGAGCTTCGCCCTGGAGGTGCGGCGCGAGGATGGCACGGTGCTCTTCAACTCCCGTCCGCCGGAGGTGGAGCCCCCGGCGGCGCCCGTGTCCCAGGAGGCCATCAACGGCACGGACGTGAGGGACGTGGGGGACGGCTGGCGCTTCGTGGCCACCCTGGACGCGCGGGAGGCCTATGCCCCCCTGGTGCAGGCGGCCCTGATGGCGCTCGGGATGATGGGGTTCTTCCTGGCGCTGGTCATCGTGGGCGCGTGGTGGCTGGCGCGCGGCATCGCCCGGCCCATCTCCGCGCTGAGCGAGGCGGTGACGCACGTGCTCGAGGAGGGAGACCTCTCGCACCGCGTGGAGGTGAACAGCCAGGACGAGGTGGGAGAGCTGGCCCACGCCTTCTCGCGGATGATGGAGCAGCTGCGCCAGACGACGGTGGGCCTGCAGCAGGGCACGCGCGTGCTCACCGACGCCGTGGCGGAGCTGAGCAAGGCGGCCGAGCACCAGGAGCGCAACCTCTCGCGCCAGGCGGCGGCCATCCAGGAGACGCAGGTCACCGCGCAGGAGATTCAACAGACGTCGAAGATGGCGGAAGAGCGCTCGCGGGCGGTGCTCCAGGTGACGGAGCGGGCGGAAGAGGTGGGCCGCCTGGGCGAGGAGACGCTGGGGGCCAGCATCGAGGGGCTGCAGGAGCTGCACGAGAAGGTGGGACGCCTGGCCGGCACCATCCTGATGCTGGGCAACCGCACGCAGCAGATTGGAGAGATCGCCCAGACGGTGAAGGATCTGGCGGACCAGTCGAACATGCTGGCGCTCAACGCCGCCATCGAGGCGGTGCGCTCGGGCGAGCACGGCAAGGGCTTCAGCGTGGTGGCGCGTGAAATCCGCGCCCTGGCGGACCAGTCCATCGAGTCGACGGACCGGGTGCGCGAGTTGCTGGACGATATCGGCAAGTCCATCCAGGACACGGTGAAGATGACGGAGAAGGGACAGCAGCAGATGCAGGGCGGGCTGTCGCAGATCAAGGCCAGCGGCGAGAGCCTCCGGGAGCTGACGTCGATCGTGAAGGACAACGCGGGGGCGGCGCGGCAGATCGCCGTGGCGGTGAGCCAGCAGAACGCGGGCATCACGCAGATCTTCACCGCGGTGTCGGACCTGTCGTCGCTGATGGAGGAGACGATGCAGGGAGTGCAGTCCACCACGCGGGCCACGAGCACGCTGCGCGAGGCGGCCGGGCGCATGGAGTCCGTGGCGCGCACCTACCGGGCGTAGTGCACCTCCCCCCCAACTCTCGGGCCCGGTCAGGAGCTGGGCGCGAGAGACGAAGGAAGCAGCACCTCACGGGCCGACCACAGCAGGAGGCCCACCACGAGGCCTCCACCGAATGCCGTTAGTCCCTGCATCAACATGAAGGCCTCACCCCCGTGCAGGCCATGGCGAAGTGTCGCCAGGTCCACCAAGGGCCCGAGGCCATGCAGGGGGAGCAGGAGCAGCGAGCCCCACCACGCCCAGCGCCGCCGCGCCCAGAGGAAGGGCACGAGCATCAGGGTGAGCGGTCCCGGCAGGTAGAAGAGTGCCCGGAACAGCTCCCCGGTGGAGCGGCCATGGCGCGTCCACTCGATGTGCTCGTTCCAGACGAATGAGGTGAACCCCAACGTGGGCAGCAGGGCGCCGATCACCAGAAGGACACAGGCCGCTCGCAGCAGCATGGGGGACAACGAAGCCCGCGTCGGAGCTTGATGCGCTTCCATGTCGAGTCTCCTGAGGAACGAGCCAGGAGATTAGCCCCAAGCCGCATCCGCGGCGCTCCTGGTTCCTCCGGCTGATGACAGCAGTCACCAGGTGAAACGGGAGTCACCAGGGGCCGGTCATCAGCCGGACGCCGGAATCCCTCGCGGGCTCCCCGGCTCGCGAGCGTTTCCCCGAGGGAAAACGGGCCTTTCGCTCGTCCATGCCGGGCCGCGTGGGCCCTGGCACACCTCCTGCTCTGGATGGCGCACATCCACGGCGAACAGCCGCCGCGCCACCCGAACCCGATTCCAGCAGGAGCCTCCCATGACCACGCCCGTCGCCAACAACGCCCCCTCGCTGCACCGCTCGAACTCGGCCCCCGTGCTCGGCGCCACCGAGAGGCCGGCCCTGACCCGGACGAACTCGGCGCCCCACTTCACCACGCCGGCCAGGAGCGCCCCCACGGCTCCGCTCCACGCGCAGGACTCCCTGGAGCCCGCCGCCCAGACGTCGGCCGCCGCCGCGAAGCAGAACCTGCTCGGCAAGTACGTGCAGAACGCCACCGACGCCGCTCACGCCAATGGCGCCGCCGGCGCGTTCGGCAAGCTGAAGACGGCCGGTGGCCTCGCCGCCGGTGTCGCTGGCATCGGCGCCAATGCCGCGGGCCTCGCCAACGCCATCAAGAACGGCGAGGGCGGCCAGGCCATCTCCGACAGCGCCCTCATGCTGGGCAAGAGCGTGCTGAACACCGTCAAGGGCGGGCTCGACGTGGCCGCGATGATCCAGTCCGGCAAGGAGTTCAAGAACCTGAAGGGCGCCGCCCAGGCGGCCCTCGGCGCCAGCGGCCCGGTGGCCGACAACATCGCCAGCAAGGTCGCCGAGTCCGTGCTCTCCGGCAATCCGCTGCGTGACATCGACGTGCTGGGCGAGCTCGCGAAGTCCAAGGGCGCCGGGGCCCATTTCGGCACCACCCTGAAGCAGGGCGCCGCGGATGCGCTCCGCGCCGTCGGTGGGGAGAAGCTGGCCGGGAAGCTCGAGGGTGGCATCGCCAAGGCGGGCCAGCAGGCCGCCGCGAGCGGCGCTCACGGCCTGAAGGACGCGGCGAAGAACGCCTTCAAGACGGGGGATGCCGTCGTCGACGCCGCCAAGGGCGCCGAGGCCGCGGCGAAGCTGGGCGCCAAGGGCGCGAGCACGGCCGCCAAGGCCGCGGGCCGCTTCGCCCCGGGCGTCAACATCGGCATCGCCGCCCTCGACACCGCCATGGCCGCCAAGACGATCGCCGATCCCAACGCGAGCATCGCCTCCAAGGTGACGTCCGGCATCACCGCCGCCGGCTCCATCGCGGCCGCCACCAACATCCCCATCGTCTCGCAGGTGGGCGCGGCCATCTCCACCGCTTCCTCCGTGGCCGGCACGGTCGTCGAGAACTTCGACACCCTCAAGGAGGGCGCCAAGAAGGTCGGCGAGGGCATCAAGGAGGGCGCCAAGAAGGTCGGCGAGGGCATCAAGAACTTCTTCAGCGGCTGGTAGTCGTCCCCCACCCTGGTCTCCACCTCGCAGAGGCACGCCCCATGAGCTCCCACGCTTCCAGTTCCCAGTCGTTCGGATTGCCCCGGCTCTCGCCCACCTGGCGGGACGAGCGGAGTCACCCCGTGGTGCTGCCCCAGGTGGAGGCCCCCTCCCTGGAGGGGCTGTCCGTCACCCTCCCCGCCCCCCAGGGCTTCACCGCCGACCAGGTCCAGGAGCGCTTCCTGGAGCTGGCGCGGCCCCACGCCACCGAGCACTACCGCTACCCCACCGAGCAGCTCGCCTGGGGAGACGAGGCCCTCCTCAACATCGCGGGCTACTCCCAGGGCCACCTCATCCCCTTCAGCCTGCACACCGACGTCTGGCTCCCCGTGCAGCCGGATCCGATGCTGCCCGGCCTGTATGAGGCGCTCGTCGGCCGCTCGCCCGGAGGGGGCGTGGTGGTGGAGGTCACCCTGCCCGCGGAGTACCCCGTCGAGTCGCTGCGCGGCACGCCCGCCCGCTTCGTCGTCCAGGTGCAGGCCGCGCGCGAGCTGAAGTACCCCGACTTCGAGAGCGAGGACTTCCTCCTGGCCTTCGGCCGGGGCCACACGCTGCAGGAGGCCATGCGCGACGTCGTGCGGCAGATGGAGGACGAGGCCGCGCAGTTGCTGCTGGTCCAGGCGCAGCAGGAGGTGCTCAACCAGGTGGCGGCGCGCACCCAGGTGGAGATTCCCACGGAGCTGGTGGACGAGGAGATCCGCCGCCGCTGGAGCGCCAGCGAGGGCCGCTCCGCCGGCGAGCTCCAGTTCACCGGCCCGGAGCGCGAGGAGTCGCTCAAGGCGTGGCTGAAGGACGTGGACACCCGCGCCGAGGTGGAGCACCGGCTGCGCATCGGCCTCGCCCTGGGCGCCATCTGCAAGCGCGATGGCCTGACCCTCACGCCGCAGGTGGTGGAGAAGGTCCTCCGGGACCAGGCCAACGCCGCCGGGCTGACGATGGAGGAGATGGCGGCGGCCCTGCGCGCCGAGCCGCGCAACCTGGCCAGGATCGATCAGGTGGCCTGGCACCTCATGGCGGTGGACCACGTCATGCGTCAGGCGAAGATCCAGATCGAGCGCGCCTGAGCCCGGAGCCGCCTCAATCCTCCTTGAGGCGCGCGGTGGGCGGAGGCCCGGGCAGCGGAGGGAACTTGGGGTTGCGCTCGGGCTCGGAGGCGCGGACGTAGTGCGGCTCCAGGGCGAAGAGCGCCTCCAGGGGCTGCGTCTCGGGGAAGCGCACCAGCGAGGCCAGCGCCACCGCCGAGGGGAAGAGGGGCGCGCTCAGCAGCCGCGAGGGCGCCACGCCCTGGGCCTCCAGGGCCGCGCGGTACTCGGGCAGCGCGGGGCCCAGCGCGAGCGCCTCGGGCTCGGCGGCCATGCGCGCGGCCACCTCCTCCGGGCTCATCGCCTCCTCGGGCCCCAGGGCCTCCACCCGCTGGCCCACGCGCCGGTAGGGCCCCAGGTAGAGATCATCCTTGCGCGCCACCGCGAGGGCGAAGAGGGGCGGACCCTCGGGGCCTTCCAGGGCCACGGCCGCGAGCGAGGAGGCCCCGGCCACCTTGAGGCCCGCCGCGTACGCCAGCCCCTTCACGCAGGACAGGCCGATGCGCAAGCCGGTGAAGGAGCCCGGGCCGAGGCCGATGGCCATGCCCTCCAGGGACTTCAGCGCCACGCCGTGCCGGGCGAGCAGCTCGCCGACGACGCCGGGGAGCACCTCGCTCTGCTTCTTCGGAGGGCCCACCACCAGGTGCTCGAGGACACGCACCCCCTCCCCTTCCCGCTCCACGAGGGCCAGCGACAACGTGAGGGTGGAGGTATCGAGCGCGAGGAACATGGGGAGGCTTCTACCCGGTCTTGTCCGCGCAGCGGTAGAGGCGAACCCGGGCCAGCCCCTTCTCCATCATGCCGAGCTGCTTCGCCGCGGCGGTCGACACATCCACCACGCGCCCTTTGACGAAAGGCCCCCGGTCGTTGACGCGCACCTCCACCGAGCGCCCGTTCTCCATGTTCACCACCCGGAGGCACGTGCCGAAGGGCAGCTTCTTGTGGGCGGCGGTGAGCTTCTGGGGGTTGAACTTCTCGCCGCTGGCGGTGGGCCGGCCGGCGAAACCCGGGCCGTAGTACGAGGCGAGCCCCTCCTCCAGCCAGCCGCGAGCCGGGGGCGGCTTCTCCGGCCGCGTCACCTCCCGGTCCGGCTTCTCCTCGGCCGTGGGCCGGGTGGCGCGTGGTGCACAGCCCGCCAGCAACCCCAACCCCACCGTCAACCCCACGAGCAGTCGCCGCATCGCACCTCACGAATCCTTCTTCAGGAATGTGACCCATCTCCCCTCTCCCCTCGGGAGAGGGTCGGGGTGAGGGTATCTGTCCCCGTTCTCCAACCCGTGGCCCCCCGTGTGGACAGGGGGTTCAACCCGGGATGCGTGGCAC
>NZ_JPMI01000096.1 GCF_000733295.1 Archangium violaceum Cb vi76 | reverse complement strand
TCTCCCGGAGGGCGAGGGGAAATGGCCGCGTTGTCAGCAAGGGGCCTAGCGGGTGATGTCGTTGATCAACGCCATGCCCATCAGCGCCATCAGCAGCACGAGGCCGACGACGTTGGCCACCTCGCGCACGCGCACCGGAATGGGGCGGCGGCGAATGCCTTCCCAGAAGGCGGACAGCAGGTGGAAGCCATCGAGGATGGGGATGGGCAACAGGTTCATCACTCCCAGGTTGATGGAGATGATGGCCATCAGGTTGAGGAAGTAGTCCAACCCCTGGTCCACGCTCTTGGAGGCCAGCTGGTACATCATCACCGGCCCGCCCAGCGTCTTGTGCGACACCTGGCCGGTGACGAGCCCGCCAATCACCTTCACCATCTGCCCGACGATCTTGGGCACCACGGTGGCGGCCTCGCGCAGCGCCTCGCCCACCCCGAGCGTCACCGTCACCTTGTCCGTGGGCAGCAGCTCCGCCGACGAGGGCAGCCAGGGCCGCAGGCCCAGCTCGAGCCGGGAGGACTCCTGGCCCATCTCGTCCTTGCTGGTGTGGGAGGCCTGGGCGATCGTCTCCGTGCGCACCTGGCCGTCCGCCGAGCGCCAGCCGAGCTGGAAGGACTGCTCCTTCAGGGTGCTGAGCTTGCCGGCCAGGACATTGAAAGAATGGAGCGGCTCACCGTTGAAGGAGACGAGCTGATCTCCCACCCGCAGGCCGGCCTTCTCCGCCGGGCTGCCCGGGAACACGGAGCCCACGTAGATGTCCGCGGCCTGGGCCCCCAGGGCGGCGAAGCCCTCGGCACCCGGCTGCTTCTGCACCGTCACCTTGTGCACGGAGGGCGAGTACCCCGTCACCACACCGGCCGGCACTGGCGCCAACCGCTGCACGGTGAGCGCCAGCGTTCCCTCCATCTTCGCCAACTGCTCGTTGAGCGCGGCCTCGTCGGGGATGGCCACCCCGTTGATGGACAGGACGCGGTCGAAGGTCTTCAGCCCCGCCTGCGCGGCCGGCGAGCCCGGGGGCACGCCCACCACGGCGGGCCGGTTGGTGTGCGCCACGCCAATCTGCCCCCGCTCCACCGAGTCCACCGGAGAGGACTCGACGATGCGGTTGGGCGTCACGTTGACGATCTGCTGCTTGCCATCGCGCTCGATGGTGATGGGGATGGAGCGGTCGAAGCGGCCGACGAAGGCCTCGCGCATCTCCTCGAAGGTCCGCACCTTGTCGCCATCCACCGCGACGATGCGGTCTCCGGGCCGGATGCCGGCGGCGGCCGCGGGCATGGCGGGATCCACGTACCCCACCCGGGTGGAGATGGTCTCGTGCGGCCCGAAGAAGACGAAGAAGTAGATGAGGACGGGGAAGACCAGGTTGAAGACGGGCCCGGCCACCACGATGAGGGCGCGCTTCCACGGCGCGGCGTTGAGGAAGCCGCGCTGGGCGTCCTCGGGGCTCAGCTCCTCGTGGGGGGTGTCCCCGGCCATCTTCACGTAGCCACCCAGGGGCAGCAGGGCCACCTGGTACTCCGTCTCCCCCTTGGTGAAGCCGAACAGCTTCGGCCCGAACCCGATGGAGAAACGGAGGACCTTCACCCCGCAGGCCTTGGCCACGAGGAAGTGGCCCAGCTCATGGACGGTGATGAGCACGCCGAGCAGGACGATGAACAGACCGGGACCTTGAAGCATGGTGCCAACACTAACCGTGGGACTCATGCCCGACAATGCGCATCGCGGCCTGGAGTCCTGCCAACCGGACAATCGGCGGCCGCTACGGAAGCAGCCCGCGCACGAAGGTCACGTAGACGAACACCAGCGGCGCGTTGAAGAGCAGCGCGTCGATCCGGTCCAGGATGCCGCCGTGCCCCGGGATGGCCACACCGGAATCCTTCACCCCGTAGGCCCGCTTGAGCATGGACTCGCACAGGTCCCCGATGGGGCCGAGGATGCCGCCCAGGATTCCCAGCACCAGACAGTCCGTCACCGTCAGCATGGGATAGAAGAAGCCCCGGGTGATGAACATGCCCACCACCGAGCCCACCATGCCGCCGAAGAAGCCCTCCCAGGTCTTGTTGGGGCTCACCTCGGGGTAGAGCTTGTGGCGGCCCAGGAAGCGGCCGGCGAAGTAGGCGGAGGTATCGTTGGCCCAGGTGATGACGAGCGCGGAGATGGACCACGCCATCCCGTCCGGCATCAACCGCAGGGCGGCCACGGCGGTGAGCCCCACCGAGCCGTACAGCATGCCCGTCACCAGGTGGGCCACCCGCGTGGGCGCGTCCTGCAGCGGGCCCCGGATGAGGTGGTAGGTGAAGGCGAAGAACAGGTAGAAGGCGAGGATCCAGAAGGCCCCCGCCCCGGTGCGCGCCGGATCCTTCAACGTCAGGGCGGGCAACAGGCCCGCGAGCACGATCCCCACCCAGGCCGCCGGCGAGAGCGTCTTCTGGGTGATGAGGTAGTACTCACTGGCGCAAATGGCGGCGGCGACGCTCAACAGGGCCGCGCTGTAGAGACCTCCCTTGAACAACAGGAAGATGACCAGCGGCAGCAGGGTGAGCGCCGATACAGTCCGGATGACGAGGTTCTTGTTCTTCTCGTTCACGCCTTGGCCCGGTGGGAGTCCTCTCGCTTCACTTGCGCGGAGGTGAGGCCGAAGCGCCGCTCGCGTTGCTGGTATTGAGCCAGGCAGCGCAGGAAGGCCTCGGTCCTGAAGTCCGGCCAGAGGACGTCGCTGAAACACAGCTCCGCGTACGCCAGCTGCCAGAGCAGGAAGTTGGAGATGCGCTGCTCACCACTGGTGCGCACCACCAGATCCAGCGGTGGCAGCCCGTTCGTCCAGAGGTAGGACTCGAAGGTCTGGGTGTCCAGTTGCGCCGGCGTCAGCTCGCCCTTGCAGGCGGCCTCGGCCATGCGGCGCGCCGCGTGGGCCAGTTCCTCGCGTCCGCCATAGGACAGCGCCAGCGTCAGCACCATCCCCTTGTTGTCCGCCGAGTCCGCCCGCAGCCGGTCCAACGGCTCCTTCACGAAGCGCGGCAGCTTCTCCACCTCGCCAATGGCGTTGAGGCGGATGCCGTTCTCCAGGATTTCCGCGCGCTCGCTCTCGAGGTACTCGCGCAGCAGGTCCATCAGGGCGGCCACCTCCTCGGCGGGGCGGGCCCAGTTCTGCGAGGAGAAGGCGTAGAGGGTGAGGGCCTGGAGGCCCACGCGCCGGGCGCAGCGGGTCACCTCGCGCACACTGTTGGAGCCCTCGCGGTGGCCCTCCTCCCGGGGCAGACCGCGCATCTCCGCCCACCGGCCGTTGCCATCCATGATGATACCCACATGGCGCGGCAGGGGCCGTTCCTGGACGAGTCGCTCGAGAGCAGCCACGGAGGGAGGTGACACGGGGCGTTCCATGAGGCTGCGCAATGTAGAGGCACCACCCCTCCACGTCCACGGGCGTGTGCAGGAGTGGTCGCACCCCCGGCCCGAGCGGTCGGGGCCCGGGGTGGAACGGCACGGACCCGCCCCGCGGCAACTCCCCCGGCTTTCAGTGAGTGCCGGACCTACCCCACCCTGGCTACCGGGCCCCATGAGGAGAGGGAATGGCGGGGGGCGGGCGTTTGACCCTGACCCGACAGGGTATCTAGGATCGATGACTTGATGCGTCCCAAAGTCATCGGTCCCTATCGCGTCCTCGAGACACTCGGAAGTGGTGGAATCGGGACCGTCTACCGGGCCCTGGATGACAGGACGAACGAGGCGGTGGCGCTGAAGCTGCTGTCGGGCGGCCCGGCCATGGACTCGCGGGCGGCGAAGCGGCTGGTGCGCGAGTTCGAGGCCCTGGAGGACCTGGCCCATCCCAACGTGGTGAAGGTGTACGACACCGGGGTGTACCAGAGCTCGCCCTACCTGGTGATGGAGCTCATCGAGGGGCTGACGCTGCGCGACTACCTGTCGCTGAAGGGGGACCAGATGGTGTCGCCCTCGAGCGGCTCCTCGGGTTCGTTCTCGGGCTCGCTCGCGGGTTCGGGCTCGTTCCGGCGCCCCCAGGCTCCGGCCTCGGCGAGCCGGGAGGCGAACTCGGAGGACGGTGGTGGCGGGCTGTTCGACCTGTCGGCCTTCGCCGAGGAGGCCCCGAGCGAGGAGATGGTCTCGGGCGGCTCGGGGGGAATGCGCTTTGGCACGTCCGGCTCGGCGGCGCGGCTGCCGGTGCCGATGGAGCCGTGGCTGGGCTCGGACTCGGAGGAGGTGGATCCGCTGGAGTTCGAGCTGCCCTACGACGTGGGGGCGCCGGAGCCGGTACCGGTGAAGCGGGAGTCGGCGGCGAAGCTGGGGGAGCTGAACCGGCCGGAGCGGGTGGGCCGCCTGAAGGACGCGCTGCTGCAGGTGTGCGAGGCGCTGGCGTACATCCATGCGCACGGGCTGGTGCACCGGGACCTGAAGCCGTCCAACATCATGGTGGACGAGGACCGGCAGGTGCGGCTGATGGACTTCGGCCTGGCGAAGTTCCTGGCGGACGACGCGGGGATGACGCTGGACGGGAGGATGGTGGGGACGTTCCGCTACATGCCGCCGGAGCAGATTCTCGGGGAGCCGCTGGATGGACGGGCGGACCTCTACAGCCTGGGCGTCATCCTCTACGAGTTGATGACGGGCCGGCCGCCTTTTGACGCGAAGTCGCCGGTCGACTTGTGGCACAAGGTGTTGGAAACCGAGCCCCCGCCCGTGCTGGCCATCAACCAGTGGGGAGATCCCCAGCTGGCGCGGGTGGCGCATCGCCTCATCCGGAAGGAGCCGGACGACCGGCTCCAGACGGCGGAGGAAGTGTACGAGGCACTGTCCGAGTGAACGAGACCGGGACGACGCACACGCTGGTGGTGGAGGAAGGCAAGGCGGGGCAGCGGGTGGACCTCTTCATCGGAGAGGCGCTGGGGCTGTCGAGAGCGAAGCTGAAGCGGCTGTTCGACGCGGGCGCGGTGAAGGTGGGAGGCCGGCCGGCGAAGAAGGGGCTGCTGGTGGCGGTGGGGCAACGCATCACCGTGGTGGTGCCGGAGGAGCGGCGCGAGGTGGTGCCGGAGCCGGAGGCGCCGCTGACGGTGCTGCACACGGACGAGGCGCTGGTGTTCGTGGACAAGCCCGCGGGCAAGCCCTCGCACCCGTTGCAGCCGGGAGAGACGGGCACGGTGGCCAACGCGCTGGTGGCGAGGCATCCCGAGTGCGCGGAGTCCTCGGAGGACGAGCGTGAGGGCGGGCTGTGTCACCGGCTGGACATCGAGACGTCCGGGGTGATGGTGGCGGCGCGCACGCGCGAGGCGTGGACCGCGGTGCGCGAGGCCTTCGGCGGGCGCGAGGTGGACAAGCGCTACTGGGCGCTGGTGACGGGGCCGCTGGCGGACGAGGGGGAGATCGATCTCCCGTTGCGTCACCACCCGAGACACCCGGACCGGGTGGAGCCGGCGCTGGACGGGGGCGAGGGAGCGCGGGAGGCGAGCTCGGAGTTCCGGGTGCTGGGGCGCGAGGGGGAGTACAGCCTGGTGGAGGTGCGGATCCACACGGGAGTGCTGCACCAGGTGCGAGCACACCTGGCGGCGGTGGGAGCGCCCATCGTGGGAGACACCCTCTACGGAGGAAGAGAAGAGCCGGGCCTGGGCCGCTTCTTCCTGCACGCGAAGGCGCTGGGAGTCACCCACCCCATCACGAAGCAGCAGGTGCGAGTGGAAAGCCCCCTCCCCCAGGAGCTCCTCGAGGTCCTCAGGAGCCATCAAATCCCTCTCCCCCCGGGAGAGGGACGGGGCGAGGGTGCCCGGCCCCCGGGTTGAACCCCGCGCGCCCTACTCGCCCATCACCTTGATGACGAGCCGTTTCCTGCGCTGACCGTCGAACTCGGCGTAGAACACCTGTTGCCAGGGCCCGAGGTCCAGCTTCCCGGCGGTGACGGGGAGAATCACCTGGTGGTGGACGAGGAGGGACTTCAGGTGGGCGTCGCCGTTGTCCTCGCCGGTGCGGTGGTGGCGGTAGTCGGGGCCCTGGGGGGCGAGCGTCTGCAACCACTCCCAGATGTCCTCGTGGAGACCGGACTCATCATCGTTGACGAAGACACCGGCGGTGATGTGCATGGCGGAGACGAGCACCATGCCCTCCTGGATGCCGCTCTTGCGGACGAGCTCGGCGACGGAGTCGGTGATGCGGACGAGCTCCCGGCGTTCGCGGGTGTGGAAGGTGAGGTATTCGGTGAGGGTCTTCATGGGGATTGAGCGTCAGAGGGGGCCGATACAGTGAATCCGATGAGGGCCATCATCCACGTGGACATGGACGCCTTCTATGCGTCCGTGGAGCAGCGGGACAACCCGGAGCTGAGGGGCAAGCCGCTGATCGTCGGCGGGGACGCGCGGCGCGGGGTGGTGGTGGCGGCCTCGTACGAGGTGCGCAAGTACGGGGTGCGCAGCGCGATGCCCATGGCGAGGGCGATGAAGATGGCGCCGCACGCGATCGTGGTGAAGCCGCGCTTCAACGCGTACAGCGAGGCGAGCGAGCAGGTGTTCTCCATCTTCGAGCGGTACACGCCGCTCATCGAGCCGCTGTCGCTGGACGAGGCCTTCCTGGATGTGACGGCGTCGGTGGGGCTGTTCGGGGCGCCCGCGGACATGGCGAGGCGGATCCGCAAGGAGATCTCGGCGGAGACGGGCCTGCCGTCGTCGGCGGGAATCGCGGCGGTGAAGTTCGTGGCGAAGATCGCCTCGGACGTGGCGAAGCCGAACGGCCAGCGGGAGGTGCGAGCGGAGGAGACGGTGGCGTTCCTCGCGGGGCTGCCGGTGGGGCGGCTGTGGGGGGTGGGGCCCAAGACGGAGGAGGCGCTGAAGCGCTCGGGGCTGGAGACGATCGGCGACGTGGCGAAGCGGGACGTGGCGTGGATGGAGGCCCGGTGGGGCGCGAGCGGACGCCAACTGTGGGAACTGGCTCAGGGAATCGATCCCCGCGAGGTGGTGCCGGATCGCGAGGCCAGGAGCGTGGGCGCCGAGGACACCTTCGACGAGGACCTGACGGGCATGGAGGCCCTGAGCCCGCACGTGCACTCGCAGGCGCTGCGGGTGGCGCGCCGGCTGCGGCGCGCGGGCGTGAAGGGCCGGGTGGTGCAGCTCAAGCTGAAGTACTCGGACTTCACGCTCCTCACCCGGCGGACCACCCTGCCCTCTCCGACGGATGACGGGCAGACGCTCTACCGGGTGGCGAAGGAACTGCTGGAGAAAGCGCACGACGACAAATCGGTGCGCCTGACGGGGGTCTCGGTGCAGGAGCTGGGAATGGACGGAGGCGGGACGAGACAGCTCGGGCTCTTCTCCGCGCCGGAGAAGCCGAGGAAGAGCGACAAGTTGAACGCCGCGCTGGACCGGATCGCCGAGCGCTTCGGCACGAAGGCGGTGACGACGGCGGACATCGCGGGCAACGAGGAAGTCGAGCCGGATCCCACGCGCCCCCAGAAGCCGAAGCGCCCCCACTGAGCCCCCGCGCTCCGGGAGGGCTCAGAACGAGCCCATGCCCACCAGGCCGAAGGTGTGCGTCATGTCCTGCATGCCCATGAAGAGCCCGGACAACACGGGGCCCGTGCGCAGCGTGGCCGTGGCCAGGGAGCGGAAGCGCGCCGTCTCCCACTGACGGCTGAACACGGCCCGGACGCTGAAGCGCTCTCGCTGCACACTCGTCTCGAAGTCCGTCCAGAGCTGCGGCTCGGCGTAGCTGGAGTGGACGCCCAGGGACATCTCGAGCCAGGACAGCCGGCTGCGCAGGGTGAGCCACCGCGTGTCGAGCAGGAGCCGCTCGGGGGTGCGCGCGACCGCGCCGCCCACTTCAATCTGCTCGAAGCGGATGACGGGCAGCGGCAGCTCCGGCAACCGGAAGCGCACGGACGTGTCCGCGCGCGCGTTCTGGAACCGGGCCTCGGAGTGCAGGTGGACGGACGCGTTCAGCTTCCCCCCGAGCGTGGTGGCACTCACCGAGGTGGGAATCCCGAGGTCGTTCACCTGGACGGTGCCGAACTGGTACACGAGCCCGAGCGCCGCCACGCCCGCGGAGACCATCGCCGCGGGCTTGGGAATGTGCAGGGAGTCGAGCGCCGATTGGAAGCCCTTCTGAAGAGGGCTGTCCGGTCCCCCCAGCCGGTGACCCAGGTCACGAATCCGGACCTGCTCCCCATCGGGGCCCAGGGCGAGCAGGGAGGCGAGGCGCCGTCCCGCTGGCAGCTCGGACAGGGTCAGGTCCTGCGCGGGCTGCGAGAGCGTGTCCAGGGCATCCCGCTGCTCGTACTTCCGCGACGGCATGAACGCCCAGGCCCGCGAGCGCACGGCGAGGGAGAGCGAGGGTACGAGGAAGCCCCCCTGCAGGGCCCGATCCGGATCCGCGAAGGAGAACAGCAGCTCCTCGAACGCGGGGCGCTCCGGCATGCTTGGAGGGGGAGCGAGCGGCCGGGACAGCTCGAGAATCTGAGCGCCGGACGGGAGCGCCCAGAGTGCCACGACGAACAGCACCGCCTTTGTGAAGGCGCTCCGGCCCATTGGGAGCAAAGGTGGTCAGACCTCCGCTTGCCCGCAAGAAAGCCATGGGGGGCCCGCTCGGCCGATCGTTCAGCCCCACACTGCCGACAGGCCCTTCCGGCCGGGGGTCAACCCTCGTCGGACTCGGAATCACCGTCGGAGTCCGCGCCGGAATCGGCGTCGTCCCCCTCGGAGTCGTCACCCGGCTCCGCGGCCTCTCCACCCGGGCTCCCGGGTGCACCGGTGGCGGAAGCGGAAGCACCCTCCCCCGCCCCGGTCTTGCGCCCACCGCGACGGCGGCGGCGGCGGCGCTTGCGCGGGGCCTCGCCGCCCTCGGTGGCGCCCTCGGCGGACTTGAGGGGAGGCACCTCGCCCCGCTTCCACGCCTCGAGCGCCTCGCGGTACTGGCCGGTGGCCTCCACGGAGATCTCGAAGACGATGAGCGCGTCGTTGAAGAGCGGGTGGCGGCGGAAGGCGCCGGTGCGGCGGCGGCGCTCCCCCGTCAGGGTGCGCTGGGCGATGAGCAGCAGCCGGCAGCGCTCGGCGATGCGGCGCGGCAGACGCGCGCTCTGGACGAACTCGGCGAGCAGCTCCTCGATGGACTGGGCCACGGAGGGACGCTCCGCCGGATCCTGGCTCTCCACGACGGGGGCCGTCTGGGCGATGGGGACGAGCAGCGCGGCGAGCAGGATGGCGTCATCCAGCGGCTCTCCGGAGGAGACGCGCCGGTCGAGCGCCTCGGCGAAGGCGTAGAAGGTGTCCCGGCCGCGGCGGCCGTTCTCCTTGAAGTACGCGGCCACGGGCGGCAGCAGCACCTTGAGCGCGTCCAGCGCGGCGAGCAGCCGCAGGGTGGGCGCGGCCACGCCCCCGCGGATGAGGCGGAAGGTCTCCTCCAGCAGGCGCGCGGGGGCGCAGCGGGGGAGATCCTCGACGGCGCCCTCCATGGCGGCGTAGGTGCGGGACTCGATGTCCAGGCCCAGCTTGGCGGCGAAGCGCACGGCGCGGAGGATGCGGACGGGGTCCTCGCGCATGCGGATTTCGGGGTCGCCGATGGTACGGATGTAGCGCTCGTCGATGTCGCGCCGGCCCCGCACGTAGTCGATCACCTGGCCCTCGGCGACGTCGTAGAACAGGCCGTTCATGGTGAAGTCGCGGCGGCGCGCGTCCTGCTCGGCGGTCCCGAAGACGTTGTCGTGGGTGATGAGGAGATCCTGCGACTCCTCGGCCTCGGAGCCCTCCTCCTCGCCGTTCTCGGCGCCGGTATCGGCCGCGGTCACGCCGTTGGAGGCGTCGAGCTCGGTGGGGTTGGCTCGGAAGGTGGAGACCTCGATGATCTTCCCGCCCTTGAAGTAGATGTGAGCGAGCCGGAAGCGGCGGCCGATGAGGCGGCAGTTGCGGAAGATGGCGCGCACCTCGCCCGGGTGGGCGCTGGTGGCGATGTCGAAGTCCTTGGGCTTCCGTCCCAGCATCAGGTCCCGGACACAACCGCCCACGAGGTAGGCCTGGTGGCCATGGGACAGGAGGCGGTGGATGACCTTGAGGGCATCCGGGTCGAGCTTCTCGGGGTCGATCTCCGCGGGTCTGCCGGAGGGGGTGGGCTGGGAGAGGAAGTCGGTCTCGGGGAGGGTGTCCTCGGAAAGCGTCTCCGTGAAAGCGGACATGGCTATGGGGTTCTCCTCCGCGGCTTCGGGGACCGGCAGCACCTCGAGGGGGTCCAGGGACCCGGCCTCGGAGGCAGCAACCTCGCGCGCGTCATCGGGCGCAGGCTGGAGCGTCGGTCCGCCGGCGGGCGGTGTTTCAGTGGAGTCTCGCGTCATCTCGCGGTTGACGCCCCGTCGGGGGCGCCTCTAAGGGGCGACCTATACCGCATCCTCCCCGGAAGGGAGTAGCGCATGAAGACATTGTTGACGGGAGCGACGGGGCTGATCGGGGCCAACCTCGCCCACCTGCTGTGTGAGCAGGGGGAGCACCCCCGGCTGCTCGTCCGGGAGCGGAGTGACCGCCGGGGGCTGCGCGGGCTGCGCTATGAGGAGGTGCTCGGCGACGTACTGGATGCAGATTCGCTCCGGGGGGCGCTGAAAGGGGTAAATCAGGTCTACCACGTCGCTGGCATCGTCCGGTTCGATCCGTTCACGCGGGAGGACGTCTCCCGCACCAACGCCCAGGGGACGAAGAACGTTCTGGGGGTGGCACTGGCGGCCGGCGTGCGGCGGGTCGTGGTGGTATCGAGCGTGGCGGCGGTCGGCCACGGGACGCTGGCCGAGCCGGCGACCGAGGACAGCGGGTACAACTACGCGGGGGACAACCCGTATCACGAGTCCAAGCGGGAAGCGGAGCGGCTGGCGCTGGAGGCGTCGGGGAGGGGCCTGGAGGTGCTGGCGGGCAATCCGAGCTTCGTGCTGGGCCCCTACGACGTGAGGCCCTCGACGGGGGAGTTACTGCTGCTGGCGGCGAAGGGGCTCGGGGTGGCGTACCCGAGCGGTGGCATCAACGTGGTGAACGCGCAGGACGTGGCGCGAGGGCTGAAGCTCATCATGGAGAAGGGCCGGCCGGGGGAGCGCTACATCCTGGGGGGAGAGAACCTCACCTACCGGGAGCTGCTGACGCTCTGCGCGGAGGAGGCGGGGGTGCCGCCACCGAGGATTCCGCTGCCGGACGGGGTGGTGAAGGCGGTGGGGAGGCTGGGGGACGTGGTGGGCGGGGTGTCACCGGACCATTTCAAATACGTGAACACGGCGTTCCTGCAGGCACTGCCGTTGCCGGCGTACCAGTCCTCGGCGAAGGCGATGCGGGAGTTGGGGTATCAGCCGAGGCCGGTGCGGCTCGGTATCCGCGAGGCACTGAGGTGGTTCCAGGAGGAAGGAATGCTCCCGAGGGACCGCCCGCTGAAGCCCCGAGGCGTCGTGGGTTGAAACCATCCTGGAGAACCGAATCCCATGTCCATCACCATCGCCGTGGGCTCGACGAACCCGGCCAAGACGTCCGCCGCGAAAACCATCTGTGAACGGGCCTTCCCTGGCTGCACGGTGGCCGCGGTCGAGGTCCCCAGCGGAGTGCCCGAGCAACCCCTTGGCCCGGACCAGACGTCGACGGGAGCGCGCAACCGGGCGCGAGCCGCACTCGCGGCCGTCCCAGGAGCGCGAATGAGCGTGGGGTTCGAGGGGGGAGTGGACGAGGAAGGGAACCTCATCAACTGCGTGGCCGTGGTGGAGGCCGGGGGGCGGGAGAACCTCACCTGGGGCGTGCGCTTCCCCCTGCCGCCAGCGGTGGTGGCGCGGGTACTGCGAGGCGAGGAACTCAGCCGGGTGATGGACGAGGTCACTGGCCGGACCGAGAGCAAGAAGCAGCAGGGAGCGGTGGGAATCCTGACCAACGGCCTCTTCACGCGGGCCGAGATGTGGCAGGGGCCGCTGGCCTGCGCGCTGATGCCCTTCTTGCACCCGGAGCTCTACCCCGCTCCGGTTGCGGGTTAGCGAACCTCCAACGCCTGGAACACCACTCCGTCCAACCCGCCTCTCCACTCCAAGCCCCAGCAGCTCAAGAGAGGCTCAATAGGAGAGCAGGGCGCAGACCTTGTCGCGGCCCAACCGCTCACGCCCCGGAAGGAAATCGAGCGAGATGAGGAAGCTGAACCCCACCACCTCGCCCCCCAGCTGCATCACGAGGCGGGCGGCGGCATCCGCCGTACCGCCCGTGGCCAGCAGATCATCCACGATGAGCACCCTGTCACCCGGTCTCACGGCGTCCTCGTGGACCTGCAGGGCGTCCTCGCCGTACTCCAGGGCATAGCGCTCGGTGCGCGTGCGCCAGGGCAGCTTTCCCGGCTTGCGCGCGGGAACCAGGCCCGCGTGCAGCTTCAGGGCGATGGGCGCCCCCAACAGGAAGCCGCGGGCTTCCACGCCCACCACCCGGGAGATGCGCTGGCCCTGAAAGGGCGCGGCCATCGCGTCCACGACCCGCCCCAACAGATGAGGCTCCGCGAGGATCGGCGTCATGTCCTTGAAGAGGACACCGGGCCTGGGAAAGTCCGGGATGTCCCGCAGCCGGGCGACAACCTCTTCCCGGAGCGAGGAATCCTGCGGAAGGGAGAGCGGTGAGAGCTTCTGGATCATGGAGGGACTCCCGGGGGTGACGGCGGGGAAAGACCTGCAACGCTCAGAAGACGCTCAGGTGCTGGGAGGCCAACCACTCCTCCCCAGGCCCGAGAGAAACGGGGCGTTCCACCGCGGCGGACTCGATACAGACAAAATGTCTGTATCCGTCATCCGGAAGGTCGGCGAGCTTTCTGGAGAGCTCCTGCCAGGGATTCCAGACGACCACGTCGGGGAATGCGTCCTGACCGGCCCGGATCGAGGCGCCGTTCCCCCGCACCTCGACGGGCGCGGTCACACCGAAGAAGAACCGGTCCAGATGCCGATCAATCCGGAGAAGCTCCTCCTGCTGGACCCCCATCCGGCGATGGTCCGCGGAATCCAGATAGCGGGCTCCCCGCAGACCATGGATGACGGCTTCGGTCGCGCTCGCGGCCAGATAGGTATGCAACGCACTGGTGAAGTCGAACGGAAGGCTCCCGGTGTTGACGACAGCCAGGGACACCGTCAGCTCCAGCCCCTTGAAGCGCGCACGCAACACGAGCTCGAAAGGATGGGGCCAGACAGCCCGGGTCAGCGCGTCGTCCGACAGCCGCAGCTCGACTGAACCACTTCCATCGGAAAGGGTCCCGCTGCGCGACACCCGCCAGACACTGGACCTGGCGAAGCCATGCTTCGGCAACGGCCCCTCGTGCGCGAACTGGGGAAAGATGACGGGAATTCCGCCCCGGATCGCGACATTCGCGTGCGTTTCGGCCAATGGGCTCAAATACAAACGTTCAATGCCATCCGCGGTCTTCCAGGAGCAGATCTGCCCGCCATGGGCGGAGAACTGGATTCGCGCACCATCGGCTGCCGCCACCGTGGACAAGGAACCGGGCCCCGGGGCTCCCGGCTCCCGATTCGAACCATCATCATTCGAGCGCATGGGTTTTCGTTCGCCCCACCGTGAACCGGCGGGCGAGCAGGATCGCGAAGAAGACATAGATGCCAACGACACCAATCGGGATGGAGGGACCGAAGGCATCGGCGACGACCCCCGCGGTCAACGTGCTCACGGTGATGGCCGTATCCGCGCCCAGACGCCAGATCGAATACACTCGCCCCGAGTGCTCCGCGGGGCACGCGGCATGGAGCCCGCTCCACAAGGCGATGGTCTGGATGGCCATCGCCGCTCCGGCCAGGGCCGTCAGCAGCACGATCACCGGCAGGCTCGTGGCGAAGTACATCAAGCCGAACGCACCTCCGATCGAAATCCAGGCGGCCGTCGCGTAGGCCAGCGCGTGCCGGCCCATCTTGAGGCGCGTGGAGAAGAAGCCCGCCACCATGCCTCCGATTCCGAAGGCGGTGACCGCGGAGGCATGGCCGGAAGTCCCGCCGCCCGTGGTGTCCAGGGTCAGGCGCGGCAGGAATACGTAATAGCAGGCGCCATAGGCGGCGTTGAAGAGGCACTCGGCCACGATGATGTACTGCAGCGCGGGCTGCTGGCGGATCACCCCCATTGCCTCCTTCAGGTCGGCGACCAGCCCCTTGCGCTGCTTCCGCTCACCTCGAAAGTCCCGGACCTCGAGACGGCGTCCCGCCACGGCCATGCCCGCGTAGAACAGCCCGATGAACGCATAGAGGTTGAAGAGCGAGGTCACACCACGCAGCGCGTTCGCGAGCAGTGGAGCGGTGAGGCGAGCCGTGCGCTTCGCCGTGTCGGCGATCCCATTGAGCTGCTGGGTATCCACCCCGTCGTGCGACAGACCTCGCACGAGCGAGTAGAAGCTGGGCGCCTCGAAGGTGCGGCAGGTGGAGATCGCGAAGGCGAACAGGCACAGCAGGGGCACGTCCACCCAGCCGATGTTCGAGAGGCCCGCCACCAGCAACGCGAGCACGCTGCACACCAGGTTCGCGGCGATGATCGTACGCCGGGGCGGCGCGGAATCCGCATGAGCCCCCGCGGGCAGGCTGAACAGCCAGAGCGGCGTGCGGCTCGACATGCTCGCGATCGCGGTGGCGGTCGACGAGTGCGTCAGCTCCCACACGATCCAGATCAGGGCGACATCCTGGATGACGTCCGCCATGAAGACCGCCAGACGGCCGAGAAACACCATCTGGACGTTGCGTTGGCGCAACAGACTCACCTGGCTCGCGGCAACTCCTGGCGCGGACGACGTGGTCATGAAGGTTCCTCAAACGGCTGCCGGCGTGAAGACGCGGCGCCAACGCTCGCACGCGGACGCCCTCGAAGCAGCCGCATGGGCGGCGTTGATGGGGTGGACCTCGAGCCCTTGCTCCTTCGGCGGGGTGTCCGCTCCATCCACCAGGACGACCTTCTTGTATTTCCTGTAAATCGCGCAAGCCTCGGGTGACATCATCCACTCCAGGGCCCTGGACGCCGGCTCCCTGCGGGCGGAGCCGGCGCGCAGCGCGAAGCCCTCGGGCTCCGAGCCCGCGGCGTCGGCCGGAATCACCATCTTGACGGGCAGCCCCATCCGCGCCATCCGCTCCGCGGCGATGGACACGGTGACGCCGATGGAGGCCTCGTCTCCCGCGACCGCCAGGCAGGGGGCGAACGCGGAGCGCTCGATGAGCGGCCTGTTCGCGGACACACCGCGGAGGAGCTCCCACGTCCTGGCCTCCCCCGTCATCTGCAGCAGGGCCGTCAGGTGGAGGAAACCCGCCCCGGAGTAGTTCGGGTCTGGAACGACCAACTCCCCGCGGTAGCGCACGTCCGCCAGGTCCTCCCAGCGGGTCGGCATCGGGAGGCCCCGCCGGGCCAGGCGCGCCTCATTCACGCAGAACGCGGGAACGAAGGCGGAGGGACAGAACCAGCGCGACTCGGGATCCCTGGCCGACGCCGGCAGGCGGCGCACCCGCTCCGACTCCAGGGGCGCGAACCAGCCGCGCAACTCGGGGGCCAACATCGTCGTCAGCGCCCATCCCAGGATGATGTCCCAGGAGCCGTCCGGTCCCTCGGCGAGGAGCCGATCCAGCAGGGCGGCGGTGGACATCCGCTCCATCCGGATCCGGAGATCCGGATTCGCCGCCTCGATGCCCTGGACATACTCGGCCAGCTCGTACTCCTCCATGGCGCTATACGCCACCACGGTCTGCTTCTGATTCACGTCTGTCATTCGATGTCCTTCATGGAAGCAGACCCGGGCCAGACGGGCATTCCCCCCCGGGTCCGCGCTCAGTCCAGCAGCCCCGCCAGCCTGGCGTGTTGCAGGAGCATGATGGTCTTGCCGTCCATGATCTCGCCCGTGGAGATCATCCGCAGCGCCTGAGCGAGCGGAAGCTCGAGGACCTCGATGTCCTCGCCATCCGAATGCACCCCGCCGCCCTCCCCCGTCTTGTCCCGATCGGCGTACTCCCCCACGAAGAAGTGGAGGATTTCGGTGACCGAGCCTGGGCTCATGAAGGCCTCGAACACCTTCCGGACATTGTTGACCAGAAAGCCGGTCTCCTCCTCGGTCTCGCGCTTGATACACGTCTCCGCGTCATCCTTGTCCAGCAGGCCGGCACAGGTCTCGATCAGCATCCCATGGTGGCCATTGACGAACGCGGGAAACCGGAACTGCCGCGTGAGGATGACGGTCTTCTTCTCACGGTTGTAGAGCAGGATGGTGGCGCCATTGCCACGGTCATACGTCTCCCGGCTGACCTGCTGCCACGAGCCGTCCTTGCGCTTGAAGTCAAATGTCGTCTTTCGCAGGACATACCAATCATCCGACAGGACGACGACGTCCTTGATCCGGATGCGGTCCCGCATGTCTTCGGGGGCGCGGAAGCCGCGCGCGGTTTCGCCACTCATGTTATCTGGAGCCTCCATCCCTGGATTGGATGATACGGGGGACGACGAACCCCAACCGTCCCAGCATCTCGGGAGCGCGCGAAGCGGGATGCGTCATGATGGCCGTGTCGAGCGCACGCTCACAACCCTGAGGACATGACGCCTGGTGGGCCGTCAGCACGTCGCACACCTGCTCCACGAGCGCGTTGGCCTGCACCGCGATCCGCTCCATGCGCTCACTGACCAGGCTGGCGGTCACGGCCTCATGACTGTCATACCAACAGTCATAATCCGTGGGCATGGCGACCATCGCGTAGCAGAGCTCCGCCTCACGCGCCAGCTTGGCTTCTGGCATGGCCGTCATTCCAATCACCGTCCCGCCCCAACTCCTGTACAGATTGGACTCGGCGCGCGTCGAGAACTGCGGCCCCTCCATCACCACGTAGGTTCCGCCATTGACATACGTCAACTTCAACTTCGAGGCCACGTCCGCCAGCGCCGTCCGCATCCGCTTGCAGACCGGGTCGCCAAAAGGAACGTGCCCGACGAGCCCCCGTCCGAAGAAGGTCTTCTCCCGCTGGATCGTCCGGTCGATGAATTGATCCACGAGCACGAACGAGCCCGGCGGACACTCCTCCCGCAGGCTCCCCACGGCGCTGAGCGAGAGCAGCTGCGTGCAGCCGACGTGCTTCAACGCCGCGATGTTGGCGCGCACGTTGATCTGCGAGGGAGGAATCTGGTGGCCAGGCCCGTGGCGCTGGAGGAAGGCGACCTGGGCTCGGCCGAGCGTCCCGAGGATCACCTCGTCCGAGGGCTCCCCGAAGGGGGTCTCCACCTTCACCCGCTGGACGTTGGACAGGGAGAGCAGCTTGCTCAATCCGCTCCCGCCAATGATACCGATACGAGGGACCTTCACGCTTTTATCCGTCACCGCTCCTCCTGGATGTACAAAGTGGGTTCAGCCCGGGTCTCGGCCGAGACGAGGCGCTCCTTCAGCTCGGAGAGCGCGGAAGGAATACCGTCGCGCGAGAACAGCAGGCCTTCGCTCGCATGCTCCGTGTAGCGCGGCTCCTCCACCTTCAAGACATGGTCGATCGCCGGCAGGTAGTTCCAGCGCACGCCCGGGTACAGGGAATGGGCCAGGTGATAGGCATCCGACGTCGGGCAGATGAACACGCGGACCATCCAGCCGGAGAAGCCCCGGTAGTCCGTGGGGCGTCCCGCCAGGAACTCCCGGGTCAGACGGTCCTCGGACCAGCTCGGCGTCTTGAACCAACGATGCTCCGTCAGGAGCGACACCCAGGCGAACAGGGAGTAGGTGCTCACCAGGGGAACGAGCCAGCCCCAGACAATCGCCTTCCAGCCCGCCGCGGCATACAGCAGCGCGGAGAGCACCAGCAGCGTCACCACCCGGGCCACCGCGGTGCTGGGCCGATGGTTGAGCAGGCTGTTGCGCACCATCGTCTTGAGGTTGACCATCATTCCCGAGGGCGAGAGCGGATGGAACAGCCGGCCGATGAACTGCGCATGGGTCATGCCACCGCGCATCCCGCCGTCACGGACGCGCGCGCGGTTCGGATCGAGCTTCTCGTGATTCGGGTGGCGATGATGCTCCTGGGTATGGGTGATCTGCCGGCTGTGCATGTCCCGCTTGAACGCCGGGAACTGATAGAACACATCGGAGAGCCACCACTGCCAGGCGTGCGAGCGGCAAAGGGCGTAGTGCACCGCGTTGTGCCCGAACTCCTGGAGGGCCCGGAAGCGGCCCCCCACCCAGAAGCACACCGCCACCCAGGCCAGGGGATGGTCGAACCACCGCGCGAGCAGGATCGCGATGAAGATGTCGAGCCACGTCCACACGAACGGGAGGGGCGCGAACCACTCATCCAGTGGTTTGTACAGAAACTCCCGCGTCCCCTCCAGACGCGGGCGGAGCCGGGAGATGCGCAGAACCCGAGCCGGGTCCGAGTAATAGAGGGACACGGCCGCGCGGAACAACAGCGTCGAACACAGCAGCGCGGCGAGCAGCGGTGGCAATGATTCAGTGGGAAGCATGAGATGAATACCTCAGCGGTTGGGCACGACCCTGCCCCAAGGCAGGTCCTCGAACAGGGCTGGGATTCCAGTCATCCGCGGGGAATCGCATGCGCCCAGGCGGTCCTCGTCCTGGTGCCCGCACGACAGGATGCAGCTGTTCCACCCCAGGGCCGCGGCGACCTCCGCGTCGTGGGTGGTGTCTCCCACATAGAGGATGCGCTCGCCCGGCAGCCCCAGCTTCGCGTGAAGGAGGTGCCCCTCCTCGAGCTTGCTCGTCCCCTTTTCATCCCCCAATCCACACACGTGGGTGAAGTACCCGCTGAGCCTCTTCGCCTCGAGGGTCTGCACCAGGGTGGGCCGGTAGGACGCGGACAGGATGGACGACCCGATGCCATTCTCACGCAGACACTCCAGCAACTCCAGCGCGCCCTCGTTCAACGCGCAGTGCCGCACCCGCGCGTCGAAAACAGCCAGGTACTCCCGGATGATGTCGCTGAAGGGAATCCGCTCCAGATCGAAGCCGAGCGAGGAATAGAACGCGGAGATCGGAAACTGGAACCGGGCACGGTAGAACTCCCGCGTGACGGCGGGGACACCGAAACGGGCGCACACCTGGTTGACCCCAGTCACGGCCAGATCCACGTCGTCGAGCAGCGTCCCGTTCCAATCCCAGACGACATGCTGAATCTGGTTCCAGACCTTACGCAGGGGAATCATCGTTCACCGTCTTGCCCAAACGCGGGAGCAGCTTGTTGAGGACGACCCGGGCCGCGATTTCAGGCCGGAAGAGCTGACTCGGCGAAACCACCAGGTTGGTGACCCCCACCTGGGTCTGCAGCGTCAGCCGATGGGAGGCGGCCAGCTCGCAGAGCCCCGAGCCGTACCAATGATGGAACCGCAGCCCGAGCGAGCGGCGGCCCTGCGTCTCCGGAAACCGCATGTCCTCGGACACCGCCATGTTCCACGCGGGCTCGACCACCTGGGCCATCAGCGCCTGGATGGCACGGGTGCTGGTGCCTCCCTGCTTCCATATGGGAAGTTGCCGCCTCAACACGTCTGCTTCCAGCGAGCAGAGCGTCATGCCCTGGCTGTACAACGGGTTCATGCTGCACAACGCGTCGCCCATGACCACGAGCCCCTCGGGCCACACCGGCATGTCCTCGTAGTGGCGCCGCAAGCTCCCCGGAATGGCGAAGCCCGCGACGTCCGAGAGGGGCTCCGCATCCCGGATGATCTCCTGAATATCCGGGACCGGCAGCCTCCCGAGGAACCGGAGGAACTCCTCGGGCTCTGGCTTGGGGAATTCACCGAACCACCCGCCCGTGGTGACGAGCCAACGATTCCCCTCGATGGGGCTGATCACCCCCATGGCCCGGTCATGGGGAGGCCTTGGCAGGACGAGCAGCACCTTCCAGCGATCGGCGAACTCGGGCCGCCGCCGGTAGAGGCGGGACGCATAGCCGAGCTTCGTCTCGACGAGAGTCTTCTTCACCTCGCCCAGCCCCTCCTTCGCCAGCCACTCGGCCACGCGAGAGCCCCGCCCATTGACGTCGATCACCAGCTCCGCCGGCAGCTCCCGGACCGGAGCGGACTCGTCCAACACCACCCCGTTGACGCGTGGCGCACCCTCCCGGCGGAACAGGAAGCCCATGGCCCGGGTCCCGGAATGGACGGTGATCCGCTGATTGGCCCGGATGCGCCGGCGGACGACATTGTCGAGCAGGCCCCGGCTGCAGTAGTGCGCACTCACCCCGGTCTTGAACCGGTTCTTCCACTGACCATAGTGGAAGCACTTGACATCATGCCCCTGGTCCGCGATGTCCGCGCCGGCCTGGACCAGCTCGGCCAGGAGACCCGGGAAGAGCTCCTCCATGACCTGCTTGCCACGCAGCAGCAGCAGATGGACGTGCTTCTCCTGCGGGACGCCGCGCCGATCGCTCAGACCGTCCTCGAAGTCGCCCTTCTCGATGATCGTGACCCGCTCGAACTCCGAAGACAGCACTTCGGCGGCGAGACAGCCACCAATACTGCCGCCGAGCACGATTGCATGTCTGCCTTTAGATCTGTCCAGGGAATCATCCCTCATAGGCATTCACCGTCGCGACGATATGTTGGAGCTCCTCGTCTGAGAGCCGCGGGTGCAGGGGAATCGTCGTCAGCGAGCGCAGCAACTCCCGGGCGTTCTTGCAGTCCCGCCGGCGGTCCGCCAGGAGCGGGTAGTTGTACAGGGGCTGGTTGTCGTACTTCTTGACGTCCGAAGGGACACCATTCCTGTCCAGGTGCTCGACGAAGCGCCGGCCGTCCCCCTTCACCACCTGCATGAGGAGGGCGTAGCCGTTGATGGCCCCCCCTTCGACGATGGGCAGCTCCCGGACGAGCGGGTTGTGGATGCGCTCGAGGAGGTACTGACGATTGCGCGCACGGACCTCCAACTGCCAGTCGAGCGCCTGCAGCCGGGCGAGTCCCACGGCCGCTTGCAGTCCACCCAGCTTGTAGTTGAGGCCCACCCGTTGGCCATCGAGGTTTCCGAACCGGGTGTACGCCCGCATCTTCGCGTCCCGGGAAGCATCGTTCGTCATCACGAAGCCCCCCTCGCCGGTGGACATGAACTTGCCTTCGTGGGTGCTGAAGCAGGCGATGTCGCCGAACTCCGCCAGCCACTTCCCCCGCAGGCGCGTCACATGGCAATGGGCCAGATCGAGGATCAATGGGACGCCATGCGAGTGAGCGAGGGTCCGCAGCTCATCCGCCCTCGACGGGTATCCCCACATGGGGACCTCGATGATGCCGCGCGTTCGTGGCGACATGACCCTTGCCAGGTCTTCCGGATCCAGCCCGAATTCATGGGGGCGCACGTCACAGAAGACCGGCACGAGCCCGCGCGCCATGATGGGCAGGACCGTGCAGATGGGGCAGCTGGGGGGAACGATGATTTCATCGCCCACCTGCCACCCGATGCCTTCCAGGGCGACCGAGACCGCGACCGCGCCCGAGGAGACCGCCAGCACGTGGCGCATCCCGTAGAGCTCCGAGATCTTCCGCTCGTACTGCTCCACGATCGGCGCGGTTCCGGTCAGGCCCGTTTCCAGGGCCTGCCGCAGGTACAGCTCGTCATCGGGATGACGGTGCCGGAACGCATCGTTGATCCGCCGGCGGGGCAGCTCTTCCCGCGCGCCCCTATACGCGGCTCCTGGCGTGCTCATGCCGCCACCTGCTCCTTCAGCTTGTCCATGGCCCGCCAGATCTCCTCGTCCTCGAACACCCGCCGCAGCAGGACGCGGAAGTTGGGGAACAGCTTCAGGTCCGCGAGCTCCTCCTGACTGAAGAAGCGGGCCGCATGGACCTCGCCATTGGCGATGCAGTTCGTCTCCAGAGCCACGCACAGGTAGATCAGATCGATGTGGTAGTGGTGGCCCTTGGGGTCATTGATGCGCTCACACAGCACCCGGTAGGGCGTATGCAGCACATGGACGTCGGCCTCGGGGTCAGCCAACGGTGTGTCGAGAAGACCCAGGATCCTCGCTTGTATCCCCGTTTCCTCGCTGATCTCGCGAAGCACGGCATCATCTGGCGACTCCGTGCTTTCGATATGCCCACCCGGGTAGAGCCAGACACCGAGCTTCCGGTGGTGGATCAACAGCACCTTGCGCTCCGGATGGAGAACGAAACCCGACGCGGTCCACTGCTTGGGCAAGCGAGGATCCATGGTGTTCACGCCGGCCTACCTCTCCTGGTAGGCATTGACGACACCTACCATGTAATCAATGTCTTCACCCGACAGGGCCGGATGCACGGGGATGGTCGTCATGGTGTTGAGCAGCCGCTCGCCATTGGGGCACGGGCGGCGGAACTGCTCGACGGCCGGGAACTCGTACAGGCAGCGGCAGCCATAGCGCTTGATGTCCGACGGGATGCCGTGCTCGTCCAGGTAGTCGATGAAGCGGCGGTTGTCGGCGAAGCTCGTGCGCAGGGTGAGGAAGTAGTAGTTCGTCCTCGCGCCGGTGAGCCGCGTGAACTCACGGACGGACGGATGGGTGAGCTGGGACAGGAACCGCTCCGCGTTCTCGCGGCGGCCCTCCAGCTGCCGCGCCAGGTACTTGAGCCGGTTCTTGCCGAGCGCGGCGGCGAGCCCGCCCAGCTTGAAGTTCAGGCCGAAGTCGCGGCCGTTGAGGTTGCCGAACCGGCTGTAGTCCCGGCAGCGCCTGGCCAGGTCATCGTTGTCCGTGAGGATGAAGCCTCCCTCCCCCGTCGCCAGCGGCTTGCGCTCGTGGGTGCTGAAACAGGAGAGGTCTCCGTACGCGGAGAGAGAGCGTCCATGCAGCGTGGAGCCGTGCGAGTGGGCGAGGTCCAGGATGAGCGGAATGCCGGCCTTGCGTGCGGCCTGCTGCAGCTCGTCGACCTCGGTCGGCATGCCCCACATCGGGATCTCGATGATGGCGCGGGTCTTCTTGGTGATCACCCGCGCCAGGTCCTCGAGGTCCACACTGAAGCTGTCCGGACGGGTGTCCACGAACACCGGCTTGGCGCCCATGTCCATGATCGGGTAGACGGTGCACAGGGGGCAGGTCGGCGTCAGCACCACCTCGTCACCGGCCTTCACGCCCACGGCCGCCAGCGCCACCGTGATGGCCGCGCCGCCGGATGAGATGGCGATCGCATTGCGGTTCGAGAAGCAGGCGCGAAGGGCCGCCTCGTACTCGGTGACGATGTCGGAGGTTCCCGACAAGCCACTGGCCAGGGCCGCGGCCAGGGCGGGCTGATCATCCTCATAGCTCGCGCGGTATTTGTCGGAGATGACTCGCTTGTTCTTCACGGATGCCTCAGCCATTGGCCACACTCCTCTGCTGCACCCCAGTGACACTCGAGGACGGCGTCGCCACGACGCCCGGTTGGACCTCCGCCGCGCACACCTGCTCGATCACCTGGTAGGTCGGAATCATGCTCTCGAAATCCGCCTCGAAGCGGGTACCGGAGCGGATGGCGTTGAAGAACCCCGTCAGCTCAGTGAAATAGCCGCTGCGGACATAACCCGAGTCCAGGGGGCCCGGCTGCCAGGCATTGCGCCAGCGCTTGTCTCCGCCCACCACTTGCGAGGAGATCTCCGCGTCGTGGAGCGTGATGTTCCACAGGTTGTCGAGGGTGAGCATGCTCGACCTGTCGCCGATCACCTTCATGTCGAACTCGAAATAGGGGAACATGCTGCCCGTCAGGATGGACGCGGACCGCCCGGACGAGAACGTGATGTCGATCCGCGCCAGCATCGCATCGGTCCCGTGCTGGACGGTGGAGTGGACGTCCGTCACGTGCTCGTCCTTGCCGAAGGCCGTCGTCAGATCGATGGAGTGGATCGTCTGGGCGAGCAGGAACGAGCGGAGGGTGGAGGAAAGACCCCACATGGGAGCGCGGGGCTTGCCGGCGTAGTGGTTGATCTGCACATGCATCGTCCGGCCGAACTTCTCGCTCGCGGCGATCTTCCGCAGGTGCTGGACCGGGCGGGCGAAGCGGAAGTTGAGGCCCACGCCGGTCACCACCCGCTTGCGCGCCGCCGCGTCGATCATGTCCTTGAGTTCATTGAGCGTGAAGCACGGCGGCTTCTCGACGAAGACATGGATGCCGCGCTCGATGGCCATCAGGGAGATGTCCCGATGGGCCTGAGGCGGACAGGCCAACACCAGCGCGTCCGGGCCCATGATGTTGATCATCGTCGCGACATCCTTGAAGACCTGGACGTCACGAACGTAGCCCTTCACCTCTTCCGCGCGCTCGAGCGACACATCACAAGCGGCGACGATCTGAATCTCGGGAATCTGCAACAGCGAGGGAAGGAGGTTTTCCTTCGTCTGCGCCCCGATGCCAACCAATCCAACGCGTATCAAGAGACGTTCCTCGTTTCTGCGCGGTATCGGCGACGCAGGAAAACGGCCCCGGGACATGTGCGGATGGCCGTTACACCCCTGCTGACTGCATTGCCGGCCCGGCGGCTGCCCAACCTCCCTCTACGGGTTGCTGGGATGAGCCCTCACCAGGCGACAACAATGCTGCCACCGCAGGACGTGCTTTCGTGGCAGGGCATGGGGCTCATGCGAAGACCCATCGCCAGCCACGGGACGCTCTGTGTCAAGGGAGTTGTCGCCTGATGGGCAAAGGCCGCGCTTCCGGAGGTTCCCTCGATAGAGTCCCTCCCTGATGAACGTGCACGCCCCAGAAGGGCCAGACCTTCATCTGGACCGGGACAGGTGGGTGCCAGCGCCGGGGACCCCCAGACCACCGGACACCCGAGCGGAGCCGGGCCTGTTCGTAGACCGTGCGCCGCCTCGCGAGCACGGAGGCATCGCGCCCGAAGTATCTGTCGTCGGGAGAGACGAAAGACAAGCTTCCGTGGAGGTGCTCGTGGTTGTACCAGGAGACGAACCGGCCCATCCAGGCCCGCGCGAGCGACAGGGAGGAGAAGGTTGCGGGGTAGTCCTTGTGTCTCTTCAAGGTGCTGAACAACGCCTCGGCATGGGGATTGTCGTTGCTGACCTGGGGGCGGCTGAACGAGGGCACGATTCCCAACCGCTGGAGGGTGCACAGCATCGTGGTCCCTCTCATCGGCCGGCCATTGTCGGAGTGCAACACGAGTCCCGCCGGATTGATTCCGTTCTCCTCGCACACCTTGCGGACGAAGCTGGCGGCATGCTCCGCACGCTCCTCGCGGTGGATCCTCCATCCCATGATGCGCCGGCTGAAGACATCCATCACCATGTAGAGGTAGAGGAAGGAGCCCCGGCCCGGGCCATTCAGGTAGGTGATGTCCCAGCTCCAGACCTGATTGGGCGCCGAGACACGCCGCTCGTGTCCGGGCCGCGGTCTGGTGCGGAAGTCCCTGGCGCACCCCTCGCGTTTGTGCGCGCGGAGGAGGCGATACATGGTGGACTCCGAGGCCACATAGATGCCCTGATCCGCGAGTCTCGGAACGATTTGTCTGGGGGGAAGCCCCTCGCAGAAGGGGGAGTGGAGCAATTCCAAGACGAGCCTACGCTCCTGATCGCTGAGGCGGTTGGCGGGACAGCGACGCGCCATGCGCCGACGATCCTGGACGCACTCGGGTTTGCGCCAACGTTGCACGGTCCGCGCCGAAACGCCCAGCAACCGGCACGCCAGGGACAACCGCGCGCCATCCGCCATGGCATGCGCCACCAGATGACAGACCTTGCGCCGGACGTCTGGAGTGTGGAGCCGCCCCCGTCCCCCCACGACGAGGCCCTTCGCGTTCCTCGACAGGGTTACCAGTGCGCGAGCTTCCGCGAGCGCCTGTTCCTTGCGGCTCAGTTCCCGTGCGAGCGCCTTTACCCCCTCCGGTGTCGCCATCGAGCCAGGAGAGTGGAGTCGCCGGGAAGAGGGGGCCCTGGGGTTCGCGTGCTCAAGTCCGGGACCGCGCACCTCATCGAGGCCGTACAGTTCACGCATTTCCATGCGCCCCAGTATCCGCATGTCGATTGTCGAATCGAGTTTTGGACCCGTGGGCGGCTCATTACAGCTTGTGGCTGTGCAGGCGGGACTCGAAGGCGTGGTGGTGGCCGAGACCCGATTGAGTGAAGTGGACGGTGAGCGCGGGCGGCTGGTGATTGCCGGTGGCGACGTGGAGTCTCTCGCCGGAGCCAGCTCGTTCGAGGACGTGTGCGCGCGGCTCTGGGCACCCTACGCGAAGCAGGCGCTCCCGGGCTCGCTCCAGGCGGCGCTGGGCGAGGCACGGGTGCACGCCTTCGGGCTGCTCGGTGGATTGGGAGAGGCGCTCTCGGCGAAGGATGGAATGGACGCACTGCGGGGCCGCGGCGGCCCATGTGCCGGAGCACCCCAAGGGGGACCTGGCGACGAACCTCATGTTGACGGGAGCCCTCGCCGTGTTCGCGGGAGCGTGGGCGCGGCGCGGACGCGGGCTGGCGCCGGTGCCGCCGGACCCGGCGCTGTCCCACGCGGCGGACCTGCTGCGCATGGTGACCGGTGAGCTCCATCCCGAGCGCGCCGCCGGGCTCGACGCCTATCTGGTCACCGTCTCCGACCACGGGCTCAATGCCTCCACGTTCACCGCGCGAGTGATTGCCTCGACGGGCTCGGACGCCGTATCGGCGGTGGTGGGGGCCATCGGCGCGTTGAAGGGGCCGCTGCACGGCGGCGCACCCGGGCCGGTGCTGGACATGCTCGACGGCATTGCCCGTCCGGAGCGGGCCACGTCCTGGCTCGAGGAGGAGCTGCGCGCCGGGCGCCGCATCATGGGCATGGGCCATCGCATCTACCGCGTGAGGGATCCCCGCGCGGCGGTGCTGGAGCGTGCCCTCGAGCGGCTCGAGCGCGGGGGGCTGCGGACCGAGCGGCTCGCCCTCGCTCGGGCGGTGGAGCGCGCGGCCGAGGACCTCCTGCGCCAGCGCTACCCGGACCGCCCTCTGCGCGCCAACGTGGAGTTCTACACCGCCGTGCTGCTCGACGCGGTGGGTCTCGACCGCACGATGTTCTCGCCCACCTTCGCCTGTGGCCGCGTCGCCGGGTGGCTCGGGCACATCTCCGAGCAGCGGGCGACGGGACGGCTCATCCGGCCCGCCTCGCGCGGAGAGTGGCCGTTAACGAACCACCAATGACTGGAACACCACTCCATCCAACCCAAGCCGACTGACCGTGTCCACCATGCGCTCGCTGGCGATGATGAGCGAGGACCAATCGGCCAGCCGGAACACATCCAGGTCATCGGAAAGCGAGGCGGCGGCTAGGATGGGCGGCTGCGGGAGGCTATAGCCTTTGTCCTCGCCACAAGTGGGGCATGGAGGCTCGCGGTCCCGCGGCAAACAGTCTGGATGGAACCGCCCACGCCGCGCGAGTTGCAGGTCCTGCAACTCGGGATGGTTCTTCTGCCGGAAACGCACGCTGAGCGGACAACCCTGGAGACCACGCACCCCGGCCGATTGCAGTTTCTCCAACGCCTCGCGGCGCAGGCAGAGCGACCAGGGATTCTGCATGAAGAATTGGCCGAAGCGTCCGGTGGCTGTCCCCGTCAACGGACCGAATGCCGTCACCGGCAACAATTCAGCGTCCGGGGGTGCCAGTGGGCGCACCAACTCGCGCAGGCGAACAAACTCCTCTCGCGGAACAGGCCAGGGATCGGACAGCTTCTTCTGATCCACCTCAGGCAGGAGGGAGAGGTCCACGCAGGGATACTGCGCCGACGAACTCCGTCCCCCGAGGCCACAGCGGGAACAAGGCTGAATGCCAGGCAGCATCCACTTGTGCACGGCATTCAAGTTGCCCGTGTACTGCGACGCCTCATCTTCCCGAATCCAGTAGAACTTCAAGGGGATCTCTTCATCTTGCCCGGCCCTCATGGCGCGAACAGTTGAGGCCCGGGCTCTACGAGCGTGTGCCCATAGGGCACGATGGGCCCGACGATATCGAAGCGATAGGCCAACTCGAAGGCCTTGGCCAGCAACTCTTCTGGCGGCACCGCACGGCCCTGGTTGGCGGTCTTGAAGTCACGCCAGGCTTGATTCCACAGGCCGCCGCGCGCACCAGTCTACGACCCGGACACGACCATGAACGATATCGCCATCCTCAAGCTCGAGAAGCCCATCAAGTTCAACCAGCCTGTTGCCGGGAGTTGCGGCGACTCCACGGGCATGCGCTCCAATCCGAGCCCTCAGCTCGCGTCTGGATTCACGACGACGCCCGTTTGTCTCCCGGCCGCTGGTTCTTCGGTTCCAAACGGCACGATGATGACCGCCGCGGGCTGGGGCCTGACGCAAGAGGGAGGATACGATACGTCCGACATCTTGATGCAGGTGGGCGTCCCCAAAATCAACACCGCGGACGTGGCCAATATGTACAGCTCCCAGGGAATCCACATCGACGCGAATGCAATGCTCGGGGCTGGGTATCGTGAAGGAGGCAAGGACTCATGCCAGGGCGACAGCGGAGGGCCGCTGGTCATGAAGCGGGCCGACGGTCGCTACGTCCTCCAGGGCATCACGAGCTTCGGTGTTGGCTGTGCGAGACCGGGATTGCCCGGCATCTACACGCGGGTCTCCAGCTACATCCCTTGGATCAAGCAACAGATTCAGCTCAACAGCAGCAGCTTGTAGCTTCACGGGCTGGGGGATGCGGATGAAGCGGTTGCGCGTGTAGGCATGTGGCCCACCCGCCGCGTCCATGGGGCGCGGAGCGCCAGCGGGAGTTGCCTTCCTCCGCGTGCGTTCCCCTCCCCCGCCGGGCTCGCTTACGGTGCGGGCTCCTTTCCTTGCCGGAGAGCGCGTGAGTCCTGTCGCCGAGTTGGTGCGCACCCAGGTGGACCTGGGTGGCTTGATGCGGGTGCTGGCCAACAACATGTACTCCACCCCCGAGGTGGTGGTCCGCGAGCTCGTGCAGAACGCGCATGACAGCTGCACGCGGCGCCGTCTGGAGGACACGTCCGCCCCCGAGGGCCGCATCCTCGTGGTGCCGGACGAGGCCGCGGGCACGCTGTCCATCGTGGACAACGGAGCGGGACTCACCCGCGAGGAGATCGACCGCTACCTGGCCACGGTGGGCGCGGGCTACACCGGGCGCCTTCGGGCCGCGGGCGCGGACGCGGGGCTCATCGGCCAGTTCGGCATCGGCTTCCTCTCCGCCTACGTGGTCAGCACGCGGGTGGACCTCTACACCACCTCCTTCCAGACGCCCCAGGAAGGCTGGCACTTCTCCAGCGCCGGGGGCGAGCGCTACGCGGTGGCCCCTCACGGCGCCCAGGAGGTGGGCACGCGCGTGGTGCTCCAGCTCTCCGAGCGCTTCCGGCCCCTGTGTGACGCGCCCACGCTGGAGGCGCTGCTGCGGCGCTACTGCTGTCTGCTGCCCATGGCCATCCACGTGAGCGGCCCGGAGCGGCCCGCCATCAACCGCCCTCCGCCGCCGTGGCGCGACACGGAAGCCCACTCGCCCCTGCGCCGGCGCTCGCTCGAGCGGGCCTTCGCCGCGCGCTTCGAACAGCGCTTCGAGCCGCTGTGCACGCTGCCCATGGCCCCCGGCAACGGAGGCAGTGCGAGCGGCCTGCTGTGGCTGCAGGACGGCGCCACGTACGGCACCTCCGACAACCGCAACCTCTCCATCTTCGTACGCGGCATGCTGGTGAGCCGCGACGCGCGCGAGCTGCTCCCGGAGTGGGCCGGCTTCGTGGGGGGCGTGCTCGAAGCGGACGCGCTCACCCCCACGGCGAGCCGCGAGGACGTCCAGCGCGACGCGGCCTTCGACGTGACGGCGGAGCAGGTGCGCGAGTGCCTCATCGACGGGCTGTCCCGGCTGGCCCGCGAGGACGAGCCCACCTGGCGGCGGCTGCTCCAGCGCCACAACGAGGCCCTGCTCGGCGCGGCCCTGTGCGACGAGCGGCTCTTCACCCTGCTCGCGGACGCGCTCAAGGTGCCCACCACCGAGGGGGACCTCACCCTGCCCGCCGTGCGCCGGCGCAGCGGAGGCAGGCTGCACGCCTCCACCGGGGAGAGCGGCGGGCCCGAGGAGGTGCTCTGCCGCGCGCTCGGCGTGCCCGTGGTGGACTCGGGCCGCTACGCCGCGCTGCCCTTCACCCGGAGGTGGGCCGAGCGGCAGGGGCTGCCCGTGTTGCAGCTCGGCACGCGCGAGGGCAACGCGGCCCTCTTCCCCCGCGTGCAACTGGAGCCCGCGCAGGAGGAGCGGCTGCGCGCCCTCTTCGCGGAGGACGGCGTGGAGCTGGTGCCGAGCCGCTTCTCCCCGCCCGCCCTGCCGCTGGTGCTGGTTCCGGACCGCGAGGCCGAGCTGAAGGCCCGGCTCGAGGCGGACGCGGCGGACAAGCGCATCGGCGCCGCGGTGCTGTCCCTGGCGCGCGGCTTCACCGCCACCATTGCCTCCCGCGCCCAGGCGCGCCTCTACCTCAACGTGGACGCCCCCACATTGCAGGCCCTGCTCTCGGCCCCCGAGGACCGGGCGCGCTCGGCCGCGCGGCTGCTCTCGGGCCTGTGCACGCTCCTCTCCCACCGCGACGAGCGCGCCGGCGCGCCGAGCGTGGCCTCCGCCCTGGAAGGCATCTCCGCGGCCCTGTGCGCGCTGCTCCCGCCCCCCGCCTGACATCCCCCGAACCTCCGCGAGGAAACACACCCGTCATGGACATCTGGAAGTGGGTGAACGAAGCCGAAGCCGAAGCACGCCGCCTGGGGAATACCCGCCTCGCCGAGCTCATCGACCGGCTGCCCACCGTCGTCACCGAGGACGCCCACACCCAGGCGGACGCGCTCTTCCCCGAAGCGCTCGCGCTCGCCCGTCAGGCGAAGAGCCCGTGGCTGGAGGTCTTCTTCCGGCACTGGAACCTGCAGAGCCGCATCTTCCACCGCTCCGAGCCGGGAGAGTGGCTCTCCGAGTCCATCTCGCTCCTGGAGTTCGCCCATCGGGAGGAGACACGCGAGTGCCCCCAGAGCGTCTGCGCCACCCAGGACGTGGCCGGTTGCTATGGACGCGCGGACGGCCCGGGCTGGGCCTCCGAGCGCAAGGCGGTCGTCATCGAGACACTCTCCCGTATCGACGCCACCTGGCCGTGCTTCACGTGCCTCTCCACCGAGTACTTCCTGGGCCTGATGGACGAGAAGCGCTTCGAGGAGGCACTCGCGTGGCTCGAGAAGCAGGAGGCCGCCCTGGTGGCGGCCGGCCAGGGGCACAAGCGCAAGTACCTCCTGGGCGAGCGCGCCGACGTGCTCCTCGAGCTGGGCCGGTTGCCGGAGGCGCTCGCGGCGGCGGAGGCGTGCGAGGAAAGCACCCCGTCCGACCACACCCGCATGGAAGCGCGCATCCTGCAAGCGCGGGTGCTCGCGCGCATGGGGCGCACCTCCGAGGCGCTCGAGGTCCTGCCCGCCCTGTCCGCGGTGCGTGCCACGCCTGGCCACTACGGCAACTGGGCGGACGCCCTCGTCCAGCTGATGAAGGCCGAAGCCATCGGCAACGACGCGAACCTGGAGCGCACACTGCTGGAGCTCGCCGGGCGGCTCGCGAGCACGGGAGCCATCCGCGGAGCGGTCCGCATCGAGGAGCAGCGCGCCGAGGCCGCACTGAAGCGAGGCCAGCCGCAATCCGCATTGCACGCATGCGCGAGGCTCGAGGCGCTCGTGCCCCGGCTGCGCAAGCCCCTGGGCGCGGACGAGACGCTGCGCCATCTGCGGGCGCGGGCCGAGGCCCTCACGTCCGAGCGTCCGCCCGAGCTTCCAGAGTCAGCCGCGGCGCTGCTCGACCAGGCGGAGAAGGGTCCCGAGGACGTGCTCCGACTGCTCGACGCGGCGCGGACACGCTGGCCCGGGGAGCGGGCAACGCTCGTGCGTGCCCAGGCGAAGGCGCTGGAGCAACTGGGCCGCGGCGAAGAGGCGGAGGTGGCGCTGCGCTCGCTGCTGGACGCGGACGCGCACCCCACTCCCGATGTCGTGCGGGAGCTCGGCATGAACCTGCTCGAGCGGCGGCGATTCACGGAACTGCATGCCCTGGTGGACTCGGTGCTGAACGCGTCCGGAGACACGCCCCTTCGCGTGGAGGCGTACCGGCTGCGGGCCCGGGCCGCGCTCGAGTCGGGAGAGAAAGCGGCCGCCAAGGCCCCGCTGCGCGCGATGCTGGAGCTCGATCCGGAGCTGCGCGGGACCACCCTGACACTCGCGGCGTTGGAGCGCGACACGGGCGAGCGGGAGCGGGCCCTGGCGCGGCTGGATGACGCCGTGGCCCGCTGGACGGAGCCCGGGCCGCACGATTGGGACCGGATGCTCGTGGCCACCCTGCTCGGGCGCTGGGACGTGGTGCGCGCGTCCGCCTCGCGGCTCGGCTTCAAGCTGAAAGAGGACTCGGGCCCGGTGGAGGAGGAGTGGGAGGCGTGCCGGCTGCGCTACACCGAGCCGGACGGAACCTTCACGGAGGTGTGGGCGCGGCGCACCGGGCCCGTCACCGCACGCGTGGTCTCCATCGCCATGCCGGATTCCGCCCAGCACGTGGGAGACACCGTGGCCTTCGACGCCACGCCGCTCAACGAGGGCCCCGCCGAAGGGGAGGAGGAGGAGCACTCCTGGCTGTACCCCGTCGTGGAGGTGCTCCGGCCGGGCAGGTATAGCGTCTTCGCGCTGGACGGCGTGGGCCCGGGCGATGAGGCCATCGAGAGGATGTACGAGACGCTGGCGGCGTGCGGGGCGCGCCTGTCGGTGCGCACTTCGGACACGTACCGGCTGATGACCCCGGAGGGTGAGGAAGTGCCCGGCTTCTTCGCGCTGCTGGCCGTACCGCCGGAGGCGGACCTGGGTGAGGTCGAGGCGGGCCTGCGCCGGTGCGCGGAGGGGCTGCCGCATCCGGTGTTGTGGCCCACGCTGCTGGAGAAGCTGGGGCGGGAACAGGAGGCGGAGGCACAGCGTGCGGTAGCGGAGGAGTGGGAAATCTCGCTGTGACACGGAGGCTTCCTTCTCCACGCGTCTGGCCCCTCCGCCCGTGAGCCGCGGAGGGGCCGGCGCGACTACAACCCGCCGAGCTAGGGGTTGCGCGTTTCGCGCACCTCCCCTTTCAAGACAACTGGCACCACGGACACGCTGGGTCTGAGCGAGTCCTGGCCGCGCGTCGTGATGTCCAGCCGGTAGAGGGTGAGGCGCCCTACCCCCCGAGCCGGTGCTCGATGCGGATCAACCGGATCCCTCGGGGGGTGTGCATCAGCGTGTCCCACCAGTTCGTGCCTTCGTACCAGTAACGGATCTGCACGCCGACGACCCACTTCTCCCGGAGCGCCAGCTCGGCGTCATCGAGCTGGACGGACTTCTCGGAGGCCATCAACGAGGCGCTCCCCTTGAGCAGCACCTCGTGCACCACGGCACAGCGTTGGATGTCCCGGAACAACTGCGCCAGGGTCTCTGGATCGAGGATCGCGTCCTGCAACTGGGGAAGCGCGGCGTTCTCGGGAGACACATTCGCGAGGCGGATACCTGTCGTCATGGTGCTGGGACCTGCTGGCGGGGAGGAAGGAGCTCGAGGGCGTTGAGCGGAGCCGGGCACGCCCGCACGCAGAGGCCGCAGCCGTTGCATCGCGCCTCCACGACGCTCGGACGGCCCGACTCGATGACGATGGCGCCCTCGACGGGGCAGCGCTCGGAGCAGGTTCCGCAGAACGAGCCCTGCCACGCGAGGCAGAGCTGGGGACGCACCCGCACGCTCATCCCCGCCACCGGCACTTCCATCCGGCGGAGGCCCTCCTGCGGAACGGCGAGCCCCTCGCGCAAGGAAAACACCGGCAGCGCATGGCCCGTCACCTCGCCCGAGCGTGCACGGGAGGCATAGAACGCCTCGAGCGAGAAGCCGGGCTCGGAAGCGACAGGCGCGGACACGGGAGCCGGCGCCATGGGAGGCCTGGGCTCCTCCTCGCACCGCCGCAAGCCGAGGAACGCTCGGCGGCTGAGCGTGACCTGGGAACTCATGGCCGCGCCTCCATGACCAGACCAGGCCCCCCTGCCCCACCGCGCTGGTCGAGCCGCGCCGAGGACCCATGGCACTGCTGGCAGTTCAGCCGCTCGGGGTGTGAGGTCCGCAGCCCGGGGAGACCACGAGGGCCGTGGCAGCTCGCGCAATCGTCCCGCATGAGCGTCGGATGGGGCATGGTCGGCGGAGCCCCTGGCCACGCCCGCTCGCCCTTCCCCGCCGAGGCCAGTCCCACGAAACCGTTCCCCGGAATGTCCTTGTATGGGGCCAGCGGGCGCGGCGAGTCCCCCACCACATGGCACTGGGTGCAGCTCTGGTACGGCGGATGGCTGATCTTCGGAGCCACCCGGTTGCCCAGCGTCATCCCCTTTCCGTGGCAGGCCAGACAGCCGGGGACCTCACGCTGGTCTATCTCATGGGGGATGGTGGGCGGCGCCCCGTCATAAGCGCGGTGACCCTGACGCTGAGCCACGGCCCGCGCGCGCTGCTCGGGGGTGGCCACGGGCAGGGGCTTCACCGGAAACGGCTCTTCCGACAGCGACTCGATGGCGCCCTCGTACATGCGCGCGTTGTCTCCCCGCCGCTGCTCGCGCAGCTCGCCGTAGCTCGGAGCACGCTCGGCCCGTCGTGCGTGGGGATCCGAGGCCACCGGACGCTCCGGCATCTCCGGCGCACGGAGGCCGGCGAAGAAACCCGTGGCCGCGAACGCCACCGCCACGGCGGCTCCCACGTGGAGCCAGCGCGCCCCGAGCCCACTGCCCTGTCCACCCTCGGGGCTCATCCCTGTTTCTCCGCGACGAGCTCACGCCGTCGCACGCGCGCCGCGCACTTCTTGTAATCGGGCTGCTTGGAGAACGGGTCATGCTCGTCGAGGGTGAGCCCGTTGATGAGCAACCGCTCGTCGAAGAACGGGACGAAGAGCGAGCCCTCGGGCGGCTCACCGCGGCCGCCGATCCACACGGGCAGGTCCAACTTCCCGCGCCGCGTCTCCACCGTCACCTGATCCCCATTGCCCACCCCGAGCCGCCGCGCATCCGCGCGATTCATCTCCACATAGGCCTGGGGCATGGCGCGCTGGAGCTGCGGAATCCGCATGGTCATCGTGCCCGAGTGCCAGTGCTCGATGACGCGGCCGGTGCACAGCCAGAAGGGGAACTCGGTGTCGGGGGACTCGGGAGGAGGCTCGTAGGGGCTGAACCAGATCTGCGCCCGGTCGTCGTGCGTGGTCGAGTGGTAGAACTGGATGTCGCGCCCCTTCTTCACATAGGGGTCGTCGAAGCCCGCGAAGCGGAAGCGTGTCTCGCGCCAACCGCCATCCGGCTGCTGCACCACGGGCCAGCGCAGGCCGCGCGCCTTCACGTACTCCGGATAGGGCGCCAGGTCCTTGTGCTTGATGCGAGTCGTCTTCCGGTACTCCTCGAAGAGGTGCTCGTCCACGTTGACGTCGTAGTAGTGGGCGAAGTCCCAGAGGGGCACGGGCTTGCCATCCTTGCCCTTCACCTCGAAGAGGAAGCGGCCGTCCTTGTCCTTCATGCCCTCGAAGCCGAGCGCGAGGAGCCGGTGGGCCACGGCGATGAGCTGCCAGGCGTCGTCACGGGCCTGGCCGGGAGGCCGCACCATCTTGAACCACTGCTGGGTGCGCCGCTCGGAGTTGCCCGTCATGCCGTTCTTCTCCACCCACATCGCCGAGGGGAGGATGAGGTCCGCGATGCGCGCGGTGGCCGAGGGATAGACATCCGAGACGATGAGGAACTTGTCGGCGAGCTTGCGGCTGGGATCCACCAGCTTGTGCGTGTTGGGCAGTGTCTGCGCGGGGTTGGTGACCTGGACCCAGATGGTGTGGATGTCCCCGCCCTGCTCGGTGGGCGTGGAGAAACGCTTCCACATCTCCAGCGTGTGGTAGCCAGGCTTGTCGTGGAGACGGCCCTTGGGGACGTTCCAGATCTCCTCCATCTGCGCACGGTGCTCGGCCTTGGCCACCACGCGACCGCCTGGGAGCGCATGGGCGAGCGTTCCCACCTCGCGCACGGTGCCGCACGCGGAGGGCTGGCCGGTGAGGCTCGTGGGCGCGTCGCCCGGCTTGCCGAAGTGCCCGCTGAGCAGGTGGAGCCCGTGGACCAGGTTGTTGATGGCCGTGCCCCGGGTGTGCTGGTTCATCCCCATGCACCACAGGCTGGTGATGCGCACGTCGCGCCGGCCGAACAGGTCCGCGAGCATCCGCAGGTCCTTCGCCGGAACGCCCGAAATCTCCTCCACCTTCTCCGGGGTGTAGGGCTTCAGCAGCTCACGGTATTCCTCGAAGGTGATGGCCTTGCCCTCGAGCGTGGCGGGCTCGCTGGGAGCACGGAAGGCACAGTTCGCCTCGACGAAGGCCTTGTCGTAGGTGCCGTTCTCCACCAGCAGGTGGGCGATGCCGCACGCGATGGCCAGGTCCGTGTTCGGCTTGAAACGCAGCGAGTGGTCGCAGAACCCGCTGGTGCGCGTCTTGCGCGTGCCGATGTCGATGAGCGTCACCTTCTCCCCGCGAGAGCGGCGGTCGATGACGCGCGAGAAGAGGACCGGGTGCATCTCCGCGGGGTTGTTGCCCCACATGATGAGCACGTCGCAGGCGTCGAGGTCGTCGTAGCAGCCCGCGGGCTCATCCACGCCGTAGGTGGCGAGGAAGCCCGTCACCGCCGAGGCCATGCACAGCCGCGCGTTGGCATCCAGTTGGTTGGAGCCGAGGCCTCCCTTGACGAACTTCGAGGCGGCATAGCCCTCGGGGATGGTCCATTGGCCGCTGCCGTAGATGCCGAAGCCCTTGGGGTCCTTCAGCACTCGGCGGGCGACGATGTCGATCGCCTCCTCCCAACTGATGGGCACGTGCTTGTCGCCCTTCTTGAGGAGCGGCGTGGTGAGCCGGTCACTCCCATAGAGGGCGAGCCCCACGTGGTAGCCCTTCACGCACAGCAGGCCCTTGTTCACCGGCGCCTGTTGATCCCCCGCGATGGCCACCACCTTGCCGTTCTGCACGCCCACCTGCACGTGACAGCCGGTGCCGCAGAAGCGGCAGGGCGCCTTGTCCCACTGCACGCCCTGGCCACCCGGTGCGGCCGCTGGCGGAGTCCCGGCGGCCTTGTCCTGGCCATAGGCGAGGCGGCTCGCGGCCAGCGTCGCCGCCGTCATGGCCGTGCCCTTGAGGAAGTCCCGGCGATCCATGTTCAGCGCTCCTCCTCGGAGAAATCCACCATCACGACGTCCACGAAGCTCACTCCGGGTACATCCCTCAGTGACTCGGCGAGCGCCTCCCCTTCGGGAAGGCTGCCGGTCTCCGTCACCACCGGCAGCCAGCGCTCCTCCAGGGGCGGCCCCAGGGTGATGCGCGGGTCTCGAGCGACTTCACGAAGCGCGCTCGCCCTCAGTTCGGGAGAGGCATCGAGGGTGAGCACCAGGCTGCTGATGGGCATACAGGCGCCATGAGCAAGAGGCGGACCACCCCGGCCCGAGAGAGAAGACGGCGGAGGTGACGCAAAGCCTGCGCCCAAAGCTGTTTCCCGGATGCAGGGTTTTCGCGGGCAGGCGAGCGAACCGGGACCTCTTCGAGGCGGGCCCACGGGACGAGCCGTGCTGGCACGGACACTGCTTTGCGCAGATGCCCGTGGAGACCCCTCTCGACAGATGGATGCGCCCGGCGCTCGCCGCTGGATTGCTCGCGCTCGGCGGCTGCGGGAAGGATCAGCCCGCTCGCTTCCAACCGCCCCCGGGGGCGCCCACCGGCGGGGAGACACTCCACCAGCCGGCGAAGCTCACCTCGGTGGAGAGCGACCAGAAGGACGCGCTGGGCCGGCCGCTTCGCGTGTCATGCGAGAGCTGCCACTCGCTGCGTGAGACGAAGCCCATGCCCTCGCGGCCCGAGGAGCTGAAGGAGTTCCACCAGGGCCTCCAGTTCCGCCATGGTGAGCTCGCCTGCACCTCGTGCCACCAGGCCAACCAGCCGCGCTCGCTGCACCTGGCCACGGGCGAGCCGCTGCCGATGACGGAGGCGCTGACGCTGTGCGCGCAGTGCCACGGGCCGCAGTACCGGGACTTCAAGGCGGGGGCACACGGCGGCATGACGGGCTACTGGGACCTGTCGCGGGGAGACCGCACGCGGAACCACTGCGTGAGCTGCCACGATCCGCACTCGCCAAAGTACGCGGGAGGGCATCCGGTGATGCCTCCGCGCCACCCGGCCGCACAGGGCGGGACGGACACGAAGGAGGCCCGAGGCCATGAGTGACATCCTCTCCCGCCGCACCGTGATGAAGGGCGCCGGGGCCACGCTCGGGGCCGCGGCCTTCGCGCACGCGATGGCGCCGCTCACCGAGTGGTCGAAGGACCTGACCGTCGATGAATTCCTCCAGAAGCACTACAAGGAGCTGACGCGCGACGAGATGGCGCGGATCCTCGTCCACCTGAAGGCCGAGGCGAAACAGAAGTACGGCCGGGACGTGGACATCAAGGATCTGCCGCCACAGGAGGGCGTGTCGTTCGGCTATGCGCTGAACCTGAGCGTGTGCATCGGCTGCCGCCGGTGCGCCGAGGCGTGCCACCAGGAGAACAATCACGACCGGAGCACGGGGAACTCGTACATCCGGGTGCTGGAGATGCAGCAGGGCAGCCTGGACCTGGAGCACGGCAACGCGAACTACGACCACCCGGTGCCGGCCGAGGGGAAGTACTACCTGCCGGTGCAGTGCCACCAGTGCGACAACGCGCCGTGCGTGAAGGTGTGCCCGGTGCAGGCGACGTGGAAGGAGCCGGACGGCATCGTGGTGGTGGACTACAACTGGTGCATCGGCTGCCGGTACTGCGAGGCGGCGTGCCCCTACCACGCGCGGCGCTTCAACTGGACGAAGCCGGAGATTCCGCCGGAGGAGCTCAACCCGGACCAGGGTTACCTCTCCAACCGCGTGCGTCCGCAGGGCGTGGTGGAGAAATGCACCTTCTGCCTGCACCGTACGCGGGCGGGCCGGCTGCCGGCGTGCCTGGAGGCGTGTCCCACGGGGGCACGGGTGTTCGGCAACCTGTTGGATCCGAAGAGCCCCATCCGCTGGGTGCTCGAGAACAAGCGCGTCTTCGTGCTCAAGGAAGAGCTCGGGACGCGCCCCCGCTTCTTCTACTTCTTCGACAAGTGAGCCATGACCGCGACCCGTCACCTGCTCGACTACCCGCGGTTCCTGGGCCGGCTCCTGTGGATGAGCACGGACGGGAGCTGGCGTTTCTACACGTGGATGACGGTGCTCACGGCCATCGCGCTGGTGGGTGCCAATGCCTGGGCGCACCAACTGGCCGAGGGCATGGCCCTCACGGGGATGAGTGACCATGTCTCGTGGGGCCTGTACATCGCCAACTTCACCTTCGGGGTGGGACTGGCGGCGGGCGCGGTGATGATGGTCATCCCCGCGTACCTGTACCACGACCACGAGATGCACGACGTCACGCTGATTGGCGAGCTGCTGGCGATCGCGGCGATCGCCATCTGCCTGCTGTTCATCGTGGTGGACATGGGGCACCCGGAGCGGGCGTGGCACCTGTTGCCAGGGATTGGCCGGTTCAACTGGCCGGTGTCCATGCTCACCTGGGACGTGGTGGTGCTCAATGGCTACCTGCTCATCAATCTGCACATCTGCGGCTATCTCCTCTACATGCGCTTCCTCGGCCGCAAGCCGCGCAAACAGTGGTACCTGCCGTTCGTCTTCCTCTCCATCTTCTGGGCCATCAGCATCCACAGCGTGACGGCGTTCCTCTACAGCGGACTCGGGGGGCGGCCGTTCTGGAACTCGGCGCTGCTGGCGCCACGGTTCATCGCCTCGGCGTTCATCACCGGCCCGGCGTTCGTCATCGTGCTGCTGCAGGTCATCCGCCGCTTCACGGGGCTGCCCATCGGCGAGGGCCCGCTGCGCACGTTGACGTCGGTGATGCGGGTGACGGTGCTCCTCAATCTGTTCATGCTGGGCTCGGAGCTGTTCACCGCCTTCTACACGGGCGGCTCGCATGCCACGGCGGTGCGCTACCTGTTCTTCGGCTCGCACGGGCACCACGCGCTGGTGCCGTGGATCTGGACGGCGGTGGCGCTCAACATCACCGCGGCGGTGCTGGTGCACCTACCGGCCACGCGGAGGCATGTGGGGCTGCTCAACCTGGCGTGTGCGCTGGCCTTCGCGGGCGTGTGGATTGAAAAGGGCATGGGCCTCATCATCCCTGGCTTCGTCCCGAGCACCCTGCACGAGGTGGTGGAGTACGTACCTACCCTTACCGAGTGGAAGATCACCGCGGGCATCTGGGCCTTCGGGCTGATGGTGCTGACCGTGGCGGTGAAGGTGGCGCTGCCCGTGCTGAGCGGCCAGCTCGCGGCCTCGCATGCCGCCGCTCGACACTGACACCGGAGGCAGGCTCGTTCACTTCGCGGGGGGCGCTCCGACGAGCTTCAAATCCAGCCCGTTCAGCTTCGAGAGGACCCGATCAAACCTGAAGGGCGGAGGTGTCTGGGGATACACGTACCCGGCATAGGGGTCGCCCAGGGTCCAGAAGAACGGCTCGAAGAGCCCCGGGGTCAGCAAGCCAACCATGTCTCCGACGCGGACACGGCCGGTAAGCAGGAGACGCTGATGGGCCACTCGGGCACGCTGTACTTCTGGTCCGAGTACCCGCCGAGCGCCGAGGAGTACCAGAGCGCCAGGCCATTCAATTGACGCTCGCCCCACGCGTAGGCTCGGGGAATGCGACAGAGCCCTCGGACCCTTCCGCCCGCACTCGTCCTCCTCCTGCTGAGCGCGGCCACGTGCACGCATCCGCCTCCTCCCGCGGTGTCCCAGCGGAGGCTCTGCGAAGGCCTGCGCGTCAGGACCGTGGAGGGGGCAACGCTCACCGGCGCCACCCTCAAGGCCGCGACCAGTGCCTTGCCGGAGTACTGCGAGGTGAAGGGCATGCTGCCGCCCTCGCTCCACTTCGAGGTGCGGCTGCCCACCGCGTGGAATGGCCGCACGGTCTACAACGGGGGTGGTGGCTATGACGGCTTCATCATCCCCGGGGATGAATACATCTCCAGGGGCTATGCCTCCGTCGCCTCGGACGGGGGCCATACCGGAGGCGCGTTGGATGGCTCGTTCGCGGCGGACCCCGCCAGACTCGACGACTTCGCCTTCCTGTCCGTCCACCGCGTGCTGCCCGTGGCCCGGGCGCTCATCCGCGAGCACTACGGCCGTGACGCCACGAAGACGTGGTTCGAGGGCTGCTCCAATGGAGGCCGCGAGGGGCTGATCGCCGCGCAGCGCTGGCCCGAGGACTTCGACGGAATCATCGTCCACGCCCCGGCCTACGACTTCGTGGAGATGATGCTCGCGTTCAACCACCACACCCAGCGGCTCATCCAACCTGGCGCCATGCCCTCGCGCGCACAGCTCGCGAATCTGGGCCGGGCGCTGCTCGCGGCGTGTGACGCGAAGGATGGCCTCGCCGACGGCGTCATCTCCCACCCGTCCGCCTGCCAGTTCGATCCCGCCGTCCTCCAGTGCCAGGGAGCCAGCGGCGACGACTGCCTCACGCCGGCCCAGGTGGCCTCGGCCCGCGCGCTCGCCGCGCCCTACGTGGTCGACGGAAAGACGCTGCACCTGGGTTGGGGCCCAGGCGACGCGGTGGACCCCGGCGGCTGGGCCCCGTGGCTCTCCGCGGACGGGAACCTCGGGCGCTCGGCGGGCCATCGCTTCTCCCAGGACATGATCCGCTACTTCATCACCCAGGATGCGTCCTTCGACGCGCTGACCTTCAAGCCCTCCGAGTGGCGTGCCCGTGTCGACGCGGTGACGGCACGGGTCTCCGCCAACGACACGGACCTGAGCCGCTTCCGGGCTCGCGGCGGCAAGCTCATCCTGCGACATGGTGGCTCGGACGGAATCATCACCTGGCGGGGCACGGCCGCGTACTACGAAGCGCTGGTCCGCGCGGCGGGAGGACTGGAAGCCGCGGATACCTTCGTCGAGTACTTCCCCGCCCCGGGCGTCAATCACTGCAGTGGAGGCGCCGGACCGTCCCAGGTGGATCTCCTCTCCGCGCTGGAGGGCTGGGTGGAGCGTGGAGTGCCGCCCTCCCAGGCGAAGCTGGTGGCTCACAAGCGGAGCGCCACGGGGGAGTCCGTCCTGTCACGGCCCGTGTGCAAGTACCCGCGCTATCCGCGCTACAACGGCTCGGGAGACGAAACGCGCGCGGAGAGCTTCACCTGCGTGGACCCCTGAGCCGGACCATCCTCGCTGGACCTCCCGCTGGAGAAAGCGGGGAGGGAGTCCATCGCTCCCTCGTCCGCCCGCCTTGCTGCCCGATGAGGGGCCGTGGCCAGATGGAGGGGCCCGCCGAACATTGAGCGAAGCGTCTTTGCCTCCACACCAGGAGAGGGCTGATGGCTTCGTCGACCCAGGGAAACCCCAGACAGTTCGCCGTCGTGACCGGTGCCTCCAGCGGCATCGGCTACGAGCTGGCCAGACAGTTCGCCCAGAACGGCTTCGACGTGCTGATCGCCGCCGAGGACGACGGCATCACGGAGGCCGCGCGGAGCCTCGCGAATGGCGCCCACATCGAGAGCCTGAAGGTCGACCTCGCGACCTACGACGGTGTCGAGCGGCTCTACGCGAAGATCCAGTCGCTCGGCCGGCCCGTGGATGCCATCGCCATCAACGCGGGCGTTGGCGTGGGCGGCGAGTTCACGGAGACGAAGCTGAAGGACGAGCTCAACCTCATCCAGTTGAACGTCACCTCGGCGGTCCACCTGGCCAAGCGGGTGGCCCGGGACATGGTGAAGCGCGGCAGCGGCCGGATCCTCTTCACCTCGTCCATCGCGGCCATCATGCCCGCGCCCTTCGAGGCGGTGTACGGCGCCTCCAAGGCCTTCCTGCTGTCGTTCTCGGAAGCGTTGCGCAACGAGCTCGCCGACGCGGGCGTCAGTGTCACCGCGCTCCTGCCGGGCCCCACGGAGACCCACTTCTTCCACCGCGCGGGCATGGATGACACCCGGGTCGGCCAGCAGAAGAAGGACGATCCGGCCCAGGTCGCGCGCCAGGGCTTCAAGGCGATGATGGCCGGCGAGCAGAAGGTCTTCGCCGGCTCGGTCAAGACGCGGCTCCAGGCCGCCGTGGCCCGGGTGCTTCCGGATCCCGCCAAGGTCCAGCTGCACCGGCTGATGTCCGAGCCGGGCTCCGGGTCCGATCCAGAGCCCGAGCACAAGTAGTCCGGAGCCAGGGGGCTCCCCAGGGCGCCAGTCCACGCGATAGGGTCGGAGTTTCTTCCATTCCTCCGCCCGCCATGAACCTTCCCGGCTTCCTCCGCGTCTACGCGCTGCCCGCCCTCTGGCTCTTCGCGCTCCCCCTCTTCGGTCTCTGGTTCTCCAGCCACGCCACCTCGCGCTTCGACCAGACCTTCCTCACCGCCATCGAGAGCCAGCTCACCCAGGACACCTCGCTCGAGGAAGCGATGCGGCAGGAACTGCTGGAGTTCTTCCGAACCGTCCCGGCCTCGGAGGCCTGTCTCTCGACGTCGGAGGAGCTGGCGGGGTTCCGCAACAAGCTCGGTGAGGCGTGTTCGGACCTGGAGCAGTTCGATTTGATGGGCCTGCTGGCACTGGGCTCGGTGTTGCTGGGGCTCGCCTCCGGGATGATCGCCCTGATGTGCGCGCTGGCGGCGTTCATCTCGCGGCCCTTCCAGTACGGCAGCTTCGTGGTGGGCTGGAACGTGCTCCGGGTCACCGGAGCGTTGCAGGCGCTCGCCCAGGGAGCCCTGGCCGTGTGGCTGTCCTATTGGGTGACGGCGGTGTGGTTCAACCGCTACTACCCGAAGCTCATCGGCATCATCGGTCTGCTGGCGGCCTTCGCCCTCTTCCAGGTGGTGGCCGCCATCTTCCGCCGCCCCGCCATGGACTTCGAGGTGGAGGCGGAGGTGATCGAGCCGTCGCACGCGCCGGAGCTCTGGGCCCACGTGCGCCAACTGTGCGAGAAGCTGAAGACGCAGCCGCCGGACCACATCCTCGCCGGCATCGACACCAACTTCTTCGTCACCGAGAGCGAGGTGCAGGTCGGAGAGCGGAAGCTCACCGGCCGGACGCTCTACGTGAGCCTGTCCCTGCTGCGCATGCTCGAGAAGTCCGAGGCGGACGCGGTGCTGGCGCACGAGATGGGGCACCTGCTCGGAGGAGACACGGGCCACGGCAAGCGGCTCGCGCCCATGCTCGCGCGCTTCGGCAACTACCTCCAGGCGCTGCGCGAGGGCTTGCTCACGCTGCCCATCTTCCACTTCATGGTGGCCTACCGCGGGCTCTTAGAGCTGTCGCTCGGGCGCAGCCGGCGCGCGAGCGAGCTGGCCGCGGACCGGCTCGCCGCGGGTGTCACATCGGGCCGGGACATCGCGCATTCGCTCGTGAAGGTGGGCGCGTACGCGAGCTTCCGTGACCGCGTGGAGGCGGACCTCTTCGCCCGCGGAGAGCAGCAGCGGAGCGTGGCCATCGCGCAGCGGGTCGCGCTCGGCTTCGCGCAGTACGCCAGCTCCGAGGCCGTGCACGGAGATCTGCATGGCTCGGTGACGCCGCACCCGTTCGACTCCCACCCTCCGCTCGCCGCGCGCCTGGAGAACGTGGGTGAGACGCTCTCCCAGGACGACGTGGTGAAGGTGCTGCTCGAGCCCACCCGCGTTTCCTGGGTGAGCGCCATCCTGGAGGCGGAGGCCATCGAGGCCCGGCTGTGGGGCGCGTACGAGGAGCGATTCTCCAAGGCGCATGACCTGGTGCTCGCCTACCGGTACGTGCCGTCCACCGACGAGGAGCGGCAGCACGTGGAGAAGCACTTCCCCGCCCTCACCTTCCAGGGCAAGGAGGCCGGGCTGGAGGTCCACCTGGACTACGCGCAGGTGAGCTGCACGGAGTGGGAGGAGCCCGTCCGCCTCGAGCAGGTGAAGTCCGCCACCACCGAGGAGCGCCTGTTCAAGAAGTACCTGGACGTGCAGCTCGAGGGAGGAGGCCTGTTCAAGGGCAAGCGCTCCATCTGCCTGAGCAAGTTGCAGGACGGGGACGGGATGCTCCAGGCCTTCGGGCACTACCTCGGGCGCCACAAGACCATGGAGGAGCACCGCAAGAACGCCCAGCAGGCGGCGTGAGCGAACGGGCCGGTTGCTCGCATGCCCGCTCTCGCGGGTCCCAAGGGAAGCCCTATTCCTCCTGGGGCCCAGGAGCTAGAATGATACCCGCCCGGCACCGCCCGCCTTCGCGGACCTGGACTGCTTGGATGCCTGCCCATCGCGAGCACATGGAATTGCTCCTCGTCAGTCCGCACCCCGGGTGCTCCGTGGGCCGGCTCCTCTCGGACTGGGGATACGGGGTGCGCCATGCCACGGCGGTCGAGCAGGCGGACCCGCGGCTCCAGGGCGTGGAAGGAGTCCTGGTGGTGGGCACGGGCCTCGCATTGGCCGAGGAGATGGCCCGCCTGCGCACCTCGGAGATGCGGCCCCGGCCCTTCCTCCTGGCGCTCGTCACCGCGTCGGCGGAGCAGGTGCCGCTGGACGCGCTGCTCGCCGCGGCGGTGGATGACTTCCTGCTCATGCCCTTCGAGCCCGCCCAGCTCCAGACCCGGCTCGAGTGGCTCGCCCGGCGCAGGCGGATCGGGATGCAGGCCCCCCTGGAGGATCCCCACTCCCGGGACGTGCACGACCGGCTCTCGGCCATCATCCAGACGCAGAGCGAGATCGCGAACGCCGGCCTCGAGCTGGAGAAGGTGATGTCGCTCATCGCCGAGCGCGCCATGCGGCTGTGTGGTGCGTCCGGAACGGCGGTGGCCCTGGCCGAGGGCGACGAGCTCGTCTACCAGGTGACGCACGGCACCTCGATGCCGCATCGTGGCTTCCGGCTGAAGCTCGCCCAGAGCATCACGGGGATGAGCATCCTGCGCGGCGAGGTGCTCCACACCCGGGACACCGAGAACGACCCCCGGGTGAACGTGTCCGCCACGCGCACCACGGGCATCCGCTCGATGATCATCGTCCCGCTGCGCCGGGTGGGCAGCACCGTGGGGGCCATCAACGTCAGCTACTCCGAGCCCAACGCCTACGATGACCTCGACGTCCGGACGCTCGAGATGATGGGCCGGCTGCTGGGAGCGGCGCTGAGCAACGCCGCCGAGTTCGAGGCCAAGCAGTCCCTGGTGGACGAGCTCGCCGCCACGCTCGCCGCGCTCCAGCAAAGCCAGGAGCTCTTCCACTCCTTCATGAACCACAGCCCGGTGCTGGCCTACATGAAGGACGAGGAGGGCCGGCGGGTGTGGGTGAACGAGCCGTGTGCCCGCTTCTTCCAACGCGACGCGGAGTCGATGTGGGGACTGGAGGACTCCGAGCTGCTGCCTCCCACGGCGGCCGCGCGGCTGAAGCGGGAGGACCAGGCCGTGCTCACCAGCGGGCAGCCCCTCCAGTCCGAGCAGGTGGTGCCCTCGCCGGATGGGACGCAGTACCACTGGCTCAGCCACAAATTCACCCTGCGGGATGCGAACGGCCGCCGGCTGCTGGGAGGCGTGTCCATCGACATCACCGCGCGCAAGCACGCCGAGAAGGCGCTGCGCCGCTCCGAGGAGAGCTTCCGCGCGCTCATCGAGGGGCTGCCCGAGGCCATCTTCGCGCACCGCGAGGGCAACCTGCTCTACATCAACCCGGCGGGGCTCACCTTCCTGGATCAGCGCTCGCTGGAGGAGCTCGCCGGGCGGTCCCTGCTGGAGCTCATCCACCCGGATGACCGGGGCGCGGCGGCCAACGTGCTCGAGGGCTCGCTCGAGCAGGGCCCCGCGACCATTCGCGAGGTGCGCTTCCTCCGGACGGGCGGCCAGGTGATGACGGCGGAGCTGAGCGCCCTGCGGCTGCTCTTCGACGGCGAGCCGGCCACGGTGGTGAGCGCGCGCAACATCACCGAGCGCAAGCAGATGCAGGCGCGCCTGCTGCTCGCGGACCGGCTGGCGAGCGTGGGCACCCTGGCCGCGGGCGTGGCGCATGAAATCAACAACCCGCTCGCCTTCGTGCTCTCCAACCTCGGCTTCCTCGAGGAGGAGTGCCAGCTGCTCGGGGAGCTCCTCCCGGAGGATCGGCTGCGGGAGCTGGAGGACGTGCTGCGCGAGACGAAGCAGGGAGCGGAGCGGGTGCGGCACATCGTGCGCGACCTGCGGACGCTCTCACGCGACGAGGGCGAGCAGCTCTCCGACGTGGACGTGCGAGCGGTGATCGAATCGAGCCTGGGGCTGGTGCGCAACGAGCTGCGCCACCGCGCGCGCCTGGTGAAGGACTTCGAGCCGGTGCCGCTGGTGCGCGCGAGCGAGGGGCGGCTGGGGCAGGTGCTGCTCAACCTGCTCATCAACGCCGCCCAGGCGGTCCCCGACGGGTTGCCCGGCGAGAACGAGGTGCGCGTGAGGCTGCGCGCCATCGCCGGGCGGGTCGTCATCGAGGTCCAGGACACCGGGTGTGGCATCGCCCCCGAGCTCCGCGACCGCATCTTCGATCCCTTCTTCACCACCAAGCCGGTGGGGACGGGAACGGGGCTGGGGCTCTCCATCTGCCATGGCATCGTGACGGGCATGGGGGGCGACATCACGGTGGAGAGCGAAGTGGGACGGGGCAGTACCTTCCGCATCACCCTGCCCATCCCGCGAGCCTCCTCGGGCACTCCCGAGCCGGGGAACGCGGTGCCGGCGTGAGAAACCCGTTGGGGATTTGACACCCGGAGAACCGGGCGGCTATGGGAGGGCCCACGTTCACGTTCCACGTGAGCGGTGAGGGGGATTCATGGCACTTGTGATCAAGTCGTGGACCGCGACCGAGACGCCGGGCGCGGATGGCATCTACGTTTCCATCGTGGGGCGGCAGGAGGGCTTCTTCTCCTGGCTGCTGTCGGTGCTGGGCATCGACGCGACCACGACCCTGCGGGTCGATCGTGACACGGTCTACTTCGAGGCGGGCTCGCTGGCGGGCTTCCAGCAGCGGGTGATTCCGCTGGCCAACCTGAGCTCCGCGTACTTCGGCTACGCCAAGCCGTGGCAGGTCGCGGTGGCGATCGGCGTGGCGCTCGGCGGGTTCTTCGGCCTGGGCATCGTTCTCGGTCTGCTCTACTACTTCCTGAACAAGACGCTCAGCCTCGGCATCATCGAGAATTCCGGCGTGCTCAGTGGCATCGAGTTCAAGCGCTCGGTCATCGAGGGCCAGAACATCAACGAGCAGGAGGGCCGCCGCGTCTGCAACATCGTCAAGCATCTGATGATGGAGGCCCAGGGCCGGCCCCAGCAGCAGCTCAGCCGCGCCTCCAACATCGCCTCCCTGCCCCACACCGGAACCTGAGCCACGCGCTCCCCGAAGGCCGGGCCTCAGCGCAGGCCCGGCAGCCGGGCCTTGAGCGAGGGCAGCACCACCCGGTCGTCCATCATCCGCTGATCGAAGACGAAGTGCTCGGTGGGCTCCACCCGCCACCGGCCACCGAGCCGCTCGTTCAGCGCGAGGACGATCTCGTGGTACGTCCACCGCTCGTTCGCGTCGAGCAGGTAGAGCCCCGGCTCGGCCCACGCGAGCGCCTGGAGCGCCCTCACGGTGTCATCCAGGAAGGAGCAGGCGGGAAACCACCGCGTGCTCGCCTCCACCCTGCCCCGCTCGCGCATCTGCGCCTCCAGCGAGGCCACCATGTTGTTGCCCGAGGGCCGCTCGTCGATCTGCCACCCCAGCCGCACCACCCGGGCCTCGGGGTTCTGCTCGAAGGCCCGCGTCTCGGCGCGCCGCTTCTCGTACCCGTAGCCCTCGGGGGCCTCCGGCTCCGAGTCCACCGTGAAGGGCCCGCGCGCCTGGTCCGAGAACACCATCGCCGTGCTGGAGAACACGAAGCGCACGCCGAGCTGCCGGGTGAGCCACGCCAGCTCGCTCGTCCACTCGTAGTTGATGAGCCACGACTCGTTGGCCCGTCCCGTGGGCCGCGAGGCCGTGGCCAGGTGGAAGAGCACGTCCGGCGCCACCGAGCGCACGAAGCGCTCCATGGCCCAGTAGTCGTCCACCGGGACGCTGTCCCGGTCCCAGCAGAACACCTCGACACCGTGGCGCCGCAGGTCCTCGCACAGCCGTGAGCCGACGGTGCCATGGGCACCCGTGACGATGGCCCTCATTGCGTCTTGCGCCCCTTGTGCGTCCGCGGCAGGGCGTGGTGGATGAGCTCCAGGTAGTCCACCGCCTGGGCCGGGGGCGGCGGGGGCGGCGTGCCCAGCGCGGCCAGCCGCTTGGTGAAGGCGGAGATGATGTCCGGCATCGGCCGCAGCGCCTGGATGAGCGCGTTGGGCCCCTCCAGCGCCTGCACCAGCGCCGCCGCCGCCTGTTGCAGCGGCAGGCCCCGGCGCAGCAGATCCTGGAACGAGTTGGACAGGGTGATGATGTTGTGCCCCGCCGACTGCACCATCTCCACGGCGATCTTGATGACCTGCGGGGCCGTCAGGTGCCCGTCGGCCAGCAGCACCAGCGCGGCCTGGAAGTAGTTGAAGACGGGCACCACGCGCGGGCCGTAGTTGGCGAAGTGCGCGGGCGGCGTCAGCCGGTCCAGGTGGATGAAGATGCGCCGCACGGGATCCGCCACCGGCGTCTTCTTCCACGCGGTGAGCACCCGCTTCGCCTCGTCCGGGTACACCGCGGCCGCATCCAGAATCTGCTGCAGCACCCGCTCGTCCACGCGCCCGGCGATCATGTCCGCGTAGAGCGAGTAGATGAAGGCATCCGCCTCGGCGTCATCGCCGAAGAGCACCTCCTCGGCCTCCACGGGCGCGTTGGCGCGGCTCTCCAGGATGGCGGGCAGCTTGTAGCCCACCTGCCCGCGCAGGGCCCGGAAGCGCCCGCGCATCAGGTTGCCCACGTTGTCCTTGAGGACAAACTCGTCCCACACCACCCCGTCCAGCTTGAGCTTCTCCTCCAACACCGAGCGCAGCTGCTTGGGGCTTCCGGAGACGATGCACAGCCGCGAGTCCCCGTTGGAGGCCAGCTCGCGGATGAGCGCGGACGCACCCGGAACGGCCTGCTTCTCGTGGGCCTTCTGGAAGGCGGTGCGCAGCAGATCCCGGAGCGAGTCGAACTCCGTCTGCAGGTACGTCTTGTCCAGGTCCCAGCGGTAGATGCGCCGCGGGGGCCTGGGATCGATGCGATCCGGAAGACTCACCGCGCCAGACCCTGCTGGATGGCCTTGCCCAACTCATGGGCCACCGCCTTGGCGGCCACCTTGCCGGCGTTGGAGATGGCCCGGGCCTTCGAGCGGCCATGCGCCTTGATGAAGATGCGATCGAAGCCGAGCACCGGTGCGCCCCCGTACTGTTCCCAGTCGGTGATGTCCTTGATGCGCTGGATGCCCCCGGACAGCATCGCCAGGCCCGCACGCCAGCGCAGGCTCTCCTTGTAGGCGTATTGGGCCAGTTCCACCACCGTATCGTGCACGCCCTCGAGCATCTTCAGGCACACGTTGCCCACGAAGCCGTCCGTCACCACCACGTCCGCGGTGCCCTTGGGAATGTCCACGCCCTCCACGTTCCCGATGAACTTCAGCCCCGCCATGGCCGAGAGCGCCGCGTGCGCCTCCACCACCTGGCGCGGGCCCTTGTTGGGCTCGGTGCCGTTGGACAGCAGGGCCACCTTGGGATTCTCGTTGCGTGAGATGATGCGAGCGTACGCCGCCCCCATCACCGCGAACGTCACCAGGTCCTCGGCGGTGGCTTCCACCGTGGCGCCCACGTCCAGGATGAGCGAGAACGGATCCGCCTTCTCCCCATGCCTGTCGCGGGTGGGGTACACGGCCGCCAGCGCCGCGCGCCGCACCCCGGGCAGCAACTGGAAGTGCCGGGCGCACGAGAGCACGCAGGCGCCCGTGTTGCCGGCGGACACGAGCGCATCCGCCTCGCCCTCGGCCACCAGCCGCGCCGCCACGGACACGGACGCGTCCGGCTTGCGCGCCAGCGCCTCGCCGGGCTTCTCGTCCATGCCGATGTGCTCGGAGGCGTGCTGCACCGAGATGCGCTCGCCACTGTGCTTGGTCTCGGCGAGCGCGTCGTCGATGAGGGCGCGATCCCCCACCAACAAGGCGTGGATGTGTGGTGACTCCAGCGAGAGCTGCGCGGCGCCCCTGACTACCTCCGCGGGGCCGTGGTCGCTCCCCATCACGTCGAACGCAATGGTGATGAGCTTGGTGGCCATGACGGCACCATCTTACACGTTCGTGGCAAACGAAAAGGGGCCGGATCCACTCGGATCCAGCCCCTGAGTCACTGGGAGTCCGGGCTCAGTTGGTCTCGCTGGCCTGGATGGTCCGGTTGGCGGTGTCGCGCTGGATGCAGCCCTTCGTCATGGTGTACTGGAAGGTGCCCAGCTCGTCGCGCCAGTACTCGCCCTCGTACGGCCAGTAGAGCTGGTCATCCGCCACTGCCACCGAGTACCTGTACTTCTTGACGATGGCCGTCTTGCCGCCGGCCTTGAGCTGCTCCTCCAGGAACTCCTTCTCCTTGGTGACGGTCTCGAACTTGATGCGCAGACCGTTGGCCAGCAGCTGCTTGAGCGCCACCAGCTCCGCCTCCAGCTTGCCCTTGGCCATGATGCCGGCCTTCTCGATGAGGCTGGTGCGCTGCGTCTTCAGGCCCTCGAGCAGCTGCTTGGACAGCTCGGAGTAGCGGAAGGTGTCACCCTTCTCGCCGAAGGTGTCCATCTCCGTCTCCAGCTCGAGGATGGACTCGTTCGTCTTCTTCAAGTCCTGGTCCGTGAGGGCCAGCCGGAGGATGCGCTCGAGGATGACGTCCGTCTCCCCCTTCTCCAGCCCCTCCTTGTTCTTCTTCTGCACGTCGGAGAGCACGCCGTAGTACTCGCTGGCCTCCAGCTGCTTCTTGGTGATCAGCTCCAGCTGATCATGCACCGGCAGGTAGGTGCGCTCGAAGTCCTGGAGGATGAGGCTGGATTCCCGGTAGCGGCAGTTCTCGTAATAGATGACCGCCTTGAGGATCATCGCCTCGGGGAAGTACTCCTCGCGGAAGAAGGGCGAGGACAACGTGATGAGGTTACCGAGGGCCTGCTCGTACTGGCCCACGCGGTAGTTGGCCCAGCTGGACTCGAACATGGACTCGAGCCACTGCGACGTGCCGCGCTCCACCTTGTTGAAATAGAAGAGGGCGTAGCGGTTCTGCTGCATGCCGTAGTGGGTACGGCCCAGCTGCATGAAGGCCAGCTCGCGCAGCTTCTGGTTGGCCGCGGCCTGCTCGGCGTCCAGGCCCGCGCCGGAGCGGGTGACGCGGATGATCTCCTTCATGGCCTCGATGGCGCCCACGGTGTTGATGTCCGTGCGCCTGGCGGCCGCGCTGGTGGCCCGGTTGCCGAAGCGGAAGAAGGCCAGGCCCTCGAGGTACTTGGCGCGCGGGTAGAAGACGTCCGTCTTGGGGATGAGCAGCGTGAGCCGCTTCACCTCGTTGAAGCTCTTGTCCGCGTCCTCGGCACGGCCCACCTGATCCAACGCCCGGCCACGCACGAAGTGGTAGCGGGCCAGCAGGTAGTGGAACTCGCTGCGGAAGCGCTCGGGGAACTCCTGGTTCGCGTAGCGGGCGATCTCATCCAGGATGACGGTCTCGTTCTTCGTCTTGCGGCTGATGAAGAAGAGCCACTCCAGGCTGGTGCGGAAGAACTTCGTCTCGGGACCGACGGCGAGGATCTTCGAGAACTCGCCCAGCGACGAGTGGTACAGGCCCATGCGGTAGAGGGCCTTGGCCATCACGTAGCGCGCCTCCATGTGGAGGCCGGCGAGCTTGGCGTCCTGGAGCATCTCGAAGGAGCTCATCGCCGCCTTCTCGTACTCCTCGTTCTTGAAGAGCGCGATGGCCACGTCCAGGCGCTGACGGTCACCGCTCTTGCCGGACACGTCCACCGCGTCGAAGGACATGGTGGGCGCGGCCTTGGGCTGGCTGGGCGTGTCCGCCGTCAGGTCCAACCCCATGCCGCCCTGGTTGGCGGAGGAGTCCTGCGCCGCGGGAGCCGCGGGAGCGGACGTCGCCGTGCCCGTGTCGGCCGGGGTGGTGGTCGCCGAGGTGTCGGACGAGTCGGAGTCCGAGTCGGAGTCGTCCTCCGCGGCCTGGGTGGCCGTGGGCTTCTTGCCCCGCGGCGGCTTGCGGGTCTTCTTCTTCTTCTTGGGCTGGGAGAGATCCAATCCCTCGAAGCTCTGAGCGGGCGAGGGCGTCGCCCACGCCAGCGAGAGCCCGAGGGTAGCGAGACAGAGGGGCCGGAGCAGACGTTTCATGACTCGGGATGGGCGGAGGGGAAGAAGAGGGACACACCCAGCTCGAACAGCAGCTGGTTGCGCAGCGTGGTGGCCGGGTTGAGGGCCTTCTCGACGTAGATCAGGTCACGGAACTCGGTGCGCACCGTCACCCAGCGGTTGAGGAAGAAGCGCATGCCGACGCCGATGTTGCCGCCACCGGTGAGCTCCGCCGTCTTGGCGGGCCCGCGGTACTGCACCGCGGTGGCCCCCGCCACGCCGTACAGGTCGAAGTGGAGGAACTGCTCGGCCAGCAGGGAGATCTTCCCGTAGATGGGGGCCCACTGGACGTCCACGCCGCCCAGCAGGGTCATCTGCCCGGGAGCCTCGCCATCCAGATCCGCGTAGGTGGGCTGGCGGCAGCCGCGGGTGCCGTCCGCACCAAAGGTGCAGATCTGCGCCGCGCTGGCCACCGTGTTGATGGAGTAGCCGGCGCGCAGGCTCAGCCCCAGCGTCTCGGTGGGGTGGTAGGTGAGCGTGCCGCCCAGGATGTACTTCGAGAAGAAGGCATCCTTGATGGACAGCGTGGCCGAGGGGCTGAACTCGAAACGGCCCTTCTTGAGGAAGAGGTGGCCGGAGACGGGACGGACGCGCTCGCGCAGGGGGCCGAGACGATCCTTGTCCACCTCGGACACGTCGCCGGCTTCCTGCTCGGAGGAGGCGGACGAGGAGGGGGCGGGCCTGGCCGGGGCGGCGGGCGCCGGAGCGGGCGCGGAGGCCGCGTCCTGGGCCAGGGCGGGCACGGGCGCCAGACAGAGCGCGATCAGCAGACGGGTAGCGGTCTTCATTCGGACTCCCGACCGGTCGACTTCATCGGGAAGAAGAAGGAGATGCCGGCATTGAGGGTCATGAGGTTCTGGGTGGCGCCCTTGCTGGTGTTGAGGGGCTGATCCACGTAGGTCGTGTTGATGAGCGCCACGTTCACCGCGAGGTAGTCACGGGCCACGAAGCGCAGGCCCAGGCCGAGGTCCGCGGCGAAGCTGGGGCCGCGGGGAGCCCCGCTGGTCATCAGCACACTGGAAGTCTCGGTGTTCACCACGCCGAGGCCGCCCAGGAGGTAGGCATCGAAGTGGAGGATGTCGTTGAGGAAGGCCACCTTGCCGTAGAGCGGGCTCCACTCCACGTCGCCCATGGCCGACCACTGGGGCACCGAGTAGAAGATGCGGCTGTCGAAGGTGCGCTTGGCGATGCGCACGTCATCCTCGGGCAGCACCTGCATCGCGGAGAAGCGCCCGGCCACCGCCAGCGTATCCGCCAGGTAGTAGGCCCCGCGCACCGCGGCGCCGAACTTGGTGTAGTACGGATCGTTCACCGACAAGGTGACGGAGGGCGCCAGCTCGAAGCGGCCCTTCTTCAAGTACACCTTGCGCTGCACGCTCTTGACGCGGTCGTCGAGCGTGACATCGCGATCCGCCGGCGAGAGCGGCTCGGCCGGCGGCGCCTCGGCCACGGAGGAAGGCAGCGGTGGCGGCTCCTCCGTGGGCGCCTCGGCGCTGGTGTCGGTCTCTTCCTGGGGCTTCTGCTCACCGCTGCTCAGATCGAGTCCGAGCCCCGTTTCCTGGTTCTGGGCAAATGCCGAGGCTGGCGCGATGCACAGCGCGAGCACGATGGCCTGGAGGCGATTCACTTCCGGGAGCTCCGTGTCATGGGGGCGTCCACCCGCCGATACACCTTCGAAATCGGAGGCTGAGGCAGGGGCATCCTATCCGTCACACTCACAACCCATCAACCGAACTCCGCTCGCCTGCTCCCCCTGTATGCGCCCGGGTAACACCCCCAGCGCCGCTTTGTGTATCCACTCGGTATTGTTGCAGGGGGAGTGTCCAGTGCCCTCGCCGAGAGAGCATCCATGCGACCAAGGTGCGATTGGCATGGGGAGGCACTGTGCTACGGTGGCGGCCCACATGAGCCTCATGAGGTGCACGTCGATGTCTTCGCGTCTGGCCCTGCTGGTGAGCGCCGTGCTGCTGTGCGGCGGGTGCAAGGTCAATTCCGATATTGGGAAGCGGTGCCTGCTGGTGAAGAAGGCCGCCGAGGGCTCCGGGAGGGAATCGGACCCCGTCGTGGCGACTGACCTGTCCGAGGGCCAGGACTTCATCTCCTTCGGCTCGCTGGATTGTGAGGATCTGATCTGCGTGAAGGACGCGGACATGCCCATCGAGACGGCCGAGAACGGGCAGGTCGCGGGCTACTGCAGCAAGGCCTGCCAGCCGAACGAGCTGGTGGACCCGTGCGGCGTCACCGATCCGGAGGCGCTCGAGTCGGTGAAGGACCGCATGAGCTGCCGCGCCCTGCTGCTGGATCAGCAGGCGCTGGACGACCTGCGCCAGACCGACCCGGTGACGTACCGCAACACGTTCGGCGACAACAACTCGCCCTACTTCTGCGCGGGCAATCCCACCACGCCGTGAAAACGGCGTAGAACTTTTCCGCGCGCCGTACGTGGACAGCGGGGCCCTCGCCGCAAGGAGCCCTCTGTCATGAACAAGACGGTCGCCTTCGTCTCCCTGGCCGCCGGACTCGCCCTCACCGCCCTGGTGCTGGGGCTGCCCCACGTGGCGCCGCCCCACCCGGCCACCCCGGTGGAGCCGCCCCGGCCCGCAACCGCCTCCAACGGCTCGTTGACCATGACGAGCCGCCTGTCCCACCCCTACATCACCCCGGGAAGCGCGGACCTCTTCGTCACGGTGGACATCACCGGCGTGGAGGTGCCGGGCTCCAAGCGCACGCCGGTGAACCTGGCGGTGGTCATCGACCGCTCGGGCTCCATGAGCGGCTACAAGCTGCAACAGGCCAAGCAGGCCGCGCGGCACCTCGTGGGGCTGCTGGGCCCGACGGACCGGCTGGCCATCGTGCACTACGGCTCGGACGTGAAGAGCCTGCCGAGCCTGGCGGCCACCCCCGCCAACCGCGAGCGGATGCTCCAGTACATCGAGGGCATCTGGGACGACGGAGGCACCAACATCGGCGCGGGGTTGCACGCGGGCCAATCGCACGTGGCGGCCCTCCGGGGCGACTACACCGTCAACCGCATCATCCTGCTGAGCGATGGCCAGGCCACCGAGGGCATCACCGACGACGCGAGCCTGACGGAGATCGTCAAGAGCATCCGCTCCGAGGGGGTGACGGTGAGCGCCATCGGCGTGGGCACGGACTTCAACGAGGACCTGATGCAGGGCTTCGCCGAGTACGGGGCGGGCGCATACGGCTTCCTGGAGGACGCGGGACAGCTGGCCTCGCTCTTCCAGAAGGACCTGCAGCAGGCGTCCACGAGCGTGGCGCGCGGCGTGGAGCTGCGCTTCCAGCTGCCCGAGGGGGTGACCCTGGGTGAGGTGCTGGGCTACCGCTCGTACCAGGAGGGGCGCACGGTGCGGGTGCCGCTGCCGGACTTCTCCTCGGGCCAGGTGGAGCGCGTGGTGGCGAGGGTGACGGTGGTGGGCGCACGGGTGGGAAGCGCGGTGGACGTCACGGGACTGAAGCTGGCGTACACGGATCTGCTGAAGAGCGCGGGGGTGGAGAGCGCGGCGAGCCTGTCCGCGATGGTGACGGAGCGGCGGGAGGAGGTGCTCGCGCGCCAGGACAAGGACGCCACGGTGTTCGCGACGCGGGCCATGAGCGCGAAGAACCTGAAGCTGGCGGCGCAGGCCCTGAGGGAAGGGCGCAAGGAGGAGGCGAAGGGCTACGTGATGCAGAACGAGGCGCTCTTCAACGAGGCCGGGGCGGTGGCGAGCCCGGCGGCGGTGGCGGCGGATCTGGCGGAGCAGAAGGCGGTACTCCAGGAGTACGAGCAGGCCTCCGACGACGAGTCCGTGGGGGCGGCGGTCAAGCGCACGAAGTCCAAGGCCATGAAGAGCTTTGGCAAGCTCGGCTCCACCTACTGAGCCCCACCCTCCCCTCTCCCCCGCCGGGAGAGGGACAGGGTGAGGGTATCGAGAGCCCTGGGTTGCCAGCCCGGGTCCCAGAAGAGGACCCCTGCCCCTCGGATTTCACCTGCTGGCCGTACGCTTCCGGTTGACCTGCGGAATCGCCCCACCCTATCTCCGCGTTCCCCGCACCTCCTGGACACCACCAGGAGGGCGCACCGGAGGCGAGAGCGTGAGCGCGGACACACCGTGGGTGGGCGTCATCATGGGGGGCAAGAGCGACCTGGAGCATCTGCGCCCCGGCATCGACGTGCTGAAGGAGCTGGGCATCCCGCATGAGGTGCGGGTGGTGTCGGCCCACCGCACGCCGGACTGGATGATTCAGTACGCGGAGACGGCCGAGAGCCGCGGCCTGTCCGTCATCATCGCGGCGGCCGGAGGCGCGGCCCACCTGCCGGGCATGGTGGCGAGCAAGACGCTGCTGCCCGTGCTCGGCGTGCCCATCCCCGCCACCGTGCTCAACGGCTTCGACGCGTTGATGTCCATCGTGCAGATGCCCAAGGGCGTGCCGGTGGGGACCATGGCCATTGGCAAGCCGGGCGCCATCAACGCCGCGCTGTACGCCGCCTCCATCCTGTCGCTCAAGTACCCGGAGCTCCGCGCGCGGCTCGCCGCCTGGCGGCAGGCCCGCACCGACGAGGTGCTCCGGGACCGGGAGATCGCATGAACAGCAAGAGGACCATCCTGCCGGGCGGCACGCTCGGCATCCTCGGGGGTGGGCAGCTGGGCCGGATGATGGCGCTGTCCGCGCGCACCCTCGGCTATCAGGTGCAGGCGTTGGATCCGGACCCGGCGTGCTCCGCGCGATTCGTGGTGGATCAGTGCTACACGGCCGACTACAGCAACGTGGGGGACGCCACCCGGATGGCCCGCGCCTGCGACGTGGTGACGCTGGAGATCGAGAAGATCCCCATGGACACCCTGCGCGCCGTCGCGCAGCACGCCCCGATGCGGCCGGGCCCCGGCGTGCTCGACGTGGTGCAGAACCGCGGGCGGCAGCGGGCCTGGCTGGCGAAGCACGGCTTCCCCCAGGGCCCGTGGAAGCAGGCGGACCTGCAGGAATCCCTGGCCACGGCGGCCACCGAGCTGGGCGGGCGCTGCTTCGTGAAGTCGTGCGAGGGCGGCTATGACGGCCGGGGCCAGTACCAGGTGAAGTCCGCCGCCGAGGCCCCCGAGGCCTGGCGCGAGCTGGGCCAGCGCCCGGTGGTGGTGGAGGCCGCGCTGGAGCTGGAGGCCGAGCTGTCCGTGCTGGTGGCGCGCTCACCCAACGGCGAGGTGGTGGTGTACCCGCCGGCCTACAACCACCACGAGGAGCGCATCCTCGACTGGTCCCTGCTGCCGGGCCAGGTGCCGCCCCAGGTGAGCACCCAGGCCACGGAGCTCGCCCGGGCCATGGCCACGGCGCTCGAGGTCGAGGGCCTGCTGGTGGTGGAGATGTTCCTCCTGAAGGACGGCCGGCTGCTGGTGAACGAGCTGGCGCCCCGCCCGCACAACAGCTTCCACGCCACGGAGGTGGCCTGCCTCACCAGCCAGTTCGAGCAGGCGGTGCGCGCGGTGTGCAACCTGCCGCTGGGCTCCGTGGAGGTGGTGCGGCACGCGGCCATCGTCAACCTGCTGGGCGACCTGTGGCTGCGCGAGGGTGGGCCCCGTTTCGAGTCCGTGCTGGCCATGCCGGGCGTGCGCCTGCACCTGTATGGCAAGCGCGAGGCGCGCAAGGGCCGGAAGATGGGGCACCTGTCCGCCGTGGGCACCACGCCCGAGGAAGCGCTCGCCCGCATCAAGGCCGCTCGCCAGGCGCTGGGAGCGTGACACCGTGAAGACGAACGCGGCACGGCTGCTGGACTCGCTCGGCATCCGCTACGAGCTGCGCGACTACGACGTGGACCCGGAGGACCTCTCCGCCGAGACCGTGGCCACCAAGGTGGGCATGCCTCCGGAGCAGGTCTTCAAGACGCTCGTGGCCCGTGGAGACCGCACCGGCGTGCTCATGGCCGTGGTGCCCGGCAATGGCGAGCTGGATCTCAAGGCGCTCGCGCGGCTCAGCGGAGATCGCAAGGTGGACACCGTGCCACTCAAGGAGCTCCAGCCGCTCACCGGGTACATCCGTGGCGGCTGCACGGCCATCGGGGGCAAGAAGGACTACCCCGTGTTCGTGGATGAGACGCTCGAGCTCTTCGATGTCATCGCCGTGTCCGCGGGCGTGCGGGGCACGCAACTCGTGCTCGCTCCCGCGGATTACCTGCGCGTCACCCAGGGCAAGGTGGGACCCATCTCGCGCGACAAGCCCCAGGGGTAGCAGAGGGCCACAGCGCCCTACTGGAAACTTGCCATGCGAGCAGCCTCGCACTGTCGGGTAAGGGTCCCTGTTCCGGGTTCTCCTTCATGAGTGAATGGCCGACATGCCATCCTCGCGCGCCGTTGTCTGCCCCCCCCCTCTTCGACGGAGCTGCGCATGGGTGTGCTCACCAGGAATAACGTCAAGGTGCAGGACCAGGACGCACAACCCATGCTCTTCGCGCACGGCTTCGGGTGTGATCAGAACATGTGGCGCTTCGTCGCGCCCGACTTCGCGCGCGACTACCGCACCATCCTCTTCGATCACGTGGGTGCGGGCGGTTCGGAGCTTTCCGCATACAACCGCACGAAGTACGGGACGCTGCGGGGTTACGCCGACGACGTCCTGGAGATCTGCCGCGAGCTCCACCTCGAGCAGGTGGTCTTCGTCGGCCATTCCGTGAGTGCGATGATCGGAGTGCTGGCGGCGCTCGAGGAGCCGGAACGTTTCTCCAGGCTCGTGCTCGTCGGGCCGTCGCCCTGCTACATCAACGATGGAGAGTATCCCGGTGGCTTCACGCCCATGGACATCGAGCAGATGCTGGAGTCGCTCGACGACAACTATCTCGGCTGGTCCAGCACGATGGCACCCATGATCATGGGCAATCCGGACCGTCCCGAGCTCGGAGCGGAGCTCACCAACAGCTTCTGCCGCACACATCCCGAGATCGCGAAGCACTTCGCACGCGTCACCTTCCTCTCCGATAACCGGGCCGACCTGCCGAAGGTCAGGACTCCCTCCCTGGTACTCCAGTGCTCGAACGATCCCATCGCGGCGCACGCCGTGGGTGAGTACGTGCACCGCCACCTGGCGGGCAGCGAGCTGGTGCTCATGAAGGCGACCGGGCACTGCCCGAACCTGAGCGCCCCCGCGGAGACCATCGCCGCGATGAGGGCGTTCCTGGGAGTCCGAGCGAACCGTGTCGCGAGTTGACGAGGAGCGCACCTCCTTCGAGGAGGGACAGTTCGAGGAGTCCGCGGAAGAGCTCTACGAACATGCTCCGTGTGGCTACATCTCGACGCGTCCGGACGGGCTGATCATCAAGGTCAACCAGACCTTCCTAGACTGGACCGGCTATCAACGCGAGGAGCTGCTCGGCCGCAAGCGGTTCTACGAGCTGCTCACGATGGCCGGACGCATCTACCACGAGACGCACTACGCACCGCTCCTGCAGATGCAGGGCTTCGTCCGGGAAATCGCTCTCGAGCTGGTGTGTACCGACCGCCGCACGCTCCCCATCCTGCTCAACTCGGTGCAGAAGAAGGATGCCGCCGGCACGCCCCTCTACCACCGGACGACGATCTTCAACGCGACGGATCGCAAGCTCTACGAGCGTGAGCTGCTGCTGGCGCGCAAGAAGGCCGAGCAGGTGGCCCAGAGCAAGGCCATCCTCCTGGCGACGATCAGCCACGAGATCCGCAATCCCCTCAACGCGATCACCGCCGCCACCCGGCTGCTGGGGATGACAGCGCTCTCCGAGAAGCAGGAGAAGTACCTTCGAATCCTCGCGACGTCTTCGAGCAGCCTGCTCGATCTCGTCAACGACATCCTCGATTGGAGCAAGATCGAAGCGGGAAAGATCTCCCTGGAACAGCGACCGTTCGATCCGCGCGAGCTGCTCAGCGGCATCGTGAACGGCCTGGCTGCCCGGGCCGAGGAGAAGAAGCTCCTGCTCCACGCCAACCTCGACGAAAAGCTGCCGGCCCGTCTTCTGGGCGACCCGGTCAAGCTCGGGCAGATCCTCACCAACCTCACGAGCAACGCGATCAAGTTCACGGAGAGCGGCTCGGTCACCCTCACGTTGGCCGTCCGCGCACAGCACGACGACGAGTTCACGGTGGACGTCCGGGTGAGCGACACCGGGATCGGGATCTCTCCGGATCAACTGGCCGCCATCTTCGAGGAGTACACCCAGGCGAGCTACGACATCGGGATGAAGTACGGAGGCACGGGCCTTGGCCTCTCCATCAGCCGCAAGCTGCTCGAGCTGCATGGCAGCAAGATGTCCGTCGAGAGCGTGGTGGGACAGGGCTCCAGCTTCTCCTTCGAGCTGCGCTTGAAGACCGGGGAGAATCTCCCCATCGAGGCTCCCAGGAGCGCGGCCCCCGAGCAGGCACTGCGAGGGCTGCGCGTGCTCCTCGCCGAGGATAGCGAGGTCAACACCTATGTCCTCACCCGCTGGCTCGAACGTTGGGGGATTGCCTTCGACACGGTCCAGAACGGGCGGATGGCGGTGGAGCAGGTTCGCAAGGGAGGCTACGACCTCGTGCTCATGGACCTGCACATGCCGGAGCTCAACGGATACGAGGCAACGCGGACCATCCGGCAACTGCCGGACGAGCGGCTTCGCCAGCTTCCGATCATCGCCATCTCGGCATCCGCACGAATCTGGCAGCAGGGCAGCGTCAGGGCTTCTGGCTTCACCGACTTCATCGGCAAACCCTTCGACACGGACGTGCTGTATCGCATGATGGCGCTGCATACGTCGCGCGAGCTGCCGAATCCGCCGGAGCCCCTGGTGCAAGAGCCAGCCCATCGGCCCCCTGAGCCGATCGCGAGTTCCACCGCCCCGGCCCCCGACTTCAGCCTCGCCGGGCTGGAGCAACGAGCGGCTGGCGACCCACAGGTCCGCGCGGCGCTGGCCCGCCTCACGCTCCATGAGCTCGAGCAGACCAGGCCCGCGCTCCGGTCCGCGCTCGCGGCGGGCGCCGCCGACAAGCTCGAGCGCCTCTGCCAGGAACTCGAGGGGACCCTCCGGCTGCTCGATGCCAATGCGCTCACGGCGGCCCTCCGCCGCGCGAAGAGCCTGCTCGCCAGCCGCCAGCGAACCCACGCGCGTGTGCAGGCGGTCACGCTCGCGGTCGATTGGGAGATGGAGACGCTCATCGAGGCCCTGGCCAGCATCGCGAACCAGGACTTCTGAGCGGGCCGCTCTTCGCAGGAGCAGACCCTCACCCCGACCATCTCCCAGAGGGAGAAGGAGTGGGCGTGGCTCAGCGGCGTCAGCGAGTGCCGCTCTCCCCTGGAAGAACGCGGTAGTCCTCAGCTCTGCCCGAGCCAGCCCTCCCGGGCCAGGAAGGCCGACACGCGCGCGCGCACCTCGTCGCGAATCTGGCGCACCCGCTCCACCGGCTTGCCCTTGGGGTCCTCCAGCGGCCAGTCGTCGCGCTTCAGCCCGGGCACATGTGGGCAGGCCTCGCCGCAGCCCATGGTGATGAGCCACTGCGCATCCCGGGCCAGCTCGTCCGTGAGCCGCTGGGGCTTCGCTCCCGACAGGTCGATGCCCAGCTCGGCCATGGCGGCCTGGACCTCCGGGTGCACACGCTCGCCCGGCTGCGTGCCGGCGGACACGCCCCGGGCCTTCTCGGAATCGGCCAGTGCGTTGAAGAAGGCCGCCGCCATCTGCGAGCGGCCGGCGTTGTGGACACAGGCGAAGATGACCGTCTTCATGCACTCTCCTGGTTGGGGAACTGCTTCGGGTCGCCGAAGCGGCGGGGCAGCACCGTGGACGCCGCCTCCGGGAAGAGCCGGCGCCGCAACCACAGCGACAGATAGACGAGCGCGATGAGCGCGGGCACCTCGATGAGCGGCCCCACCACCCCCGCGAGCGCCTCACCCGAGGCCATGCCGAACACGCCCACCGCCACCGCGATGGCCAGCTCGAAGTTGTTGCCCGCCGCCGTGAAGGACAGCGAGGCCGTCTCCTCGTAGCTGAAGCCCAGCTTCCGCGAGAGGAAGAAGGACGAGGCGAACATGATGACGAAGTAGAGCAGCAGCGGGACGGAGATACGCACCACGTCCATCGGCAGGCGGGTGATCTTCTCCCCCTGCATCGCGAACATCAGCACGATGGTGTAGAGCAGCCCCAGCAGCGCGGTGGGCCCCAGGCGCGGAAGGAAACTCGTCTCGTACCACTCCTCGCCCTTGAGCCGGGTGAGCCCGATGCGGGTCAGCGCCCCCGCCACCAGCGGCACACCCAGGAAGATGAGCACACTCTTCGCGATGCTCCACATGGACACGTCGAAGGCGGAGCCCTCGGCCCCGAGCCAGCCAGGGACCACGGTGATGAAGAACCAGCCGAGCACCGAGTAGAAGAGAATCTGGAAGACGGAGTTGAGCGCCACCAGCACCGCCGCCAGCTCGTTGCTGCCGCAGGCGAGCATGTTCCACACCAGCACCATGGCGATGCAGCGCGCCAGGCCGATGAGGATGAGGCCCGTGCGGTAGTGCGGCAGGTCCGGCAGCAGCAGCCACGCCAGCGCGAACATCAGCACCGGCCCCACCACCCAGTTGAGCAGGAGCGAGACGCCGAAGAGCCTGCCACGCGAACGCAACCGGCCCAGCTCGCCGTAGCGCACCTTCGCCAGCACCGGGTACATCATCCACAGCAGCCCGAGCGCGATGGGCAGCGACACCGTGTCCAGCTTCACCGTGTCCAGCCTCGCGCCGAGGTCCGGGAAGGCCCTCCCCAGCCCGATGCCCAACGCCATGGCGGCGAAGATCCACACCGGCAGGAGCCGGTCGATGATGGAGAGTTTCCTGACGATGCTGTCGGAGGCCGCGGTGGTCATGGTGCGAAGGAGCTCCAGGAGAGAGGAACCAGCGAGGCTCGCCTCACCGGCATGAATCGGGGCCCCGCGCGGCCAGGAGGCGCTCGACGTCCTGCTTCAGCACCTCACGCCGGCCGAAGGCGGAGACCAGCGTCTTGAGCTGCTGCTTGCAGAACCCGTCCAACTGCGGAGCCAGCCGGTAGTAGACCCAGCTGCCCTCCCGGCGTGACTCGACGATGCCCGCCGAGCGCAGCACGCCAAGCTGCCGCGACGCGTTGGGCTGGGACAGACCCAGCGCCGACTCGAAGTGACAGACGCACAGCTCCCCATGGGACAGCAGCGCGACGATGCGCAGCCGCGTCTCGTCCCCGAGCGCCTTGAAGAAGCGGGAGGCCTGACGCACATCCAACGTGGAGATGGCCGCGGACATCACGACATAACAATATTCGAATGTCCTGCTGCCGCAACAAGCCCCGGGTGACATTCGCGTCACGGAGCCTGCCTGCTCACTCCCAGTCCAGGTGCAGCCTGCCGTCCGTGTAGATGCGGCCCGCGTCCTCCAGGCCCGTGGAGCCGTTCTCCAGCGTCTGGTGCACGTTCCTCGGAGGCGCCAGCAACGTGTCCCGGCCCTTGCTGAAGGACTGCTCCCGCACCAGCGCGAGGTACGCCTTGTCCAGCGCCAGGGCCCGCTCGCGCGAGGGGCTCACCAGGAAGGCCAGGTCCTTGTCCCCGCCCTTCGCCGACCGGCGCACCGTGGCCTCGTCCAACACCCCGCCCGGGAAGAAGCGCGTGAGGAGCTCCTCGTTGGCGCGGAACTCGTCGCCGCCCTTCACCCGCTGGAAGTACGTCAGCACCTCGGGATTCGAGTGGCCCCGCTGCGGCACGTCCTTCATCCCGCGCAGGTCCTGATACCTCCAGCCCTCCCGGCCCGGCACCTTGCGCACGAAGGCGAATGTCTGGTCCACCGTCACGCCCAGGTTGCCGTGGCAGCCCATGCAGTGGAGGTGCTCCTCCATCGTCTGCAGGCGCAGCCGGCCCTCGGCGTCCTCGATGAATCCCTGGAGCTGCCAGCCGAAGTCATTGAGCAGCCCCACGTCCGGCGTGCCCGCATACACCGGCAACAGGCCGCGCATCTTCTTGTCCTTCTCCTCCTCGTACACGTTCAGCGTGCGCCACGTGTCCGAGCCCTGCACCTTGCGCATGTAGCGCAGCTCCTTCATGCGCGTGGACAGCAGCGTGGGCTCGTCCGGGTCCACGTAGCGCACGGAATGGAGGAACTCGGTGCCGCCCGGGTACACGTTGGTGGCCACCGGTTCCTCCCCCGCCCCTCCTGCGTACGTCGCCGGCAGGCCGATCAGCTCCGTCACTCCCTCGGAGAGCTGCCCGTCCCGGTTCAGGTCCACCCCGGCCAGGCGCTCGTCCAGCGGCTCCACCGTGCGGCGCAGCTTCTCCGGCCGCGACTCGGTGGGCTCGGCCGTCATCGCCGCCTCGAGGATGGACAGGTTGATGCGGTACACGTCCCGCGACGGCCTGCCCGCCGCGTCCCGCTGGAAGGCCGGTGGCAGGCGGACGAAGACATCATCGGTGCTGCCGTTGGTGGGCCAGAAGGTGCCCAGGAAGGGCTTGTAGCGCAACGCCCGCCAGCCGCTGCCATCGCGGGCGAAGCCGTCCTCGTCGAAGCCCTTCGCGAAGTCCAGGTCCGGCGTGTAGCCGGGGTAACCCTCGAGCCCCTCCAGCGCCTCGCGCAGCGGCGTGTAGTTGTCCTCGCGGATGTACGCGAGCACCTCCTCGTCCGAGATGCCCGCCACCGCCGCCGAGCGGTCGGCGAAGAGGTTCGTCCAGTGGTTCGTCATCCCCACGTCCGAGAAGGCGTACTCGGACTGCAGGGCGGCATCGTCCATGCCGTTGAGGCCGACGCCACCCGTGTGACACGTCCAGCAGGGGTTCGCCACGCCGTCCGTCTTCGTGTAGCACATCGAGGGAATCGGAGCCTCCCGGTTCTCGATGCGCATCCCCGCCGCCCGCGCCTGGGCGAGCGGATCGTACGCCGGCCTCCGCCACACGAGCGCCACGGCCCCCAGCACCGCCAGAAGCGCGAGGGCGATGACGGCCCCTCGCGCGCCTCTCTTCACGAAAAGACGGACCATCCGAAGCGAGCTCCCCGCTGCGTGACTGCGTGAGACGGGACTACTTGGCCGGCCAGCTGCTGAAGGTGTCCTCGCCCGGGTGCTGGACGCTGAAGAACAGCGTCTTCATGTCCGAGCTGAACGCGGGGCCGGTGGCCTCGGCGTCACTGGGCGTCGCCACCACGCGGAAGGCCTTGCCGAACGTCGGAGCGACCACGCCGTCGACGCCCGCCTTGTGGGCCGGATCCAGGTCCAGGTAGTAGAGGGCGTCGGAAGCGCTGTTGCCGCTGGAGTTGTAGTTACCGTCCGTGCCGAACCACACGCCGCCGTCGCGATCGATGGCGATGTTGTCCGGGTTGGCGGCCACGTACGTCTGGTCCATGCCCGGCGTCACCTTCGAGCCCTTCCACACGCGCTCGAAGCTGAAGGTCTTCGAGGCACCCGGGTGGGCCGCGTCGGCCTCACGGATGGCGAAGATGGCGCCCGTGGTGTCCGTGCGCGCCTTGGCCTCGTCCACGCCCTTGTACGTGGTACGCGCGCGCGCCCCCCACGTGTTGGTGGCCTTGTCCAGCGCGGCGGTGAGGAGCGTGCCGTTCTGACGCAGCGCCGTCTGCTGGCCGTGCTGCGTGAAGGCCACGTAGAGCGTCGGCGTGCCGCTCGGGTCCTTCGGGTTCCAGTCGAGATCCTCGGGCCGGTTGAGCTCCATCACGCCCATCTTCATGGTGGCGGTGAAGAGCGCGCGCCGGACGTCGGCGTCCGTGGGGAAGCCGCCCATGCCGTTGTAGCTCACGTCGCGCAGCGCCTGGCCCACCGTCAGGTCCGGCAGGGTGAGCTCCTCCGCGTTGCCCGCGTACGGCATCGCCTGGCCCGCGTTGGGCGCCTTGTCCTCGTCGTTGTCCACCGACAGGCGGATCCACCTGCCCTCGCCGGGCGCGCCGCCCACGGTGTCGATGCCGCTCACGTTGTCCAGGTTGGCGAAGTGGGCCACGTACAGCGTGCCCTCATCCAGCAGCTGGCGGATCTCCGCGCGCGTCATGCCCGCGGTGTAGACGCCCTTGGAGACGAACTTGTAGATGCCACCGCTGCGCCGGTCATCGCCGCCGTAGACGACGACGGGCTCGCCGGGCAGGAGCTTCCAGTCCGGACCCACCACGAAGGCGGCGTTCTCCCAGTGCGCGCGGCCCATGCCGCCCAGCTTCCGGTGGCCCACGCCCGCCGTGGTCTTCCCGTAGTACTCGTCCGGGGCCACCTCGGGATCGATCTCCACCAGGTAGCCGTGCATGTCCCGCGCGTGACGCGCGTTCCTCGAGGCCGTGTCGTCGTTGGGCGTCGGGCTGAACTCGCCCGTCTTCACCGCGGTGTAGAGGGGCGACACGTTGGCGCCCGCCGCGAAGGGGTTGGTGGTCAGCGGGTCGGTCGTCCGGGGCCGGAAGTTCTGGCCGCTCCAGCCCGACTCCAGGTCACCGTAGTAGTCCTGGACGTTCTCCTCGGCGGTGAAGACGGTGCCCCACGGCGTCTGGCCGCCGGAGCAGTTGGCCTGGGTGCCCACGACCACGCCCTCGGGCAGCTCGGTGCCATCGTCCTTGTGATCCAGGCCGGACAGCGGCTGGCCCACCACCTTGAGCAGCGTGCCGCTCGTGCCGTCGAAGCGCTTCGCCGCCGCGCCCCGGTCCACCTGCCACTGGTGGGTGGCTTGGTCCTTCACCACGCGGAACCAGGAGCCGCCCACCTGGCGCTTGTACTGGTGCGTGTAGGACTGGAGGTCCGCGTCCGCCCACCTGGAGGCGTTCACGTCGTTGTTGAGCACGCCCACGTAGCGCAGGAAGCGCGCCAGGACGTGGTGCTGGCCCGACGCGCCGGTGCTCAGCGTGGGGCGGCTGTTGGAGACGTACTCGTGGTTCACCCACACCCAGCCCGCACCACCGCTGCCGTTGAACTGGGGCGCGCCCGCCTCCTGCCAGCCGTCACCGAAGTACGCGATGTAGTCCGCGTTGGCGCCGAAGCGCGGAGACGTCTGCGCGTTGTAGCCCTTGAAGGTGAGGGGCTCCAGCCAGCGCACCACCACGTTGGAGCTCAGCCCCGGCACGGTGCGCACGGTGTCCGTGGCGGCGGCCGTCAGCGGGAAGCCCTCCGTGGGCGTCCCCCGGGCCTGCAGCGCCACGCGGCGCTTCACCAGCTCCACCAGGTTCGCCGCGCCATCCGCCCCCATGAAGTTGACGGCCACCATGGACGACAGCGGCGTGGTGGGATCCAACGGCGAGCGGCCCTCGGGACCCGTGGGGCCCTGCGAGCCCGGCACGCCATCCGCCCCCGGAGTACCCGGAGCGCCGTCCGTCCCCGGAGTGCCCGGTGCACCATCCGCGCCCGGAGCGCCGTCGACGCCGTCCCTGCCGTTGGAGCCGTTGACGCCATCCTTGCCATCGGCGCCCGGCGAGCCCTGCACACCCTGGCAACCGGCCCCGGCCAGGGCACTCCCCAGCAGGAGCGCGCTCGTGGCGAGCCCCAGAAAACGAGAAGACATGAGTGAGACCTTCCTCGGAGTCGTGGAAACGCCCGCGGTTCGAGTACGGGCGCGCGCATCCTGCGAGCGCCGTATGGCGTTCCATTGAGAAGGTGGTCACATCTTCATCACGGCACGACCGGAATGCCCTCCAGGCCCTGGAAGCGCACGGTGCCGCCGCGCGCGATGCCTGTAGCCCTGGACCAACCGCCGGGAACCTCCAGCACGTAGCGTCCGGGCAGTCCCACCGAGCGCGAGGTGAGCGTGCGCGGCTGGGCGTTCTCGACGATGCCGACGATCTTCCCCGCCGAGTCGATGAAGAGCATGTCCAGCGGGATGAGCGTGTTGCGCATCCAGAAGCTCTGCACCTCTTCCTCCGGGAAGATGAAGAGCATGCCCTGGCCGGCGGGCAACTCCTGGCGCCACATCAGCCCGCGCGTGCGCGCTTCCGGCGTGGCGGCCACCTCCACGTCCACCCGGTGCACACCGCCCGAGCCGTCCTCGAGCAGCACCCGCGCCCTCGGCAACGTGGCCCCTCCGTATTCCTTCGCATCCACGTCCATCACCTTCCGGCCCCTACCCACTGGCGGGGATGGCTTGTCCCTGGCCTCGGGAGCCTCCCAGGCCATCAGCAGCAGCACGGCGCACAGCCCGCGCGGCCAGCGCCCACTCACCCCGGGTGGAGCTGCTTGTTGAGCAGCTTCTCCGTGAGCTGCGTGCCGAGGCTGTCCGCCATCAACCGCTCCACCACGCCCTCGAACTCGCCGCGCTGGCGGTCGTCGTTGTAGATGAAGCGGATGCCCATGCCGGGCTCCTCGACGTCGCCCTTGGACCAGACGACCTCGCCGAGCAGCTCGAAGGGGGCCTCGCGCTGGGGCACGGTGAGCTTGAAGAGGAAGCGCGTCCCGATGGGCAGCGGCTTCTTCGTCTTGATGAAGGTGCCACCCTTCGAGATGTTCTTCGTGTAGTCCGCGAAGAACGAGTTGAGCTTCTTGTAGTCCACCTTCAGCTCGATGGGCGCTCGAGTATGTTGGCGGATTTCGGCGCTTGTCTTCTGTTCGGCCATGCTGGGGGGAGTATAGGAGAAGGCCATGCGGCAAGTCCTCTTCCGTGCCAAAGAGCTCCTCCGGCGCCCCCCGGTGCTGGTGCTCGCCGGGGCCCTGGCGGCTGGCGGCTCGGCCCTCGTCTTCCTCCCCCTCTTCGGGGTGCCCGGCTTCGAGCTGGGCCTCACCCTCTCCATCGCCGTGGGCCTGCTCGGAGGCGGAGTGGGCATCGCCGCGGTGCACCAGGAGCGCCGCCTGCTCGCCGGACAGGCTCCCGGGCAGGCTCCAGAGGCCCCTCCTCCGGACAGCCCGGGCCGCATGGCCTGGAGGGCCCTGGCCCCCGCCCTCCTGCTGAACCTGGCCGTCCTGGTGCCCCCCTTCCTCGCGGCCACCCTGTACGCCCTGGTCGGCACCCGGTGCGACCCCTTCTCCCTGGTGGGCTTCTACCCCCTGCTCACCCTCCCCTCGGCGGTGCTGTCCGCCGTCGTGGGCGTCTTCTGCGGCTTCGCCACCCGCCGCTGGGGCCGCGCCATCCTCCTCTACCTGGGGTGCTTCCTCGTCTCGGCGGTGCCCACCGCCTGGCCACTCGTCTTCGGGCCCCAGGTCTACGCCTTCAACCACTTCCTCGGGCACATGCCGGGGCCCCTCTATGACGAGGCGCTCTCCATCTCCTCCGCCCTCCTCTGGTTCCGGCTGGAGACGCTGCTCATCGCCCTCGCCGTCCTCGCGCTCACCGTGCTGTGCCTGGACGTGCCCGAGGCCCGCCTGCGCCGCCCCCGCGTGCGCGCCGGAGCGCTCGTCCTGCTCGGCCTGGTGCTCGTCCCCCTCCTCCTCCTGGAGGCGCATGGCACGGACCTGGGCCTGCGGATGACGGACGAGGCCCTGCTGGCACGGCTCGGCGGGGTGCGCGACACGGAGCACTTCCAGCTCGTCTACCCCCGCGGCCTGCCCCGCGAGAAGGTGGAGCGGATGGCGAGGGACCTCGAGTTCCGCTACGCCCAGCTCGCGCGCTTCCTCGGCGCCGTCCCCGAGGGCCGCATCCGCGTGTGGCTGTACCGCACGGACGAGGAGAAGCAGGCCCTGGTGGGCGCCGGCCGCACCCAGTTCGCCAAGCCCTGGCTCCTGGAGCTGCACATCAACGGCCGCGAGTTCCCCCACTCCGTCCTCAAGCACGAGCTGGCGCACGTGATGGCGGCGCCGGCGGGCAGCGCGCCCTTCCGCGTCACCACCCGGCTGGGCGTGTGGCCCCTCATGGGCGTCATCGAGGGCCTGGCGGTGGGCGCGGACAACGCCGTCCAGGGAGACCTCACCCTGCACCAGTGGGCCGCGGGCATGCGCCGGCAGAAGCTGGCCCCGGACATCCGCAAGCTGGTGGGCCCCGAGGGCTTCTACCAGTCCGCCCCCGCCCGCGCGTACACGCTGGTGGGCTCCTTCCTGCGCTACCTCGCCGACACCTACGGCCCGGACAAGCTGCGCGCCCTCTACGCCCACGCCGACTTCCAGGCCGCCTACGGCCGCCCCCTGGACGCGCTCGCCACCGAGTGGGAGACCTTCCTGGACGCGCTGCCCCTGGACGAGGCCACGGTGAGCCGCGCCTTCCAGCGCTTCCGCACCGGCAGCCTCTTCTCCCGCGCCTGCGCCCGCGAGGTGGCCCTCCTCCAGGAGGAGGCCCGGGACTTCCTCGCCAGCGAGCCACAGCAGGCCCTCGAGCTCTACCAGCGCGCCGCCCGCCTCCAGCCCCAGGAGCCCGCCTTCCAGCTCGGCCAGGCCTCCGCGCTGGACAGGCTGGAGCGGCCGGACGAGGCCACCCGGGTACTGGCCACGCTCGCCGAGCAGGTGAAGGGCCAGCCCTCGTTGGAGGCGGACGTGGCCCTGTCCCAGGCGGACTCGGCGGCCCGGCGGGGGAACAAGGAGCAGGCACGCGCCTTCCTCGAGCGGGTGCTCGCGCTCGCCCCCAGCCCGGAGGTGACACGCACCGCCCAGGTGAAGCTCGCCGCGCTCGAGTCCGAGGCCCGCGCCGGCCCCATCCAGTCCTACTTCCAGGAGAAGCACGAGGAGCTGCGCCTGTTGCGGCTCGCCAGCGCCCTGGAGGGCACCCCGAAGGACCCCTACCTCAACTACCTGCTCGGCCGGCGCCTGCTCCAGGTGGACGCCCCCGCCGACGCCCTGCCCCACCTCTCCCGGGCCCTGGAGGGCGAGCTGCCCGACGCCCTGCGCCGCGAGGCCCTCCGACTCCGGGTGCAGGCGGCCTACCTGGCGGGGGACTGCGGCACCGTCCGCCACGAGGTGGGCGCCCTGCCCGACTACGGCCCCGCCTTCCGCGCCGTCACCTCCGAATGGGCCGAGCGGTGTGACTTCGAGGACCGCCACTTCGGGGGCCCCCTGGTGCCCCGCGACGCTTTCCGATAGACGCGCCAGCCACCCGGTTTGAATCCCCCGCCCCCGGCACGGGGAATGCATCTTCCCGTGCGCGGTTGCCCCTCACGGAGACTCCACCACCATGAACGTCCGTCCCTTGCTTGTCTGTGCCCTCCTGGTGCTCGCGGCCTGCGGCCCCCGCAACATCCCGGGCACGCAGATCGCCGACACCAACGACTCCCGCGCCATCCTCAAGGTGATGGAGCAATACCGCGCCGCCCTCGAGGCCCGCGATGCCAAGGCCCTCCAGGGACTCATCTCCAAGTCCTTCCGGGACAACGCTGGCACCGACGACCCGGCGGACGATCTCACCTACGAGAACATTCCCGAGGCGCTCCCCGCCCTCTTCTCGCGCATCGACCCGCCCCGCCTCACCATGGACGTCCGCAAGATGGACGTGAGGAGCAACGGCGTGGCCACCGTCATCTACTACTGGAACGCCACGTGGCGGGCGCCGGGGCTGCTGGACAAGCCCCAGCGCGACGCCGAGCTGGAGCAGATGGTCCTCCAGAAGGAGGACGGGCAGTGGCGCATCGTCGCCGGCTTCTGAGCCGGTAAGGCCCGGCCCGCGCGCTCAGACACCCACGAGCGCGCGCAGGCCCTCGGGCCCCATGTGCGCCAGCGCCCGGGACCGGGCCAGGTAGGTGCGGAAGTCCTTGGGTGACAATTTGTCAGGCGGCAGCCCGGACAGGTGGAAATCCCGGATGCGGCTGGCGGTGTAACGCACCGCTCCAAAGAGGGCGTGGCCGAAGAGGCTCTCGCGCTCCACCGGCACCAGCGAGCGCTCCACCTGGTAGCCGCGCAGCAGCGCCCGGCACAGCTCCGGCCGCCAGGCGCCGTTGTGGAAGCACCACGCGTTGAGGGTGATGGCCACGTCCAGCGCGTAGAAGTCCCGGCACGCCATCTCGAAGTCGAAGAAGGCGCTCACCCGGTCCCCCAGCCACTTCACGTTGTCCATGAAGAGGTCCGCGTGGATGATGCCGCGAGGCTCCAGGCCTCCACGCGCCGACTCGGCCCGGGCCAGGTAGCCCCGGAGCTCTCCGGCGATGGAGGACAGCTCCGCGTCCGGGTGGCGCGCGAGTTCTTCCAGCCAGCCGCCCACCACCTCCGGGCCGTAGGGGTTGGGGCGCGAGCCGCTGAAGGACAGGGTGACCCGGTGCAGCTTGCCCAGCTCCAGGCCCAGGGACTCCAGGTGCTCCGGGGTGAGCTGGGCGTGGGTGAGCTCCTCGCCCGCCAGCCACGCGAAGACACTCACCCGGCCGCCCTCCATCTCCAGGCAGGGGGCGCCCTCGCGCGTGAGGAGGAGCCGCGGCGCGGGGCAGTGGGACTCGTGGAGCAGCGCGAGCAGCTCCGCCTCGAAGCGCAGCACCTCCGCCGAGCGCACCGTGGTGTGCCGCACGAAGTAGCGGCCCGAGGCCGTCACCAGCCGGTAGTTGGAGTTGATGGAGCCCTGGGGGATGCCGGTGAACTCACGCACCGGGCCCAGCCCGTAGGCTTCCGCCAGCCGCTCGAAGGCCGCCGCGTCGATGTTGGTGTAGAGCGCCATGATGTCCTCCCCGCGGCACACGCGCCGCCCCGGATGGGTGCCCCGCGTTGACGCTTCGGGGTGCCGTGCCTATCTACGGCCGACCCCATCGTCTCATCCATAAACGTCTGAAACCATTCAAATTTCAGTTGGGAGGCACCCCCATGACCCCGGCGAATGGAAGCCACGACGGACAGCGGGACGGGCGGAGGCGGGAGAGCCTGCCGAGCGCGTTGCTCCAGCTGGGCGTGGTGGCGGTGCTGCTGGCGGGAGCGGTGACGTACGTGGTGCACCGGGGACAGGTGCGCCAGCAGGTGGACGCGCGGATGAAGGCGGCGCGGACGCAGGCCCAGCGAGACAACCCGGCGGACCTGCGCAAGGCGCTGACGGAGCTGGACGCCCTCTTCCAACTGGACGCGGACGCGAAGGATGCCCGGGCGCTGGCGGCGGACGTGAACATGAGGCTGTGGCTGGAGCACCGCCAGCCGGAGGCCGAGGCGAAGGCCCGCGAGCAACTGGCGCGCGCCGAGGCGTTGGACTCGCGCTCCGGCGAGCGCTACGGCACGCGGGCGATGGTGTTGCTGGCCGAGGGCAAGGCGGCGGAGGCGGAGAATTACCTGAAGGAGTTGAAGACGCAGGGCGCCAAGAGCCCCAAGCTGGCGCTGGCCGAGGCACAGGCGCTGCTGGCACGAGGGCGGTTGTCGGACGCGCGGCAGGCCTTCGCCCAGGCCAGTGAGGGGGCGTGGCGCGAGCCGCGCTACCCGGTGGCCCACGGAGAGGCGTTGCTGGACGAGGGCATGTACGGTCAGGCCGCCGAGGCGCTGAAGAAGGCCACGGCCGCCAACGCGGAGCACCTGCGCGCGCGGCTCTCGCTGGCGCTCGCCCGGCTGTACCAGGGCGTGGGGCGGGAGGAGGCGGCGAAGACGGTAACGGACGTGCTGGCGCGCGAGGCCGAGCTCACCCCGGCGTTGAAGGCCCGGGCCCTGACGGTGAGGGCCGCGCTGGCGCTGGCGGAAGGGAACACGGACGAGGCGCTGAAGGAGGCCGGGGAGGCACTCGCCGCGTCTCCGGACGAGCACCATGCGCTGTTCATCCGCGCGCGGGCGCTGGCGCTGAAGAAGGACGCGGGCGCGCGCCCGGCCTTCCAGGAGGCGGTGACGAAGCGGCGCACGGCCACCCTGCTCTACCTGGATGGCGCGAAGGCGCTGCAGCAGGCGGGGGATGGCGAGGGCGCCCTGGCGCTGCTGGACGGTTACGAGGCCGTCTTCCGCGACGTGCAGGTGCCCGCCCCCGAGGGGAAGACGGTGGGTGCCCTGGAGCGGGACGAGCGGTACTGGCTGGCGCGGGGACAGGTGATGGAGGCGCTGGCGCGCTCGGACGACGCGATGGCGGCGTACGACCGGGCCCTGGCGGTGAAGGGCGTGGGCATGGCGCGTGCGCAGTACGCCAAGGCCGTGCTGCTGATGGCACGCAAGGACTACGACGCCGCCCGGCCCCTGCTCACCGAGGTGGCCCCGGAGAACGGCATGGGCGCCATGCCCGAGGCCTATGAGGCCATGGGCGAGCTGCTCTTCGCCAAGGGCGAGTTCGCCAAGGGCTGCCAGCACTACTTCTTCGGGTTGAGCCGCGCCCAGTTGAACGGGACGCCCGTCGAGACGCTGAAGGCCAGGGCCACCGAGGTGGAGAAGCGCCTGGCCTCCGAGGGTCAGCCCGCAATGGCCAAGGCCTGGAAGACCGAGACGGACGCGCTGCTGCGGTAGGAGCGCGGGGACTGGCCGCGCAATCCCTCACCCCAACCCTCTCCCAGAAGGAGAGGGAGTGGAATTTCAGAAGAGCTCGGTGGGGCTCAGGGAGCGGTGCTTCGCCTGCACGATGCGCCACTCTCCGTCTTCCTGCTTCTCGAACGTGCCCTCGATCAGGTAGGCGCTCAGCACGCTCTCCTCCGCCAGCGTCTCGAGCTGATCCGTCTGCGAGCGGCCGAAGATGATCTTCATCTGCACGTCACCCTGGCTCGGGTTCACCTCGGTGACGTTCAAATCCTTCACGAAGATGCGGACCCAGTTGCCCCGGAGCACCTGGCCCAGCAGAACGCCCTTCACCTGACGCTTGTCCCACCCCTCGCCCGTCTGGAAGTTCTCGGCCACGCCCTCCATCAGCTCGGCCATGTCCTTGCGCTCGGCGGCGTCGGTCATCTGCACCACCTTGCGCGTGATGGCCTCCTTCACCCCGGGCTCTTCCCGGGGCCAGAAGAACAGCACCGCGCCCGCCGCCAGCAGCGCCAGCACCACCCCCAGCACCTGCCCTCTGGACAGGGTCATCATGCGCCGCCGCTCTCCGTCAGCAGCTCGTCCGCGTCGATGATCTCCGCGGGCCGCAGCGCCTCGCCGATCTGCTTCAGCCGGCGATCCGAGAGCTGCTCCAGGTACTTCTTGATGTGCGGATATGCCTTCACCAGCTCGTGGAAGGCCGCGCGCTCGAGGAAGAACGTCGCCGTCTTGCGCGCCGACACCACCGTGGCCGTCGCGCGCAGGCCCGTGAGCAGGGAAATCTCCCCCGCCACCTCACCCTCGCGCAGCACGCCCAGGCGCACCGTGCCACCGGCGGGATCTTCCTTCTGCACCACCAGCTCGCCCGCGAGCACCAGGAAGAGGCCCGGAGAGTGCTCACCCTCCACCAGCACCTTCTCGCCGGGCTGCAGGGCCCGGAAGGTGAAGCGCTGCAGGAGCGCGGCACGATCGGACTCGGGCATGGGCTGGAACAGTGGCGAGGTCGCCATCAGGTTCCGCTCCATGCGCTTCTGCGCGAAGGTGGCCAGCACCTGCGGCATCGACGGGAAGCTCTTGGCCACCGCGTTCAGGTGCTCACGGCGGATCTCGAACACCTCGATGTCCGACACCGCGGTGATGCTGGCCGTGGTCAGCGCGCCGGTGAGCAGCGACAGCTCTCCGAAGATGGAGCCGCCCCCGAGGAAGCCCAGCGTCCGATCCTCGCCCTCGGCCCGCCGCGTCACCTCGGCCTTGCCGGCCACGATGACGTGCAACCGGTCCGTGGCCTCGCCCTCGCGGCTCACCACCTCCTCGGGCTTGATGGAGCGGTAGCCCATGCGGCCCACCAGGTCGATGAACGCGTCACGCTCCAGGTCCGCGAAGAGCGGCAGGGGCGGCCGATCATTCGGATTGGCCGAGCCACCCGGATCCGGCGCGGCGAGCACCTCGATGGCCCGGTCGCTCAGCTCCTCGCCGGACAACGCCATCAGGTCGGTGTCCACCTTGCCGTCATAGAGCGTCTCCGGCGGCAGCGGCGGGGGCACCGAGGCGCGTCCGGTCACGTTGCGCGCCGCGCGCGCGTGCAACCGCACCAGCGTGTCCTTCAGCCGCCGCTCCTGGGGCGCCATTTCCAACCCCAGCTTGCACGCGGCCATCGCCGACAGCAGGTAGTCACGCCGCAGCAGCCCCTCGGCGCAGGCGTGGTAGACGGTGACGGCCCGCTCACGCTCTCCCAGTTCCGCCAGACAGCGCGCCGCCAGCATCCGCGAGCGGTGATCCGCCGGGAGCCGGCGCACTGCCTCCGCGAACACCGCGAGGGCCCGCTCGAACTGGCGGTCCTCCAGCAGGTCCAGACCCAGTTCCCGCAATGATGACTCGTTCATCCCTCTTCTCCGCGAACCATGGGTGCCGACCCTACCCCATCCCTACTGCTCGAGTGCCAGGAGTTGTGACTCCGCCTTCGTCTTCAGCTCGGAGCCCTCGGCCGCGAGCTGGAAGACGACCCGGAACCTCTCCGCCGCCTCCTCGGGCTCCCGGTCCTTGATGAGGTAGGCCTGCCTGTACAGATCGTTCAGCTTGCCCTGGATGGACGCCAGGCCCGCCTGGGCCTTCTCGTCCTCCGGGCTCAGGCGCAGGGCGTCGTTGAAGAAGCGGGTGGCGTTGACCAGGTCTCCGCGTGACAGGGCGGCCTTGCCCGCGACCACGGCCGAGGCCGCGAGCTGGCTGTTGAGCGTGTCGCCCACGGGCCCTCCCTTGAAGCCGATCTGCCGGTACAGCTCGGCCGCCGAGCGCAGCGGGCGGGCCGCGGACTCCAGGGCGTTGGACTGCACCTTGCGCTGGGCGTCCTGGTAGACGCGCGCGAACTGGGGCAGGAGCTTCTTGAGCAGCTTCGCCCGGTCGCGGATTTCCTTGTCATCCGAGTGGGCGTCGATGACCCGGTCGCACTCGAGCGCCGCGCGCGAGTAATCCCCCGCGTTGAAGCGCTGCTCCACCGGGGAGAAGGCGGCGGTGATGAACGCCTCGCGCTGCTCCTTGGCCCTGCGGGCCGCGGCGGCCCGGGCGGCGCGATCCTGGGAGGCCGCGTCCCGGTCCTCCTGCTCGATCTCCGCCTCCAGCTCCGCCAGCCTGCTCAGGTAGAGCGGCTGGCGCTCGAGGGGAAGATGCCGGATGAGCCCGCGGGCCCCTTCCACGTCCCGGGCATCCAGCGCCATCTCCACCTGCTTCACCCACCAGGAGACCTCCGCCGAGGCCAGCTCGGCGTCGAGCTTCTCCCGCATCTCCTCCGTCTTCACGGTGCCGTGCGGCGTCTTGGAGAGCAGCTCGCGCGCCTCCTCGAACTTGTTCTCGCCGGCCAGCTGGCGCACCTGCTCGAAGGCCTGCACGATGGCCAGCTCCGCGCGCGCCGTCTGCAGGAAGCCGTCCGTGGGCAGCCCCGGGAAGAGGGCCTCGGCCTCCTCGGCCAGCTTCACCGCCTGCGCGTAGTCGCCGTTGCGGAAGGCTGTGCGCGCCTCCTGCATCTGCGTGCGGGCCAGCTCCTCCTTGGGGTTGGGCGGCGGAGGGGGCGGCGGGCCCCGCTTGATGAAGAGCACGCCACCCCCGATGAGGGCGATCAGCAGCACCAGCGCGGCGGCCGCCAGGAGCCCCAGGTTGGTGCTGCGCGGGGGCGGGTTGCGGCGCGGGATGTCCCGGATGTCGCGTATCTGCGTCCCCTTGTCCCGCTCGGGGTCGGGATTCGCGCCGCCCTCGGGGGTGGCACCGGCGTCAGCGGCGGCGCCCGAAGCCGCGGCCTCGGCGGCCTTCCTGGCGGCCTCTTCCTCTTCCTTCGCCAGGCGCTCGGCCTCTTCCTTCTCCTTGCGCTCGGCCTCCTCGGCGGCGAGGCGCATCTGCCGGATGGCCTCCTGCTCGTCGACGAGGCGGATCTTCGTGCGGCCGATGGAGATGACGTCCTGGTGCTTGAGCTTGCACTCGTCCACCCGCGTGTCGTTCACCCGGGTGCCGTTGCCGCTGACCAGGTCGCGCAGCATCACGCCGCTCTCGCCGCCGTACACCAACTCCACGTGGCGGCGCGACACGGACTGGTCCAGGAGCATGAGGTCGCAGTCCTGTCCCCGTCCGATGACCATGCGGACGCTCCGGAAGCGCTTCTTCCGGCCCTGGTCCGGTCCCTCGAGGATCTCCAGCGTCAGGGGCGGACCGGCGCGAGTGGAGTCCGGGTTGTCGTCATCCTCCACGCCGGGCGTCGGGGTGCCCTCGTCGTCGTAGCCCTGATCGCCCGTGTCATCGTCGGATGGATACGCCTCGTCCTCGGCGGCGCCGTACTCCTCTTCTCGGGGAGCATTGCGGCGCACCGCGCTGGCGGACTTGATACGGGTGCTGTCCTCAGCCGGCATCGGCTGTGCGGAGGGGGGCCTGGAGGAGGGACGGCGGTTGGACGGGGCCATTCGGCCCGGCATCTTAGAGCGCCAGCCCCAGCACGCCCAACCCCGCTTGAACACAAGGCCTTTTCGGGCGGAGGCGGGCCGCATCCCGCCGACTGGAGGCCCTCACTCGTAGTCGACTACGAGTGAGGGGCCAAAAATGTAGGCACATGTAAGCACACTCGTGGTCGACTACGAGTGACACCCGTTGCGAAGCATTTCCGGTCGCCCGCCGCCCCGTGAGCCTCACCTCCGCGCCTCGGGGCAGGTGCCAGCACGGGCCGTTAGTAGACGATGCAGTCGAACTTCTCGATGACGGCCCGGAACTCCTCCGGGGTGCTCTCGAAATGCTTTGCCTCGACCGTAGCGGACAAGGTCAAGGCTCTCGTGGGGGCTGGTTGCTCGTGCAGGTGCTCGATGACGATACGGCCAAATCGGCCCGGCCAATGGACGTTACCCAGTTCGGGGGCTCGCCTGATGGGGTCCAGGATGGTGAAGCAGGGCCACTTGGGAAAGCGAAGGGTGGCAGGGTCAGAGCCCATGATGCGACAGCCATCGAGACGGGCCTCGGTGAAGTCGCAGTCCTCGATGGACCCGTGTTGATACCACGGCAGGCTCATGTATTCAGGCCAGTGCCCGAAGTCGCATCCCGTCAAACGACCCTTGAAGCGGCAGCCCTTCAGGCACGCAGCCACCCAGCCCTGGAAGTTCTTCAATTCCTGCTTCACCTCGACCATGCAGTCGATGATACGGGGCTGCTTGAGGCTCAGACGCCGGGCAGACACCTTGAGCACCAGGGTGCAATTCTTCAACGTCAGGTTGGGACCAAGGATGTAGTTCGCCTTGTCGTCCGTCAGTTCCAGCCGCTCGTTTTCGATTTCCCGGTCCTTGAAGACGATGTTGCCGAGCCGGTCCATCGCCGCCCCTTTCAGAAGGTGAGCATCCGGAAGAGTTCGCCCGCCATGCGCCGTCCATGCCGCGCCAGGTTCGACTCCGTCCCGGAGAGAATCTCGTACCGGGTGCTCGTCGCCGGGTCAAACACGTCCACGCCCTTGCTCAAGCTGAAGTCGTAGAGGTGCTCGAACTGCTCTTTCACCTTTTTCTGCACGTAGCGCCCCCGGGCCTCGCGTTCCAGCAACCGCGCTAGCCAGTATTCTCCTCGCTCCAAGGCCTCCTTGATGGCCTTGTCCTCCTTGAATGAGAGCCTGTGAGGCCCCCACTCGCTTGCGGCCCGGGTGACAGCCTCCTGGAGCATGTCGCCCACCCTGTCCTCGACAGGAATGTCCGCCACCGACCTGCCTCGGGGAATGTGCCAGCGCGGGCCGTCGCTGAGTTGCACCTGGCGGTTGCCGCCCCGGTGCCGGATGACGGTGGCGGCGGAGCGGCCTCCCGGGGCCGTTTCCACGCCATGCCCCGGCCCCTTCTTGAGCATCACCACGGCCATGGGGCCTTGCGGCGAGGTGGCCACCATCTCCGCCGCCGCCACCGCCCGGGCCAGCGCTCCCTCCGAGGCGATTGCCGCCTCCGTGCCTTCCAGCCGGCCCATGACGGCCGCCCCGCCTTGCGCGTTGAACCGCGCCCCCGCGAAGTGGAAGCCCGGCAGTGACTTCACCCGCGCCATCACCTGGCCCAGCGTGTGTCCGCTCAGGCTGGCCACCGCCAGAATCATCGCCCTCGCCGCGTCCTCGCCCAGCACCTTGCCGAACTGCGCACCGGCCGCGCGCAACTCCTCGAAGGTGGTGGCGTGGTGCGCCGCGTCCGCCATGCGTGCCCAGCCGTCCATCAGCCCATACACCGTGCCCAGGCCCAGGTAGCCGATGAGCAGCAGGGTCATGCCAGCGGCCAGGGCCTTGGTGGTGGGCTCGGGCACCAGCCACATGGCGCAGTAGAGGGCCACCGTCCAGACGACCATGGAGACGAGCGCCCGTGTGGCCAGCAACTCGCGGCCCAGCGCTCCCTTCGTCTCCTCCAGCACGTGGCCAAAGGCGATGGACAGGGCCAGGACGCGCCGGTCCTCGGCGCTCAGGTATGGCCCGTCATCCAGCAGGGCCCGGCAGTCACCTCCCCCCTCGGGCGCACACCATGCCAGGTAGTAGTCCCTCACGGCTGCTTCGGCCTCGGGAGTGAGGAAGACGGGGCCCGTCTGGCGCTCGGGTATCCAGGTGAGGCCCTGGCCCGCGTACGCCTCCAGCCTCCAGTCACCCGAGGCTTCCACCCAGCCCGCCTCGGCGGGCGGTCCCCCAGTAGCGAGCAACGCGTGCGCCGCCTGCCGGGGTGTCTTCGCCCCCAGCCGCACCTCCCGGGCGAGCCGATGGAAGGCCCGCTGGAACTCGGCCGGGGGGATGCGCACCGGCCGGATGGCAACGGCACCGGGTTCCAGGAAGTCCACCTCGTACACCACGGCCGACTCCAGGCCTGGCTCCGCCGTGGCCGCAACCCGCGCATGGGCAGCCGGCGGGGGCGTGGGCCGAGGAGAGCGGTAGCCCACCAGCATGCTGCTTCGTGGCGTGCCCGTGGCACAAGCGAACTGGAACAGGACGATGAGCGCCCAGGCGCCAGAACAGCGGCCCAGGCCCACGCCCTTGGAGCGAGCGCTAGCAAGATGGGTGGACAGGGCGGACCTCCGGAAGCGACGCGGCCCGAGCACCGCCGCGTCGGAAGTACACGGAAACGCGGGCACCTCGGTCAAGCCACCAGGTTGGCCGATGCAGGCAGGACACCAAGAATAGGCCGGGAGCCGCGAACGGCCCCGGGTGCTGGTCATGAAGCAGGACGGTCACGCCCCTACCGCCTGGAGGAATGCCGTGGTTCGCATACGGCAGAGCCTGCGGCACTCGTAGTCGACTACGATTGGTGTGGCACAAAAAACTACACCACTCGTAGTCGACTACGAGTGCCACCCACGAGTGCCCCACCCTGACAGGCCATTGTTACGGGGTCTCTCCGGCCTCGAGGGGCTCCGTCACGACCTCCACGGTGGTGGTGGTCATGAGCTTGTGGACGGGGCACTGGGCGACCGCGGCATGGAGCCGCTGCCTGTCCTGCTGGGACAGCGCGCCATGGAACGCGAGCTTCACCTTGAGCACGTAGGTGCCCTGCCGCTCCTTCGAGTCGTCGCGCTCGATGTGGGTCTCGACGCGCTCCAGGGAGATGCCATGCTTCTTCGCGTACCAGTGGGCCGTCAGCGTCTTGCAGGCCGCGAGCGAGGCATCGAAGTAGTCGTGGGGTCCCGGAGCGGAGCCCTGGCCCCCGAGCGAGGGAGCGACATCGGCGTGGAAGGTGTGCTCGCCGACGCGGATGACCTGGCGAAACGCGCCGCTCCGCTCGGTCTGGCTCTCGATGGACATGGTGTCTCCTTCTCCTGCTGAGGGTGGGCGCTCCGGGACCTTGACGCCGGCTCAGGCCGCCTTCTCGGCGATCTGGGCCTTGACCGCCTGGATCTCGAGCGCGATCTCGATCTTCTCGCCGACGAGGACGCCGCCGGTCTCGAGCGCCTGGTTCCACTTCAGGCCGAAGTCCCGGCGGTCGATGGAGGTCTTCGCCTCGAAGGCGGCCTTGATGTTGCCCCAGGGATCCTTGCCGACGCCGAGCTGCTCGGCCTCGAGCACCACCTCGCGGGTGATGTCCCGGATGGTCAGCTTGCCGGTCACCCGGAGGCCGCTGTCCGGGGACTTCTCCACCTTCGTGCTCTCGAAGGAGATGACGGGGAACTTCTCCGCGTCGAAGAAGTCCGGCGAGCGCAGGTGGTCATCGCGCTGCTGGACACCGGTGTCGATGCTGGCCGTGTCGATGCGGACGGAGACCGAGGAGGCGGTGGGGTCCTGCTCGTCCAGCGACACCGAGCCGCTGAACTTCCGGAAGCTGCCGCGCACCTTGGAGATGACCATGTGGCGGACGGAGAAGTGGATGCCGGAGTGGGTGGTGTCGATATTCCAGGTCGCGTTGGCCATGTTCGTGTTCCTTGCCGGTGAGGCGTTGTTGACGAAGCAGAAGGTAGCGGTGGCCAGTGGCCCTGATTAGATGGGGCGGACTGGAAGAACTGTTCCACCCATGGAACAAACACGGGAACGGGACCCGACATGGACCTCAACGAGCTCCTCGTCTTCGCCAAGGTGGTGCAGGCCGGCAGCTTCACGGTGGCGGCGCGCGGGCTGCGGATGCCCAAGTCCACCGTCAGCCGGAAGGTGTCCGAGCTCGAGGAGCGGGTAGGCGCGCAGCTGCTGCAGCGCACGACCCGCAAGCTGCGGCTCACGGACGTGGGGCAGGCCTACTACGAGCACTGCGCGCGCATCGTGGCCGAGGCGGAGCTGGCCGAGCTGGCCGTCACGCGCATGCAGTCCGCGCCGCACGGGCTGCTCCGGGTGACGGCGCCGCTCACCTTCAGCTTCCTGGGGCCGATCGTCGCGGAGTTCCTGAAGCGCTACCCCGAGGTGCAGGTGGAGCTGGTGTGCACGGACCGCTCGGTGGACCTGATGCAGGAGGGATTCGACCTGGCGGTGCGCGCGGGACGGCTGGCCGATTCCTCGCTCATCGCCCGCAAGCTCGGAAACGTCGAGCGCGTCGTGGTGGCGGCCCCGAGCTACCTCCAGGAGCGGGGAGTCCCCAAGAGCCCCAAGGACCTCGAGCGGCACGACTGCCTCGTCTTCGGCGCGGGGATGGAGGGGAACGCCTGGACCCTGCACTCGGGAAACAAATCGGTCCAGGTGTCCGTCCGGGCGCGGCTCGTGGTGAACGAGCCCGACATGCTGCGGGCGGTGGCGGTGGCGGGCGCGGGGATCGCGCTCGTGCCCACCCAACCCTCCGACACGGACCTCACCACGGGACGCTTGCGCCGCCTGCTGCCGGACTGGAGCTCCTCTGGCGCGCCGGTGCACGCCGTCTATCCGAGCACCCGGCACCATTCGCCCAAGGTGATGGCCTTCGTGGACTTCCTGCGCGAACGCTGGCCCGAGAACCAGGCGGGGACACCGTGACGGCGGCGCCCCCGATTCCACCCATGGAACAATGTGTCCCATGATGGGGGGCTAACGCGGAACGGCCGACGGCCACAGGATGGGCGTCACAGGAGGAGCAACGCATGAGCAGGGAAGACACGAGCGACACGAGGCAGCACCCGGAGCTGGAGACGCTCATCGTCACCCGCACGCGGGACCTGGGCGACGGATTCGAGGTGCGGCGGGCGCTGCCCTCGGCGCAGCGCCGGATGGTGGGGCCCTTCATCTTCCTCGACCAGATGGGGCCGGCGGTGTTGCGAGCGGGCCATGGGTTGGACGTGAGGCCGCACCCGCACATTGGCCTGGCCACCGTCACCTACCTCTTCGATGGGGAGATCCTCCACCGGGACAGTCTCGGGGTGGTGCAGCCCATCCGGCCCGGCGAGGTGAACTGGATGACGGCGGGACGAGGCATCGTCCACTCCGAGCGCACGGCCCCCGAGACGCGGGCCGCGGGCGGGAAGCTCTTCGGCCTGCAGGCGTGGGTGGCGCTCCCGAAGAAGTACGAGGAGACGGAGCCCGCCTTCATCCACCACGCCGCCGACACGATGCCCTTCCACGAGGGCGAGGGCGTGAGGATGCACCTGATCGCGGGAGCGCTCTACGGCAAGCGCTCGCCGGTGAAGACGCTCTCGGACATGTTCTACGCGGACCTGGCGCTGCAGGAAGGCGCGGGCCTGGTGCTGCCGGCCGAGCACGAGGAGCGAGCCCTCTACCTCGCCGAGGGCACGGTGGAGCTCGACGGGACGGAGTTCAACGCGGGTGAGCTGCTCGTGTTCCGCCCTGGGAGCGAGATCGCGGTGAGGGCTTCCTCGCCGGTGCGGATGGCCTTCCTCGGCGGCGAGCCGATGGACGGTCCCCGCTACATCTTCTGGAACTTCGTCTCGAGCTCGAAGGAGCGGCTGGAGGAGGCGAAGGCGGACTGGAAGGCCGGACGCTTCGCCCGGGTCCCGCAGGAGACGGAGTTCATCCCGCTGCCCGAGGAGCCCGCGCCCGTTCGCTATCCGTAGAGCAAGCAAGCTCAGCATCTCTCGGGCTTTAAGAAGGTGAACAACTCGGGGAGTCCCTGCTCGGGAGCGATGGCCCCGTGGGACGATGCGACACAATGCCGCACGAGCGGGTGGATCCGCCCCTGCTATGGCTGGCATCACCTGCTCCGCTGGCCACGTCCAGCGCATTCCGAGGTGGAAGATGAAGCTCCTGAAGAGGCCTCTGCCGGCGCTGTTCCTCCTGTCCGCCCTCCCCTTGCTCCAGGCGTGTGGAGGCGACGGCTCCGCGGAGAAGAAGTTCTCCGTGCGCTTCAGCCCCCAGGTGGGCACCCAGCCCCTGAGCTGCTCCGCCAGCTACCCCAACATCGGCAAGACGGGCACCACCATCGAGCTGCTCGAGTTCAAGATGTACGTGCGGGACGTCACGCTCGTGCGCGCCAACGGGGAGAAGCACGCGCTGAAGCTGGACCAGGACGGCACGTGGCAGCGCGACGCCATCGCCCTGCTCGACTTCGAGGACGGCACCGGCACCTGTGACACCGGCAGCCCCGAGACGCGCATGGAGGTGGTGGGCCGCGCACCGGACTTCAATGACTACACCGGCCTCGAGTTCAAGGTGGGGCTCCCCGAGGAACAGAACCACCTGGACGGCGCCACCGCTCCGGCTCCGCTCAACTCCCCGGGCATGTGGTGGAGCTGGAAGGGCGGCTACAAGTTCGTGCGCCTGGATGTGCGCAGCACGAAGAACGCCACCTGGTTCTTCCACCTGGGCGCGTCCGGCTGCACCGGCAGCACGGCCGAGGGCTACACCTGCGCCTCCACCAACCAGTCGACCGTGGCCCTGAGCGGCTTCGACCCCGAGGCCAATCAGGTGGTGCTCGACCTCGCGGCCCTCTATGCCGACTCCGACCTCGACCACTCCGTGGACTTCAAGACGGACAACATCGCCGGCTGCATGTCGAGCCTCTCCGATCCCGAGTGCGCCGCGCTCTTCTCCCAGGTGGGCCTGACGGCGGAAGGTTCGCCGCGGGAGGTGCCCGCCTCCTTCATCCGCGTCCGCTGAACCGAGAGAAGGCACGCCCATGCACACCCCACTCCGTCCCCTCGCCAGGACCCTGTCCCTGCTCGCGCTGGCGGCCCTGACGCCCGCGTGTGACCCGGGGGACGAGCCGCCGCCCACGCCACCGGCGCCCGTGGAGCGCCCGGCCTCCCTGGACGTCCCGATGAAGAGCCAGCGCAACGGCACCAGCCACCGGGCGGGCGAGAACTGCATGGCGTGCCATGGGCCCAACGGCCTGGGGCCGGGCCGCTTCACCGTGGCGGGCACGGCCGTCACGGGCGAACGCCGGCCCAACCCCAACACCACCCTGCTCATGACCACGGAGCGCAACGGTGGAGGCACCGTCGTGCTCACGCTGGAGGCCGACACGAACGGCAACTTCTACACCACCGAGCCGGTGCCGTTGCCGGACACGCCCCTCTTCCCGAAGGTGATGAACGCCACCTCCGAGGCCTATAATTTCATGCCCTTCTCCACGGCCTCGGGTGCCTGCAACATGTGCCACGTGGGACGCCTGCCCGTGTTCCTCGAGTGAAAGGAGTTCCTCCAGGATGACCTCACGAGCCCTGTTGTCGTGGAGCACCGCGGTGCTGTCGGTGCTGTTGCTCACCGCGTGTGAAGAGGAGAAGAAGCCCTATGCGTGGCAGCTGCCACCGGGCTTCCCCGAGCCCTTCGTGCCCGCGGACAACCCCATGTCCGAGGAGAAGGTGGAGCTGGGCCGCCACCTCTTCTACGACGAGCGCCTGTCCGGCAACGGCACCATGTCCTGCGCGAGCTGCCACGAGCAGCAGCGGGCCTTCAGTGACGCCAAGGCGACGCCCAGCGGCTCCACGGGGCATGCCGTCCCGCGCAACTCGCCCGGACTGGCCAACGTGGCCTACCTCGCCACGTACACGTGGGCCAACCCCGTGCTGGACACCCTGGAGAAGCAGGCGCTGGTGCCGCTCTTCGCCGAGACGCCGCTGGAGCTGGGCATGGGCACGCGCCTGGCGGAGGTGCTGCAACGGCTCCGCGAGGACGCTCGTTACAAGGAGCTGTTCCAGGCGGCCTTCCCGGAAGACAAGGACCCCATCCACGAGGACAACGTCGTGAAGGCGCTCGCGTCCTTCCAGCGCACGATGATCTCGGGCAACTCGCCCTACGACCGGTACCTCCAGGGGGATTCCACGGCCCTGTCGGCGGCGGCCAGGCGGGGCATGGAGCTGTTCTTCGGCGAGCGCGCCGAGTGCTACCACTGCCACAGCGGGCCACACCAGACGAACTCGTTCCGCTCCAAGGACACGAAGCTGTCCGAGCGGGACTTCCAGAACACGGGCCTCTACAACGTGGATGGCCTGGGCGCCTACCCGGTGAACAACACCGGCCTCTTCGAGTTCACCAACAACCCCAAGGACATGGGGCGCTTCCGGGTACCACCGTTGCGCAACGTGTCCCTGACGGCGCCGTACATGCACGACGGCAGCATCGCCACCCTCGAGGAGGTGCTGGACTTCTACATGGCCGGCGGCCGCGAGGTGACGAGCGGACCGCACGCGGGCGATGGCCGGACGAACCCGCTGAAGAACCCGCTGGTGCGCCCCTTCGAGCTGGACGCCCAGGAGCGCGCCGACCTCATCGCCTTCCTGGAGAGCCTCACGGACATGGACTTCGTGAATGATCCGAGGCTGAGCAACCCGTTCGAGGAGTAGCGTCACACTCAGGGAGTGGGCGGCACGGTTTCACGCACGCGGGGCGTGACATGGGCGGGACTCCGGCATTAAAGACCGGGCTCCATGACGCCGTCGACCGCGCCACGAACCTGCCTCGTCACGCGCCGCGAGGAGTTGGAGCAGATCCTCCAATTGCAGGCCGTCAACCTGCGCGACCACGTCTCCGCCGAGCGGGCCATGAGCCAGGGCTTCCTCACCGTGGCCCATACGCTGGACGTACTGGAGCGGATGCACGCGCTCGCGCCCAGCGTCATCGCGAAGGATGGCGAGACGCTCGTGGGCTATGCGCTGGTGATGCCGGTGGAGGCGCGCGCCTTCGTTCCCATCCTGGAGCCCATGTTCCAGCTCCTGGAGACGCTGAGCTGGCGTGGACGGCCGCTGAGCGAGTCCCGCTATTACGTCATGGGCCAGGTGTGCGTGGCCGAGGCCTGGCGAGGACAGGGCGTGTTCGACGCGCTCTACCGCGAGCACCGCGCGAGCTACGGTGCGCGTTTCGACTGCACGGTGACGGAGGTGGCCACACGCAACACGCGCTCCATGCGGGCCCACCTCCGCGCGGGTTTCGAGCCCATCAAGACCTACCAGGACGCCACGGACGAGTGGGCCGTCGTCGTGCTGGGCCTGCGTGACGACGCACGGTAGTTTGTCTCTTCACCCAAGAGGGCATCACCCATGATGAACCACCGACTCACCCTTCCGACCCTGGCCGCGCTCGTCTTCCTGGCCGTGACCCCCGCGCTGGCGCAGAAGAGCATTCCGCCCGCGAAGGCTCCCGTCAGCCCCATGCAGATGGCGGCGAAGAAGCTGGATGACACCACGTACGTGAAGGTGACGTACCACTCGCCCCGCATCCAGGATCCGAAGACGGGCCAGAAGCGGGTCATCTTCGGCAAGCTGGTGCCCTATGGCGAGGTGTGGCGCCTGGGCGCGAACGCCGCCACGGAGCTGACCGCGACGAGCGACATCGAGCTCGCGGGCAAGAAGCTCCCGGCGGGCACCTACTCGCTCTTCACCATTCCCCAGGCGGACAAGTGGACGCTCATCGTCAACAAGGACGTCGGCCAGTGGGGCGCCTACAAGTACAACAAGGACAATGACGTCCTGCGCGTGGACGTGCCCGCGACGAAGAGCGCGGACACCTACGAGGCCCTCACCATCGCCTTCGACGAGAAGGGCTCCGCGCTGAACATCTCGTGGGAGAACACGCAGGTCTCCGTGCCCGTGAGCCCGGCCAAGAAGGGCTGAGCGCACACCCGCCGGGGCCTCAGTGCACCGTGGCCCCGGCGCCGGGCGGTTGCTCCCGCGGCCCGAACGCCGCCTGGCACGTCTTCGTGTAGAGATCGCGGAAGACGTTGTCCGGGTCCGTCAGCCGTTTCACGGCCTGCCAGGTCTCCTTGTTCCAGATGCTCCAGAAGGTCTGCTCGTCGTAGTAGTTGTAGGAGATGAGCGTCTTGGTGCCGTTGACCCGCTGCAGCTCGTCCTCGAACTCCTTGTAGACATTGCGGCCCGGCTGCTGCTCGAGCCCGTAGACCGCGAGGTCCAGGAACAGGGGATCCTTCACACCGGCCCACCAGCGGGGCGTCTGCCATTCGTAGTCCCGCATGCGCCGGTAGGGCACGCACCACACCGGGTAGAAGTGCATCTCGCGGTGGTACCAGTCCATGAACTCGGCCGTGCGCGAGAATGGAATGAACACGTCCACGATGACCGGTGGGTTCTTCTTCGGCAGGAAGCGGTGGAAGCGCTCCGCGGCCCTCAGCACGCTGTCCGAGTGCACCAGCTTGCCGAACAACGCCCGGCCCACGAGGCTCCTGGGCGAGACGTGGGTGACGCCCCGGTCGTAGCGGTAGAGGTAGTCGTAGAGCGTGAGGTAGTCCTCCGCCCGGCGAGGGATGCTCTCGCAATACGCCTTGAGCCAGTCATAGCGGCTCACGTACGGGGCGCGCTCCGCGAAGCGGCCCACGCACAACACGTGCTGGGTCGGAGAGAAGATCTGCCCGTCGAGGTAATCCACCTCCTGGGCGGTGAAGTGGCGCCAGATGGCCTGCTGGAAGGCCTCGAGCGTGGCGTACGTCTCGTACGTCACGTGCACGTAGGGCGCGGCGCGGATGAGCTTGAACTTCAGCTTCGAGAGCACGCCGAGCGTCCCGAACGAGCCGTGGAGCATCTGGAAGACGAGCGGGTTCTCCCGAGGAGAGCAGCGCAGCACGTCGCCCTTCGCGGTGATGAGCTCGTACTCCACACACGTGTCGTGGAAGCCCCCCTCACGAAAGGACATGGACTCGATGGAGCACCCCGCGACGGCGCCGCCCAGGGTGATGGTCTTGTGCTCGGGGACGATGATGGGCACGAGCCCGTGGCGCCACGTCGCGCGGACCACCTCCTCGAAGGTGACCGCGGGCTCGGCCGTGCACGTCATCGCCACGGGATCGATCTCGAGAATCTGATCGAGGTCGCTCAAGTCGATCTTCTCGTCGCCACGGCGCTGGTCGTAGCGCTTGGGCACCTGATGCGGCGGCGTCTTCTTCTTGAAGGACACGGGCCGCGTGCTCGTCCGCCGCCGCAACTGCCGAGCGATCCGCTCGACCTTCGCCTCGTGAGCCGGGTCCATTCGCATGCCATCCCTCCGCCTTGTGAGGGTGGGGAAGCTCCCAACGCCCGGGGAGGCAGGGCCCGCCCGGCCAGCCCTCGCCCGCCCGGTTGCCCTGCAAGCGCCTACGCCAAAAATGAATCCGGGTTACTCCGCGAGCGTGGCGCCCTCTTGCTGGAGCTGTTGGAGGACCTATTCATCGGAGTCGCCGGTACGCACCAGGCCCGAATCCAGCAGACGGGAGAGTGACTGGGAGGGCCCGGCCACCACATGCGCGACCTGGTCGGTCGTGGCCAATGAAATCCAACGCACGTCGCTGCCCCGCGCCCGTGCCAGGGCATTGAGGAAGGAGAGCACCGCCTCCAGGTCGTACCAGTCCCCAAACGACTGAGCCTTGATCTCGTAGCGCTTGCCCCCGCCCCAGGCGATGAGCCGGTAGGTGCCCGTGCCAGCCTGTTCCTCCTCGAACGTGGGAGGCACCTCCTCGAAGAGGACGCCCGACAGTGCACCGGGAGCGAGCGCGGCCAGTTCCCGCAACAGGGAGTCGTGCTCGTTGGGGAACTGGCCCGTCTCCACGTCGAAGACGAGGGCCCGTCCTCGCCAGAGGAGCATCTCCTCCGCGGTGAGAGCGGACTCCTCGGCGATGAGCCTGCCCGGAACAGCCCTCAGGCCGAGCCCATCCAGATAGGCCCCGAGTGCCCCGGAGGCGGGAAAACGCGTGAGCGCGCGCACCGTGTCCCGCATCTCCTCCTGCAACGGCCGGGAGTCCCACGCCTTCGCCACTTCCACGGCCTTCTCGCGCGACAGCGTCGCGAGGGCTTCGAGGCAGCGGACCGCGTGCCAATCCTCTCCAGAGAGCGCGCTGGCGCGGCTGGCGAGCAACTCGATGCGCTCGGCGCGCGGAACCTCCTCCCGCAGTGCGAATTCGCCGGGAGAGAGCAGTTCCTGGCGAAACTGTTCGCGCGGGTCGGCGGGGACCTCCGGACGCGAGCGCTCGTCGCGTTCGCACAGGGGCTCTCGTCCCTGGGCACACAGCGCCTGGAAGAGGGCGCGTGCCTCGGGGTGGCTCTGCCGGTACATCGCCGCCGCGAGGTCGTCTCGGAGCGAGGCATCGGCCGCCCCGGCATGGAGCTTCAGGAGCGCTTCCGCCGCGCGCGGAGAATCCGTCTCACCGAGCAACATGGCGGCCATCCGGGCGTTGATGAGGAACGGGGCCTCCTTCTCCCGGCGCACCACCTCGGAGGCCGCGCGCTCCAGCCTGGGCGAGAACGGCACGGGGGTGGAGGAGCGGAAGTCACGCCAGCGCCGTCTGTCCAGGTAGGAAACATAGGCGAAGGCGGGAGCCTCCTGCTCCTCGAAGAGTGCCTCCACCTCCGGCTCCTGGCACCGGGCGAGCCCGAACCACACCACCTCGCGCGCGGTGGCGGAGCGCTTCGCATCGAGCACGACGCCACGCGCCCACGCGCAGCGCCCCATACCGCAATCGTAGAAGAGGTTCGCGTAGGCCCTGACAACCTCCGAGGTGCTGGCGCCCGAGGCCACTGCTCGATCCACTGACGCGACCAACCGCTCGCCCATGTCGGGGTCCCCCGCGCACAGAGCATCCGTCACGAACGAGCGAGGAGGATGCTCCGAGGTCCAGGCGTACTCTTCACCCCGGCTGAGATCCGGCAGGGGTGCCTGGAAACGGGAGGGGACTTCGCTGTCCCGTACGTCCATCCGCGCGTAACGCCAGGGCTCCACGGGAGTCGACGCAGCTCGAGGCTCCGGACGTACGGTCGCCGCGCTCGTGCAGGCGTTCGTGCCGCAAGAAAGGGCGAAGAGCAGGAGCGTGGGCAGGGACATCCGCGAGAGAAGGGGGTGGTTCATGGCGGGTGGCACCCTAACTCCGCGCGCGAATGCGTGGCGTCTTTCCAGCGATTCTGGAGAGGCCGCTTTCTGCTCCGCGTCATGACGAACCGCGTCGAGCCTCGCGTGCCACGAGGAAGAAGCACATGTTTGACATGGTGATTTTTTGGTTGTTACTTTGTTCGAGAAGAAAAGAAAGTTGCTCGAGGGACGTTGGGAGCACCGGACAAGGAGCCCGCCCCGTCGCAGCAACTTCCGCCGTACCCCACCCTCACCGGAGCGTGAATTGCGTGATGACCCCACGGAATCGCCTGGTCGTGTCCTCGCTGTTGCTTCTAACGGTCCTCGTACAAACGGCTTGTGACCCGGCCGCCGCCACACTGACGGGTGTGAGCGTGACCCCGGCCAACATCACCCTCGCCGCCGGCGGCACCCAGCAGCTCACCGTCACCGGCACCTATAGCGATGGCTCGACGAAGAGCCTCACGGCGAACGCGGCCTTCACCTCCGATACCCCCGCCACCGCCACGGTGAGCAGCCCGGGTGGCCTGGTCACCGCCGTGGCCGCCGGAACGGCCCGGATTACCGCGACGGTCTCCGGCAAGAGCGCTTCCACCAGCGTGACGGTCAGCTCCTCGTCGGCGACGCTCTCGTCCATCGCGCTCGGCCCGAGCCCGGCCTCCGTGGCCCAGGGGGGCACGCTCCAGCTCACCGTGACGGGCACCTACAGCGACAACTCCACCCGGCCGCTGACCGCGGGCGTGTCCTTCTCCTCCGGCGCGGAGGGCATCGCCACCGTGAACGCCTCCGGTGTCGTCACCGGCGTTTCGGTCGGCAGCGCCACCATCGCCGCCGGGACGGGAGGTCTGACCACGACACTGGAGGTGACGGTCACCGAGGCGCCGCCCCCGCCCGGCGCGAACCAGATCGTCTTCTACGACGGCAATGGCGCGGACGTGAGCTTCGCGGACTTCGGCGGCGCCGCCAACAACGTCACCGTCGACGCCACCGAGACCTTCAACGACCGCAAGGTCATCAACTTCCAGGTCACTGGCAGCGGTTCGTACTCCGGTGGCGCCTGGGTCACCTCGGCGCCCCGCGACCTCTCCGCCTACAACGCGCTGACCTTCTGGGCGAAGGCGAGCAAGGCCGAGACGCTCAACGTGACGGGCATCGGTAACGACGCGGGCGCCACCTCCGGTACCGGCTTCGGCAGCGAGCGGGCCGCGCTCGCGCTCACCACGTCGTGGCAGAAGTTCACCATCCCCATCCCCAACCCGGCCAAATACAAGAACGTGGGAGGCCTCTTCCACATCGCCGATGGACCCGACAACTACACCCTCTATCTCGCCGACATCATCTACGAGAACCTCGGCGGCGCTACCCTCGGCGCGGGCACGGCCTCCATCGGCAACGGCAACGCCAACACGGGGTCGGTGGCGACGGGTGGAACCTTCACCATCGCCGCGGACCAGAACCAGGTCACCTTCACCGTCGCTGGCGACCCGGCCAGCCCCGTCACCGTGAAGCCGGTGGCCAACACCTTCTTCGACCTCACCTCCTCCAACGCGTCGATCGCCTCGGTCAGCAGCAGCGGCGTCATCACCGGCGTGGCCTCGGGCGGCCCGGTGACCATCTCCGCCACGCTGGGTGGTGTGGCGGCCAGCGGTTCCTTCGCCATCACCGTCACCGGCGTGCTGGCCGAGCCGACCACGCTGCCTCCCGCGCCCACCCATCCGGCTGGGGATTCCGTGTACTCGCTCCACAGCTCCGTGACGGGCGGCTACACGGGCACGGCCTCCGACCAGAGCGCCAAGGTCAACACGTGGCGGACGGATTGGAGCGCCGGAGCCGGTGGCGAGCCGTTCACCATCACCACCGGCGCGGGCAGCGCCAGCCCCCGCAAGTACGTCTTCACCAACCCGTCGGCGACCTTCATCGGCATCGAGTTCACCGGTGCCAACCAGATCGACGCCGCGGGCCGAGGGCTCACCAGGCTGCACCTGGACCTGTGGACGCCGGACAACGCCACCAACTTCCAGGTGAAGCTGGTCGACTTCGGGCCGGACGGCGTCTACAGCGGCCCGGGCGGCGACGACACCGAGGGGACCGCCACCCTCACGGCCGAGTCCACGCCGCCGCTCGCCACCGGGGCCTGGCTGTCCTATGAGCTGACGCTGGCCAGCGACTTCACGGGCCTGGCGAACCTGAGCCACCTGGCCCAGATGGTCCTGGTCGCCCCCAACGGCGGCACGATGTACATCGACAACCTCTACTTCCATCAGTAGCAAGGGTGTCGTTCGCTGGCGCCGTGGCCTCGACGGGCCCGGCGCCAGCATTGCCTCCACGGCTCAGCGGGCGGCGGAGGGTTCTTCGAGCCGCTTGAGAACATTCACCGCGTTCTCGTTCTTGGGGTCCAGCTCCAGGGCGCGGCGGTAGTTCTGGATGGCCAGTTCCTTGTCACCGCTGGCCGCGTAGGCCTCGCCGAGACTGTCGTAGCAATTGGCGGCGGCGGGGAACATCTCCACGTTCAGCTTGAAGAACTCGATGGCCTCCGGAACGCGCCCGGAGCGCAGGAGCCCGTAGCCCACCCGGTTCAGCTCCGTTTCGGAGAAGTCGTACTGGGCCTCCTTCGTCTTCTTCAGCGTGCGGTACTTGGCGATGGCCTCGGCGGCGGAGCGCTTCTCGAGCGTCTCCATCACCACGTCACCGATGGGCGCCCGGGCCTGCCGGGGGGCCACGCCATGGAGGATGCTCAGCACGCCGCCCGCGATCTCCTGGAGGCTGCCGCCCCGCGACGTGTTGTCGAGGAGGATGACGACTTCCTTCCGCTCGGGCGCGCGGACGAGCAGCGTGTTGAAGCCGTTGATGCCACCGCTGTGGAAGATGCCCGGGGTCATCGTCTTGCCGTCATGCAGGCGGAGCGGGCGGATGGACCAACCGAAGCCATAATGCTCCAGGCCCGGTGTGAACATCTTCTCCTTGAGTGGCGCGGGCAGCAGGGTGTCGAGGTAGAGCGCCCGGTCCCAGCGGTAGAGGTCCTCGACCGTCGAATACAGTGAGCCGGCGGCATAGGGCAGGGACATGTCGATGTAGGACGCGTTGGCGTATCCGCCCGGAACGGGCTCGTAGCCGCTGGCCCGCTTGGGAAGCACCGTCGCGCTCACATCGAAGCCGGAGTCCTTCATTCCCAGCGGCCCGAAGATGCGCTGCTGCAAGGCCCGCGCATACGTCTGCCCCGTGAGCCGCTCGATGATGGCGCCCAGCAGGAAGTAGCCGGAGTTGTTGTAGGAGTACTTCGTCCCGGGCTCGAACTCCAGGTCACCGCTGCAGGCCTTCTGCACGAACTCCGACACGCCGTAGGGGTCGCGTGCATCGTCCTTGAAGGACCTGGCCGACGTGAAGCTGGGGATGCCGGAGGTGTGGTTCAGCAGGTGGGTGATGGTGACGCGGTCTCCGGTGTCCTTCCGGTAGTCCGGCAGGTGCTTGGAGAGCGGGTCATCCAGCCCGAGCTTCCCCTCGGCGGCGAGCTGCAGGATGACCATGGCCGTGAAGGACTTCGTGATGGAGCCGATGCGGAACTTCGTATCGGGCGTATTCGGCACGTTCCATTCGAAGTTCGCGGAGCCGTAGGCCTTCTTGAGGATGATGCCGTTCTCGTCGGCCACGAGCAGCGTCCCGTTGAACATGCGTAACTGATGGAACCGGGTGACATATTGGTCCACCTCCTGCTTCCGCGACGCCGCCTCCGCGAGCGGAGCCACCAGCACCAGGGCCACCAGCGCGCCCACGGCGCGCCCATTCATCCAACGCATCTCGTCCTCCTCACAGGTCCGTGGGATACGGACCCGCCCCGCGGCGATTGCACGGACAAACCCTCGAGAAAGGGCCGGATTGTCGCGATGCGTATCGCACAGGGGCACGAAGCCGCGCAGAATAACAGGTGAACCGTCCGTGTCCGTCGAGACCAGGGGCAGCCGGGCGGCGTGGAGGCACACGAATGGAAGTCAAAGGCGTTGCGTTCCTGGCCCGGCAGGCCCATGCGGAGCAGACCTTCGGCGCGGAGAGGTGGCGCGCGTTCCTCGCCGAACAGGCGAAGAGAGACCCCATCTTCACCCAGCCGATGATGCCGGTAACACGCATCCCGGCGGACGCCTTCCTGCGGCTCAACGACGCCATGACCCAGCAGTTCTACGCGGGGGATCCGCAGGCCTACTGGAAATACGGCCTCAAGTCCGCCGAGTACGCACTGGGCCAGGGCCAGCTCAAGCCGATCTTCAGCAAGGGGGAGCACCGGCGCTTCGCGCTGTACACCCCGGGCATCTGGAAGGGCTACTTCACCCAGGGCGAGCTGGCGGCACAAGTCCAGGGGGACGTGGCGGAGCTGCGCATCACGGGCGTGCCCCAGCCACACATCTACTTCGAGCTGTCGGTGATGGGCTTCGCGTCCGGCGGGCTCACCTATCTGAGTGGCAAGGAGGTTTCACACGAGGTGCTCAAGGGCTTCAGCCGGGGCGACCCGGAGGTCGTCTACCGCTTCACCCTGCCCTCCTGAGCCAGACAGCGTCTTCCAGCCTCGCAGGCAGGAGCATGCAATACATCCAGGAAAGCGACGCGCGCGTTGAATGACGCAACTGGCCATGAGCCGGGAACCTGAGAGGGCACGATAAACTGTTATCGTCGTCCTCCTTCCCCCGGAGATATCGATGCCGCGTCACCCCCACTGCCTCGCCGTGCTCACGGCGCTGGTGTTCCTCGCAGCGTCAAACGCCTCGGCACAAGCCCTCCAGGACGGGCCACCGCCGCAGCACCGGCTCGTGTACCGCAACCTGATGGTGGCCCGCCTCAACCCCCTGGGCCTGCTGGACGAAGCACGGATCAACTACCGCTACCGGCTCTACCGCAGTGAGTCACCCGCGCTGCGCGACAACTTCGTGAGTGTCGGCCTCGCGCCCGCGCTCAGCCCCGCCTTCGGACGGCTCGGGGTCGTGGTGGAGCTCCAGCCCCTCAGCATCCTCCAGCTCTGGGGCATGTATGAGTTCATTGGCAACTTCGGCACCTTCCGGCAGCTGCAATCCTTTCCCTCGGCGCTCTCGAACTTCAGCGACACGGAGCTGGATGGCCTCGACAAGCTCCCTACAGGAGACACCCGGAGGCCCTATTCCAACATGGGCTCGCAAGTCACGCTCGGCGCCACACTCCAGTTCAAGGTGGGTCCGGTGGTGGCGCGCAGTCTCTTCCGGATGGTCCGCCCCGACATGTCCCTGCGCGACGGGAACCGCGTCTTCTATGACATCTACTACGACGTGCTCGCCCCCAATCAGGGTTGGTATTTCGTCAACGATGCCGACGTGCTGTACCAGACGGGGCGTGGCCTCACGATCGGGCTTCGGTGGGCGTCCTCGCACGCCTTCTACGGTCCGAACCACTTCGCTCCCGGCGAGCTCCAGGCGAATCCCAACACGACCCACCGCGTGGGCCCCGTGGTGGCCTACACCTTCGCGGAGCGGGACGGCGCGCAATTCAACTCGCCCACCGTGCTGCTGATGGTCAACTGGTGGCTCGCCCACCGCTACCGCACGGGCACGGACTCCTCTCCGTTCTTCCCGTACCTGGCACTCGGATTCTCCTTCTCCGGCGACCTGATGCCCGTGGCCTCCGCCTCGGAGCGGTAGGCCCGGCGCCCGACCCCATGTCAGAGCCCTGCACTATATGGGGCGGCCTCCCCATCGGAGGAATCACACCATGAAGCGTATCGTGCTTGCCCTCGCCGTGCTGCTCCCCACCCTCGCCCTCGCCGCCGAGGCGAACGCCCCCGCGAAGTCCGCGCCCAAGGACTCGAAGTTCCTCGTCGACTACCTCTCCCAGACGCAGAAGGATTTCCTCAAGTCCATCGACGGGCTCTCGGAGGCGCAGTGGAAGTTCAAGCCCTCCCCCGAGCGCTGGTCGGTCGCGGAGGTGGCCGAGCACATCATCCTGTCCGAGGAGATGTTCGGCGAGAACCTCACGGGCAAGATCCTCAAGACGCCCGCCGCGACCGCCGAGCAGAAGGCCAAGACGCAGGGGCTCGAGGACAAGATCCTCCAGGGCATTCCGGATCGGACCACCAAGCACAAGGCGCCCGAGAAGCTCCAGCCCGCGAGCAAGTTCACCTCCGCCAAGGACGCGGCCAAGGCCTTCAAGGACCGGCGTGACGCGAATATCGCCCTGGCCAAGACGACGCCCGAGAGCGAGCTGCGCAGCCACGTCAGCGGTCCGTCGCCCATCGGCGAACTGGACGCCTACCAGTGGATGCTCTTCATGGCCGCGCATGGCAAACGGCACGTCGCGCAGATCGAAGAGGTGAGGACCGATCCGAGCTTCCCGAAGAAGTAGGAAGCCCGCGCCTGACACCGGGCCCGGGAATGTCCCGGGCCCACCTGCCTTCCACCTCAGTGCTGGATGCGCTCGAACAGCTTCAGCTCCTCACCCCCGATGGTGCTCCGGGGGCAGGGCTCGGCGTAGGCGGACCGCGCCTTGTTGTCCTGCGGAGGCGCGAAGCCCCCGTGGCACGTCATGCAGCTGGCGCAGGTCTCGCTGACGATCTTGGAGACCGACTTGGAGCCGTTCAAGCAGGTGGTGCGGACACCCGAGCTGTCGATGACCATGGGCCAGGCCTTCACCATGAAGGTGTGGTTGACGCCGCAGCTGACGCCTCCGTTGCTGAAGTACCAGGTGCCGGAGGCGCCGGGCCGCTCCTCGTAGGCGACCTTGACGTTGTCCACGTAGTACTCCAGCAGGACCGCGTTGGAGGAGGTGGACACCGTCCAGCTTCCACTTCCGGCCAGCTCGCCCTCGAAGATGCTCGCGCCCGCCAGGGTCAGGCTCGTGACGCTCAGCGAGGAGCACAGCTCGGACTCCTGGACGCCCAGGGGCTCCGTGGACTCGATGGGGACGGGCTCGAGGCCGCCGCCACAGCCTCCCAGCAGCAGTCCTGACAGGAGGGAAATGAGCAGGGGTCGGGTCGGAAATCGGTTCATTGTCAAGGCTCCTTTAGAATGGGAAAGCGCGACAGAACCGTATTGTACAGAATAACAGCGCCAATGGCATGGATGGATGGGGCGACAGGCCCCTGGGCGGAAATATTTGGAAATCGAGAAGCCGTGAAGCGCCTGTTCACGTGGATGTCGATTGCCGTCGTTGTGTATTCGAGCACTCCGGCACTGGCGCAGGACTTCCGCACCGCTTCGCCCAGCCACGACGCCAGCGCCGTGCACCAGCGGGACCGCCATGAGCGCGACGCCCGCGAGCGCCGGGAACGCGAGGAGCGGGAGCGGGCCGAGCGCGAGCGCCGGGAGCGGGCCGAGCGTGAGCGGGCGTCCCGGAGTCATCGGAATGTGCACGAGGCCTCCGGGGTGCACCGCTAAGCAGGTGAGCGGAAGTTCCGTGACACAAGCTGCCGCGTGATGGGCTCGCTGACAACCTGTCAGCGAGGCAGGACTCTCTCGGGCCTGAACGAATCGCCATCCTCCCCTCGTGCGCGAGCAGGGCGAAGCAGCTTCTCCGCCCCGGCGGCGCTCGAGCGCTTGCGCCGCGTGGCCCCCGGCATCGAGGCGGAGTTGATTGCCGGAGCGGGGCACGATGTCACCCTCGTGCAGGCCGAGCGGGTCACCGCCCGCCTCATGTCCCTGTTCGAAGCGAAGCCGTGCGGAGTAACCTCGCGCCCCGCATGAGACGAACGCTCCCGTTGCTCCTCCTCCCGTTGTTGCTGGCCAGTTGCGAATGGGTGGCCGACCCCATGTCCTTCACCCGGGAAGAAGTTCCCCGGTTCAAGGCCCGGGCCGAGCATCCCGCACCGGCAGCGAATCCCACCTCGCTCAAGGTGATGGCGTGGAACGTGAAGTACGGTGCCTGCCGCATCGACTTCTGGTTCGACTTCTGGGGAGACCGCGTCCAGATGTCCGAGTCCGAGGTGACGGATTGTCTCACCCGGGTGGCGGCGCTCATCCGCGAGTATGACCCGGACATCCTCATGACGGAGGAGATCGAGGTCGACTCCAAGCGCAGCGCCTATGTCGACCAGGTCCGCTTCCTGCTGGAGAACACGAACCTCCGCTACGCGGCCTACATGTCCACCTGGAACTCGCGCTTCGTGCCGTCCGAGGGCGTGGGCCGCATCAACCTGGGCAATGCCATCCTCTCGCGCTACCCCATCACCAAGGCCGAGCGCATCCGGCAGGAGGACCGCACGGATCAGGATCCGCTGACGTCGACGTTCTACATCAAGCGGGCCATTGGCCGGGCCGAGGTGGACGTGGGCAACGGCCGGACCATCGCCGCGTACGTGGTGCACACCGAGGCGTATGACCAGGACGGCACCAAGCAGAAGCAGATCCAACAAATCCATGAAGTCCTCCGGGCGGAGACGCTGCCCTGGGTGATTGGAGGAGACTTCAACGAGCTGCCGCCCGTCTGCGACGAGCGCGCGGCGGCGGGGACCCCCGAGTCCTGTGTGGGCAAGCTGCGGCTCTCGGGCTTCCTGGACGAGCGAGAGAGCAGCCAGGGCACCGAGTTCGAGCAGCCGCCCTACACGCCCAGCGTGATGAAGCGCTTCTATGACGACTTCGAGCCTTCCATCTCCCTGGCCCGCTACGGCGTGGGCGAGGAGAACCAGCGGCGCTACTTCACGCACTCGGTGCTCGGACCGGACAGCATGAATGACCAGGGCCTGCCTGGCACCTGGAGCCGCACGCTGGACTATCTCTTCATCCGCAAGGGCGAGGTGTGGACGGACACGGACGTCATCCAGGGACCCGGGCGTCTCGAGGTCCAGGGCGATGCCAGCCGTCTGTCCGACCATGCCCCCGTCGTGGGTACCTGGAGGCTGCCATGAGAGCCCTGTTGATGGCCGTGTTGTTGAGCGGCGCCCTGATGAGCAGCACCCCGGCCTCGGCGCAACCGCCGCCGGCCTGGGACACCGCGGACGTGGGGCCCCGGGGCTCCTGGAGCGTGGGCGTGTTCAACCCGCTGCGCATCGCGGTCCACGACAGCGTCGAGCTCCAGACCCACCCGCTCCTCTTCTTCGTGGCGCCCAACGTGGATGCCCGCTTCGCGCTGCTGCGCTCGCCCCTGCGGCTGACGGCCGAGGCCGGGCTGTCCATGCCCACGCTCGCCATGCGGCTGGTGAAGGGCTACCTCTTCCCCAGTTGGGGCACGAGCCAGAACGACATCGGTTGGATGCTGATTCCGCGGGCGGGGCTGTTGCTCTCGGGGAACGTGCTCGAGCACGACGTGTGGACGCTCCGGGCGGATGCGACCTTCCGGATTCCGCTCGGCCCCAACAGCGCCACGCCCCTCAACTTCTTCCTCACGCCGTTGGACCTCGTGCTCGCGGCACCGCTCACGGGCTTCCGCTCGCGGGTGGGCGGCGCCTATGACCACGCCTTCAACGATCGCCTGCGCCTGCGCGGAGAGCTGAACCTCTATGTCACCGGCTCCCAGGGCAACCTCATCGTCTCGGGCCGGGACGTGGGGGCCATCGCCTCCGTGTCTCCGCTGGTGCTCACGGCCCATGTGGGCGTGGACATCGCCGTCTCCGAGCACAGCCGCATCACCGCCGGCGTCCTGTGGGCCAACGCGGACCAGGGCGCCACGCGCCTGATCGAGGGCGCCGATGGCTTCAGCGAGCGCGTCCGCGTCCGGAGCAACGACTTCCTGCCGACGCTGGACTTCATCTGGCAGGGGTTCTGAGCTCCCACGAGGGCCCGTCCTCCGAGTGGACGGGCCCCATCGGGGGTGCGCTCTCGCCCGGGCGGGGAACTACATCCCGTGCCGGGCGATGAGGGCCTCCGCCTCCGCGGGATGACGCTTGCACTCGAGCAGCGCGCGGAGCACGAGCGGCGCGACGATGGTCGCATCGGACTCGATGACGAACATGGGCGTCGTCTCCGTGAGTTTGTCCCAGGTGATCTTCTCGTTGGGGGTCGCGCCGGAGTACGAACCGTACGAGGTCGTCGAGTCGCTGATCTGACAGAAGTACGCCCACGGCTTCACGGGCTGGGCGAGGTCATACTTGATCGACGGCACGACACAGATGGGGAAGTCCCCGGCGATGCCGCCGCCAATCTGGAAGAACCCGATGCCCTCGCCCGCCGAGAGCTCCTGGTACCGGCCGTAGAAGTCCGCCATGTACTCGATGCCGGACTTCACGATGCGGGCGTCGCACTCCCCCGTCTTGACGTACGAGGCGAAGATGTTGCCGAAGGTGGAGTCCTCGTAGCCCGGCACGACGATGGGCAGCTTCGCGCGCGCCGCCGCGAGCAGCCAACAGGCCTCCGGGTCCCCCTCGTACGCCTTCGGCTCGATGGCCTGGATGACCTCGTAGAAGTACTCGTGCCAGAAGCGGCGCTCGCCGTTCGCCGTGGCCCGCTGCCACATGGGCACGATGATCTTCTCGACCGCACGGAACGCCTCGTCCTCGGGAATGCTCGTGTCGGTGACCCGGCGCATCCGGTCGGCGAGGATCTTCGTGTCGTCGCTCTTGGTGAGATAGCGGTAGTTGGGGAAGTCCTTGTAGCCGTGGTGGGCCACGAGCCGGAAGAGGGACTCCTCGAGGTTGGCGCCGGTGACGGACAGGCCGTGGATCAGCCCCGCGCGGATGGCGGGGGCGAGCGTGATCCCGAGCTGGGCGGAGGACATGGCTCCGGCGACGGCCCAGAACATCCGGCCCCCCGCGGAGATGTGGCGCCAGTAGGACAGCAGCGCGTCGCGGGTCGCGCGCGCATTGAAGTTCTTGTAGTTCGTGAGAACGAAATCGAGGACGGGGAGCTGGGCATCGGACACGGTCTGCCTCCAGTCAGGGAGTCAAGACTCGGACGACGCCACGGTTGGAACGCCATCCGAGGACGCCCTACGGCAACGACGTTTCCGTCGTGCCGCCATCGGAGCGTCGAATGGCTGGGCGCGGATGTATCACGAACGGGCGGCACATCAAGCGGGGTGCTGCTCGAGGGACGCCTCGCGCGGCCGCGCTCCCGAGACGATCATCGGGCAGTCCAGCCAGGGATGAGGCACGGTCGTCATCGGGAAGCCGAAGGCCCGGCTCAGGATGTCCGACGTCATGACCTCGTGCGGCGAGCCACAGGCAATGGCCTGACGCTCGGCGAGGACCAGGACCTTGTCCGCGTACTGGGCGACCAGGTTCAGGTCATGGAGGATGAGGAGCGCCGCGACGCCTTCCCGGGTCAGCTCCTTCACGATCCGCAAGGCCTTGTGCTGATGGGCGACGTCCAGGGCGCTCGTGGGCTCATCCAGCAGGAGCAACCGGCTTCCGGTGTTCTCGTGGATCTGGGCGAGCGCTCGCGCGAAGTGGACGCGCTGCTGCTCTCCTCCCGAGAGCGTCAGGTAGTTGCGCCCTTCATACCCCTCGAGCCCTACCCGCTCCAGACAGGCCCGGGCGATCCGCACGTCCTCCCGGGACTCCGGACGATTCTGCTGGTGGGGAAGCCGCCCCAACATCACGACCTCCAGGGCCTCGTAGGCGAACTGGAGGTTCGTGGTCTGGGGCAGCACCGCCCTTCTCCGGGCGAGCTCGGCCTTCGAGCCGCTGCCGAGGGGAGCACCGAAGACGCGGATCTCTCCACGCTGGCACGGCAGCTCTCCCGCCAGGTGCTTGAAGAGCGTGCTCTTCCCCGCGCCATTGCGGCCGATGACCACCGTGAGCTCGCCAGGATTCAAGGTCAGGTGGATGCCGGACAGCAGCTGCGTCTCGCCGAGACGGCAGTGGAGATCCCGGACTTCGAGTGCCACGGTCATGACGCGTGGGTCCTCCGCTGCCGCAACAGCAGGTACAGGAAGAAGGGAGCGCCAGCGAGCGCGGTCACGATGCCGATGGGAAGCTCGGAGGGGACCACGACGGTGCGGGCGGTCAGATCCGCGAGGCACAGCAGCGATGCACCCAGGAGCGCGGACAGGGGCAGCAGGACACGGTGGTTGGGGCCCAGCCAGAGCCGGACGAGGTGGGGGACGACGAGCCCGAGGAAGCCAATCATTCCGGACACGGCCACCGCGGAGCCCACGCCCAGGGCGACGAACGCCACGAGCAACCACTTCGTCCGCTCCACCGAGATGCCCAGATGGCCCGCGTTCGCCTCCCCCAGGAGGAGCGCATTGAGCGGATTCGCCAGGGACACCATTCCCACGGAGCACAGGATGACCAGGGGCGCGATGGTGGAGACCAGCGGCCACGTCGCTCCCGACAGCGAGCCGAGCTGCCAGAAGGTGAGCGTCCTCAACTGATCATCGGTCGAGAGGTAGGTGAAGAGGCCGGTTCCGGCCATGCAGAGGGCGTTGATGGCGACTCCGCACAGCAACATCATCGTGACCTGGGTCTTCCCGTTCTCCTGGGCGAGCGAGGAGATGAGGAGGATCGCCCCGAGGCTCCCGGCGAACGCCGCCAGCGGGAGGGTGTAGAACCCGAGGACATGGAGCTTGAGCACCGTGACCGCGGACACGGTGAGCGACGCTCCGCTCGACACGCCGAGGAGCCCGGGATCCGCGAGCGGGTTGCGGAAGAGCCCCTGAAGGGCCACGCCGGCAACGGAGAGCGCGGCACCGACCAGGACGCCCAGGAGGACGCGCGGGAGGCGGATGACGAAGAGGACCGCCGACTGCTGCTCCGAGAACTCGGTGAGCGGCGGCAGCCCGACGTAGGACAGGAGGATGGAGATCACCTGGAGCGGGCTGATGGACACGGCCCCGGCCCCCAGCGAGGCCACCGCGCACATGAGCAGGAACGGCACGAGGAGGAGCAGGCCCTGGGTCCTCTTGCTTTGGACCTTCGGGACGTACTCCCCCACCGCCCAGGCGCGCTCACCGGGAAGGCTTTGCATGGATGGCCTTGAAGATCGTGTCCGCGAACTGGGGGAAGCGGGGACCGACCCAGCGGATGGTGTCGTCCACGGTGATGATCTTCCTGTTCTTGCCCGCGGGCGTCAGCGCCACGCCTGGGAGCTTCAACGCCCCGTCGATTCCACCCACGGCCTCGAGGCCGCGGTTCATCATGAGGATCGCATCGGGGGCGGCCAACACCAGCCCCTCCGCCGTCAGCGTCTTGGTTCCCGAGGTGAAGTCCGCGGCGTTCTGGCCGCCCGCCAGCTCGATGAGCACGTGGACGCCCGTGTCCTTGCCGTAGACGAAGGCTTCTCCAGGCCCATGGGCATAGAGGAAGAGGATCCGGGGCTTCTTCCCGAGTGCCGCGATCTTCTTGTCCAGGTCCGCGCGCTGCTTGTCGATCTCCTGGCTCATCCGCTTCCCGGCGTCCTGGACGTTGAAGAGCCGCGAGACGATGTCGATGCGCCGCTTGAGGCCGTCGATCCCATCCTTGGAGGAGTTCTCGAGGATCAGCACGGGAATCCCGGCACTGCGAAGCTGCCCGGCGGTGGCGGGGGTGAGGTTCTCCTCCGCCGCGAGGACGAGCTCCGGCTTCAGGCTGATGATGCCCTCGAGGCTGGGGTGGTAGGGGTGGCCGACCTTGGCGATCTTCGCCTGCTCGGGAGGAAAGGTCCCGCCGACGTCGGTACCGACGATGGTCTCACCCTTCCCGAGTCCGAACAGGATCTCCACCAGCGAGGAGTTGACCGCGACCACCCGCTTGGGCGGGGCGATATCGACGCTCTGTCCGTCGACTCCCTTGATCGGCGCCGCCTGGGCGAGAGGGCTCGCGATGACGGCGCTCATGAGCAGCAACAAGTAGGCTGGATGTTTCATCGGAATCTCTAATTCGGAATCTCTAATAAAGGTTCTTCTTGTAGTCCTGGGTCAGGGCCCAGTCCATGACCCGTTTCGAAGCCAGAGGGCGAGCTTCGGCACCCTGTCCGCGACCGCCATCGACGCGAGCAGCGCGGCCCGTGGCTGCTCGATGACATTGTGGAACGTGTCCGTGCGGCGATTACCGGGCCGATCCGCGACCGCCAGCCGCGTTCCGTCGAGCCGCACATGCGTGGGGTCCTCCACCCGGGCAAAGCCCGGCGAGCCCCCCGCCGTCGTGACACGCGCCCTCCCCTCCCCGTCGATGAAGCCGATGGCGGCGAACGACGAGAGCCCGAGCAACCGGACGCAGTGCTCATCCAGGGCGTCCAGCGACTTCATCATGACGCCCACGGGACGCGAGCCGACGGTGCGCTCCAGTTCCTCGACCGAGTGGATCCGTGCCATGGGGCAAGCATGACATATTGATTTTGATTTGCAACTTCACTTTAAAACTTCACACCGCCGTTCCAGGGGTCACGTCGGGACGAAGGAGCCCCTGGAACGGCTGCCGGCGAGAGGCAGAGTGGCTCAGGCCGCGTTCGACCCGGCGGCGCGCTGGGCGTTCTCGCGCAGCGTCTCTTCCACCATGTCGATGGTGTAGTCGATCTGCTCGACGGTATGCGCCGGGCTGAGGAAGTTGAGATCGCGGCGCAGCAGCACGCCCCGGCGGGCCATGCCGGCCTGGAAGGGCTGCGTGAGCTTCGCGTTCTCGGCGAGGTCCTTGGAGAAACGGAAGAGCGGAATGCCGTCGTAGCCCAGCACCTGCAGCCGCGAGCCGAGCCGCTCGGACCGGGCGTTGATGCCCTCGCGCAGCCGCCGGCCCAGGGACATCATGTGCCCGATGTGATCGTTCTCGCGGTACTCGCGAAGGACGGCCTCGCAGACGGCCAGCGACAGCATCTCGCCGCCGAAGGTGGTGGACACCTGGAGTTCCGAGAGCTTGGAGAGGTACTGGGCCGGGCCGGCCACGGCCGACAGGGGCATGCCCGCGGCGATGGCCTTGGACAGACAGACGAAGTCGGCCTTCACGTCGTAGAACTCCTGGGCCCCGCCCCGCGCCAGCCGCAGGCCGGTGATGACCTCGTCGAGGATCATCATCACGCCGTGCTTCGTGCACGCGGCGCGCAGCTGGTGCAGGAACTCACGGTTCAGGGCGCGGTTGAAGGGCACGGACAGCAGCACCGCGGCCAACTGCCCCGCGTCCTGCTCCACCCGGGCCAGCAGCGCGGCCTCCTCCGGCTCCTCGAAGAGCGGCAGGCGGCGCGTATACTCGGCCACGGCGGAGGGGACGCCCGGGGTGTCATACATGAAGTGGTCGTGCCAGCCGTTGTAGCCCACCGTGATGATGCGATCCTTGCGGGTGATGAAGCGCGCCAGGCGCACCGCCGCCGAGGTCGCATCCGCGCCCGTCTTGAAGAAGCGCACCATCTCCGCGCCGGGAGTGGCCTCCACCAGGGCGCGCGAGGCCGTCACCTCCACGGGGGTGGGCAGCGAGTGCAGCAGCCCCTCCTCCAGGTGCTGGCGGATGGCCTGCAGGACCGCGGGGTGGTTGTGGCCGAGCGAGTTGGCGCCCAGGCCACAGACGTAGTCGATGTACTGCTGCCCATCCACGTCCTCCACCAGGGCCCCCTGCCCTCGCGCGAGGAACACCGGGAAGGCGCCCGGGGCGAACATCTCCGGCCGCTTCATCATGGTCATGGTCACGCCGGGCACCAGCCGCCGGGCGTCGGCCAACAGACGTTGGGAGTTCTCGAGCTTCAATTCGCCCGCGTTGGGACGGGGCAGTGACGGGTGCTTGCTCATGGGGTTCTCCATGGGGATCTGCCCCCCCTCTACCGCGATTGGGTGAAAATGACAATGCGAATCGTTCTCAACTAGGAGCCACGAGGACTTCGCCTCCCCCCCCTCCAGGCGATCACTCCTCGTCGTGGTCGTGGTCCTCGACACCGCGCTTCCAGTAGCCGGTGAGGTTCACCCACTCCTTGCGCAGACCCCGCTCGTTGAGCAGGTGCAGGCGCAGGGTGCGCATGAGGGTGGACTCGCCCGCGCCCCAGACGTAGACGTCGCCCGGAGGAAGCGAGAGGCCGCGGATGGCCGGCTCCAGGAGGCTCGCCGTGCCGGGAGGCGCCCCGTCGCGGTGGAGCCAGTGCAACTCCAGGTTCGCCCGGGTGCTCACGGGCACCCGCGCCTCGGCGTTGGCCACCTCGGCGAAGACCAGGGCACGCGCGCCCTCGGGCAGCTCCTCGAGCCTGCGGGTGAGGGCCGGCAGCGCGGTCTCGTCCCCGAAGAGCACGTAGGCGTCGAAGTCGTAGGTGACGAGCAGCGAGCCGCGAGGACCCGCCAGGCCCAGCAGGTCTCCCGGCCTGGCCTGGGAGGCCCACGTGGAGCCTGGCCCCGTGCCGTGGATGACGAAGTCGATGTCCAGCTCCCCCGCCGCCGCGTCATACCGCCGGGGGGTGTAGTCGCGCAGCGGGGGCCGGGGCTTGTCCGGAGGGAACTCCAGGCCTCGCGGCCCCATGCCCGTGGGCAACACGGGCTTGCGCTCTCCCGGAGCGGCGAAGAACAGACGGACGTGATCGTCCGCCCCCTCGCTCCGGAAACCCTCCAGCTCCGGCCCCCCGAGTGTCACCCGCACCATGTCCGGCGACAGCCGCCGGGTACGGAGGACCTCCAGGAGGCGGACCTTGATGGGAAAGGGACCTCTACGGGACGTTCGTTCGCTCGTTCGTTCTGCGGTGTTCATGGGGCTTCTCCATGAGCGCCCCGTGCCACTCCGCCTCACCACGAAAGCGTCCCGGGAGCGCTCAGCTCTCCTTCTTGATCTGCTGGGCGAGGTAGTGCGCCTCCCCCACCTGTTTCATCAGCTCGAGCTGGGCCTCGATCCAGTCGATGTGCTCCTCGGTATCCTCGAGGATGGTGTCCAGCAACTCCCGGCTGCCGTTGTCTCCCAACGTGCGGCACAGCTCAATGCCCTCGTTGAGGCGCTTCTGCGAGCCGAGCTCCAGCTCCAGATCCAAGCGGAGCATCTCGGGGACCGTCTCCCCCACGTTCACCTTGCCCAGGCGCTGCAGGTTGGGCAGGCCTCCCAGGAAGAGGATGCGCCGCACGAGCCGGTCGGCGTGCTTCATCTCGCCGATGGACTCCTCGTAGATCTTCTTCTGCAGCCGCTCGTACCCCCAGTTCTCCGCGATACGCGCGTGCAGAAAGTACTCGTTGATGGCCGTCAGTTCGGTGGTGAGGATGTCGTTGAGAAGATCGATGATCTGGGGGTGGCCTTTCATAGGGCCGGGGACGCTAGTTGCAGCGCGGGGACCGCACAACTGTCCCGACAGGCGGAGCGTCCGTTGGCTCCCTGACGACACTCCTTGATCAGGTCCGCGAGCTGCTCCTGGCAGCCCCCGCACCCCGTCCCCGCCCCACAAACCTCCCCGATGGCCTCCACGCTCCGGGCTCCCTCGGAGATGCGGGCGCGGATGGTCCGGTCCGAGACGACATGGCAGAGGCAGACGATCATTCGAGGCTCACACGACGAAGGGCCACACCATGTGGCCCCAAGTTGCAATTGAGAATAATTCGCAATACCGATTCCGTCAAGCACTCCCCAGGTGGGCCGGACCTGGCCGCTCCCCCGCGTGCTCCCGAGTGTCCGCCTCACCCCTTTCCATGTGGTCTGCTCCTCACTTTCCAAGTGGTCAGAGCTCGTTCAATCTTTCCGGGCTGTCCGCGTTTTCCCCCGACACGCAAGGAAAGAACCCCATGAAGCTTCCCTGGAGAGGGTCAGCGCTGTGCGCGTTGATCCTGGCGCTCTCGAGCGCGCCCGCGCTCGCCGGCACGGCAACGGTCTACTACTACACGCCCTATAAGGCCTGGACGTCCGCCTACATCCATCACAACGCCAGTGGCACCTGGACGACCGTGCCGGGCGACGCGATGAGCGCGGCCTGTACGAACTGGGTGACGAAGGCCATCACCACGGGCTCGGCCACCACCTTCCAGGCGGTCTTCACCGACGGCCAGAACCGCTGGGACAACCTCAACAATCAGTCCGGCGCCAACTACGTCATTCCCACGTCGGGCACCCACCAGATCAAGAACGGCCAGCTCCTGGCCAACGCGGGCTCGCCGTGTGCCGCCGACACCCAGGCGCCCACCGCGCCTGGCGCGTTGACCGCGGGCACGGTGACGTCCACGTCCATCACCTTCTCGTGGACCGCCTCCACCGACAACGTGGGCGTGGTCCGTTACGACGTCTACCGCGCGGGCACGCTCATCGGCTCGGCCACCAGCACGAGCTACACCGATACCGGACGCACCGCCTCCACGGCCTACAGCTACACCGTGAGGGCCGTGGACGCGGCGGGCAACGTGTCCGCCGCCAGCCCTGCCCTGTCCGTCACCACCCCCGCGGGCAACAGGGCCGAGGTCTATTACTACACGCGCACCCGCGCCTGGACCTCCGTCAACATCCACTACGCGCCGACCGGCGGCTCGTGGACCGCCGTGCCCGGCGCCGCCATGAACGAGACCGCCTGCACCGACTGGGTGAAGAAGACCGTGGACCTGGGCTCGGCCACCGGCATGAAGGCGGCGTTCAACAACGGCACCACCTGGGACAACAACAACGGCTCGGATTACTCCCTGGGCACGGGGTTGATCACCGTCAGGGATGGCGTCGTCACCGCCAACGCCTCCACGCCGTGCGTGACGCTGCCCCCGGATACCTCCGCGCCGTCCATTCCCTCGGGCGTCATCGCCACGGCCTCGGGGACGCAGATCAACCTCTCCTGGAGTGCCTCGACCGATGACCGGGGCGTCACCGGCTACGAGCTCGTGCGCACCGGGGGAACCCAGGGCACGCGGACCTGGACCACGTCGCTCACCAGCTACAGCGACACCGGCCTGACGGCCCAGACCTCCTACAGCTACACCGTGAAGGCCTTCGACGCGGCCGGCAACAAGTCCTCCGCCAGCGCGTCCGTGTCGGCCACCACCGGCAGCGCGCCGCCTCCACCCCCCCCGGGAGAACCCCTGGGCGGAGACATCCGCGAGGACTCCATCTACTTCGTGCTCACCGCGCGCTTCTACGATGGCGACTCGTCCAACAACCGCGGTGGCAGCATGCACGTCAAGTCGGGCAACGCCGCCAACAACGATCCCATGTTCCGCGGGGACTTCAAGGGCCTCATCCAGAAGCTCGACTACATCAAGGCCCTGGGCTTCTCCGCCATCTGGATCACCCCCGTGGTGCTCAACCGCTCGGACTACGACTACCACGGCTATCACGGCTGGGATTTCCACAAGGTGGATCCACGCCTGGAGTCTCCAGGTGCCACCTACCAGGATCTCATCAACGCGGCCCACACCAAGGGCATCAAGATCATCCAGGACGTGGTCTACAACCACTCCAGCCGCTGGGGCGCCAAGGGGCTGTGGAACGCCAAGGTCTACGGGGTGCGCGACAGCCAGTGGAGCTGGTACTACGACGCGCCCGTCTCTGGCTTCACCTATGACGGGCTCACCGTCGAGCCCACCAGCGGGAAGTCCTATTACAACGGGGACCTGTGGTCGACGTCCGAGCCCGCGGGCAACACGTGCCGCAACTGGGGCGTGCACACGGGGGGATACAGCGCCGAGGGATACAAGGTCTACAACTGCCAGTGGCCCAACCCCACCTCGGGCATGTTCCCCTCGCAGTACTTCCACCAGTGCTGGATTGGGAACTGGGAGGGCGAGGACTCGCGCAGCTGCTGGATTCACGAGGACCTGGCGGACTTCAACACCGAGAGCACGCCGGTGCAGCAGTTCCTGGTGGGCGTCTACAACAAGTACATCGACATGGGCGTGGACGGCTTCCGCATCGACACGGCGGTCCACATTCCGCGCGTCACCTGGAACCGGCGCCTGCTGCCGGCGGCCCACCAGCACGCCGAGGAGAAGTTCGGAGCCAAGGGCCGGGACTTCTTCATGTTCGGCGAGGTGGGCTCGTTCGTGAACGACAAGTGGAACCGTGGCTCGCCCAACCACTCGGCGCAGTTCTTCACGTGGAAGGAGCGCAAGACGTATAGCGCGGATGACACCGCGGCCGCGCTCGAGCAGTACAACTACGAGCAGACCCAGGGCACGTCCAACCAGCCCACGTCCACCAATGCCTTCCTCCAGGGCAACCTGTACCACGCCCCGGATCACAGCCAGTTCTCCGGCATGAGCGTCATCGACATGCGCATGCACATGAACTTCGGCGAGGCCAGCAATGCCTGGTGGAACGGCAAGGACTCGGACGACAGCTACAACGACGCCACCTACAACGTGGTGTACGTGGATTCGCACGACTACGGCCCCAACAAGTCCAGCACCCGCTACGCCGGAGGCACCGACGCCTGGGCCGAGAACATGAGCCTGATGTGGACCTTCCGCGGCATCCCCACGCTGTATTACGGCTCGGAGATCGAGTTCCAGGCGGGCAAGCAGATCGACTGCGGCCCCACCTGCGCGCTGGCCACCACCGGCCGTGCGTACTACGGCGACAACCTCGAGGGCAGCATCTCGGCCTCCGACTTCGGCGTGGTGGGCAGCGCCTCCGGCAAGGTCTCGGAGACGCTCAACAAGCCGCTGGCCAAACACCTGCAGCGGCTCAATCAGTTGCGCCGCAAGATTCCCGCGCTCCAGAAGGGGCAGTACTCGACCGAGGGCGTCTCGGGCGGCATGGCCTTCAAGCGGCGTTTCACCGACGCGTCCAAGGGCGTGGACAGCTTCGTACTCGTCACCATCTCCGGCGGCGCCACCTTCAGCGGCATCCCCAATGGGACCTACAAGGACGCCATCACCGGTGATGTGAAGACCGTGAGCAACGGCTCGCTGACGGCCAGTGTCTCTGGCAAGGGCAACCTGCGCGTGTATGTGCTCGACCTGCCCGGCAACCCGGCTCCCGGCAAGGTGGGCTCGGATGGTCCGTACCTGAAGCCCTGACGGATGGCGGCTCCAGGAACCCGCGGGATGCGCCTCCGCGGGTTCCCTGGGCGAGGCGGCCGCCGTCAGCCTTCCTGGGACAACCACTTCCCGGTCAGCGAGGTTGGGTGCTTCAGCAGGCCCTCGGGGGGTCCTTCGAAGACGATGCGGCCGCCGTCGTGGCCGGCACCCGGTCCCATGTCGATGATCCAATCGGCTCGGCGGATGACGTGGGGGTGATGCTCGATGACGATGACCGACGTGCCCGTGGCGACGAGACGGTCGATCATCCCCACCAGCCGGTCGATGTCCTTCAAGTGCAGTCCGGTCGTCGGCTCGTCGAGGATCGCCAGGGGCGTCGGCTCGTGCAGGCTGCGCGCGAGCTTCATGCGCTGGCGCTCACCGCCTGACAGCGTGTTCAACGGTTGGCCGAGGCGCACGTAGCCGAGCCCGACGTCGACGAGGGATTGAAGCGGTCCGTGAATGGCGGGCTCGACGAAGAAGGCGGCGGCGTCCTCGACCGGGAAGTCGAAGACATCGCCGATGGAGCGGCCACGCACCTTGTGCTTCAAGACAGCATCCGTGAAGCGACGGCCACCACAGGCCTCGCAGGGCATGGCGACGGGGTCCAGGTGGGCGAGGTCGGTGTAGACGACACCCAGGCCCTGGCATTCGGGGCAGGCGCCCTTGGAGTTCGCGGAGAACAATGACTCCGAGACCTTGTTCGTCGTCGCGAACAGCTTGCGGACGGCATCGAGGATTCCCGTCCACGTCGCCAGGTTCGAGCGGCTCGAGCCGCGAGCCAGGCTCTGGTCGATGACCACGACGTCCTTGATGCGCTGTGGCAGCGTCTGGCGGATGAGCGAGCTCTTGCCCGAGCCGGCGACGCCCGTGACGACGACGAAGACGCCCTTGGGGATGCGGACGCTCAGGTTCTTCAGGTTGTGCAGGGTCACATCACGCAGTTCGATCCACCCGGTGGGCGCTCGCGTCCGCGACTTCGTCACCGGCTTCTGACTCAGCGCCTGCCCCGTCACCGACGATGAGCTCTTCAGTCCGTCGACGTCGCCTTCATAGACGACGCGGCCGCCGTGCTCACCGGCACCAGGGCCGATGTCGACGATGTGGTCGGCGATGGCGATGACCGCCGGCTTGTGCTCGACGACGAGCACCGTGTTTCCCTTGTCGCGCAGTTGCACGAGCAGGGTGTTGAGGCGGTGCAGGTCGGCGGGGTGCAGGCCGATGCTCGGCTCGTCGAAGATATAGGTCAGATCGGTGAGGCTCGAGCCGAGCGCCCGGACCATCTTCACCCGTTGCGACTCGCCCCCCGAGAGCGTGCTGCTCTCGCGATCGAGCGCGAGGTAGCCGAGGCCGATGTCGACGAGGGATTGCAGGCGCCGGGCAAGGGCGTCCCGTACCGGCGCGGTGGCGGCATCGTCGAAACCGCTCTTCTTCCGGGTGATCAACTCCAGCAGCTCGTCGACCGGCAACGCCGTGGCCTCGGCGATGTTGATGGCGTGCCCCGCGCCGTCGTCGACGCGGCAGGCGATGGCCGCGGCGTTCAGGCGGGTGCCGCCACATTCGGCGCAGGGCTCCCGGGTGAGGATGGGTTCGAGCGCGTTCCTGAGATTGGCCTGCAGGTCGTCGAGGTTCTTCGACAGATAGAGGCGGCGGATCTTGGGAATCAGCCCTTCATAGGTGGAGCCCATCATCTTGGTGCCCACCTTGATCTTGACCTTGCACTCCGGCTCGTGGAGCAGCTTGTGCCGCTCCTCGGCGGAGTAGTCGGCGATCTTCTTCTTGAGGTCGAAGAAGCCCGAGCCGCTGATGATGTTGTAGAACCAGGAATCGACGGCGAACCCGGGGAACAACAAGGCCCCTTCCTCGAGGCTCTTGCTCTCGTCGACCAGACCCTTCACGTCGATGGACGAGACGACGCCGATGCCGTCGCAGGCCTTGCACAGGCCGAGGGGATCATTGAATGACAGGGCGCTCGGGCGGGGCACGGCCGGCTTGCCGAGGCGCGAGAACAACAGCCGCAACAGGCCCGCGGTGTCGCTGACGGTGCCGACGGTGGAGCGGCTGTTCCCGCCGATCCGCGACTGGTCGACGATGATCGCCGCCGAGAGGTTCTCGAGAGCGTCGACGTCGGGTTGGGGCTGCCGCGGCAGGAAGGTCTGCACGAAGGTCGGCAGCGTCTCGTTGAGCAGCCGCTGCGATTCGGCGGCCAGGGTGTCGAAGACGAGCGACGACTTGCCCGAGCCCGACACGCCGGTGAACACGGTGATCTTCTTCTTCGGCAGATCGAGCGAGATGTTCTGGAGGTTGTTCACCCGCGCGCCACGCACATGGATCGTGTCGGTTGCCGCCGTTTCCTCTTTCTTCGCCTTGTCCATTGCCCGCTCCTCTCGGCCGGGCGGTCTAGCACACACCATCCGCCCTTGGCGGCTTCGATTCCCGCCGCCTCTCCACGGCGGGTGCGGTGGGTGCTGCTCAAGGACGTGGGGCCCGCCTCACTCGGCGACGCTCTTCCCCTGCTCCGCGAACGCCTTGAAATCCTCCAGGTGCTGCCGCGACTGCTTCCGAAACGAGCCCGGCATCAGGAAGCCGATCACTTTCATGAAGCCGCTCATCCGAAACTCGGTCTCGGCGATCCACTTCGTCTTCGAGGGACCCAGCGCGACGAGCCGGTTTTTCTCCTCGTTCCACATGCCCGGCGTTTCGAAAATCGCGTCGAACTCGCCCGGCGGGTTGCGCTTCGTGACCGTCTGGATGATCTCGACGCGCCGCTTGCCCATCTGGAAGATGTACCGCGAGCGCGCTCCGGGGTGGCCCTGCTCTCCCTCGAGCAACTCGACCGAGACGAGGCCCCTCAACCAGTGCTTCAGGTTCGCGGGGTCGTCAAACTTCGGAACCTGCAAGAGGCGCTCGACCGGCCGTCCTCCACCGAACTGGAACCCGGCGCGCCAGGTGACGCCGACGGCGGGCGAGGGTCTCCACTCCCCGCCCGCTTCACCGGGACTACTTGCACGTAAGGCCGGCAACGGCGCTCCAGCCCGCGCTGGTGCACTCGTACTCCTTCTTGTCCATGCCGCACACCCGGTAGCCGCAGAAGGTGGCATTGGCATCGACGGTGGTGCCATCCGCGTGCTTGCCACCCGAGCACCGGCACGCGTTGCAGAAGCTGGCGCAAGCACCGGCCTTCAACGCGTTGCAGCTGGAGGGATCAACGCCCGTGCAGTAGTTGTTGACGATGTTGTCCCGGTTGCCACACGACGTGTCCCAGCCATTGGCCTGGTAGAAGGGCAGCAGATCCGTCCGCTCGTTGAGGATGCACTGGGTGCAGGCGGAGCCGCAAAAGGCCGAGCCCAGCTTGATCGTCCGCGACTGGGTGTCGCCGAAGAAGGCCACCCCGTCCTGCACCATCCTCCCCGCCACCATGGCCGAGGTGCCCGTGGTGGGCATCCGCGCCCGGACCTGGAAGCCGTACGTCCCGCCCGGGGCCACATCACCGCACACGTAGATGCGCGCATCCGTGGAGGAGTTGGAGTAGCCGCCGCACTGCGGGAAGGAGCTCCACGTCGTCGTGTTGCCCGACACGGCCCCCATCCGGTACAGGCTCGCCGCGGTCCACCGGGTGCTGCCCGTGTTGTTCATCGAGAGCGTCAGCTGGGAGATCTGCCCCGGCATGAGGAACTTCGCCACGCTGGTCGAGCCCGCCATGGCCTGCGCGTTGTTGCCCGACACGACCACCGTCCCCGGACGGTTGGCCAGGTTGGAGAACTCCTCCTTCATGTCCTGGCAGGCCGCGGGGATGTTCCGCAGCGCGAAGGAATCCCAGCCGTCCACCCGGTCCACGAACCAGGCCAGCGCCTTGATGCGGTTGGCATTGGCGGCGTTATAGTTGCGCACGTCCTGGTAGGCCTTGTTGATCCAATCGGCCGGGTACGCATCCCGGGGATCCGGATACTGGCCGGGCTGAACGTCCGTGTTGATCTCCGTGATGTAGATGGGCCTGGTGTTCAGCCCCGCCTTGGTGATGCGGCCAATCTGTTGCTTGTAGCTCTGGAAGCCGGCATCGAAGGGCCAGCCGTTGCGGCTACAGGCCTGGCTGGGCTCGCTCGGACAGCCCTCGTACGAGCCACCGTAGGTGTGCAGCGCGAAGCCATCCGCCGCGCCGAGCCCATTGCTCATGGTGCCCAGCCAATCCAGGAAGTTGCCCGCGCCCCAGGCACAGCTCCCGTCCGCGTTGCGCCCGGCGGGATTGGGCGAGTAGGTGGCCGGGCCCGCGGCCAGCAGCGTGATGCCGGCGGGACGGCCCGCGTGAGAGTAGAGGTAGTTGAAGGCGCTCGCGTACTCGGACGCGGTGGTGCAGCCCTCGATGTTGGGCTCGTTGCCCACGATGAAGACCGTGGCCAGGCCCTCGTTCTTGAACTGGTTCGCCACGCTCCAGAACTCATTGGCCCACCCGGCGTACTCCGCCGAGCTCACCGGCACCGCTTTGTAGTTGCGGTAGTCGATGCGGATGATGTTCCTCAGCCCGGCGCCGGCCGCGTTGCGCGCCCCGGTGAGCGACTTGTTGATCCACGTCCCGTCGGTGGTGCCCAGCACCGACTCCACGTTCCATCCCCGCTCCCCCACCGGAATGGATGTGTTCGCCTGGAAGCAGGATCCGCCGTACCAGTGAACGGCCGCCATGGAAGGCTCAGCCCGCGCTGCCCCCACGCTCCCCAACAGGCTGGTGACCGCGAGCGCCATCCCCCACGTGTTCCACTTCATGATGCCCCCTTGTGTCGACCAATGCCGACGGACCGCCGGTGGAGAGGCTCCACGACGGCGGTCCGGTGAATACGGATATAACTGTTTTACCAGTATTTCAAGCAACGCCTGCGTGACAGCGCTTCACGCAGGCGGAGCACCA
>NZ_JPMI01000095.1 GCF_000733295.1 Archangium violaceum Cb vi76 | reverse complement strand
GGTGACGGAGCTGGTGCAGGAGCGGCGGGGCTCGGTCATGTAGAGGTCACCGCCCCAGCCGGAGTCCCAGTACCCGGCCATATAGCCCCAGTTCACTCCGTCGTACTTGACGCGGTACCACCAGTCATCCTGCCCATCCTGGGCCGGCGTCACCGAATCCACCGTGAGGCGCGTGCCCGCGGGAATGGTGGTGAGGGTGGTGCTGGAGCGGTTGGGCGCACTGCGCACGGCCTGGCTGATGTCGGAGACGGCGAGCGCGGGGAACGCGGGGCGATGCTGGTAGTAGTAGTCGACAGGATCCATCCAGCCCTGCTGCTCCGGCTGGTAGGTCCCCTCGGCGTAGCCCGGCCCATAGCAGTTGCTCGTCGCGCCCTTCCAATAGAGCCAATCACGCACCTCGAAGTGCAGGTGCGAGTTGGTGGACTGGTTGAAGAGGGTGGCGATCTGCTGGCCCCGAGTCACCGTGGCGCCCGTGGCCACCGAGGGCGCGTTCATGTGGCCGTACTGCGTGTACACCTTGGCTCCGCTGCCGAGCGTGTGCTCGATGACCACCACCCAACCCGGGTAGTTGGCGTTCACCACGCACCGCACCACCCCGTCCGCCACCGCGTACACGGGCGCTCCCGCCGTGCTGCCGGTGTTGAGCGCCAGGTCCACTCCCGAGTGGGCCCGGTTGCTGTACCAGCTCGAGCCACCCCGATTGGCGTAGTTCTGCATGACCCGGACGTTGTAGCCGGGCACCGTCTCCGAGCCCTGCACGCCCCCCATGGGCCAATCGAAACAGTCCGACGCCGTCAGGGCCGCTCGGCTCTCCTGCCGCGGCGGCTCCTCTTGTGCCACCTGCGGTCCGCAAGCCGTCCAGATCGTCAGCGCGGCGGCCAACAGGCCCCCGTGGACTCGTGAGTGATGGGAGGCGGGCTTCATGAACGTGCTCCTCGAAGGCAGGGAAGGAAGGGTCATTTTCCGTATTGTCTGATCTGCTTCCCTGGAGTTTCTTGATTTTAAGCAAAAACATCCAATCCAATATTGATGGAATGTTCTTTTTTTGCTGATATTCAGGAAAAACAAGAAAAAGTGGTTCAAGCCTATTGAGCAATATGGTATCTGGCCGTCACCTCTGTCTGGCCAGGCGCGCTGGACTGGTGCCACCGGGGGGAGCCGGAGTTCCACGAAACGTAAAGGCTGGATGGTTTCACCGTCCCCTCGCCTCCGGGGAAGCGGGGGCCGTCCGAGGAGCCACCATGCACCTGAATCGTTGGCGGTTGTTGTCGTGCGTCCTGGGTCTCGTGCTCGTTGCAGGCTGCGGTCCCGTCGATGAGGTCCCCTCCGAGGAGCCGGGCCGAATCGAGGCGGAGCTGTCCGTCACCCAGCAGCGCGCTCGTTGTGACGCCATCAAATCCACCACCTCGCCCAAGGGCATCACCAACCCGCTCGTCTACGCCGCCGTGGCCTACCAGGAAACGGGACTTGCCCACTGCTGGTCCGAGGCCACCTGGGCCTGTCAGGGCCCCTATTCCTCCTCGTGTGGCGGCCCCGTCATCGCTGGCTCAGGAGATGGCGCATGCTCGCTCCAGCAAGGGGGGCTCGGCATGTATCAGCTCGACTCGGGCACCTACTCGCAGACCATCGCCCAGCATGGCAACCGCGTCCTCGAGCTCGGCGGCAACATCGATATCGGCACCAACTTCATCGTCTACAAGGTGCGTCACTGCCCCAACACTCCCAACTTCAACAGCGACGCCGAGGTCATTTCGTGGATCAACTCCGCCACTTACGGCACCGCCAATTACGACACGTTCATGGCCGCCATGGCCTGGTGCTACAACGGCTGCGCCCCCACCGCGACCGGTTGCAGCCACGCCACCATCAAGCAGAAGTACAAGGACGCCGCCACCTACCTGCTCAACACCTTCGGTTCGAGCTACTGGGCCTCGCCCGCCGGCACGCCCCTG
>NZ_JPMI01000094.1 GCF_000733295.1 Archangium violaceum Cb vi76 | reverse complement strand
AACTCGCCAAGACTCCGTGACGAGGTCCTGGCCAGGCGTCTGCTCGCCCTCCTCAGTCGAGGGTGGTGACGAGGCCGCCCTCGGCACGGAGCACCGCGCCGTTCGTCGCGGCGGACAGGGGGCTGGCCAGATAGGCGACCAGGCTGGCGATCTCCCCCGGCTCGATCATCCGCTGCAGGAGCGAGGACGACCGGTGTTTCGCGAAGAACTCGGCCACGATCTTGTCGGCCGGGGCCTCGGGCTCACTGGACACGCTGCGCAGGAAGTCGACGATGCCCTCCGAATGCGTGGGCCCCGGTAGCACCGAGTTGACCGTCACCTTCGTGCCCTTCGTCAGGTTGGCGAGACCCCGCGAGATGGAGAGCTGCGCCGTCTTGGTCGTCGCGTAGTGGATCATGTCCGGAGGAATGGTGAGCGCGGACTCGCTGGAGATGAAGATGATGCGTCCCCAGTTGCGCTTCAGCATGCCCCGGAAGTAGGCCCGCGACAGCCGCACGCCGCTCATCACATTGACGTTGATGTAGGAAAGCCAGTCGGCATCGGTGATCTCGGCGAAGGGCTTGCTCTCGTAGATGCCCAGGTTGTTGACGAGGATGTCGACGTCGCTCGCCTCCTTCTGGATCAAGGCCGCGCCCTCGGCGGTCGCCGCATCCGCCAGCACGCCGCGGATGAGCTTGCCGCCGGAGGCGCGGATGTCCTCCACCGCCTGCTCGAGCTTGGCCCGCGAACGGCCGGTGATGAGGACCTCGGCGCCCTCGACCGCCAGCGTCCGCGCGATCTCGAGGCCGATACCAGCGGTGGCACCAGTCACCAGCGCGGTCTTCTTGTTCAATTGCAGATCCATGAGAGCTCCCAGTCGGGGTTGAGAAAAGGGGCGGCGTAAGCCGTGCCGTTGTGCGGTTGGAATAACCCTTGCGTGCCGGGATGAACATTCACAGGATGGTTGCAATACTTGTGAACGGGGTTCACGAATGGCGCGCATCCTCATGGAGCGCTCCGGCGAGCTGGAGGTCTTCCTGCGGGTAGTGCAGGAGGGCGGATTCTCCGCGGCGGCCAGGAGCGTGGGCCTCACTCCCTCGGCGGTCAGCAAGCTCATCACCCGGCTGGAGAAGCGGCTTGGAGCCCGCCTCTTCATGCGGACGACCCGCGCGCTGAGCCTCACCGAGGAAGGTGAGGCCTACTACCGGGCGGGACAGCGCATCCTCCAGGAGTTGAACGACGCCGAGCAGGCCACCGCCCCGGGCGCGGTACGGGGCCGCCTGCGCGTCAATGCGTCGCTTCCTTTTGGCTCCCAGTTCGTCGTCCCCGCCCTTCCCGCCTTCCTCGCGCGCTACCCCGACGTCATCGTCGATCTCAGCTTGACCGATGACGTGGTCGATCTGCTCGCCCAGAAGACCGATGTCGCCATTCGCATTGGCGACCTGCCCGACAGCGCGCTGCTCGCGCACAAGCTCGGGCAGAGCCGCCGCGTCATCTGCGCCTCACCCGCCTACCTCCAGCACAAGGGCACGCCGAAGACGCCAGACGAGCTGCGACACCACGACTGCCTGACCTTCAACTTCCGGCGCGCCCGCAGTGGCTGGCCCTTCCGGGAGGCGGGTGGCGTCATTCAACAGGTCGTCACCGGAAGCGTGCAGGTGAACAACGGCGAGACCCTGAAGCAGCTGCTCCTGAACGGGGTGGGCATCGGCCGCCTGGCGCAGTGGCATGTGGCCGCGGAGATCAAGGCCGGCCGCCTCGTCCCCCTGCTGGAGAAGTACAACCCGGGCGACCTGGAGCAGATCCACGCCATCCACGTCGGAGGCGGACAAGTCCCGCACCGCGTGCGTGCCTTCATCCGCCACATGGTGGACACGATGAAGACCTCGCCGCCAACGGGTTAGAGCAGGCGAACGCTCCGAGTGAATCCTGTACTACCATGACGAAGTCTATGTATCAGATCGCTGACTGCATTCTGAATTCAGCGTCGCCCAACACCTTCGGAGCCTCGCGCTCTTTCGCCTTCATCAGGGAGTCCGACATCGACTTGAATGGATCGATCAAGGTATCCCAGGTCACGACTCGAACTGAGATATGGGTTTCGTTGAATGAACGCAATCGGCGCAAATCCAGCGCAGAGAGACGATCTCGCTTGCCAATCACCACGACTCCAGAACGCTCACCGTCGAAAACACCATACCCCGGCGACGCATGGTCACGAAGCCACGAGAACCATTGATTGATCTGCATGATGGCGGTGTTGAGTGCTTTTGAGGGTAACCCTTGCCGAGTGAAAAGTGGGTGGCTGCTCCGCTCAAGCTCAATGAAGGTCCAGAAGATTCCGTTTCCGACCGTCCGGACGGCGAAGTCTGCTGTGTAATCGCGCCCAAGAGAGGGCTTGCTAATGTAGAGAGGCCCACCGAATTCTTCGAGCAGAACAGGGTGCTTGACGACGAACTGATGCAGAGCCTCTTCGGGTGGACTCTTCTTCAGCAGGTTCTCGAAGTCTCGACAGAATTGGTTCATGCCAATTCACCCCAGGGTTCAATCCATTCGAACTACACGAGCCTGCACGATGTTGCAGGTACATGCAATAATGCCCAGGACTACGGTGGTTGGCTCGTAATGGACAAGGTACTGGAGGGCAGGTTAGATCAATTGTCTGGAGAGTTGATGGGACAGGTCTGGAGCCCCGCAGCATGAACCCCTGGAGGACGTCATGTCGTTTCCACTTGTGACGCGAGTGAAGCCAGCCGTACTCACAATCATCTTGCTCGTGTCAACCCTCGGCTCGGCAGGTCCTGCCTTTGATTCGGCAACGAGCGCCTGTCGGCAGAACCCGAACTATTGTGCTCGTGTGGCTGGAGAGGAGGCTGTGGTCCCCACCATCCAGGGTGCTGCCGAGATTGCCTCTGTAGGGGCCGCGCTGCGGGTGCTGAACTCCAAGATGCAGGCCGACATCGAGAAGTCCTTGGAGAAGTGCGTCGATTGGGCAGATGACCAGATCAACCGCCGCCGATTCAGCGGCAACAGTCCCTCACGCAAGCAATGCCAAGAGGAGGTATCAGGAACGGACCCGTGTGGAAGAAGAATGACCCGGGCCATGCAATTGGGCACGGAGAAGCATGAACTCGCCCTCCAGTGCGCGGAGGAGAAACTGGGCGAGTTGATTCCAGGGCGCTTCAGCCGGGAGCCGCGATACCGCTACGACCCTCAGACCGGGCAGAAACAGTTGGTCAGCCGCGAGGAGGTACGAACCCTCCTGCAGAAGGGGTGCGGCGACGAACTCGAGGGTACAATCGTGCCCGACATCGTCATCCACTCGGGCAATCCGCTCGAGGCCCTGGCCGTCTACGACTTCAAATTCCCTTGTCCCGACACAAACAAGCCCACCTGGAGGGAGTACGAGAAAGGACCCTTCGCAGGCTCCACCCAGGGAAAGATGTACTTGGAGATCTTGAAGGTAGGGCCCAACCTGATCGCACCGATACGAGGAATCATCCGGTGGCTCGAATCCCAGAAATAAGGCTCGACACGAAGCAGGGAGAGCTCGTTGTGCGTGAGGGCGTGAGCATTTGTTTCTACATGCGCCGCTCCCACAAGGAGATTGCCCAGGCGGTGATGCGTTCACTGGAAACGTATTCGCACGCGGTGGGGCAACAAGCACCTGGCTGGTATGTGGACCCGGAGGGGGACTGGCAAGAACTCGACGGTGCTGGTTGGGACCACCTCCGTCTCAAGTTGCTGGAGCGAAGCAGCCCCATCATCAGACTGCGGGACACTCCGAGTGGCATCAGCCAATATGCCTTCGATTATTACGGCAAGTCGCTCGACGCACCTTTGTTCGTGAACAACCCGGGTGCGGTGTGCGCGGTCTCCTTCTGCCTTCCTCCCGAATATCTGGAGACACATGGGCCCGCACACGTACGTGAACTGGCTCTAGAACTGGCCGCGCCACTGCCCTTCAACTCCGGCCAGGCCAGCCTTGCATTCAATTCCTTGATGCAACTCCCGGGCGGCGCAGCAGAACTCAGTCAGTGGTGCTTCCGCTACCCTGGAATGAACCTCCAGCCCCTGGAAGACACCGCCTGGGACATCGGCACGAGGGTGCAGGGGGCATACTGGCTGACCTTCCTGGGTCAGCCAGTGCTTGGCGAGCTAGGTGGAACCTCGGGTCTACGAGCCCGCCTGTCCTCTCCGGATATCTCCGTGCAGGAACTGGAAGGTGAGCGAGCCGTCGTCACTCTTGGAGACTGGCCCGAGGCAGGCGATACCGAGGAGGGTCGCGAACTGCCGCTGCACCGCGAGTTGGCGCGCATCCTGGAGCCATGGCTCCATCAGCGGCAGAACCCTTGGAGCGGCTTCACCCCGGAGGACATGCGTCGATGGGAGCGCCGCTTTCTCGACTGAGCGCGTCTTGCGAGCAGGGCTCCCTCTGACCACCGCCTGCCCCTCAGCCCGGGCGGGCCCCTGCCAACGGCCATCCTCGGCCCTCCCCACCCGTCCGGTCGCCTTCCTCCCCTCCCCGTCGATTCCCTGGAACCTCGTCCCGCTTCATATTATGCTCGTAGTATGAATCAGGGCGGGCCCGGGAACATGGCCTGGGTCATGCCCCGTGGTGTGCATCAGAACGAGGAGAAGTCATGAACGGCCGAGTCGCTGCGCCCAAGACCACGCGGCACCTCCAGGATCTCCAGCGGATCATGCGAGGAGAGGCACCACCCCCTCCGATCGCGAAGCTGCTGGGGCTCATGCTCACCAGCGCCGAGACAGGCCGTGTCGTCATCGAGCTCGACGCCTCGGCGCGCCATGCCAATCCCATGGGGACTCTCCACGGGGGCGTGATCTGCGACCTGGCCGATCTGGCCATGGGCGCCTCCATGGCCACGACGCTCGAGGACGAGGAGAGCTTCACCTCGCTCGATCTCACGACCAAGTTCCTCAAGCCCATCTGGAACGCGCGCCTCCGGGCCACCGGGCGCGTGGTCAAGCGGACGCGGACGCTCGGGCTGATCGAGTGTGACGTCGAGGACGAGAAGAACAGCCTCGTGGCCAGGGTGTTCAGCTCGTGCATGGTCCTCCGTGGAGACGAGGCTCGCGGTCGATGACGGCGACCTTGTCCGCGGTGGAGGTCCCCGCCTCACCCCAGGTCCGACCGGGTGCCGTGCTCGCGGTGGTCTCGTCGGCAGCGTTCCTGGCCAGCCTCGATCTCTTCATCGTGAACGTGGCGTTCGAGCACCTGGGCCGGAGCTTCCAGGGGGTCTCGCTCGCGGACCTGAGCTGGGTGCTCAACGGGTACGCCATCGCCTACGCGGCGCTGCTCATTCCGCTCGGGCGCCTGGCCGATCGGTTCGGAAGGAAGGCCGGGTTCCTGCTGGGGCTCGGGCTGTTCACGGCAGCGAGCGCGGCCTGTTGTGCGGATCGTCAACATGAGCCGCCAGGTCGGCATGGCGCTCGGCGTCAGCCTGCTGGTGGCGCTGGTGGGCGGCGCCGTGGGAGGAGAGCCGCGGGCGGCGTTCGGGCACGTGTGGATGGCCGCGGCCCTGGTGTCGCTGTGCGCGGCGCCGTTGTGCCTGGGGGTGAACACGTCCCGAGCCATGGACCCCTCGCGCACATGACTTCCTGAGTCATTTCCCCTGCCCCGCGCCGTGGCGATCGCCTAGGTTCCCCCTTCCGCGACAAGGGGGAGCACCATGGCAGCGAAGTCACCGCGCAAGAAGGCAGCCACCCGCACCACGACGCGCCGGCCCCGCCGCAAGAAGGCCGAGCCCGCCTCCAAGGGCCTCAGCGCCGCCGAGGTGGCGAGCGAGGCCGCCACGCCTCCTGTCGAGCTGGTGCAGGGCATCCAGGAGGACGGCGGCCAGGTGCTGAGCGTCTATCGCGACCCGCTCGGCGCGCACACGGTGGTGTTCGCCGCCCTGCCCATCGACAAGGTCGAGCCCACGCCCTACCAGCGCGACCTGTCCGAGCCCCACGTGAAGCGGCTGGCCGCGGCCATGGAGCGGTTGGATCGCTTCCTGGACCCCGTCATCGCCATCCGCAAGGAGGGCAGGTACTGGACGCCCAACGGCAACCACCGGCTCCACGCCTCGAAGCTGCTGGGGGGCAAGTCCATCATGGCGCTGGTGCTGCCCGAGGAGGACGTGGCCTATCAGATCCTCGCCCTCAACACGGAGAAGGCCCACAACCTGAAGGAGCGCTCGCTCGAGGTCATCCGCATGCACCGGGGCCTCACCGGAGCACGGGCCGGGCGCGAGTCCGAGTTCGCCCACCTCTTCGAGGAGCCCGCCTTCCTCACCCTGGGTGCCGCCTACGAGAAGCGGCCGCGCTTCTCCGGTGGCGCCTACAACCCCTTCATCAAGCGCGCCGAGTCCTTCCTGGACCTGCCCCTGGCCGAGGCCCTCCAGGTGCGCGAGGCCCGCGCCGACAAGCTGCTGGAGCTGGACGACGCCGTGGCCACCGTGGTGGACGGCCTCAAGGCCCGGGGCCTGCAGAGCCCCTACCTGAAGAACTTCGTCGTGGCCCGCATCAACTTCCTGCGCTTCAAGAAAGAGGGACCCGTCGAGTTCGACCCCACCGTGGCCCGGATGATTTCCAGCGCCCGGAAGTTCAACCTGGACAAGGTGAACCGCGAGGACATCGGCCGGATGAGTGGACCCCTCCTGGCCGAGGACCCGGAATAGGGATTGCAAGGCAGCCAGCGCCATGACGACACCACCCACCACCGTCCTGGTCGTCGATGACGACCGGGCCAACCTCGACTCGGTCTCGCGCATCTTCCAGCGCGAGGGCCTGGAGACCCTCGCCGCCAGCAACGGCACCGAGGCCTTGGAGCTGCTGCGCCGCCCCGAGGTGAGCGTCATGGTGACGGATCTGATGATGCCCGGCATGGACGGCCAGGAGCTGCTCAAGGCCTCGCGCACCATCCGCCCGGACGTGGAGGTGGTGCTCATGACGGCCTACGGCACGGTGGAGACCGCCGTGGCCGCCATGAAGGACGGCGCCTACGACTTCATCACCAAGCCCCTCAAGCGCCACTCGCTGGTGAAGTCCGTCCAGAAGGCCCTGGAGCGCCACGAGCTGGCCGCGGAGAACCGCGTCCTCAAGGCGAAGCTCGCGGAGATGGGCAGCACCGGCGGGCGCTCCATGGTCGGCCAGTCCCCCGCCTTCCGGGCGATGATGGACACCCTCCGCCAGGCCGCGCCCTCCACCGCCACCGTACTGCTGCTCGGAGAGTCCGGCACCGGCAAGGAGCTGGCCGCCCGCGCCCTGCACGAGCAGTCCAACCGGGCCAGGGGCCCCTTCGTCGCCATCAACTGCGGCGCCCTCCCCGAGAGCATCCTCGAGGCGGAGCTCTTCGGCGTGGAGCGCGGTGCCTTCACCGGCGCGGTGGCCCGCCGCGAGGGCCGCTTCGAGCGCGCCAGCGGCGGCACCCTCTTCCTGGACGAGGTGGGTGAAATGCCCCTGTCCGCCCAGGTGAAGCTCCTGCGCGTCCTCCAGGAGGGGGAGCTGGAGCGCCTGGGTGGCACCCAGACGGTCAAGGTGGACGTCCGCATCGTCGCCGCCACCAACAAGGATCTGCAGCGCGAGGTGGCCGAGGGCCGCTTCCGCGAGGACCTCTATTACCGCCTCAACGTGGTGGAGGTGCGCATCCCCGCCCTCGCCTCGCGCCGCGAGGACATCCCCCTGCTGGCCGACGCCTTCCTGCGCCGCTTCGCCTCCAAGAATGGCAAGGTGTTGCGCGGCTTCTCCCCCGACGCCCTCAGCACCCTGGAGAACTACGCCTGGCCGGGCAACGTGCGCGAGCTGGAGCACGCCGTGGAGCGCGCCGTGGTGCTCGCCAGATCCGACGTCCTGGAGGTGGGCGACCTGCCCGAGACGGTGCGCAAGGGCCCCCTCGGCTCGGCCGGACAACTCGTCATCCCCATCGGCACCCCCATGGAGGAGATCGAGCGCCGGGTGATCCACGAGACCCTCCGGCACACCAAGGGAGACAAGACGCTGGCCGCCCGCCTGCTGGGCATCGCCGCCCGCACCATCTACCGCAAGCTGGAGCGCGAGGCCTCCGAGACTCCCGGCACCGGAGAGGGCCCCGGCTCGCCCCCCGCCGAGTGACAGCCCGTCAGGCTCTCTGCCCGGCCGCTGACATTTTGTCCCAAGCCGCCACGACGGCCGCTTCTGCCACCAGCGGCCCGGCTTATTCCGGAATGAATTCAAGTACTTGGCTGTAAGGCTCGGGTTGCCCGCCCCCCTCCGCGGGTGGCACCCCGCTTGCTCAATCCCGAGTAGGCCCTCTCTGGACGCGTGATGGAACTCTTCTTCCGCAAGTACTTCTGGACCGTGAACCTGGTCTTCATCCTGCTCGTCGCCTTCCTGGCGGCACGCACGGTGAACCTGTTCGTCGAGTCCGCCATGACGCCTCTGCCCTCGGGCGAGGTGTCCTCACGGCAGAAGGCGAAGCCCACGGTGACGTTGGCCTCGCTGGATCTCAAGCGCCTGTCGGACCTGACCGGCATCGCCATTCCCGAGCCCGAGCCCATGGTGGCCGAGCCCTCCTCCCAGCCCGACGTGGACCCCAGCGCCGCTCCCGTGAAGAGCGGGCTGCGCGTGAAGCTGCTGGGCACCCTGGTGGCCAGCGACAAGATGTGGTCCGTGTCCTCGGTGCAGGACATGAACAACCAGCGCTCCACCACGTACATGGTGGGGGACCGCATCCAGGGCGCCGAGGTCATCGACATCGAGCGCGAGCGCGTCATCATCATCAACGCCGGCCGCAAGGAGTACATCGACAACCAGCCGGGTGATGGCGCCGCCGTGGCCTCCTACACCCCGCCGCCGGTGCCCACCGGGCCCGCCGTGCAGGCGCCTCCCAATGGCAGCGGCATCCGCGCCATGAGCGAGAACGACTACGAGGTGCCTCGCGCGGAGATCGATCGCACGCTGGCCAACCTCAACGACGTGGCCATGCAGGCGCGCATCGTGCCGGCCTTCAAGGACGGCCAGGCCCAGGGCTTCAAGCTCTTCTCCATCCGTCCCGACTCCATCTACTCGAAGATCGGCGTCCAGAACGGTGACGTCATCAAGCGCATCAACGGCTTCGAGCTCAACAGCCCGGAGAAGGCCCTCGAGGTCTACACCAAGCTGAAGGAAGCCTCGCGGATCGAGATCGAGCTGGAGCGCAACGGTTCGAGCGTCCGCAAGAACTACACCATCCGCTAACCCCGCATTACCCCGCCCCTCCATGAAGACGCTTCCGTCCTGGTTGCTCCTGCTGTGCCTGGCGATCTCCGCGCCCGCCCTGGCGCAGCGCCGCCCCGGTCCACCTCCCACGGGCACTCCCGCCGAGCGGGAGATCTCTCCGCAGACGTCCCCCGAAGGCCAGGGCACCAGCGTGCGGCAGACGCCCACGTGCGAGGAGGTCCGCCGCCGCGCCCGCTACGGCATCTACTTCGACAAGGTGGACATCGAGAAGCTGGTGCAGACCGTCTCGGACGCGACCTGCCGGACGTTCATCCTCCCGGAGAACGTGCGCGGGAAGATCTCCATCATCGGCCCGGAGAACGGGCGCGTGGAGGTGGACGCGGATCAGTTCTACGCGGCCTTCCTCGCGGCGTTGGACGCCAACGGCCTGTCCGTCTACCAGCACGGGCGCTTCCTGAAGATCGTGGATAAGCGCGCCGCCAAGCAGAACCCCATCCCGACGCTGGTGGATCCGGATGCCCCGTACACCACCAACGAGCAGATGATCACCAAGCTGTTCCGCATCAAGAACGTGGAGGTGGAGCCTCTGCGCGGGGTGCTGCAACAGCTGGTGTCCAAGGATGGCGACACCATCCCGTACCCGCCGGACATCGTCATCATCAACGACGTGGGCTCCAACGTGCACCGGCTCGAGCGCATCATCGATCAGCTGGACACGCGCGCGGCCAGTGACGAGGTGCGCATCATCCAGGTGCAGTACGCCACCGCCGCGGACGTGGCCGCCACGGTGCAGAAGCTCTTCGAGCCGAAGGGCGGCGGCGCGGGCCGTCCCGGCACCAACCGCGCCGGCCCGCCGGCGGTCATGCCCCAGGGCGGCCCCGACGCCGTCCCCATGCCCGGGCCCGAGGGCAGCAGCGGCTCCGGCGGCCCGGTGACCTTCTCGCAGATCATCCCCGACGAGCGCACCAACAAGCTCATCGTCGTGGCCAGCCCCGCCGCCTTCGAGCGCATCCAGGGCATGGTGCGCGAGCTGGACATCCCCACCGCCGGCACCGAGCGTATCAACGTCTACCCGCTGGAGAACGCCAACGCGGAGGAGATCGCCAGCACGCTGCAGTCGCTGGCGCAGGGCACGACCAGCCGTCCGCGCGTGCCCACCCCCATGCCTCCGGGCGTGCCCCGCCCCGGTGCCACCACGGGCGGCGGCTCCGCCGAGCTGTTCGCCGGTGAGGTGAAGATCTCCGCCGACAAGGGCACCAACTCGCTCGTCATCATCGCCAGCCAGAGCGACTACCGCAGCCTGGTGCGCGTCATCCGCGAGCTGGACAAGGCGCGGCGGCAGGTGTTCGTCGAGGCCGTCATCATGGAGGTCAACCTGGATCGCAACAACGAGTTCGGGTTGAACCTGCACAGCGGCTACCAGGTGGGCACGCCGCTGGGGACGGGCTCGGGCATCATCGGCACCAAGTACACCACGCAGGGCCTGCCCCCCTCCTTCTCGCTCGCCAACCTGGCCAGCTTCGGCGGCTTCCTCGCCGGCCTGCAGGGCCCCGTCATCCCCGAGCTGAAGGCCCTGGGCATCGACATCCCCGCCTTCGGCGTGGTGCTGCACGCCTTCCAGCAGAGCTCGGACGTCAACGTGCTCTCCACCCCGCACATCCTCACCAGCGACAACGAGGAGGCGGAGATCACCGTGGGCCAGAACGTGCCCTTCCAGTCCGGCTTCTCGCCCTCCTCGCTGGGCACCGGCCTGGGCACCACGGGCGGCGTCACCGGCGGCCTCACCCCGTCGCTGCTCGGCAGCCTGGGCGGCCTGGGCAGCCTCTACGCCCCCATCACCCGCCAGAACGTGGAGCTCAAGCTCACCGTCAAGCCGCAGATCAACGAGAGCGACTTCATCCGGATGACCATCTCCGAGCAGACGGAGGAGATCGCCTCGACGGATCCCGTGCTCGGCCCCACCACCTCCAAGCGCAGCGCCAAGACGACGGTGGTGGCCAAGGATCAGGAGACGGTGGTCATCGGCGGCATCATGCAGGAGCGCACGCTCGAGTCCGTGGCCAAGGTGCCCATCCTGGGTGACGTGCCCCTGCTGGGCCACCTCTTCCGGCAGACGAACACGCGCAAGACGAAGACGAACCTGCTGCTCTTCCTCACGCCCCACATCATCCGGGACCAGTCGGACTTCCGGCGTATCTTCGAGCGCAAGATGGCCGAGCGGCAGCAGTTCGTGGAGCAGTTCTACGGCCAGGTGGCCGGCTACGACGTGCCGGTGGACTTCAGCCGCAAGAGCGGGCCCCTGAGCCGCATGCGCCGGGTGCTGGCCACCGAGGAGCAGAAGGCGGAGAACGGTGGCCCCGGCCAGCCCGGTGAGCGCATCCTGCGGCCGAGCGGCCCGGCGGCTGGCGCCTCGCAGCCTTCTTCCCGGGGCGGGGAAGTCTCGCCGTCCGAGGGGGGTTCTCTGACTCCGGCGGCGGAGCCGGTTCCCGTGCAGCCGCCGCCCGCGCCCGAAGATCAGGAGCGCCTGCGCATCCAGCCGGACACCGGGAACGAGAGATAGAACATGAGCCTGCTCGCTGACGCCCCACTCGCCAAGCCCGCCGACGCCGCCACCCAGGTCGTCTCCCACGGCCCCGCCTTCCTGTGCGGCCGGCCCCTGGGAGAGATCCTCCGCCACACCAGTGGCCTCACGGAGGACAAGCTGCAGGAGGCGCTCCAGCTCCAGGCCGAGAAGGGCGGCCGGCTGGGGGAAGTCCTGGTGGGCATGAAGGTCCTCGGCGAGGAGGACGTGGCCAAGGCGCTCGGCCTCCAGCTCGATCTGCCCTACCTGGCGCGCATCTTCCTGGAGGAGGTGGACGCCGAGCTGATCAAGCGGATGCCCATCAACTTCGCCAAGCAGGCGCGCATCCTCCCCCTGTCCGTGGACGGGGACGCGGTGGCCCTGGCGGTGGCGGATCCGCTGGACACCACCGTGTTGGACCATGCGCGCATGCTGCTGGGCCGGGACATCCAACCGCGCATCGCGCTCGCCTCCACCATCGTGGACGCCATCAACAGCGTCTACGACCGCGCCACCAACGAGGCCGAGCAGCTCGTGGACGAGCTCCATGCGACGGATCTGGACTCGCTCGCCCAGGAGATCGAGGAGGTCAAGGACCTGCTCAACGACGAGGGTGACGAGGCGCCCATCATCCGCCTCATCAACTCCGTGCTCTTCCGCGCCGCCAAGGAGCGCGCCAGCGATATCCACATCGAGCCCATGGAGCGCGAGCTCCTGGTGCGCTTCCGCGTCGACGGCGTGCTGCAGGAGATCATCAAGCCGCCCAAGCGCTACCAGAACGCGATCATCGGCCGCGTGAAGGTGATGGGCCAGCTCAACATCGCGGAGAAGCGCCTGCCCCAGGACGGCCGCATCCGCATCAAGCTGGCCGGACGCGACATCGACATCCGTCTGTCCACCATCCCCACCACCTACGGCGAGCGCATCGTCATGCGCTTGCTGGACAAGAACACCACGCTGCTGGATCTGACCGAGCTGGGCATGGCGTCCAAGATGCTCGAGCAGATGGAGCACGTCATCCGCCGCCCGCACGGCATCATCCTGGTGACGGGCCCCACGGGTAGCGGCAAGACGACCACGCTCTACGGCGCGCTCTCGCGCATCAACACCCCGGACCTCAACATCCTCACCGTCGAGGATCCGGTCGAGTACCAGCTCAAGGGCATTGGCCAGATGGCCATCAGCCCGAAGATCGGCCTCACCTTCGCCCAGGGCCTGCGCTCCTTCCTCCGCCAGGATCCGGACGTCATCATGGTCGGCGAAATCCGCGACAAGGAGACGGCGGAGATCGCCATCCAGGCGTCGCTGACGGGCCACCTGGTGTTCTCCACGGTGCACACCAACGACGCGGCCAGCGCCATCACCCGTCTGGTGGACATGGGCGTGGAGCCCTTCCTCGTCGCCTCCTCACTCACGGCGGTGCTCGCCCAGCGTCTGGTGCGCCGCGTGTGCCCGGACTGCCGGGTGCAGTACTCGCCCACCGACGAGGAGCTCAAGGAGCTCACCCTCAACCGGGCGCTCCTCAAGGAGCGCTACGGGGTGGAGAAGATCTACAAGGCCGCCGGCTGCCCCTCGTGCAACCAGAACGGCTACCGGGGCCGGACCGGCATCTACGAGCTGCTGCTGGTGGATGACTCCGTGCGCCAGCTGGCCCTGAAGAACGTGGACGCCTCCACCATCAAGAAGGCCGCCATGAGCCACGGCATGCTCACCCTGCTGGATGATGGCGCTCGCAAGATTGCCCTGGGCGAGACCACCATCGCCGAAGTGCTCAGCATCACGCAGGAAGACCTCTAAAGGACTCGCGCCCCACCTCTCCCGGAAGGGAAAGGCATGGGGCGCGGTTTTACTCCGCGACCCACCATGCCAGTCTTCGAGTACAAGGCCCTTGATCAGGCCGGAAAACCCATCCGTGGAATGCTGGAAGCGGACTCGCCGAAGACCTTGCGCTCGCAGCTGCGCAAGGACGGCAAGTTCCTCACGGAAGTCCTCGGCCAGGCCGAGGGCGGCCGTGCCGCCGTGCGCAAGGGCGCCAACGCGGCCTCGGCGGACCGCGAGGTCAACTTCGGCAAGATGGCCCGCGGCCGTATCACCACCGACGACATCGCCATCACCACGCGCCAGCTGGCCACCCTGCTGGGCGCCGGCGTGACGCTCGTCGAGTCCCTCTCCGCCCTGGTGGACCAGGTGGAGAAGGAGCGGCTGAAGATCATCCTCTCCGAGGTGAAGAGCCGCGTGAACGAGGGCGCCTCCCTGGCGGACGCGCTCGCCGTGCACCAGAAGGTCTTCGGCTCGCTCTACGTGAACATGATTCGCGCCGGCGAGCACTCGGGCGCGCTCGATGCCGTGCTGCTGCGTCTGGCCGACTTCACCGAGAGCCAGTCCAAGCTCCAGCAGAAGATCATCGGCACGATGACCTACCCCGCCATCATGATGCTGGTGGGCGCCGGCATCCTCACCATGCTGATGGTGGTGGTCATCCCGAAGGTCACGAAGATCTTCACCACGATGAAGGCCACCCTGCCCATCACCACCCGCATGCTCATCTGGGGCAGCAACTTCCTGCGGGACTGGTGGTTCATCATCTTCCCGCTCATCGCGGCCATCATCTTCTCGTCCGTCACGTACTTCCGCAGCCCCAAGGGGAGGCCGGTGTGGGATCGCTTCGCCCTGAAGGCGCCCATCTTCGGCAGCCTGCTGCGCCTGCTGGCCATCTCGCGCTTCGCCCGCACGCTGGCCACGCTCCTCAAGAGTGGCGTGCCCCTGCTGACGGCCATGGACATCACCCGGGCCGTCATCACCAACTCCATCCTGGCGGACGTGGTGGAGAAGGCCCGCGACGCCATCCGCGAGGGTGAGAGCATCGCCACGCCCATCAAGCGCTCCGGCGAGTTCCCCCCGCTCGTGTACCACATGATCGCCATCGGAGAGCGCTCCGGACAGCTGGAGGACATGCTCCTGTCGGTGGCGGACAGCTACGAGAACCAGGTGAACGTGCGCATCGGCGCCCTCACCTCCATGCTCGAGCCGCTGCTCACCGTGTTCATGGGCGTAATCATTGCATTCGTGGCCTTCTCGGTCCTGATGCCGATTCTGCAGGTGAACTCGGCCATCCGGTAACGGAGGCATCGCGATGAACAACACGCTCGACCGGTGGATCCAGCGCGTCACCCTCGTGGCGCTGCTCGCCTTGACGGCGGCGCTGCTCACCGTGGGGGTGGCCCTGTACGCCTCCGACTCCAAGGCCCGTACGGCCGGCGGCGCCTCCCAGCCGCACGACATTTTGACAGAGACGACCCGATAACGGCCCGGTGGCTTGCCGAAAAGTCACGAGAGGAATGACCATGAGCGACAAGAAGACGAAGCAGCAGCGCCGCCGCCGCGGCATGACCCTCATCGAGATCATGGTGGTGATCACCATCCTCGGTCTCATCATGGCCGCCGTGGGCGTGGCGGTGATTCCCAAGCTGGACGAGGCCAAGCAGGACACGGCCCGGCTGGACATCGCCAACATCCACAACGCCCTGAAGCTCTACTACACGAAGAAGGGCAAGTACCCCGACACGGGCACCGGCCTGAAGGCGCTGGTGGACACGCAGAACCTGGAGAAGGTCCCCACGGATCCCTGGGGCAACGAGTACGTGTACATGAACGAGGGCGGAAAGCCCGTCCTCATGTCCTACGGCGCCGACGGCACGCAGGGCGGCGAGGGTCCCGACGCGGACATCTCCTCGCGTGACACGGCCAAGAAGTAGCCGACCCTCCAAGCAACGAGAAGACACCATGACCCTCGAGCACGCCCCCACGCAGCAGCAAGCAGAAGAGACGGCGCGTCCGTCCCGCGTGGGGCGGCTCCTGGTCGCCGCCGTCATCGTCCTGGCCACGGCGGGGGCCTTCGGCATCGCCAGCCTCACCTTCGACAAGACGCTCAGCCCCCTGCAGCGCCAGGCCCGGGCGGAGATCCGCGGGCTGGAGGGCTACTTCAAGTCCTACCACCGCATCACCGGGCGCTTCCCCGCGCAGGCGGAGAACTTCTATCCGCTCCTGCAGGTGGGCCTCCTCAAGGAGGTCCCCAACGATCCCTGGGGGCGCCCGTATCAGTACCGGATGTCGGATCAGGGCAAGGGCTACATCGTGTCCTACGGCTCGGACGGGGTGCCTGGCGGCACCGGCGACGCCTCGGACCTCATCAGCGGAGGCGTGCTGAACAACGCCATCGTCGGGACGCCTCAGCAGCAGGAGGCGGCGAAGGGGGGAGCGCAATGAACGGACAGGGAAGCATCGCGCGGCGCAGGGCCCGGGAGCGCGGATTGACCCTCATCGAGGTGTCCATCGCGATCGGTATCGCCGCGGTGTTGTTCGCCGCCGTCACCATCTCCATCGGCTCCATCACCGGCGCCAAGGCCAAGGCATCCGCCGCCGAGCTGGCCGGCGTCATCCGCTCGCTCTACGACACCGCCGCGCTCAGCGGGAAGACGTGCCGGCTCACCTTCGATCTGGCCGACCCCAAGGACGAGGAAGGCATCACCCGCTACCGCGCCGAGTGCGCCGCGGGCAACGTCACCACCTCGCGCGACCGCGACGACATGCTGAAAGAGGAGAGCCGCGCGCGCGAGGACGCGAAGCGCGGCCAGACGCGGAGCGATCCGCGCCGCAACTTCACCCGGGGCAGCGACGACCTGCCCGGCCTGGACGAGATCCTCGCCCAGGAGGAGAGCCGCGTGGAGAACGCCGCGCGCTTCTCCGAGTACACCGCCGAGGAAGTCCGGCCCCGCGAGCTGCCCGCCGGTGTCTCCCTCTCCGTGTGGACGCGCCACCAGCGCGAGCCCGCCGAGAAGGGCGCGGCCTACCTCTACTTCTTCCCCCAGGGCTTCACCGAGAAGGCCCAGGTCTACGTGCGCCAGGGTGACAATGTCTGGACGCTCGTCGTGTCGCCGCTGACGGGTAAGGTGGAGATCGCCGGCGAGGCGCTGGAGGTGCCCAAGTCATGAGACGCTCCCGTGGCTTCACCCTGTTGGAGACGGTGGTGGCGCTCGCCATCCTGGCGCTGGCGCTGATGGCCATCTTCGACATCAACTCCGGCGCGGTCTCCAACCACGCCTACGCCAAGAAGCTCACCGTGGCCACGCTCCTGGCCCGCTCGAAGATGACGGACCTGGAGCAGAAGCTCTACGACGAGGGCTTCTCCAACGACGACGACGAGGAGACCGGCGACTTCTCCCAGGAGGGTTGGGACAACTACAAGTGGCGGGCGAAGATCATCGCCCCGCAGACGGACGGCGTGTCCCCCGAGCAGCTCATCGGCGCCATCTTCAACCTGCCCATCGGCGAGGGCGGAGACATGGGCGGCCTGGCCGCCATGTTCGGTGGCGGCGGCGCGGCCGGGGGCAAGGACGGCCAGAGCGGCCCCTCGCAGAGCACCAGCAACCCCATGGCGGGCGCGGCGATGGGCATGGCCCAGCCCATGTTCACGCAGATGGTGCAGCAGATCACCCAGACGGTCCGCGAGGTGCACCTCACCGTCTACTGGAGGGAAGGCACCCAGGTGGAGAGCCTGGACCTCGTCACCCACGTGGTGTCGCTGGGGCCCGGCTCGGACCGCAACGGCGGCTTCAGCCCCCAGAACGGCCAGCAGCCCGCGGAGACCGCCAACCAGTGGGTGGACCCCGCCAGCGGCATGATCGTCCAGGGCGTGCCCGGCCCCAGCGGGATGGTGAACCCCCAGACGGGGCAGCCACTGATGCGGCGCTCGGACTGGCTGCAGCAGCGCAATGGCGGCAACCCGCTCGGTGGAATCCGGGGAGGCGTGCGATGAAGCGCTCCATGCGCCGTGGCTTCACGCTGATGGAGATCATGATCGCCGTGGCCATCACCGCCCTGATGGGCGCCATGGTGGGCATGGCCTTCCAGACGGGCTTCCACGCCAAGGAAGTGGTGGAGGGCGAGGCGGACCACTACCGCATGCTGCGCGCGGCCATGAACCGCATGGCGCGGGAGATCGGCTCCGCGTACGTGAGCGACCGCTACGACGCGCAGCGCTACCGCGACCAGAACGACCGGCCCAGCAACTTCATCGGCGAGGAGGATCAGCTGACGATCACCACCTTCGCCCACCAGCGTCTGTACACGGACGCCAAGGAGTCCGACCAGGCGATCGTGGAGTACTCCGTCCAGACGTCCTCGGAGCGAGGGGCCAACGGCCGCATGGATCTGATGCGCCGGGTGAATCCGAATGTTGAAGGCCGGATGGAACGGGGCGGAACCTCGGACGTGCTCTTCGAGGGAGTGAAGAAGCTGGAGTTCGCCTACTGGGACTCCGAGCGGAAGGAGTGGGAGGACGAGTGGGATACGCGCCGCACGGAGCTGAAATCCAAGCTGCCCACGCGTGTTCGTATCACCCTGGTAGCGCTCGACGAGAATGGCAAGGAGACGCGCTACACCACCCAGACCCGTGTGATGCTCAACACGGAGCTACCCAGGTACTGAGATGACGAGCCCCAACCACACAGAGGCCCGGCCGGCAGGCGCCCGCCGCGATGCCCGGGGAAACCGCCGCCGGCGCGGCGTGGCGCTCATCATCGCCGTGGTGGCCATCACCATCCTCACCGTCGTGGCCACGGAGTTCGCCTACAACACCCGCGTGGACCTTCAGCTGGCGGCCAACCAGCGCGACGAGGTGCAGGCCATGTACATGGCCCGCTCCGGCGTGGCGCTCTCCCGCCTGCTGCTGCGCTTCCAGAAGCAGGTGGACCAGACACCCATCCCCAACATCGGCGGGATGCTCTCCCAGCTCACGGGCGGCGGTGGCGGAGCCGCGGGCGGACAGCAGCCGGCCTCCTCGCTCAACATCCAGCTGTGGAAGCTGGCGCGTGTGGACTGCCACATGCTCAAGGGCCTGACCACCGGGGGTGGCCTCCTGGACGAGGAGGAGGACGACGCCCCCGCCCTGCCCCCGCTCTCCGACGAGGACGACAAGGGGACGGGAGAGCTGTCCCTGGGTCCCTCCCGGCGCTCCTTCGGCGGCTTCTCGGGCTGCTTCCTCGCCACCATCCAGGACGAGGAGGAGAAGCTCAACCTGCACCGCCTCAACGCGGGCACGGGTGACGCGCTGCCCACCGCGATGCGGTTGATGGACCTGATGAGCGACAAGCGCTTCGAGTTCCTGTTCTCGAAGGAGGACGCCAACGGCGTGCGCGTGCTGCCGCAGGACGTCATCATCGCCATCAAGGACTGGGTGGACGAGGACAAGACGCAGTCCGCTTTCGACCCCAACAACGCCGTCAGCCCCTTCGCCGCCGGTTTCTCGGATGAAAACGGGCCCTACAGCCGTTTCGATCCCCGCTACGAGTCGAAGAACGCGCGCTTCGACAGCATGGACGAGCTGTACCGGGTGCATGGGGTGAACGACCGCTTCATGGCCGCATTCCGGGATCGCCTCACGGTGTACCCGGACGTCAATTCCAAGCCCAACGTCAACACGGATGATCCCATGATGATGTACATGGCCATCCTGTCGGCGGCGGACCCCGCTCGGCCGGACCCCCGGTTGAGGGATCCGGTGTTCGTCCAGGAGCTCATCTCCCGCATCCGCGCGGCGCGGGCCTTCAGCTTCTTCGGCATGGGTGTGGCGGACTTCGTGACCGCCATCGAGGGCGCGGGAATCGCCGTCAATCCCCAGCTCAAGGCCAACGTGGCCGGCAACCGCCTGCTGGGCGACAAGAGCAACACCTTCAGCATCAAGTCCGTGGGAGAGGCGGGGTCGGTCCAGAAGACGATTACCGCCGTGGTCCGGCTCGACGACGGGCTCGGCAAGCTCCTGTATTGGAGAGAGGAATAACGATGGCCCGGATTCTAGGTCTGGACCTGGGCAGCCACTCGGTGAAGGGGCTGCTCCTCGAGGCGAATGCTCGCAACCCGGCCGTGAGGGCCTGGGCCGAGGTGCGCCGTGGCGAAGGCGAGCGTCAGGAGACGCTGCGCACCGCCCTGCGCGAGCTGCTGGCGCGTCCGGAATTCCACCACCCGGATCAGGTGGTGGTGGCGCTGCCCGGCCCCTCGCTGGTCACCCACCAGCTCGCCCTGCCCTTCACCGACCCGAAGCGGATCGAAGCCACCATCCCCTTCGAGGTGGAGAGCCAGATTCCCTTCGACCTGAACGAGACCGTCTTCGACTACCAGGTCGCCTCGCAGGTGAAGGACAAGGGCAGCGAGCTGCTGGTGGGCGTGGTGCGCCGCGAGGAGCTGTCCACGCTGCTGCAGGTGCTGAACGAGCTGGGCGTGGACCCGCGCGTGGTGACGCACCCGGGCATCACCTACCAGAACCTGCTGCTGCAGCAGCCGACCCTGTTCGCGGGCACGGACGCGGAGGCGGTGGCCATCGTGGACCTCGGCCACGAGCGCACGACGCTGGCCATTGGCCGGCCCGGCGGCGGCGTGGAGTTCGCGCGCACCTTCGCCGGTGGCGGGCAGAACCTCAGCCGCGCGCTGGCCACCGAGTTCCAGACGCCGCAGCCGGAAGCGCACCACTGGAAGGAGCAGCACGGAGCGCTGGCGAGCGCGGCCACGGCCCAGGGGCCGGACGGTGAGCGGGCGGCGTCGGCCTTCGTGCGCGGCCTGCAGCCGGTGCTGCGCGAGCTGCGCCCGTCCTTCAAGGCCTTCACCGCGCGCACCCGCCGACAGGTGGGCGCCGTGCTGCTGTGCGGCGGCACCTCGCGCATGCCGGGCCTCGCCGAGCAGCTGAGCAAGGATCTGGGCGTGCCCGTGCGCATGCTGGCGCTGCCCTCGGAGGCGTCGGCCGTGGTGCCCGCCTCGGAGCAGCCGGCGGCGATGCAGGCGTACTCGCTCGCGCTGCGCGGCCAGGCCTCGGGGCCCAAGGCGCCGCGCTTCAACCTGCGCCGCGGCGAGTTCGCCTTCAAGGGTGACTACGACTACGTGAAGGACAAGCTGGGGCTGCTGGCCTCCTTCGCCGCCACCCTGCTGCTGCTGCTCATCGCCAGCGGCGTGGTGCGCAACTCGGTGCTCGCGCGCCGCGAGGCCCAGGTGGACGCCGTGCTGTGCGACGTCACCCAGCGCATCCTCGGCTCGTGCGAGAAGAACTACGACATCGCGCTCAACCGCCTCAAGGGCGTGGAGAGCCCGGCCGCCGCGCTGCCGAAGATGTCCGCCGTCAACCTGCTGGCGGAGATGTCCCAGCGCGTGCCGGCGGACGTGCCGGTGACGTTCGACCGCATCGACATCGACTTCGAGCGCATCAGCGTGCGCGGCCTCACGGACGGCTCCAAGCAGATCGACACCATCGCCACCGCGCTCAAGGGTCACCGCTGCTTCAAGGAAGTGAAGGAGGGCAAGGTGGAGAAGACGAAGGATGGCAACAAGGTCTCCTTCCGCCTGGACATCCACGTGGAGTGCCCCGAGCAGGCCCAGGGCGGGGAGGGCTAGGACATGGAAAAGCTTCGAGGACTCCTCAACGACGCCAAGGCCTGGTTCGAGCGGCTGACCAGCCGGGAGCGCCAGATGGTGCTGGGCACTGGAGGCGCGGTGTTGGCCTTCGTCCTGTTCGTCATCATCTTCTCCTTCGCCAGCAGCGCGGACGCCTACCGCAAGCGCACGGACCAGAAGCTGGCCAAGCTGCGCGAGGTGCAGGCGCTGGCGGCCAGCTACCGCGAGGCCACCCAGGAGCGTCAGAGCGTGGAGCAGCAGCTCACCGGCAGCAACGTGCGGCTGATGACGTACATCGAGGAGAAGGCCACCCAGGCGGGGCTCACCGTGCCCAACATGACGCCCAAGAACGACGTGGGCATCGGGGACGGGCAGATCGTCGAGAGCTCGGTGGAGCTGACGTTCACCGACGTGGACCTGCGCAAGCTGCATGACTTCCTGTCCTCGGTGGAGCGCGGGCCCGGCGTGGTGAAGGTGAAGAGCCTGCGCCTCGAGCCGCGCGATGCCTCGGAAACCCTGACGGCGTGGACGACCGTCGCCACCTACAAGATGAAGCAATGACCATGGCTGCTGAGACCAAGATCGCCCGCTGGAAGCTCGCCCTTGGCTACGGTGCGTTCTCGCTCGTGGCCTTCCTCGTGTGCCTGTTCCTCACGTTCCCGTACGACACGCTGCGCAAGCGCGCCGTGGACGCGGCGGCGGACGCGGGGTACGCGCTGCGCATCGGCTCGCTGCGGCCGGGGCTGCGCGGGCTGACGGCCACAAACGTGCGCATCAGCAAGGTGCCCAACGGGATGACGCCCGAGCTGCACGGCATGCTCGCCAGCAACAGCTCCATGCTCCCGGGCCCCGAGGAGCTGGGCGAGCCGATCATCGTGGACTCCGTGGCGGTGCGGCCCGCGCTGCTGCCGCCAGGTGTGGCGTTCCATGCCAACCTGCTGGGCGGCAGCCTCAGCGGCAACGTGGGCGCGCTGGGCGACGTGAAGGTCGCGGTGAAGCTGTCCGACCTGGACACCTCCGGGGGCAACCTCAAGGGCTTCAGCGGCGTGGACCTGACGGGCAAGCTGAACGGCTCGCTCGACCTCACCCTGCCCAAGACGCGCGGCCAGCCGGACCTGAGCCAGGCCAACGGCCAGCTCTCGCTGGACACCAAGGGACTGCTCATCCAGGGCGGCAACGTGATGGTGCCCATGTACGGCACCCCCACCCCCATGGATCTGCCGAAGATCGCGCTGGGTGACATCGACGCGCGCATCAAGATCGAAAAGGGCCTGGGCACCGTGGAGGCCCTGCAGGCCCGGAGCGAGGACCTGGAGATCCTGGGCTCGGGCACGGTGAAGTTCGGCCAGCGGCTGGACGTGAGCCAGCCGGACATGGACTTCAAGCTGAAGGCCGAGCCGGAGTTCGTGAAGCGGCTGGGCATCATGGGCGCGGGCCTGACCATCCTGCCCCCGGACAAGACCGATCCGAAGTACCGCGTGGCGCACCTGGGCGGCTTCTTCAACCGTCCCAACTTCGGCCCCGCGCGCCAGCAGTCGCCGATGCGCTAGTCCCCTGTCGCGGTGGACCCGGACCCCTCCCGGTCCGGGTCTCCCCGGTGGACGATGCTTCGGGTTGGGTTCAAAAACACTACCTCAAAAATCATCCCAGGTGGTTGCATGCCGGTCGCTCCACGGATTAGGAGTGTCCCCGCAACTGACTTTTCAGGGAGGGTTCGATGCCGGAGCTGGTGTTCTTTCGTCGGGGCGAGGAGGTGCTGAGGGTGGGGCTGGGGCGCGAGCGCATGGTGCTCGGCCGCGGCGAGAAGAGCGACGTCGTCATCCCCGACCCCGAGGTGAGCCGCCGGCAGGTGGCCCTCGTCTTCGACGGTGAGCGCTGCACGCTGGAGGACCTGTCGGGTAAGGGGACCCAGGTGGCCGGCGCCTCCATGAAGAAGGGCGAGCTGGCCGATGGCGCGGACATCACGCTCGGCCAGTGGCGCGCCGTGTTCCGGCTCCACGGCGGCGGCCAGTCCGACGCCGCCACCGAGGTGGGTGACCGCACGGAGCTCCAGCCCCGCGACTCCACCTCGCGCTGGCAGCCCGCCCAGGTGCGCATCCGGCAGGGCTCCAACGAGACCGTCCAGAAGCTCAACGCCGACAGCTTCACCGTGGGCAAGGATGCGTCCTGTGACCTGGTCATCCAGGACTCGTTCATCTCCAGCCGCCACCTCAAGGTGACCCGGCGCGATGGCCACTTCCACGTGCTGGACACCAACTCCACCAACGGCACCTGGCTGGGCCCGGTGCGCGTCTTCGAGGTGCAGGTGGGGCTGCCCACCACGCTGCGCCTGGGCCAGACGGAGCTCGTCCTCGAGTCCGTCACCCCGGCCCGCAAGGAGCTGTCCTTCCACGGCATCATCGGCGCGGATCCGTCCGTGAAGCAGCTCGTGGACCTCATCGAGCGCGTGGCCCCGTCCTCCGCGGCGGTGACCATCCTCGGCGAGTCCGGCACCGGCAAGGAGCTGGTGGCCCGCGCCCTCCACACGTGCTCCCAGCGCGCCGACAAGCCCTTCATCCCCGTCAACTGCGCCGCCATCTCCAAGGAGCTCATCGAGAGCGAGCTGTTCGGCCACGAGAAGGGCTCGTTCACCGGCGCCACCAACGCACGCAAGGGCGCCTTCGAGGAGGCCGACGGCGGCACCCTCTTCCTCGACGAGATCGGCGAGCTGCCCGTGGACCTCCAGGCCAAGCTGCTGCGCGCCCTGGAGAGCGGGGAGATCAAGCGCGTGGGTGCCAGCAAGCCCTCCAACGTGGACGTGCGCGTGGTGGCCGCCACCAACCGGGAGCTGCTGGCGGCGTCCCGCGACGGCCGCTTCCGCGAGGACCTGTACTACCGCCTGTGCGTGGTGCCCCTGCACCTGCCCCCGCTGCGCAACCGGCGCAGTGACATCCTCGGACTGGCCGAGCACTTCCTGCGCATGTACTCGCCCCGGGGCCAGACGGTGCGCCTCACGCCCGAAGCCATGGAGCGGCTCCAGCAGCACGCCTGGCCCGGCAACATCCGCGAGCTGCGCAACGTGGTGCACCGCGCCCTGTTGCTGCGCAAGGGCGCCGCCATCGACGCCCCGGACATCACCTTCGACCAGGAGGTGAACCGCGAGACGGGCGTGTCCGTCCCCGAGCTGCCCCCCGGCATGACGCTGGAGCAGATGCTCCTCAAGCTGGAGCGGCAGATCGTCGAGGCCGCCCTGCGCCGCTGCAACAACAACCGCGAGCGCGTGGCGCGTGAGCTGGGCGTGGCCCGCTCCACCCTCTTCAAACGGCTCAAGGAGTGGGGCCTCACCCGCCAGGAAGAGGAGACGGAGTAGGTCCGCTCCCGGCTTCCACACCCTTTAGATCCTTTTCGCGGCCCATTCGTTCCAACCTCCAGACACCCGATGAGGGTGTTCAGGAGGCACACATGATGGATGCCGCGGTCATTGCCCTTCCTCCCTTCGCCGAGCTGTACCGCCAGTACCGCACACGGGCACTGGCCATCGCACGCCGCATCGTGGGTGATGCGGACGAGGCGGAGGATGTGGTGCAGGATGTCTTCACCCGGCTGGCCCAACGCCCCGGCGGCTTCGACGGCCGCTCGTCGTGCTCCACGTGGTTGCATCGTGTGATGGTGAACAGCAGCATCAACTGGTTGCGGGCCCGCAAGCGCCGCGAGCGGTTGCAGCACGAGCCCGAGAGCCCGGCCTCCCCCGAGGCCCACGCCGTGGGCATCGAGATGCAGCGTCACTTCGAGGAGGCCCTGGACAAGGTCAGTGAGCAGCAGCGCCAGGTGCTGTGGCTGCGGGAAATGCGCGGCTACAGCTACCCGGAAATCGCCGCCATGCTGCGCATCCCGGAGGGCACCGTGAAAAGCGCCCTGCACCGGGGCCGGCAGCGCGCCCTCGCCGAGCTGGAGGAGCGCGGTCAGCAGCCGTGAGGCCGTGGGGGTGAAGTGAGGGGCCGCGTGTCTGGAACATGGGACACGTGGCACCCTCACCTCTTCTTTTTCAGTCCTCCGACTTGGAGCCCACGAAGTGGTCTTCCTTGTCCCGGAACAGCAGGTTGAAGCTCGTCAGCGAGCCGTAGATGCGGGTGATGTAGCTCTGCATCTCCACCTTCTCGGCGTCCGTCAGCTTCGGGTGCGCGTTGAGCTTCTGCTCCATCACCCGCAGCTTGTCCCGCACCATGACGATCTTGTGGAAGAAGGCGTCGATGGGCAGGTCCTTGCCCTGCACGTCCGCCTTGCCGGGTACCAGCTTGATGCTGCCACCCTCCCACTTGTTGGCCAGGGGTGGCGCCTCACCGCCCTCGCCCACCGCCTCCCGGATCAGCTCCATCAACTCCGCGCGCGTCATGTTCAGCTCCAGGCCTTCCAGGTCCACCACTTCGTTCGGATCCCGCTCCCGCCTCCGGACCACCGGCCCCACGCCGCGCACCGTCCGCTCGCGCCGCGAGGTGTCCGGGAGGGCCTTCGCGGCCACGCCCCGGGGCAGGAACTTGTTGCACAGAGGCGCCGAGGGCGGGAACAGCCCCCGCTCCGCCTGCAACCGGCAGACGCCCACCCAGCCCCGGTGATCCACCGAGTGCGCCGCCCACAGCTTGCAGTTGCCGCACACCTTCTCCTCCGGTCCGAAGACCGGAAGGGGCGGTGGGTTGCTCCCGGCCCCGTCCGACATCAGCGCCGCTCCTGGGCCTTGGGACCCTTGCGCACGCCCAGCTCGCGCAGCAGCCCGTCCGCGTCCTCGACCTGATCCAGCATCCACAGCACGTAGCGCACGTCCACGTTCACGTTGCGCGCCACGTCCGGGTTGTAGCCGAAGTCATTCGCCACGTTCTCCCACACGCGGTCGAAGTTGAGGCCCACCAACTGGCCCTTGCCGTTCACCGTGGGGCTGCCCGAGTTGCCGCCCGTGGTGTCCGCGTCCGCCAGGAAGTTCACCGGCACGTCCTTCAGCCGCGAGTCCACCCAGGGTCCGTACTTCTTCGCCACGGCCGCGGCGGCCACCTTGTCCGGCACGATGAAGGGCGCCTGGCCCGTGTGCTTCTCCATCACGCCCGTCAGCGTCGTCTGCGGCGTGTAGAAGGCCCCGTCCCGAGGCGCATAGCCCTTCACCTTCGCGAACGACACCCGCAGGGTGCTGTTGGCATCCGGCGCCACCGGCTTGCCCGCGTGCGCCATCACCGCCCGGCGCCACGGGGGCATCAGCCGCACGTTCGCTCCCGCGCGCCGATCCCTCAGCTCGTCCAGCGCCACCACCTCCGCCGCCAGGTCGAAGCCGAAGTCCAGCAGCGGATCCTTCCGCGCCCGGAGCTGCGCCTCCGTCTCGCCGGCCATCTTCTGGCGCTCGGCCAGGTCCAGCACCTTGGAGCTGGCGTACAGGGCGTCGATCTTCGCGGACACGTCCTTCTCCGCGTACGTCCGGCCGAAGTGCTTGTCGATCGCCGCGATGCGCTCGCCCTCGCCGAGCGCCTGCGCCCGCCGCACCAGCGCGAGGAGCATCCGCTTGTCCGCCGCCGCGTAGTAGTTCTTCTGCTCGCGCTCCAGCCGGTCCGCCAGCCGGGGCAGCTCGCGCTCCATGAACTCGGGCCGGCGCTCGAGGTCCGGCTTCGCCCGCTCCTGCGACAGCCGCGCCAGCGCCAGCGCCAGGGACGAGCCCTTGGGCGCCATGCGCAGCGCGTCGAGCAGGAACTCGCGCTCGAACGTCTTCGCACTCTCCGCGTGCAGCGCCAGCAGCTCCGAGCGGGCCTTCAGCGCGCCCGCGTGCTCCTTGCGCTTCTCCGCCCAGGCCACCACCGCCGCCTCGGCCTCGCGCTGCTTCTCCACGATGCGTCCGCGCTTGAGCCCCGCGAGCTGCCCGCCCGCGTTCTTGTAGCGGTTGCGCATGCCCTTGAGGTTGGAGGCCACGGCGATCTTCCCCGCTGCATCCTTCTCGCCCTCCTCCTCGAGGATGCGGATGAGCTCGCCGTACACGTCGATGACGCGCGGGTAGAAGCGCGACTGGCGCTCGGCCATGTCCTCGGCCAGCAGCGCGCGGAAGGTGGTGCCGGGGTAGCCGAGCACCATCACGAAGTCGTCCGGCTTCACGCCCTGGGTGGCCAGCGGGAAGAAGAACTCCGCCTTGTGGGGCACGTTCTTGACGTCATACTTCGCCGCCGAGCCGTCCGGCGCCGAGTAGGCCCGGATGATGGAGAAGTCACCGGTGTGGCGCGGCCACATCCAGTTGTCCTCATCACCGCCGAACTCGCCCACGGCGCGCGGCGGCGCGTACACCAGCCGCACGTCCGCCAGCTCCACCGAGTCGAACAGCACGAACTGCACCCCGCCATCGAAGCTGGCCACCCGGCAGCGCGTGGCCGGTCGCTTCTCGCACTCGGCGACCAGCTCCTTCTCCTTGCGCTCCATGGCCTTCTTGCGCGCGAGATCGTCCGCGCCCTCGGGCACCGCGGCGAACATCTCCTTCGTCACGTCCGTGAAGCCGCGCGGCACCAGGACGCGCGAGCCCTTGCCCGGCAGCTCCTCCTCGCGGCTCTTCGCGAGGTAGCCCTGGGCGAGGAGATCGCGCTGCGGCGTGCTGTGCTCCTGGACGATGGAGAAGACACAGTGGTGGTTGGTGATGATCAGGCCCGTCTCGGCGATGAAAGCGCCCGAGCAGCCGCTCACGCTCACCGCGCCGGCCAGCAGGCCCGTGCCCCGCTTGGGATCCCACAGCCGCTTGGGCGGCACCTGGAGCCCCTGGGCCTTGAGCCACGCCGGGTCGAGTTCGAGGACCTGTTGGGGGGTCCACTTCCCTTCCCCGGCCAAGGCCGGGGCAGCCACGAGAGAAAGGAGCAGGAGCGTCTTCTTCATCGTGCCCCCTCCCTACCGCGTCTTCCGCCCGCAGGCGACCGTCTTGGACGTCCGTGACGCCTGCCCTCCCTCCTGCCGTCCACGGAAGGGACGGTGGGCCCCTGGAAGAACCCGGGAACAGGCGTGTTCTGGGACCCGCGATGCAGACCTCGAGCGGCTCCAAGTTGGACTTTGGCCGGGTGGCCCTTCTCCTCGTGCTCCTGGGGGCGGGCTGGTACTTCTGGGACTCGCCCGTGGTGTGGCCCCTGAAGCTGCTGGTGGTGATGATGCACGAGGGAGGTCACGCACTCGCCACCCTGCTCGCCGGGGGCGCGGTGGACCGCGTCACGCTGGCCACGACCGACTCCAGTGCCTGCCTGTCCCATCTGCCCGAGGGCCTGATGGCGCAGGTGGCCGTGTACTCCGCCGGCTACGTGGGCAGCGCGCTCGCCGGAGCCTTCCTGCTGCTGGCCACCTACCGCTTCCGGATGCGCCGCCTCGTGCTCGCCTCCGCGTGCGTGGGCCTCGCGGTGATGGGTGTCCTCTACGCGGGTGACAGCCTCACCCTGGCCTTCTGCATGGGCACCGCGCTCGTGCTGGGGCTCGCGGCGAAGTACCTCCCGGATGGGGGCGTGGACATGCTCAACCTCCTGCTCGCCGCCTTCTCCGCGCTCTACGTGGCGTTCGATCTGCGCTCGGACCTGTGGAACGGCGCCGCCCGCTCCGTCAGTGACGCGGCGCGGCTAGCCCACCTCACCCCCGTGCCCTCGTGGGCCTGGGCCGCGCTCTGGTCGTTCGTCTCGCTCGCGCTGCTCGGCCTCTTCGCCCGCTGGTCCCTGCGCGCCGCGCGCCCCGAGGGCCTGGGCTACTCGCTGACCTCCAGCCGCCGCTAGGAGCGCTCAGCGCCTCGGGCGCATCCGGTAGGCCACGAAGGAGGCCACGTCCGGGAAGGCGAAGTACGGGTTGTGCTGGCGCACGTCGCTCATGGCCGCCACCGGTACGCTCGCGTAGTCATGCCCGGGGAAGAGCCGGGTGCTGTCCGGCACCTTGAGCAACACCTGGGACAGCGAGCGGTACATCGCCTCCGGGTCGCCCCCGCGCATGTCGCACCGGCCACAGCCATTGATGAAGACGGTGTCCCCCGACACCAGCGCGTCCTGGGCCAGCAGGCAGTGCGAGCCCGGGGTGTGCCCCGGGGTGTGCAGGGCCTGGAAGCTCCGCCCCCCCACCGTGAGGGTGTCCCCCGGCCCGACTGGCCGCAGCGCCCCCGAGGCCAGCTCGCGCAGGTCCACCGAGAAGTCCACCTCGGCGCGCTGGGCGTAGACGGGGACGTCATGTTTCGAGAGCAGCTCGGGTATCCCGTTGGTGTGATCTCCGTGGCAGTGCGACACGAAGGCGCCCACCAGGCGCTTGCCGTCCTCCACGAGGGCCTTCTCGATGGCGGGCACGTCCCAGGCGGGGTCCACCACCAGCACCTCGTCCGAGTCCTTCGGGCCCACCAGGTACACGAAGTTGTCCATCGACCCGAGCTTCAACTGGCGCACGTACAGAGATTCCATGGGCAATCCTCCAGGCGGCGCACTGCATTACGGCGTCCAGCCCTCCAGTGTATGCGTCGTGAGCAAACCTGGGGGCCTCTCTTGAGGAGGAACAGCGCTTCGCATTTGAATGGCCCCCCCTCCCTTCCCCCGTCGAGGAGACACCCTTGAAGAGACCGCTGCTCCCCCTGGCCCTCACCCTGCTCGCCACGAGCGCCATGGCCAAGGACCGGGCCACCTTCCGGCATACGCCCTCGGCGGACGAGGAGCGCCCCGTCGTGGTGGATGCGTCCGTGGGCCCCCAGGGGGGCGACTTCGCGTTGCGGCTGCGCTTCCAGAAGCCCCCCTTCGGACAGGAGTGCGGCTCGCGCTGCGCCAACGCGACGGTGCTGATCGACACGGATGCGAACCCCCGCTCGGGCCTGAAGCTCTCCGACAAGGCTCCCGAGAACGGCGCGGACCTGGCCATCATCGTCCAGGGGACGCGCGACATGTCCGGCGCGAGCTCGGACAACTACCTGCGTGTGAAGGTGAGGCAACTCGCGGATGGGGCCCGCACCGTGGACGAGGGCGAGTTGATCGCCGAGTTGGATCACCGGCGCGATTCCGACCGCGTCCACATCGAGGACAACACGGTGTTCCTGCTCATCGACGCGAGCAACAACGTGCCCTCGGGCCGCAAGGCGCGCGTCGTGTATCACCCGCCCGGCGGCAAGGCGCTCCAGGGCACCATCCCCGGCATGCTCAGCGGCAGTGCGAACAACAGCAAGGTGATGATCTTCCGCCGCGGCGGCTGGGGCACGGCACGCCAGGGCGGCCAGCGCGTCGGAGGCGAGAGCAAGTAGCAGTGCATGAGCAGCATGTCCGTGCCCGCCCGCCCCCCGTGCGCGCACGGACATGGCATGCCTCCCCGGTAGGACAGTGGAAGGCCCGGGCTCACGCTCTTCCGCTCGCCCGGGGTCCTGCCGGGTAGGTGAACCACGCAGGTTGTGTCAGACCCCCGAGGCAGTATCCCCCCATGGTCGTCGGACACCACCCCCGGTACGGCCCCACGCCCACCCCTCGTCCCGGTCCCAACCCAGGCAGACGAGCGTGACGACCCCACCTCGAAGGCCCTTCATCACTCGATTTTCTGGCCCCAACCACTGAACACATGTATAGAAACCCCACCCCCGAGGCGTTGCAAACCCTCGAATTTGTTCCCTTTCACAGTGGGCCGTGGTACTCCCGCCGGCTCATCACCTTCCGTCCCGGGCCCGGAGTGCGCGAGCCGCGCCCCGCGTTTTAGAGGGATACGGACGGTCCTGACCTGAACACATGAGCATGCTCGCACAAGCGGATAACAAGACGCGGAAGAAGCAGGGGGCCTCGGGCGGCGGTGGCGATGGCACCGCCTCGGCCGCGGGAGGCGGTGGCGGTGGTGCCACGCCCGCCGCGCTCGCCGATGAGGCCCGCCGCCGCTACCTCAACTACGCCCTCTCCGTCATCACCTCGCGCGCCCTGCCCGACGTGCGTGACGGCCTCAAGCCCGTTCAGCGCCGCATCCTCTACGGGATGTGGAACGACCTGAACCTCACGCACGACGCCAAGTACAAGAAGTGCGCCCAGGTCGTCGGCGCCATCATGGGCCCCTACCACCCGCACGGCGACACCGCCATCTACGATGCCCTCGTGCGCATGGCGCAGGACTTCTCCCTGCGCTACCCCCTCGTGGACGGCCACGGCAACTTCGGCTCGCTCGATGGCGACGCCGCCGCCGCCTACCGTTACACCGAGTGCCGTCTGGAGAAGCTCGCCGACGAGCTCCTCAACGAGCTGAGCCAGAAGACGGTGGACTTCCGGCCCAACTACGACGGCACGCGCACCGAGCCCATCGTCCTGCCCTCACGCGTTCCCCACCTGCTGATGAACGGCACCACGGGCATCGCCGTGGGCATGGCCACCAACATCCCGCCCCATCACCTGGCCGAGCTGTGCGACGCGCTCACCGCGCTCGTGGACGACAGCACCCTCACCGTCAAGCAGCTGCTCAAGTGGGTCAAGGGTCCGGACTTCCCCACCGGCGGAGAGATCCTCAACTCCCAGAAGGAGCTGCAGGAGATCTACGAGACGGGCCAGGGCAGCGTGCGTCTGCGCGGCGAGTACGAGCTGGAGGAGCTCAAGAAGGGCGGCCAGCAGATCGTCATCACCTCCATCCCCTACACGGTCAACAAGTCCACGCTGGTGGCCAAGTTCGGGGAGATCGTCCGCGAGCGCAAGCTGCCGCTCATCGTGGACGTGCGCGACGAGTCCACCAAGGACGTGCGCATCGTCCTGGAGCTCAAGAAGGACGCCAGCCACGAGCTGGCCATGGCGTACCTGTACAAGAACACGCCGCTCCAGACGAACTTCAACGTCAACCTCACCTGCCTCGTGCCCAACCCGGAGAACCCCGAGGTGGGCACCCCCAAGCGTCTGGGGCTCAAGGAGATCCTCCAGTACTTCCTGGACTTCCGCCTGCAGGTGATCAAACGGCGCATCCAGTACCAGCTCGACGAGCTGAAGAAGCGCGTCCACATCCTCGAGGGCTTCGAGAAGGTCTACGACGCCCTGGACGAGATGATCCGCATCATCCGCGCCTCCGAGGGCAAGCAGGACGCCGCCAAGAAGCTGATTGCCCGCTTCAAGCTGGATGAGATCCAGGTGGACGCCATCCTGGAGATGAAGCTCTACAAGCTGGCCCGCCTGGAAATCCTCGTGGTCCAGAACGAGCTCAAGGAGAAGCGCAAGCAGATCAAGGAGCTGGAGGCGCTGCTCAAGAGCAACCCGCGGCTGTGGGCCACGGTGAAGGACGAGCTGGCCGAGGTGAAGGCCGCCTACGGCATGCAGAAGCGCCGCACCAAGGTGAGCCGCGGCGGTGCCGAGGAGATGACCTTCGACGCCGAGGCGCTCATCGCCGACGAGGACGCCCATGTCGTCATCACCCGCGACGGGTGGATCAAGCGCGTGCGCGAGGTGAAGGATCCCTCCTCCACCCGTCTGCGCGAGGGCGATGCCGTGATGACGGTGCTCGCCGGAAGCCTGAGGGCGAACCTGGTCCTCTTCAGCAACTTCGGTACCGCCTACGTCACGCGCTTCAACGACGTGCCGGCCTCCACGGGGTACGGCGACCCGGTGCAGAAGCTGTTCAAGTTCGACGACGGCGAGCGGATTGTCGCCGCGCTGTCGCTCGACACCCGTCTGTGGCGCCCAGAGAAGCTGCTGGGTGTCACCCGGCACGGCATGGGCATGCGCTTCCCACTGGCCCCGCACCTGGAGCTCTCCACCCGCGCCGGGCGCCGCTACGCCAAGACGGGCGAGGGCGATGAGATCGTCGGCGTGCAGCCGGTGGAGGACAAGGACCTGGTGGGCGTGCTCACCGAGCGGACCGCCGCCCTGGTGTGCAAGGTGGCGGAGATCAACGAGCTGGCCGGCCCGGGCAAGGGCGTCACCGTCATCAAGGTGGACGAGGGAGACCGGGTGGTGGACTTCGTGGTGGCCCCGGCGGGCAACAAGGAGGCGGGGGTCGCCTTCGAGACGCAGAAGGGCCGCAAGCTCGTCCTGCACACGGGCAGGTTCGAGGTGACGGGCCGCGGTGGCAAGGGCCACGAGATGTCGCGCAAGGACGCGGTGAAGGAGGTGGCGCGCGCGCCCCTCTACATCCCGCTGCCGGAGCAGAAGAAGGAATAGCCGGAGACTGTCATGGCGACGACCAAGAAGACGACCTATACGGGCGCCGACATCCAGGTCCTCGAGGGCCTGGAGCCGGTCCGCAAGCGCCCGGCGATGTACATCGGTGGCACCGACGGCACGGGCTATCACCACCTGCTGTGGGAGATCCTCGACAACTCGGTGGACGAGGTCATCAACGGCTATGCGTCCACCGTGGAAGTCACCCTCCACAAGGACTGCCGCACGGTGACGATCACCGACGATGGGCGAGGCATCCCCATCGACATCATGCCCAAGTACAAGAAGCCGGCGGTGGAGATCATCCTCACCACGCTTCACGCGGGCGGTAAGTTCGAGCAGGGCAACTACATCCACTCGGGCGGTCTGCACGGCGTGGGCAGCTCGGTGGTGAACGCCCTCTCGCGCAAGATGGTGGTGGAGATCAAGCGCGACGGGAAGCGCCACGTCCAGACGTACGGCCGCGGCAAGCCCCAGACGCCGCTCAAGGCCGAGGGCCCCGCGCGGGGCACCGGCACCTCCACCACCTTCGAGCCGGATCCGGAGATCTTCGGCGAGAAGCTGAAGTTCGACGCGAAGCTCATCCGCGAGCGGCTCGAGGCGAAGAGCTACCTGCACAAGGGCATGGTGGTCGTCTGGAAGGACGAGACGGCCACGCCCGCGGTGAAGGAGGAGTTCAAGCACGACGGCGGCATCGCCGAGTACCTCACCAAGGTGGTGGCGGAGCGGGGCAAGGCGGTGGTGCCGTCGGGCAGCACCACCATCTTCTACCACTCGCGTGACAACGGGGTGCGCCTGGAGGCCGCGCTGGTGTGGACGGAGGCCACGGACGAGCACATCCGCTCGTACGTCAACGGCATCCCCACGCCGCTGGGCGGTACGCACGAGGCGGGTCTGCGCAGCGCCGTGGTGAAGGCGGTGCGCAACTACATCGAGACGCACGACATCGCGCCCAAGGGCGTCACGCTCACCGCGGAGGACATCCGCGAGGGCATGACGGTCATCCTCTCCACCTACGTGGTGGAGCCACAGTTCCAGGGCCAGACGAAGGGGCGCCTCAACAACCCGGAGACGGCGGGCCAGGTGGACGGCGTCATCCGCCCCGCGCTGGAGAAGTGGCTCAACGACAACAAGTCCATCGCCGAGTCGGTGGTGGCCCGCATCACGCTGGCCGCCCGCGCCCGCGAGGCCAGCCGCGCCGCCTCCCAGGCCATCAGCCGCAAGACGGCCGTCAGCCACCGGCTCAACCTGCCGGGCAAGCTGGCGGACTGCTCCTCGACCGACCCCGCGCAGAGCGAGCTGTTCCTCGTGGAAGGTGACTCCGCAGGTGGCAGCGCCAAGCAGGGCCGGGACCGGCGCACCCAGGCCGTCCTGCCGCTGCGCGGCAAGGTGCTCAACGCCGAGCAGGCCTCCACCGACAAGGTGGTGGGCAACAAGGAGCTCACGGACATCGTCAGCGCCCTGGGCTGCGGCATCGGCGGCGACTTCGACATCTCCAAGCTGCGCTACGGCCGCATCTTCCTGATGATGGACGCCGACAGCGACGGCAACCACATCGCCACGCTGCTGCTCACCTTCTTCTACCGGCACCTGCGCCCGCTCATCGAGCAGGGGCACATCTACCTCGCCCAGCCGCCCCTCTTCCGGGTGGACATCGGCAAGGAGACGTACTGGGCGCTCGACGAGGTCCACCGCGATCAGATCATCCGCGAGAAGACCCGGGGCAACGCCAAGCCCAGCGTCATGCGCTTCAAGGGTCTGGGGGAGATGACGCCGGACGAGCTGAAGGAGACCACGTTGGATCCGAAGCTCCGCCAGAGCCTGAAGGTGACCATCGACAACCCGCTCCTCACCGATCAGGTCATCAACGATCTGATGGGCCGGGATGTCAGCGCGCGCTTCAAGTTCATCATGGAGAGCGCCAACGAGGTCGAAGACCTGGACGTGTAGGACCCAAGCAGCCCCAGGCGGGGCATGGTGCGCGGGCCCCTGGCTCGGCTAGCATCATGCCCCGTGCGATTGAAGACCCCCCTTGCCCTTTCGCTCGTGCTGCTGCTGGGAACTGCCTCCGGAGTCACCGAGGCCGCTCCCCGCCGTGACTCGTCCGCTTCGGCCCGGAAGGCGAAGAAGAAAGCGCCCGCCGCCGAGCAGAATGCTCCCGCCCCGGAGTCCACCGGGACTCCCGACAGCGAGGAGCCCCCGCCGGCCGCGGATGCGCCCGTGGCCCCCCAGACGACGCTCGAGCCGGCCCCGGCCGCTCCCGGGGAAACCGCTTCCGCCCATCCGGCGCCAGCGGCCCAGCCCGCCCCCCCTACCTGGGCGGGCCACGTCGCGGTGCTGGCCGTCCCCTCCAAACCCGACGCCACCCCGTCCGCCATCCGTGTCGAGACGGACTTGCGAGCCGCGCTCGGTGCCCAGGCGGACGTGCGGCTGGTGGACCTCGGAACCCTCTTCCCGCCCCCGCCTCCCGCCGCCCTGGAGCAGGGCGATGCCCTTTTCAACGAGGGCAAGGAGCTCTACGACAACCTGGACCCGGAGGCCGCGGCGAAGAAGTTCTCCGAGGCGGCGGCCTTCTACGAGCGCCACCCGGTGGAGACGAAGCCGGAGCGGCTGGGCCGCGTCTACGTGTTCCTGGGCGCCTCGCGGCTGCTCAACGGAGACACCGCCGGAGCGCGGGAGGCCTTCACCCGGGCGCACCTCATGGCCCCCTCGCGCCCGCCCGAGTCCGAGCTCTTCGGGCAGGACGTACAGGATGCCTTCAACGCCGCGAAGGCGGCCCTGACCCAACAGCCGCGCGGCACGCTCGCCATCGACTCCGTGCCCTCCGGCGCGCAGGTGGCCGTGAAGGGCGAGAAGCTCGGCACCACGCCGCTGAAGGACGTGGAGCTCGCGCCCGGCTCCCACCCGGTGGTGCTCACCCTCCCCGGTTACGTCCCCTTCGGCGTCTTCCAGCAGGTGGCACCCTCCCAGCGCGGCGAGCTGCGGCCCACGCTGGAGCCCACCCCGGGCCTCGCCGCGGTACGTGAGCTGGCCGCCAACGTGTCCTCCTCCCGGTCGCTCACGTCCGACACGCTCCCGCCCGGAGTGGCGGAGCTCGGCGAGAAGCTCGGCGCGCGATACGTGGTGCTCGCCCGGGTGGAGCAGGACAGCCGCGGCCGCACCGAGGCCGTGCTGTATGCCTGGGATGTGCGGCAGAAGAACCGCCTGCGCGGGGTGAAGTTCCATCCCGATGAGCCCCGCGGCCGCGATTCCGCCGTGCAGCAGGTGCATGCCTTCCTCACCGGCCAGCACGTGTCTGGACCCTCGCTGCCCGTGGCCCTGCCCGCTGTCATGAAGAAGCCCTGGTTCTGGGCGGCGGTGGGCGGGGTGGCGGTGGCCACCACCGCGGGCATCCTGCTGGCGTCCCAGCCCCAGAAACCCCTGGGCATCCGGCTCGGCAACTTCGGCGCTGGTTGGTAGCACCCCTCACGGCCCTTCCCCGAGGTCCACGTCATGAAAGCCCTTGTGCTTCTGCTGCTCCCCTCCCTCGCGCTGGCGGCTCCCCCGCCTCCCAAGCCCCAGCGCATCGCCTCGCTCCTCGTCCCCATGGACCCCACGGCCGAGTCGAGCGGTCCCAAGATGGAGAGCTACATGAACGAGGCCCTGACCGAGTTCCAGGGCTACACCCTGCGCAAGCCCGAGGATCTCTTCGGCCTGCCACAGGACGACGAGGCGCTGGTCGCGCTCAAGCGGGGCAAGCAGGGGCTCGAGGAGAGCGTCGCCGCCTTCGACAAGAAGCAGTACGAGGAGGCGGAGCTGAAGATCCGCGCCACCCTGAAGGAGCTGCAGAAGGCGGCCCCGGCGATGACGGCCTCGTGCAATCCGCTGTGTGACGCCACCGCCCTCTACGCCGCGGTGATGCACCAGCGCGGAGACGTCGAGGAGACGAAGCTGGCGCTGTTGGACCTGATGGCGCTCAACCCCACCTACGAGCTGGACACCAAGCGTTACAGCCGCGACTTCATCTCGCTCCGGGTGCAGGTGGCCACGGGCGTGCACGCGGCGCTGCGCGGCGGGGCGACGGTGAAGTCCCGTCCGGCCGGGGCGCGCGTCTACATCGACAACGAGTTCAAGGGCTACACCCCGGTGACGGTGTCCACGCTGCCGGTGGGCAAGCACCTGCTGCGCCTGGAGCGCCCCGGCTTCCGCGTGTACGGGCAACTGCTCGAGGTGAGCCCGGATGACGTGGAGGCGAGCGCCGCGCTGCAGCCCACGGACGACTACAAGGCCTATGACGCCCGGCTGGACACGGTGGCCAACGAGGTGATGCGCGCCAACGCCACCTCCAGCCAGGCGGTGGCCGGGCTGGGCAAGGCGCTCGGGCTGGAGCGGGGTTTCGTGGGCACGGTGCGTGACATTCCGGACAGCGGCACCACCGAGCTGGTGCTGGGCCTGTTCGACATGAAGGACGGCAAGCGGCTCGGTGTGCGGCGCATCGTGCTGCAGGGCGACGAGTTCGGGCAGCTCAAGTCGGAGATGGCCCGGCTGGTCAATCACCTGCTGAACAATGCAGAGGGCGGCGCGGAGAAGCGGGTGAAGTCCTCGGATCCACTGGAGAACAGCCACGGCATGGAGGAGTGGAACCGCGAGGACCGCGGCGGCAAGCGGCGCGATCAGGAGAAGAAGTCCAAGAAGGGCGATCCGCTGGAGGGAGTGAACGGTACCGAAGATTGGTGAGACGCGGCGCTTGTACGCCGGAGCGCGGCGCCTACAGTCTGGAGGGCCATGCGTGCCCTCTCGCTGTTGCTGCTGCTCCCCGGCCTCGCGCTCGCACAGACGGGGCTCATCGTCCAACCCGCCACGCCGCCGCGCGGGGTGACGCTGCCCCCCACCTCCGCCGCGTTGGTGGACGAAGCCACCGCGCTCTCCGTCAACCCCGCCGGCCTGCGCTTCGTGGGGCCCCCGCAGCTCTTCTACCTGCACGAGCGCAACCTCGTGCGCGACCAGCTGGGTGACGGCGTCTACCTGGGCACGACGCTGGGCGGACTGGGCGCCGGCTTCAGCATGGAGTGGATGCGCGGGCGCGGGCTGCCGGACTATCGCAAGACGTCCTTCGGCCTGGCGCTCGGCTCCCGGCGGCTGTCGCTGGGCGTGGGCTACCACAACCTCTCCTCGCGCGATGCCTCGCTGGACAGGCTGTACGGCATCGACCTGGGCCTCACCGTGCGCCCCACGCGCTTCCTCTCCGTGGCGGCGGTGGTGAAGGACGTGAACGCTCCCGAGGAGGGGCCCTACACCCTGCCCCGCAGCTACAGCCTGGCCGTGGGCGTGCGGCCCTTCGGCGAGCGCGTGACGCTGGGCGCGGACTACCTCGCCGCGGAGGGCGCCTGGGACGAAGGGCGCCTCACGTACACGGTGCAGGCCGCCATCGTGCCCGGCTTCGGACTGGGCGCGGGCCTCTCGCATGGGCTCGGGGGTGACCGCACCGTGGCGCTGCAACTGGCCGCCACGCTGGACAGCTCGCACTTCGGCCTCACCTACGCCGGTGGCGGCGCCCAGGGCGGCGGATCGGATCATGTGGTGGCGGTGCGCATCTCCGGCCAGAAGTACGCGCCCCTGAATCTCGGCGGGGGCTCGGTGGCCATGCTGGACCTGGATGACGAGTTGAGGGAGCGGGGCGGAGCCCTGTCACTGCTCGGCTTCTCCGAGCCGGATCCGTACCTGCGGCTGACGCGGTGGATGCACGAGGCCACGAAGGATCCGCGGCTCGAGGGCGTGGTGCTGAAGGTGTCGGGCCTGCCGGGCGTGGACTGGGGGAAGGCCGAGGAGCTGCACCAGGCGGTGCTGCGGATGCGCGCGGCCGGCAAGAAGGTGCTGGCGGTGCTCTACAGCGTGGGGGACCTGGAGTACTTCGTGGGCTCGGCGGCGGACGAGCTGTACGCCCTGCCCTCCTCGTCGCTGCTCATCAACGGCCTGTCCGCCCACGTGACGACCCTGGGCGGGACGATGGAGAAGCTGGGCGTCACCTGGGACGTGGCGCGCGTGGGCGAGTACAAGACGGCCCCCGAGCAGCTCACCCGCCGCGACATGAGTCCCGCCCAGCGCGAGACGATCGAGGCCTACCTGGACACCCAGGTGGCCCATGACGTGGCGGCGGTGACGAAGGCGCGCCGCATCACCCCCGAGCGCCTCCGGGAGGCCTGGGGTGCCGGCATCCTCACCGCCACCCAGGCCAGGGAGCTGGGACTGGTGGACGGAGTGCTGCTGCCCGAGGAGCTGGAGGACAAGCTGAAGAAGCTGGTGCCCGGGGCCTCGTACGACCCCACCTACGCGCCAAGGGACGAGCGGGAGCGCCGCTGGACCGGGCGCCGCCGCATCGCCGTGGTGCAGGTGCTGGGCACCATCGCCGGAGGGAAGAGCCGCAAGGCTCCGCTGGGGGGCGAGGCGATCGCCGGCGCGGAGACGGTGGCGCTCGCCCTGGAGCGGGCCCAGAGGGATCCGAAGGTGGCCGCCATCGTGCTGCGGGTGGACTCGGGCGGCGGGGACGTCCTGGCCTCGGAGCTGATGTACCGCGCCGTGCTGGAGGCGAGGAAGCACAAGCCCGTCGTCGCCTCCATGGGGGACGTGGCGGCCTCGGGTGGCTACTACGCCGCCCTGGGCGCCCATGAAATCTGGGCCTCGCCCACCACCCTGACGGGGAGCATCGGCGTCTTCTATTACAAGCCCGCGCTGCGCGGCCTGCTGGGCGACAAGCTGGGGGTGAACCAGGAGACCATCAGCCGGGCGCCCATGGCCGACGTGCTCGGCCTGTGGCAGCCGTGGACGGAGGCGGAGCAGAAGGCGATGCAGGCCTGGGTGGACTCGGCCTACGACGACTTCATCACCCAGGTGTCCGTGGAGCGGAAGCTGGACAAGGCGAAGGTGGATGCCATCGCGCGGGGACGGGTATGGGCGGGCACCGCGGCGAAGGAGCGCGGCCTGGTGGACGGCATGGGGGGCCTGATGGACGCGGTGGAGGCGGCGCGCAAGCGGGCCGGAGTGCCCGCAAGGGAGGAGCTGGACCTGGTGATGGAGGGCGACGCGCGAGGGCTGTTCTCGTCCCCGGGCGGAGAGCCCGGGGTGAGCGAGGCCGCCCTTCCCGAACTGAACCTGGGCCCCGTGCTGGAACCCGCCCTGCCGCCGGGGGTGCGGGCGCTCGTGCGCGAGGCGGGCCTGGACTCGCCCTGGTTGCTGGAACCGGGCCTCAAGGCCGTCCAGCCCTACACCCTGCGGGTCCGCTGACGTCTCCAAGAGGACACGGAGGGCGAAATTCTCCAGGCGCCCGGCGGGTCCTCTGTTAATGTTGTGGAGCGCTTTCCGGTGGGCCCTCGAGTCCGCCGGGACGCTCCAGGGGCCGGCGGTTCGGTCGGCGGGTAGCTCGTGCCAGGCGCGAGCTGTCCCCAAGATCCCGCGTCGGGCTTCTGTCCCACAGACCGCCGTACCTCGTGCGCCTCCGGCCGGGGACTTCTTCCCAGGGGACGCGCCGAACTCCGTAGACCCATGAGCGAAACCGACAACCGCGATCCCCGAGACCTCCCGACCCCCATGGCCGCCCGCGCCGAGGCGCCCCCGGACTTGGACGATGGCGATGACGAGGGCGATGACGGCCCCGACGAGGGCGAGGGCTCGGCCCCTGGACAGGGACAGCCCGGGGGTGGCCCGCCCGGCCAGGGTGGAGGCCGCCGCCGCCGCCGCCGCCGTCGCCGCAGGGGTGCCCAGGTGCAGTTCACCCCGGAAGGGCAGGCCTACCGCATGGTGGCCGGTCCGGACGGCCAGCCGCAGCAGGTGTTCCTCACGCCCCAGGAGCTGCAGCAGTACCAGCAGCGGATGGCGCAGCAGCAGGCCCAGCAGCAGCAGCAGCCGCCACAGCAGGCTCAGCACGGTCAGCACGGGCACCACCAGGGTGGGCAGCCGAGGCAGCATCAGCCGGCACCCCAGCCCTCGCTGACGCCGGTGGAAGGAGTGCTCGACACCGAGGCGAAGGGCCCCAACGCCTACCTGCGGCAGCTCAAGCGCAACCTGCTGCCCTCGCCGGACGACGCGGAGATTCCAAAGAACCTGGTGCAGAAGCTCCGGCTGCGTTCGGGCCAGTACCTCCACGCGCTCGCGCAGACGAAGGGCAACAAGGGCCTCATCCAGCGCGTGGAGCAGGTGGACGGCCGTCCGCTGGATCAGGTGGGCCGCCAGCCCCACTTCGCGGACCTCACCTCCGTGGATCCGGTGGAGCGCATCAAGCTGGAGAACGGCCACCGCGAGATGGTGACGCGGGTGATGGATCTGATCGCCCCCATCGGCAAGGGCCAGCGCGCCCTCATCGTGGCGCCGCCGAAGACGGGCAAGACGATCATGTTGCAGCGCATTGCCCAGGCGGTGGTGGCCAACCACCCGGAAATCCACCTCATGGTGCTGCTCATCGACGAGCGCCCGGAAGAGGTGACGGACATGCGCCGCAGCATCAAGGCCGAGGTGCTGGCCTCGAGCTCGGACCGGCCGACGGGAGACCACCTGAAGATCGCCGAGCTGGCGCTGGAGCGGGCGCGGCGGCTGGTGGAGAGCGGCAAGGACGTGATGATCCTCCTGGACTCCATCACGCGACTGGCGCGCGCCTACAACAAGGAAGTGGACAACTCGGGCCGGACGCTCTCGGGCGGCGTGGACAGCCGCGCGCTGGAGCGGCCCAAGCGCATCTTCGGCGCGGCGCGAGCCACCGAGGAGGCCGGCAGCCTGACCATCGTGGGCACGGCGCTCATCGACACGGGCAGCCGCATGGACGAGGTCATCTTCGAGGAGTTCAAGGGCACCGGTAACTCCGAGGTGACGCTGGACCGGTTCCTCGCGGAGAAGCGCATCTTCCCGGCCATCAACATCGGCCAGTCCGGCACGCGCAAGGAGGAGAAGCTCTTCACCCACAAGGAGTACGAGAAGGTGAAGAAGATGCGCCAGATGCTCTTCGCGGTGAAGCCCGTGGAGGCCATGGAGGCGCTCGTCAAGCGGCTCAGCCGCTACACGTACAACGACGAGTTCCTCGAGGAGCTGTGAGCCACACTCCCTCGCCCTCCGGGAGAGGGTGGGGGTGAGGGTATCCGGACCC
>NZ_JPMI01000093.1 GCF_000733295.1 Archangium violaceum Cb vi76 | reverse complement strand
GAAAGGGAGAGGGGAAATGGCCATGGCCGCGGAGAAGTGGAGGCGATTAGGCTCCCGCTCCACCATGCCCATGCAGCGTGTTGGAGACCTCGAGGTGCACTACCGGGAGCGCGGTCAGGGCTCGCCGCTGGTGCTGATTTCCGGCAACTGGACCACGAGCCTGTGGTGGCAGCCCTTCATGGAGCTGCTCCCACCCGGCCTTCGCGCCATCTCCCATGATCTGCGCGGCCGCGGCCTCACCCGCGGCCCCGCGCTCCCCCAGTCCATCCCCACACACGCGGCGGACCTTCACGGGCTGCTCGACACCCTGGGGCTGATGCGGGTGCACCTGATCGGCCACTCCCTCGGCAGCGCGGTGGCGATGCAGCTCGCGCTCGAGCACCCGGAGCGCGTGCACACGCTCACCGTGCTGGCACCCGCCTGGGTGGAGGGCATGCCCGCCGCGTACAACCTGCCCTCGCACCAGCTCTCCCTCCACGACAACCGGGAGTACTTCGCGACCGCCATGCGGGGCATGGCCCCGGGCGCCCCGGATGACGCCCTGTGGCAGCAGCTCCTCGACGAGGGCCACCAGCAGCACCGCGACGCCTCGCTCTCCACGCTCCAGGCCCTGGTGGACTGGGCCCCCGGCGAGCGCCTGAAGGCCCTGCACGCCCTCCCCTCCCTGGTCGTGAGCGGCGAGACGGATCCCCTCTCCACCGTGGACATGGGCAAACGCTGCGCCAGCCTCCTGGGCGCCCGTCACCACGTGATGAAGGGCGTGGGGCACTCGCCCAACCTGGAAACGCCGCGCGCATTCCTCGAGGTGTGGCGGGAGTTCGCCACCGAGCAGTGAGCAGCGGCGCTACGCCACGCGGTCCACCAGCTGCGTCACCAGCGTCTGCGTCCCGGTGAGGCCCGAGGGATCTCTCCGGGGCCTGGCCGTCTCCATGTTGGAGCCGTTCATCATCCACCAGCGCTCGGCGTCGTCCTCCGTCCACCGCCCCGCGTCCGCGCACGCATCCAGCGCCAGGCGCAGCTCCCGGGCACTGGCGAACCGGTCATCGGGGTGCTTCGACAGACAGCGCATGAGGACGTCGCACAGGTCCCTCGGCAGCTCCCGGCCCAGCCGCGCACCCGGGGGCGTGGGCGCCGTGTGCAGGTGGTGCGAGCAGATCTCCACCGAGGTGCGGCCCTCGAAGACGTGGCAGCCGGTGAGCAGCGCGTAGCCCACCGCGCCCAGCGAATACAGGTCCGCGCGCGCATCCACCCGCCCCGGGGTGACGATGGCCTCGGGAGCCAGGTAGAGCGGCGTGCCGACGACCATGTGCACCCGCGAGGCGGACAGGTCATCGCTGCCCACCTCCTTCACCAGCCCGAAGTCGAGCACCTTCACGAGGTCCGGCATGCCGCGCCGCCGGCACAGGAACAGGTTGGCGGGCTTGATGTCACGGTGGAGCAGCCCCAGCCCGTGCGCCTCCTCGAGCGCGCCGCACACCTGGCGCAACATGTGGATGACCCGCGCGGGAGGCTGGGGCCCGTCCACCATGAGCAGCCCATCCAGGTCCACGCCCTCCAGGTACTCCATCACGTAATAGAAGAGCCCGTCCGCGGTGCGGCCGTAGTCGTAGATGGCGATGGTGTTGGGATGGGTGAGCTGGCTGGTGAGCTGCACCTCGCGCTCGAAGCGCTCCATGCCATGGCCGTCCGCGTCGTTGCGCAGCAGCTTGATGGCGGTGTGGCGGCGCAGCAGGGCATGGCTGGCCAGATAGACCTCGCCCATGGCCCCGGCGCCCAGACGCATGATGAGCGTGTACTGGCCCAGCTTGCGCGCCGCCTGCACCTGTTTGCGCAGGCCGTAGATGACCTGGGAGACGAGGGTGGACATGAAGACGGCCACGCCGCTCCAGAGCACGGCATCCAGCGTGGGCACATCCGAGCCTGAATACTGGCGCACCTGGGACATCACGGCGACGACGGCCCCGTCCGGCAGGGCGCCGAGCAGCGAGATCCAGAACGCCCGGCGCACGGTGCTCGGGACGATGACGGAGTGGGAGATGAGGGCGCCGTTGGTGACGAGCAGCAGCGACAGGGGATCCGCGTCGAAGTAGGCGTCCAGCTTGAGCAGGAAGAGCACGCCCAGCAGGCCGGCGCTGTCCACCCAGGACAGGGTGCGCAGGGAGAGGGGCCCCCTCCGGCAGATCATCCAGAGGATGAGCGAGAGGCAGGCGCCAACCAGGTGAAAGGCGTAGTTGGGCGCGAACAGGGCGTGGGCCCAGGGCACGCCGACGAAGAGGATCGCCGCCCCGGAGGTGACCACATAGAAGGCGGAGGTGAGGAAGAACAGGGACCGGAAGAGCAGCTCGAGCCGCTCCTGCAGGAAGGCGCGTGCCTCATCGGACGCGAGCGAGGTCGCGTTGATCGAGAGAGGCGACGACAGGTGGGTCCTGACAGGGGAGAGCTCCATCGACCCCCTGTTGTACACCACCCTGACAGTAGGTGTGGATACCCCGTGCTCCCCGATAGGCACTGGAAGGGAGCCGGTGGCCAGGCCAGGCCCGGCGAGCGCGCGGAGGAACCGGCATCCATCGCATGCTTGGGGTTCGTCGCGCCCGGCTTCGCCGTCTCCGGCCTGGCCACCGCCCTCTCCCAATAGAGACGCGGAGGTCCTCGAACCCTGACACCCGCTCCTGACGCACCATGTTAAGGTGCGCGCCCCTATGACCGACCCCCGTCCCCTCCTTCCTGAAGACAAGCGCACCCCCTCCGCGACCGAGGCCATGAAGGGCTTCCACCGCGACATCGTGGACCAGGTCCGCGCCGCCGTGGAGAAAGACGCCGTGGTGGTGGTGGGCATGGCGCAGAACCCCGTCGTCAAGCGCGTGCGCCAGACGCTCGAGCAGGCCAACATCCCATTCACCTACCTGGAGTACGGCAGTTACTTCGGCATGTGGAAGCAGCGGCTCGCCATCAAGCTGTGGAGTGGCTGGCCCACCTTCCCCCAGGTCTTCGTGCGCGGCGTGCTCGTTGGCGGCTTCGACGATACGCGCAAGGCGCTGGAGGATGGCTCCTTCAAGAAGCTGCTCGGTAGCTGAGCACGGCGCTCGATTCCAGCGTTTCCGGGAGCAGGGGTCGAACCTGCATCCGCGGGGTCAAAGCCCGCCGTCCTGCCGTTGAACGATCCCGGAGGGAGTGCTCGCCCTCCAGGGACGCCGAAACGGGTGGGGCCTGACGAATCCACTCCCCTGCCCCACGACCCTGCCCTCGAGGGCAGGTGGGCCCGGCGGCTTCCCATCCCCGAGAGGACGCGCCGCGCAGACGTTGCGTGCGCCTCGGGCGCCGGACGCAGGGCCTGCGCGCGTCCCGCCCGGGGCTCCCTCGTGAGGGGCATGGCGCTCCCTTTGCACTGGAGGAGGCTCACACAAGGCCCTCCCGCCGCGTGGACGCAGTGACCGCCGCGGCTCGGGCCCCCGATAGGAGCACGACCATGCGCGCCTTCCCCATGAACAACCGCCCGATGCCCTTTCCGAGCGAGCTGGAGGAGTCGGAGCCGCTCCCCTCGCCGGCCCTGTGGGCGGTACGCGACGTCATGAGCCGGGAGGTGATCGCCGTCAACCCGGACACCAGCCTCCAGACGGCGGCCGAGCTGATGCTGGAGCACGCCATCAGCGGCATGCCCGTGGTGGACGAGCAGGGACGGCTGCTGGGCATGGTGTCCAAGACGGACCTGGTGCGCCAGCGGCTCGCCGGGGAGGACGCGTCCGGCGTGACGCTGCCCTCCGGCCAGCACCTGGTGGACGTCACCACCGTCGAGGACGTGATGACGCGGCACGTGCTCATCGTGCCGGAGAAGGCGTCGCTCCCCGAGGCCGCGAAGATCATGATCAACGCGGGCGTGCACCGGGTGCCGGTGGTGAGCGCCCGGGGCACGCTGGCGGGGTTGGTGACCACCTCGGACATCGTGCGCTGGGTGGCGGGGCTGCCGTAGACGGCGAGCCCCCCGGGGCCGGCGCTACTGCACGTCCTGCAGGCTCCGGCCCTGGATCCACCCGTCGTGGTACACCACGCCCACCGGGACGATGGTGCTGTTCCGGTAGAGGCCCACCTTCAGGTAGTTGGTCTGCCCCGAGTACAGGGTGGCCGCGGAGCGCTTGGGCAGCACGAGCTGGCCATTGTGGTACAGCTCGACGAAGCCCACGCTCGAGTTGGACGACCACTTCACGTGGAAGATGAAGTCCTGCCACTGCCCGCGCACCAGCGGCGTGCTCCACACCACGGTGCTGCCGCTGACGCGCAGGTAGATGGTCTCACCGTTGACGTAGAACTCCACCGGCGGCGAGCCGTTGTTGCCACTGTGGTGCCACTGGGTGAAGAGCTGCCACGTCTTCGCGCTGGGGTAGTCCGAGGCGAACATCGTGTTCCAGCGGTAGTAGTACTCGTCGCCCTCCTTCTCGTTCGTCATCTTCACCAGCTCGTTGCGGTTGCCGCTGGCGCTGATGGGGTTGTCCCCCTGGCGGACGGTGACCTTGATGGCATGGCTGCCCTGCCGCGTCGGCGAGGACACCACCTGCAGCCGGTCCGCGCTGACCATCTGCGTGCTGCTCCACTGCGAGCGGTCACCCGTCTCGAAGTCGCCGCGCCACACCACGCCGGTCCCCGAGCCCGGGCCCGGGTTACCGGTCGAGGACGGAGCGCACGCGCGGGCCTCGGCGATGCTGGCCCAGTCGTTGAGGGTGTTGCCGTCGACGTAGATGCGCACGCGGCGCGTGGTGCGCTGGGCGAAGGAGTAGGTCTCCGCCGCCGTCGTCGTACCGCTGCTCTTTCCGGAGTAGACCTGCGTGTAGTTGAGCCCATCCGAGGACACGGTCACGCGGAAGTTGCTGGCGCGCTGGTTACCCTGGTGCCACGCGATGGCCACGCCCGAGATGGTCTTCGAGGCACCCAGGTCATAGTCGATCCACGACCCCTTGCCGAGCATGCTCCAGCGCGTGCCGAGCTGGTCGTCCATCGTATTGGCCGGCACGTTGCCGTCATGCCCCTTGGCAATCACCGATGTCGCGGTGAGGGGCACGCAGTTCGGCGCGGTCAGCGCGTCCGAAGCGACTCCCAGTGTCTCGGAGGGCTCGCCAAGGCTCAGGTCATCGGCGTTTCCGCAGCCAACACCAGCGAGGGCGATCAGGGCTTCAACCAGCAGGAGGGTCTTCTTCATGTAGGGGCTCTCCATCGAGCTCGAGACAGACAGGGGGTGGACCCGGACCACATGGGGTGGCCGGTGGACGTCGGACCAGAGGTGTTTGCGAGAAGCGGCTCTCCCGTTGCGCCAACCAGGGCCCTGCCCTGATCAACGAAAGGAGTTGCACGCGACTGTGAGGCTTTGACTCCTTGTCAAAGGCGCACGGAGCATCCCCCAACTTTGTCTTCAAATCAACACGCCGCGTCGATGCCCGCGCGGAGAGCAGGCGGACAGACACGGGGCCAAAGACAATCGGGAATAGGAAATCCGTTGCTAATCACAGACAGCTTTGCCAAGGGCGGCGTCCACGAGGCAGCCCGTGCGGCCCAGCGTCACACAGTCCACGGCCTGCACCCAGCCGAGGCGCTCATTGCAGTAGACGCGCCAGGTGCCCTCGCAGCGGTCCACGAAGGAGGCATCGCAGACCGTGGCCGGGGCGAGCACGCACTGCACGGAGTCCTCGTCCTCCTGGATGCAGGCGCTATTGGGCGCCTTGCATTCGAGCAGGGTGCGATGGATCTCGAAGTCCGAGCCGACGTTGCACCACTCGTACTGGCTCCCGCCCACGCAGCGGTAACGGTAATCGCAGTCGTCCGAGCGGACACAGCCTGGCCCCCCGAGGGACACCAGGACACCGGCGCACAACAGGCGGGACAGGGCGGACGGCATGGAGCACTCCAGGAGGCGTCTCAGAGGCATTGCACCGGCCCCTCGGGCGTACGGCGTCCGCACCGGCCGGTACGGTTGTCGTTGGTGCAGTCGTAGGCGGAGACATAGCCGCCCAGGCAGGAGACCAGCACCGTCCCCTCGCACGAGTCGGGAAACGGCTCGTCACACGGCGTGAGCGGCGAGCGCGCGCAGTAGATGCTGCCCCCCGCCCCATCCCGCTTGCCCGTGCGGCTCTCCACACACAGCGGAGCGGGCTCCAGGCAGGGTTCGATCACGGGTTGCCCACGGCCCACGAGCTGATCGACTCCGACGTGGCAGTCCATGACGACATTGCCCTCACAATGGGGCTCGAAGTCGCATTCCACCCGGCAGCCTCCGAGGGCGGGCATACAGAAGGCGAGAGCCAGGAACAGGGCCCGGCGGACACGAATGGAGAGGGAACACATGCGGAACTCCCGTCGAGACGGCCAGTCTATCCCGGATCGAGCAGTTCCCTGAGACGCGCCGCCACCACCCGGACCGCGGCACGCTCCCAGGCCTCGGTTGTCCTCCTCCGCGAGGTCCCCGAGGCGGCCTGAGCACGGCCGCCCCCGGGAGCCCACCGGAGTGCACCTGGCACCCCGGCGGGACGCACCGGCTCAGGGCGTGAACTTCGCCGAGAACACCGACGCGTAGTGGTACTCCGGACCGTCCAGGAACGGCTTGTCCAGGGTCGTGCCCGGAACCGCGTAGGCGTACAGGACGACGAAGTACGTCTTGCCCGCCACCAGGTTCGGCAGGCGGAGCTGCGTGTCCGTCGTGGTGTAGTAGCCCAGGAGCGTCCGGGCCGTGCCGCCCGTGGACGTCGGGTAGATCTCATACAGCCGCGCCTGGTAGCGCGTCGGGGCGCCGATGGAAGGCGCGGTCCAGCTCAGCGCCGGGCTCGTCCCCACCGCCGAGACGGTGGGGCCGCCACCCGAGGCAGGAACACCGTTGACGCGCAGGTCGCGAGGCGGACCCACCATGGGGATGAGCGGCTGCGTCGAGCCCTCCCACACCGACGACTGGGAGAAGACCGACGTCGTGTACCAGACCGTGCGGGACGTTCCACCATCCGCCAGGTCGACCGAGAAGGGCGAGACGGCGCTCGCCGAGGCCATGACGATCTTCGGCCAGTAACCCGGGTAGGGATTGCCGTACTCGAACACCACCGGGAAGTTGCCCTGTCCGGGGTTCACGTTGGTGGCGTAGGCGAGGTCCGGGTAACCATCGTACTGACCGTACTCGAGGTAGGACGGCAGGGTTCCCAGGTTCACGACCTCCTCCACCAGCACGGCACCGGAGTGCGCGGCGCGCGCCAGGGCCTCGAACTCCGACGCGCGGAAGTCGAAGGACTGCGTCGTGGTGGGCAGGGGCAGCAGCGTGCCCTTCACCGTCAACGTCCCCGAGCTGGCCATCCCCGCATCCACCATGCCGCCATCTCCCGTGCCGCCATCTCCCGTGCCGCCATCTCCCGTGCCGCCATCCGCCGGGCCCGACACATCATGGGCCTGGAGGCCCCTGCGCAGCTCGGAGAACGAGAGGCCCGAGGGCAGCGTGGAGTAGTCCATGCGGCTCACGTGCTGGGTGACGTGGAAGAAGTCCCCCCGGGAGGAATCGAACCGCGCGGGCACCGTCCCGCAGTTCCGCATGGCGTTGCCGTAGTCGATGAAGCCCGCGAGGGTCGTCGCGCCGTGCTCCGGCCAGGGGAAGTCGTTGGCGCAGGCCGACGTGAAGTAGCCGATGCCCGGGCCCGTCGCGTGCAGCTGCAGAGCATCCGTGAACTCCTCCGTGGACTGCCAGGGAGAGAGTCCGTCGAGCGCGAAGGCGAGCTGGGTGCCCGCGGGCTCCTGGTCCACACCGGGGCGGCCGAGGCTGCCGGAGCTCAGGTCCACGAAGCGGCTGGAGGTCCAGATCCAGGTGGAACCGTACCGGAGGTAGTAGGGCGTCCTCTCCACACCGGGAATGGTGAAGGTGCCATCGGCCCGGCCCGTCCCCGCCACGTACATGAAGCGCGCGCCATCCGCGGTGGGCACATAGGCGCCGATGGGGGTGGCGCTCAGATCCGCCGGGGTCGAGATGAGCGGACTGTCACCGAGGATGTTGTAGATGTTGCGGATGCCATTCACCGCCAGCGCCGAGCAGTCCGAGCCCGGCACCGGAAGGACGGTGAACCCGTACGTCAGCGAGGCCCCATCCGCGTCCGTGACCTGAGCGTAGATGTACGCCGGCGAGTCGAAGCACGACGGCGCCAACCAGGTCGCCTGGCTGGAGGTGCTGGTCCAGGTGGTGGTCTGGATCTCCCCGGCGGACGCGGACCAGGAGAAGCTCACGGAGGTGCCATCGGGATCATGCGCATTGAGGCCCAGGGTCACGAGCTCGCCGCCACTGGCCGAGGAGAGGCTCTGCCAGGTGCTACCGATCTGGGGCATGACGTTGGCGCGTGGGGTGGTCCCCGCCTGGAGGGCGAGGGTGCCCGAGTGCGAGCCACCGTTCGGATCCCAGACCGTCACGTAGAAGTAGCAACGGCCCGAAGGCGGCATCACGCTCAGGGTGAACCAGGGCGAGGCGGCCGCCACGTCGTCGAACGTGCCATTACAATCGGTGAACCAGTAATGGGCCAGGGTGTCCCCGTCCACGTCCACGGCCGTGGCGGATAACCGCGTCGCCGTGCCAGGGCTCAGGACGGACGGCGTCCCCTGCATGGTGCGGACCTCGGGCCAGGTGTTGAAGCCCACCGTCACGTCGGCGCTCCCGGAAACCCCATCCGTCATGACGTACACGTCGAAGCTGACCGAGGCGCTCGTCCCCCGGGCGTCCGTCACCTCCAGGCGGAGGCGATGCGTCCCCTCGGTGGAGGGCGCCGTCCAGGAGGTCACGCTGGACGTGGGATCGCCGAAGAAACCAGCGGCCGCCGTCCAGGAGTAGCTCAGCGCATCCCCGTTGGCATCCACCGCGGTGGCCGACAGGTAGAGCGTGCCACCCGGATTCGCCGTGTTGGAGGACAGCACGAGGGAGGTGATCTGCGGCGCCTCGTTATAGAAGGGCGGCGGCGAGTCCACCTGCTGCAGCAGAAGGAACGCACTCGCCGAGCCCCCCGCGCTGATGGTGAGCGGAGACGAGCTCCCCCGGAAGAGCACCAGCCCCGACGCATCGAACGCGGAGGCGTCGATGACGCGCTCGGGTCCCGCGGGGATGCCGCCCACGGTGCCCTGCCACGTGGTTCCCACCTGGACGAGCTCGGCGGAGATGGGAGACGAGATGCCCGGCCCCCGCACCTCGACGCGTACGCGCTTCACGTCCGCCGCCGAGAGCGCCTGGGGCAGCGTGACGCGAACCTCCGCGCTCCCGCTCCGGGAGCCCGGATCCTGCGTCGTACAGCCCACGGAGATGGTGACCCACAGCAGCGCGGCCACCCAGGCGGCCACGCTCCTGCACCCATTCCAAGTCGTCATGGTTTTTCCCTCTCTCTCTTCTGGAACCGCTCTACAGGATTACCTGTATCAACGGTTCTACAGGGAGAGACAAGGGAAGGGCTTGAAGGATAAGCGCCAACCGGGGTCATCGGCGCGCCAGGAGGAACCCCACCCCTCCGAGGGAGTGGAAACCCCCTACGCCATGACGCGCGCGGCCACCTGCGCCTCGGCGATGCGCAGGCACTCACCCAGGAAGTGGATGTACGCAGTCATTGCACGGGCGCCAGTCTCCGCATAGATGCGGCCCTGCTCGGGCGAGCGGGTGATGGCCTCCTCCAGCATCTTCTCGTTGAGCAGGGTATGGCCCACGTCCACGGCCACGTGCTCGTTGAGGAAGGTGAGCTTGTCGGCCACCTCCCGGCCCAGCACGGTCTCCACCTGCTTCACCAGACGCGGCCCGAAGTACACCGCCAGGAAACCCACCTCGCGCTCGATGGCGATCTGCCCCACCGGGTACGGCCCCTCGATGGTCTCGTCGTGGATCCGCCGGTACTCCCGCATGGAGCCGGTGGGCGCCTGCGCGACCAGCTCCTCCATGGACAGCCGGGGCGAATACCGCGCGTTCCAGTGCTCCACCAGCACGCGCGCGTCCTCGAGCGTCATCAGGTGGTGGCCCGTCTCGCTCTTGGCGTGGGTGATGAGCTGCCGGCCGAGCTTCTCCATGCCCAGCTCGATGCAGCGCTGACCCGTGCGGCGGATCCACCCATCCACGGGCTCGGTCATGTACACCGCACGCGCCATCCACTCGATGAGGAAGCGCTCCAGGACCGCCGGCTGGATGGACGGATCCATCAGGCGGCACAGGGCCGGGTCCGTGTCCAGAAGGGTGCGCGCGGGCAGGGCGTGGGGCTCGTACTGCATCTTCAGCAATTCCATGGTGAAGCTCCTTCGGGACTCAGGACTCGAGATGAGGGGTGGACCGGGCACGGCCGACGGACTGCTCGCTGACGTGCTCGAGGAATTCGGGGACCTGCGAGGCGGGGATGATCCACAGGATGGGCTGCGCCGAGGGATCGTCATGCAGACGGGCCGCCTTCGCGTAGGCGCCATCGTCCTCGCACAGGAAGACGAAGGAGCTGCGCCCGCGCTGCGCGAACCAGCGGCGCGCCTCGTCCAGCAGCGCCACGTAGGCGCTCCGCTTCCCCTCGGGGGTCAGCGGGAAGAGGCGCGCGGAGTCGAGCAACCGGAAGAGGTTGGTCCCGGGGTGACCCAGCTCCAGCACCAGCGCGGCCAGGGGCACGCCCTGACGGCGCGCCACGATGATGCGCCGCTCCCGCTCCAGCCCCACCCCCTGCCAGGCGCGCGAGGTCCCCCACAGCTCCAGGCGATCCCGGGTGAAGTCCAGCGCCTCCACGTAGCAGGCCGGACGCGTGCGGGCGATCTCCCCCGCCAGCAGGTACTTCTCCCCGATGGACGCGGGCCCGATGTCCAGGTCCCCCACGGGCTGACCGCTCAGCTCGGCGCACTCCACGTCCATCATCCGCAGCGGCATCACCAGACCCTGCCCGATGCCCTGCATCCGCTGGGCGAACCGCACGTGCGTCCGGTAGACGAAGGGCACCGTGGACTCGGCGTAGCTGATGGCCCAGCGGAACTCCGGGTCCCCCTGGGCGTGCTCCAGCGTGCGCATGTAGATGTCCCGGAGGATCTGCCCCGGCACCTCGGGCGCGTTGGACGGCTTGCCGGGACGCCGCCCCAACTGGTGCACCATCCAGGAGTGCCGGTAGGCCTTGAGCGAGGAGAGCGACGCCTCCGCCCCCCGCTCCGACGGCCACACCGTCTGGCAGAACAGGTGCGGAAGCTGCGCCGAGCGCTTGCCCAGGTCGATGAAGCTCCGGCGCAGCTCGTCGAAGTGCCCGGCGGACTTGCCCGCCAGGTTGAAGTAGCCCGAGGCCTCGAACAGCTCCCACAGCGGCTCGAGGTACTCCTCGCTGGTGCGCGTGGAGGGGCACAGCGACTGGGAGACGAAGTTCGACCACAGCACCATGTCCTGCTCCGTCCGCGGACGAACCTCCAGGCCCGCCACCCGCCGCCCATCGCTCCGGGCGGCCGACACGTGCCGCACCTCCCCCTGGAGGAAGAGGCTCTCGCCACCGGCCATCGCCAGCTCCACCGTCAGGAAGAGCCCGGGGAAGACCAGGTCATCAGGCGCCACGTGCAGGCCCAGGCCGGTGAAGGAGAGATCCACCACCTCACGCTCGCGCCGCCCCAGCTCCTTCCACAGCGGATGATCGAAGCGGGCCCGCAGTCCCTCGGGAGCGCGCACACGGCGGTGCGCGCGGTGACGCACCCGCCACAGCCGCTCGGGCAGCCGCGTCACCAGCGTGTCCCCCCGCGCGGCGGGGCCGTCCAGGCGCATCCGGTAGGCCGAGTTGTAACCCACCACCTCGAGCTCGTAGGGCGCCTCGCCCCAGCCGGCCCCCGGCTCGGTGCACCGCCAGTGAAGCAGGCCCCGCTCCGCGTCCAACCGCTCCAGCATCACCCGCACCGTCCGGCCCGGCCGGCGCAGCACGCCCCTGTTGTTCATCGCGGAGATGGCCGTGAGCACGGACTCGATGCGCTCCAGCCCGGCGATCTCCTCCTGCACGGGCAGGGGCGAGGCCTCGGGCTGGGCGCTGCCCGTGAGCACCGCCTCCTCCAGCACGCTCAGGATCTGCCGGCCCTGCTCCGCGGAGATGCCCACGAGCTGGATTCCCACCGCGGAGCCGCGCGCCCCCGCACCGCTCCACCGGGGCTCGCCCGTCAGCGGTCCAATGGCCGTGCCGCCCACGTCCAGACACACGCGCACCGTCCGCGCATGCGCCAGCGCCTCCACCGAGTCCCCGGGCTCCGCCCACACCGCCGTGGGGCTCAACTGCGTGGCCCGGCCCAGCACCACTCCCTGCTCGGGCAGCACCACCTGGATGCCCCCAGGACCATGGAGCGAGTAACCCGAGTACGGACCCGTGACCGGTCCCGTGCCCGAGCGCGCGCGCGAATGACCCATCAGTTGTTCCGTGAGCGAGTGCATGGATTTCCCCTTGGCTCCCAATCCCTTGCACCTTGAGAAGAAACATACGCCGCCGCGCTCCGTCAAGTTCCCTAATGGAAGGCATTGACTTTCGAGGCGAATTCCGTAGCAACGCGACTCGGGCGCAACTCCGGAATCCACTCGCGCTTCCTCCGTACGCCAGAGTGATTTCAATTCCTTGCGCACACGCCGGAAGGCGCCTCGTTTGGAATTGAAGCTCTCCCCAGGCTTCCCACACTGTCGGCTTCTGGTGCCGGACACACGTGGACGCGCCGCGTCTATCGCGGGTCCAATCCCTGTCTTGTTGGAAAGGGCTGGGAAATCCCTACCAGGAGAGCCGGAGGACGAAGCTGCTGGCGTCCTCGTCGGTCACGGTGGCCTCGAACTTCAAGCCTTCCGGGCCCAGCGCCAGCGCGGTGGAGGTGCTGCCCACCACCATGCCCACGTTCCAGCCCACGCCAATCAGGTCCTGCTTGAAGATGAGCTCACCCGAGTTGGGGCTCAGCCGGCGGTAGGAGTGCTCGCCAAAAGTCACCGCCACGGAGGCGGCGCTCGGGATGCCCTCCAATGAGCGGTGCAGCCCGGACGCCGAGCCCACCATGGCCCGCATCCGCCCCACGGTGCTCCGGACATAGGCGAGCCCCGCGTCCCGTCCGGTCTGATAGATGGCCTCACCGTAGGAGCCACCCCGGGCCTCCGCGTCCTGGCCGATGATGTCGAGGATCCCCAACATCCAGGCCACCGGATAGCGGTAGTTCTCCACCAGCCGCTCGCCCTCGGAAATCCGCCGGGCCCGCTCGAGCACCTCGGGAGGGGCACGCGCCGCCACCGACGCGAGCGCCGCCTCCAGGAACATCCCGGGGACCAGATGCTCGGGACGGCATCTGGACAGCCGTGACAGCAGCTGGGGACGGCGCTCCATCATTCCCCTCAGTTTGTCACAATTGTTCAAATTCGTTCAAAACGAATTTTCCGCGAGCAGGGGCGAGCGGACCCCAGACGAGACAACCCAGAGTTGATGGGAAGTCCGGGTGATGGCGATGTGGAGCCTGCGACGCGCCTCGTCATGGGCGGGGTAGACGCGGGCCGTGGCGTCGGGGATGACGACGTAGTCGAACTCGAGCCCCTTGACGTTGTCCACGTCCGTCACATCCACGCCGGGCTCGAAGGAGAAGTCCCCCTCCAGCACGAGGCGGGCCCAGGACTGGTCCGCGATGACCCGGTGGAAGGTCCGCGCCTGCTCCGGACCGCTGGCGATGACGGCCACGGAGGCATGGGGTTCGCGCTCCAGGAGATCTCTCAGCGCCTCGCCGATGAAGAGGTGGGCCTGGGCCTCGTCGGGGAAATGGTGGAAACCCACGGGAGCCCCCGCCCGGCCAGCCTGGGGGGCCGCGGTGGTGGCCTGCGTGCCCAGGACCTTGCGCGCCAACTCCGTGACAGGCCCTGGACAACGGTAGGACACCTGGAGCCGGCAGGTGGCCGCGTCGCGGATGCCCAGCTCCGAGAGCACCGCCTGCCACCCCGCGAAGCTCGTCGACGTCTGTTGCATCTCGTCGCCCGCGAGCGTGCAGCTGCGCGCCTCGCCCAGCAGCTTGCCCACCACGAACAGCTCGAAGAGGGAGAAGTCCTCGGTCTCGTCCAGCACCACGTGCACCAGGCGGCCCACGGCGCCCAGGTTTCCCGTCTGGGCCCGGAGGAAGAGCAGCAACGGGAGATCCTCCAGGTCCAACGTGCCGGCCAGCTCGTCGGGCGTGTCACTCTCCAGGGACTTGCCATCCAGCGTCTGGAGCCGCTCGGGGTCGACTCCCTCGAGCTCACGCTCGAGGGGCGTGGCGATCTGCAACATCGTGTGGCGCACCGTCTCGTCGACGGCCGTGAGCGGCAGAGCTCCCTTCGAATGGGAGACGACGCCCTCCAGGAAGCGCCGGTCGGTGAAGACCTCGGCGAGCCGTTTGCGCAGGGGCGGCAGGCTGGTGGCGGATGACTTGCTCACCCCCAACCGGGCCGCGAGCGCGAGGCGCAGGGCTGGATGGCGCTTGAGCTTCGAGACGAGTGGCGGCGGGTCCTCCCACACCTTGATGGCCTTGGCACCAAAGGAGACGCGCGCGGCCGTGGCCGCCCAGGAGTCGAGCGTCTCGACGGACACCTTCCCCAACCCGAGCGGCGCGAGCAGGCGCCGGGACAGGCGCGCCAGGCCTTCCTCGGGGACGATGACCTTCATCCGGGATTCGGGGTAGAGCGCGTGGTCGTCGAAGGCGATCTTCGCGAGCCGGTGCAGGGCCACCGTCGTCTTGCCACTGCCCGCGCTCCCCAGGACGAGCAGCGGCTGATCCGCGGCCACGCTCACGGCCTCGAACTGCTCGGCGTCGAGCAGCGCGGTGATGTCGAGCGCCCCCTCGCGGCGAGAAGCCCCCTCCCCCACTCCGAGCTGGCCCGGGCGGACCGCCGTTCCCGTTCCCCCCGCGAGCTGGGAAGCAGGCCCGGCGCCCGGCATCCGCCAGGAGCCCTCGGGCGTGCGCACGAGCACGAGCGTGCCGGACTGGATGCGAATCAACCGCCCGCGCTCGATGACCACCAACCGGCGCACCTCGACGGTGCCCTCGGACAGCCGCTCGCCGAACCACTCCTCATAGGAGTCCCCTTCGCCATACCGGTAGAAGACCCGGGCCACCGGGGCGAAGCGCCAGTCGATGATGCGCACGTCGGCGGACGCATCGGCGAAGCTCGTGCGGCCCAGCAGGTAGTCCCGGATGCCAGCGGGCCCGTCCACGCGCAGGTGCGCGAAGTAGGGAGCGCCGGTGTCTGGCAATTGGGCGGTCTCCTGACGCTCGAGCAGCGCCCGTGCCTGGTTCATCTGATGGAGCAGATGTGGAAGGTCGGCCACGGGTGCGGTCGCCGCCTCGTCGCGCAGCACCTGCAACTGGGCCATCAGGCCCTGGGTCTCCTGCGTGCGGCTGCCACTGCGCAGCCTCGCGGCGTCCACGGAGGCGAGCACGCGCGCGAGCAGCGCCTCCTCCTCCGCGATGATGGCCCGCGCGTGCTCGGGCAGCTCCGCGACTGTCTGGCTCATACTCTGGGCTCAGCGGATGAGGCCACCCAGCAGCCCGCCCAGGCCTCCACCGCCCTGGCCGCCTCCACCGTCCGGCGCGTTGCCGCCCCCACTCCCCAGGTTGGCGAGCATCGGCATCACCGCGAGGATGCCCCCCACCAGCTTCGGGTCGAGCCGGGACTTGAGGAAGTTGAGCAGCAGCGGCGCCACCAGCGAGGCCTTGCCCGCATCGATGTTGAAGCGCTGCAGCAGCGCCACGACCCCCGCCACCTCACTCGCCTGACCCACGGCCCCACCGAGCGCGCCCATCAGCCCGCCGCCGCCTCCCCCAGACGACTGGCCCTGACCCCCCAGAAGCCCACCCAGCCCTCCCAACGCCCCCATCAGTCCACCACCGGACTCCCCCTGCGAGGCCGACTGCGTCCCAGCCTCCGCCTGCTGCTGCCACCCCTGCATCTCGGGAATGGCCTGGCCCATCTGGTCCGCCGCCTCCGGCCCCATCTTCTCCTTCACGGTCCCCTGCACCAGCTTGAGCAGCGAGCCCGCGAGGCCCTGCGCCTGGTTGGAGTCCACGCCAAGCTGCTGCGAAAGCTGTCCGATGAAGTCCATTCCGTTCTCCTCCGTCTCCGCGAGAGCGGCGGTTCTAGCGGACCCCACACCGGATTCTCACCGGAAAACCTCCTACCGGCCCCAAAGGGCGTCCGTTGCAAGACGGAGATGTCACCATCCGTCGAGCGGGCCCTGTGTATCCTGGCCCCATGAGACCGCAGCACTGCTCACTCCTCGTCCTCACGCTCCTCGGACTGCTGTCCGGATGCAGGCGTCCATCCGGTTCCGACGGAGAGGACGCGGGCACCCGGGCCCCTCCCGTGCCGGGCCTCCAGGGCTCCGTGACGGTGAAGGGCTCGGACACCATGGTCCTCCTCGGCCAGCGCTGGGCCGAGCGGTTCATGAAGGTGCACCCGGAAGCGAAAATCCAGGTGACGGGCGGCGGCTCGGGCACGGGCATCGCGGCGCTCATCAACGGCACCACCGACATCGCCATGTCCAGCCGGCCCATCAAGGACGCCGAGCGGCAGCAGGCCCAGCAGCGCCACCCCTCCGGCCCCGTCGAGCTCCCCGTGGCCGTGGATGGCATCACCTTCTATGTCCACGAGAGCAACCCCGTGGAGGCGCTCACCCTCGAACAGCTCAAGGCCATCTACCTGGGCGACACCACCCGCTGGAAGGACGTGGGCGGCAACGACGCGCCCATCGTCGTCTATTCACGGGAGAACTCCTCGGGCACCTACGTCTTCGTGAAGGACACGGTGCTGGGCGGCGAGGACTTCACCCCCCGCGCCCTGACCCTGCCCGGCACCGCGGCGGTGGTGAACGCGGTGGGCCTCGAGCGCAATGGCATCGGCTACGGCGGCTCCGCCTACGCCAAGGGTATCAAGGAGTTGAAGGTGAAGAAGGACGCGGCGAGCGAGGCCATCGCCCCCAGCCCGGAGAACATCCAGAACGGCACCTACCCGCTCTCGCGCCGCCTCTACTTCTACCTGCCCCGTCAGGCCACCGGCACCACCCGCGCCTTCCTCGACTACGTGCTTTCCCCCGAGGGCCAGGAACTCGTCACCACCGTGGGCTACTTCCCCGTGAAGTAGCCCTCCGAGCCGCTGGTACGGGCGCCCCGGGATTGCGTAGGCTGCGCCCATGATCCAGGGCTCGGGCCGCTGCCACTACCATCCGGAACGCACCGGGCTCGGTATCTGCGTGGAGTGCCGCCACGTCGTCTGCCGCGAGTGCACCACCCAGTTCGAGGGCATCAACCGGTGCGCCAGTTGCCTCGAGAAGCGCCTCAAGGCGTTGGAGGGGCCCTCGGAGCGCCGCGAATGGACCGTGGGCAACGTGCTGCTGGCCCTCGTCGGCGCCGCCGTCGTCTATGGCGGCGTCCTGCTCCTCTCGCGCATGGCCTCGGGGCTCTGACATGGGCGTCTCCGCGCTCGAATTGCGCCCCCGCGGGGCGGTGGCCATCCTGGACGCGGGCCTGCGCGTCTGCGTGCGCAGCTCCGGCGTCTGGGCCCTCACCCTGCCCGGCGGGGCGCTCGTCACCGCGGCCCTGATGCACCTGACGGACGCCATCACGAACAACCGCTCGCTGATGCTGCCCGCCCTGTGGTTCACCCTCGCCTGGCTCGCCCGCGGCCTCTTCCAGGGCGCCGCCTGTCACCACGTGCAGGAGCTGGTGCTCGGCCAGGACCAGGGAGAGCCCACCGCATGGGCCTCGCTGCGCGCCGCGCTGGCCCGCACGCCCAGCCTCCTGTGCGCCGTGGCGTACCTCTTCGTCTTCAACCTGCTCACGCTCGGCGTCACGATGGGCTTCGCCTTCTTCTTCCTGTCCGCGCACCTCGTCGGCTACGCCGTCACGATGCAGGGCCGTGGCAGCCCCCTGGGGCTCTATGGCGTGTGCGCGAAGATGCTCGGCCCGGCGCGAGGCAGCGCCACCGGCGTGCGCATCCTCCTGCTGGTGCAGTTGCTGGCCTTCCTCAACCTCCATATCGCCGCCAACACCCTGTTCTACGTCGGCCGCAAGCTGATCGGCATCGACCTCACCTTCGCCGAGCGCTTCGCCTCCCTGGACAACACCGCCTGGGTCGTCTTCCTCGCCTCCGCCACCTTCACCCTCTTCGAGCCCCTCCGTGCCGCCACGTCCACGCTGCTGCTGGTGGATGGACGCGTGCGCCTGGAGGGTCTGGATCTGCTGGCCTCCGTGCAGCGGATTCCCACCCGGAAGGCGGCGCTCGTCCTGCTCGCCATCCTGGGCACCTGCCTGATGGCCACCCCAGCCGGGGCCCAGCAGCCCGTGAAGCCGCCCTCCCTCGCGGAGACCAGGCAGAGCTTCCAGGAGATGGCCGGGTACTGCGAGCTGGATGCACCCACCATGGAGCGCTGGCGGCGGCCACTCGACACGCTGAGCCCGGCCGAGGCCGTCAAGTACCAGCGGCTCGTGCGTGACGTGGAGAAGGACGTCCTGGAGAACGAGGACTGCGGCGCCCTGGACCGGCTCGAGCGGGGCATCACCCTCGCGACGCAGACCGAGGAGTTGGAGAAGCAGGAGGATGCCCGGGCGGCCCAGGCGCGCGCCCGGGACATCCTCGCGCGGCCCGAGTTCCAGGTGCCCGAACCCGAGGCGCCCCAGGAGGAGAAGACGTCCGAGGACGTGCCGCCCACCCAGGGCCTCTGGCAGCGGTTCATGAAGTGGCTGTCGGAGTTCCTCGACAAACTCTTCCGCCGCTCGGAGACGACGAGCCAGGGTCCCAGCGTCTCGGCCGCTGGCGGGCAGACGGTGGCCAACGTGCTGGTGGTGGTCCTCATCGCCGGGGTGCTGGTGGTGCTCGTGCTGGTGCTGCTGCGCGCGCTCGGCAAGGCCCGGGCGGGCGAGGACACCCGGCTCGAGGTGAGCACCCAGGACGCGTCCACCCTGGCGGCGGATCCGATGAATGCCCTCGCCCGTCCCCCCGAGGGCTGGGCCCACCTCGCCGACGAGCTGGCCGCCCGGGGCGAGTACCGCGAGGCCGTGCGCAGCCTGTACCTCGCCCTGCTCTCGCGCCTGCACCGCGACGGTGTCATCCACTACGACACCACGCTGAGCAACTGGGACTACCTGCGCCAGTTCCGCAGCCGCCGCGAGTGGGTCCCCTCCTTCCGCGAGCTGACGCTGCGCTTCGACTTCGCCTGGTATGGCAACCTGCCGGTGGGCGCGGACGGCTACCGCGACTTCCGCGCGCTGTGTGCCCCGATGCTCAATCCCACCCCCGCCACTCCGGAGGCCGCCGGTGCGTGACCGTTTCCCGCTGCTCGTGGTGGGAGGTCTGCTCATCACCGCCGTGCTGGGCACGTGGCTGGTGCGCGGCGCGGCCCGGGGCGGTTTCGCCGACACGCTCTCCACCTGGCGCGCCCAGCCCGACGGAGCCCGTGGCCTCTTCCTGCTCGTCCAGGAGAGTGGCCTGCCCGTGGTCCGGCGCACCGCGGACCTTCAAATCATCCAGAAGGGCACGGGCACTCCCGTGCTGCTCGCGGTGGAGGTGAAGGGCGCCCACGAGGAAGACCCCGACCAGACGGCGCTCGCCGCCGACAAGGAGGACGGGCTGGAGGACGAGGAGGTCCCCCGCCACGGCTTCAACCGGCTGTACGTCCCCGAGCTGAGCGACAAGGAGACGGAGAAGCTGCTCGAGCACGTGAAGGCCGGCAGCGCCCTCGTCTACGTGCCGTGGGGCTCCCAGGAGAATCCGCTGCTGGACGCGCTCGGGGTGAAGCTCTTCAAGGCGGACGCCTCGCTGCCCATGCGCACGCTCGTCCCGCCGCTCTCCAGCCCGTACACACTGGGCGTGGAGCGCGTGGAGGCGAAGGTACAGGCCTACCTGACGCTGCCCGAGAAGGGCGCGGTGCCCCTGCTGCGGGACGAACCGCTGCACATGACGGTGGCGGCGGTGGTGCCCTACGGCGCGGGAAAGGTGCTGGTGGTGGGCGCGCCGGAGCTGGCGATGAACCAGGCGCTCGCGCGCGCGGACAACGCGCAGTTCTGGCTGAGCGCCCTGCGCACCCTGGGTCCCGGACCCTACGAGTTCGACGAGCACCACCACGGCTTCACCAACGAGCGCTCGGTGGTGGACTTCGCCCGCCGCTATGGCCTGCACTTCGCGGTGGCGCAACTGCTGCTGGGGCTGTGTCTGTGGGCGGTGGCCCTCAAGCGCTTCGGCCGGCCGCGCACGCCGCCCGAGTCCACGCGCGTGGGGTCCACGGACGCCCTCTTCGCCATGAGCCGCCTGTACCGCGAGGGCCGCCACCACGGCTTCGCCGCCGGCCTCATCACCCGGGGCCTCACCCAGGAATTGGCCCTGCACGCCGGCCTGCCCGCCCATGCGCCCCCCAAGTCCGTCGCCGAGGGGCTGGCCTCGCGCGGACGGGAGGACCTGGCCCATGGCCTGCGGGCCGTGGTCCGCAACGCCGAGACGGTGTCCAGCGAGAGCGACTTGAAACAACTGGCCTCCCGCGCCGCGGTGCTGCGCCAGCGCATCCATCCTTCCGGGCCGCCCTCGCGCGCGCTCGTTGCTTCGACCCCCGAGGAGTCATGACTTCCACCTTCGCTCCCACCTCCACCGCCGGCAACGCCGTGGCCGCCGCCCATGCCATCCGCGAGGGCGTGCTCTCCGAGGTGCGCAAGGCCGTCGTCGGCCAGGACGAGCCACTCGAGTTGATGCTCGTGGGCCTCATCGCCGGCGGCCACGTGCTGCTGGAGGGCGTGCCCGGCGTGGCCAAGACGCTCATGGCCAAGGCGCTCTCGCGCGCCGTCAGCGCGGACTTCAAGCGCATCCAGTTCACCCCGGACCTGATGCCCGCCGACATCCTGGGCACCAGCATCTTCGATCTGAAGAGCCAGGCCTTCGTGCTGGTGCGCGGCCCCATCTTCACGGACCTGCTGCTGGCGGATGAAATCAACCGCGCCCCCGCCAAGACGCAGTCCGCGCTGCTGGAGGCCATGCAGGAGCGTGGCGTGTCGCTGGAGGGCCGGAACATGCCCCTCTCGCCCCTCTTCACGGTGTTCGCCACGCAGAACCCGGTGGAGTCCGAGGGCACCTACCCGCTGCCCGAGGCGCAGCTGGACCGCTTCCTGTTGAAGATCGACGTGGGCTACCCGGCCCCCGAGGAGGAGGACGCCATCCTCGCGTCGGTGCACCGGGGCTTCGACGCGGGAGACCTGGCACGCGCGGGCGTGGGGCCGGCGGTGACGAAGGAGGGCCTGCTCGCGGCACGGACGGCGCTCAACGAGGTGACGGTGGAACCGCCGGTGCTCGCGTACGTGCGCAAGCTGGTGGCGGCCACGCGCACTTCCAGCCGCATCCGCCTGGGCGCGGGGCCTCGCGCGGGCGTGCACCTGCTGCTGGCCTCCAAGGCGCTGGCGGCCCTGCGCGGCCGGGGCTTCGTCACGCCGGATGACGTGCGCTTCCTCGCCGGGCCCGTGCTGCGCCATCGCCTGCTGTTGTCACCGGACGCGGAGCTGGACGGAGCCACGCCCTCGGACGTGCTGCGCGAGGTGGTGCAGTCCGTCGAGGTCCCCCGGTGATGCCCACCGGGCGCCTGTGGGTGCTGCTGTGCCTGCTGGCCGTGCCGATGATGGCGGCGGGATTCTTCCCGGGCCTCGGCGGCGCGGTGCTGGTGCTGGATGTGCTCGCCCTGGGGCTGGCGGGAGCGGACTTCCTGATGGCCCGCCGGGTACGCCTGGAGGTGAGCCGGAAGCTGCCCACCCGCCTGTCCGTGGGCGCGCCCAACAAGGTGGAGCTGTTGCTGGTTCACCGCGGCGGCCAGGCGGTGGACGTGCACGTGAAGGACGACGTGCCCGAGTCCTTCACCGCCACGCCCGAGGAGGCCCCGCTCCACCTGTCCGCGGACAGCCAGACGCGCTGGGTGTACCGGGTGTCCCCCTCCAAGCGCGGCAAGTTCGCCTTCGGGGACGTGCACGTGCGGGTGCGGGGGCCGCTGGGGCTCGTCTTCCATGAGCGCCACTTCCTGCTGGCGCAGAACGTGTCGGTGTTCCCGGACCTGCGGGGCGCCAGCCGGCTGCTGCTGTCCGGCGCGGCGTTGGATCTGGTGAACCTGGGCCTGCGGCAGTTGCGCCGGGATGGCCGGGGCAGCGAGTTCGCGCGGCTGCGTGACTATGCCCAGGGAGACTCGGTGCGCGACGTGGACTGGAAGGCCACCGCGCGGCGCACCCGGCCGGTGACGCGGGTGATGGAGTCCGAGCGCTCGCAGTCCATCCTCATCTGCGTGGACGCGGGCCGCTCCATGGCGGCGCAGGTGGACGGGCTCACCAAGCTGGACCATGCCGTCAACGCGGCGCTCTTCCTGGCCTTCGTGGCGGTGCGCAACGGGGACCGCGTGGGGCTGGCCGTGTTCGCGGACGGGGTGAAGGCGTACCTGCCGCCCGCGGCGGGCCGGCTGCAATACCGGAAGATATTGGACACGCTCTACTCCACCACGCCGAGCCTCACGTACGTGGACTACCTGGCGCTCTTCAAGGAGTTGAACGTGCGCCTCACGCGGCGCAGCCTGCTGTGCGTGTTCACGGACTTCCTCGACGAGGAGCAGGCCTCCACCATGGTGGCACCGCTCCATCGGCTGGCGCGCCGGCACGTGCCCCTGTGCCTGTCCGTGCGGGACACCGCGCTCGCGGCGCTGCTGCGCACCGAGCCCTCGGGGCCCGAGCAGGCCTACCAGCAGGCCGTGGCCAGCGAGCTGCTCACGGACCGGGAAACACTCAAGGCCAAGGTGAGCGCCGGTGGCGTGCAGATGCTCGACGTGCAGCCGGATGAGCTGAGCCTCGCCGCCGTCAACCGCTACCTCGACATCAAGGCGCGCGGCGTGCTGTAGGGCTCATGCTGGCGGTTCATCCGGCGGACGCTCATTCCTCGTAGAGCACGGGGACGGGTTCCCCCTTGATCAAGGAATCGAGCTGCTGCCGGCCGGAAACGACCAGGAAGGAGTACGTTGCCTCGACACCATCCTCGAGGGTTTCGGTGTCGGTGGCACAAGAGATGAGCTTCCGCACGCCCCCGAAAACGAGACGGGAGGGCCTTCCATCGACGGTCAGGCTCTCGTCGTCCTCCACGCAGTCGGAGCGTCCTCGCTTCTCGGCGCGTGCGAAGGCTTCCTCATCGGTTGCGGCGTGGATGAGGTAGACGTTCTCCATGACCGAGAACTCCTCCTGCGGCCCCTCCCTGAACTCGTGATAGAGCACAACATGTGCGGCATACCAGGACATCGTCCCCTCGCTCCCCTCACGACTTGCGCTTCTGCTTGTTGCGACAGCCGAGGAACTTCTGCGCCAGGCGGATCTTCTCGCGTTCGCTTGCTTCCGCTCCGGCGTACTGCTCCTGAAGCCACCCACAAGCGTCCGCTCGCAACCTGGCATCACGAACGTACTCGTTCTCCTTGTTCTGCACGCCTCCTTTCGCGCAGAGAGCCGTGTGCTTCTTGCAGAAGTCGTCGACCGAAGTGTCCTCCTCTTCCGCGACCGCGATGATCGCGGCGGTCAGTCCCCCCGCGAGCACGATCAACTGAGCCCCGCACGCATACAGTTCTCCAACCTGCGCGCACCCGGGATAACAGCTCATGGTCTCGACGGGACATGCATGGAAGCCGGGAGGCCGCACCGCGGCAGGCGCATGATCCGAATTGGATACACCGGGAACTGGCTGCGCTTGATGGGCGCGCCCCTCGGCTCCCAGTACGACAAGGCTCATCGCGAGTGCGATGCATCGGAGTCGCTGAGAGTTCTGGAGGTACATGTCTCGGATGCTACCGAGTCATCAGGGTATTCCCGGGTACGCCCCCCGACTGCCGCAACATCCTGAACAGTAGGGCGGGTTGGCCCGCGCTCAGACCGAGGGGGCTTCGCCGCCGTAACCACAGGCCAGGGCGCCGTGCTGACACCGCAGCAGCCCCGGCAGATCATGCCGCTCCAGGAAGCGCTTGGCGGCCTGGAGATAGAAAGGAAGGGCTCGCGCCGGCTGCTGCCCGAGGTGGAAGTGGGTGGCGAGCTCCAGCGGCTCCAGCTCCCCTCCCATCCGCTCCAGCCACTCGCCCGCCAGGCGATGACCCGTGGGCCGGACCGTGTCCGACACCAGGCCGTAGGCGGCGTCCCGCACCAGGGCGTGGCGGAAACGGTACTCGCCCCCACCGGGGAAACGGCCTCCCGGCTGCGGCGCGATGAGCTCCTGTTCCACGAGTTGCCGCAGGTGGCGATCCAGGGTCTCGCCCACCGTGGACTCCAGCAGGGCTTCCACGCCTCCCCGCCAGAAGGTGCGGCCGAAGACGCTGGCCGCCAGCAGCACCTGCCGGGCCGCGGGCTCCATCCGCATCAAGCGCACCTGCAACACCGCCAGCACCGTCTCCGGTGCCCACTCTCCGCGCTCCTCGGGCACCAGGCGGATGAGTTCCTCCAGGAAGAACGCGTTGCCGTCGGACAGCTCCACCACCCTGCGCACCGCCGCCTCGGGCACCTGCGGCCCCAGCACCTCACGCACCAGCCGCGTCCCCGCCTTGCGGCTCAACCCATGGAGCGGCAGTTCCTGCATGCGGCGCGCCCACAACCCGGGAAAGAGGTCCTTCACCTCCGGCCGCGCCAGCGCCAGCACCATCAGGGGCTGCTCGGCCAGGGCCCGGAGCACCTCTTCCACCAGCTTCACGGTGAGCGCGTCACTCCAGTGCAGGTCCTCCAGCACCAGCAACACCGGCCGGTGGGCACACTCCGCTCGCAGGAAGGTCACCAGGGCCTGACTCACCTGGGTGCTCATCTCCAATGGATCACTCCGGGCCGCGAGCAGCCGGGAGCTCTCGTCTCCGGAGAAGGGCACGGCGCACAGCTCTCCCAGGAAAGGCGCCACCTGCCGGGCCTCCTCCGCCGGCAGGTGCAGGGCCACCCGCTGGGACAGCCGCGCGCGGCGCGTCTCCAGGGGCTCTCCCTCCACGATTCCGCACACCTGCCGCAGCACCTGGCCCATCAGGCCGTACGAGGCGCCCGCGCTCACCGGGTCTCCCCGCCCCAACAACACCAGCGGCTGCTGCTCCCGCCGCTCCAGCCGGCGCAGGAACTCGTGGCGCAGCCGCGACTTGCCCACTCCGGCCGGCGCCGTCACCAGCATGGCCCGCGCCGCGGGCTCCTCGATGCAGGTGTTGAAGGAGAACTCCAGCAGGGCCAGCTCCTGCTCCCGGCCCACACACGGCGTGGGCTTGCCCAGCAGCGGCCGCGAGGCGTCGACGCCCAACTGCTCGCCCTGCAGCAGGAAGGCGCCCGAATCCATGCGCGAGAGTTGGAAGCCCGGCCCGAGCAGCCCCGCCGTGACATCGTCCAGCACCACGCACGAGGAGTCGGGGAGGCGCTCCAACTGGCGCAGCAACCGCCCCGCCCGGTCCATGGCCTCGCCCACCGGCAGCCGCTCGTTGAACATGCCCAGGCCCGTGGTCAGCACCACGGCGGCCTCGGGCCAGCGCTCCTTGAAGGTGAGGGCACAGCGCGCCGCCAGCGCCGCCTGATCCGTCGCCGTGCCACGCTCGGGCACCAGCGTGGCCACCAGCGAGCCGTCCGCCAGCAGCTCCACCCGGACGCCATGCGCCGAGAGCTCCGCGCGCAACGCATCCCGCACCTCGAGTCCCCGCCTGGGCGCCTCGGACGTCTCCTCCTGGCCGTGCGCCGGCAGGGACATCAGCAGAACGCTGGCGAGCTGCTGCTCGGCGCCCTCCAGGCTCGCGGGACGCGGATCCGACTCGGAGCGGGGCAGCAGCAGCTCGGGGACGGCTTCCAGCTCCACGAGCGCCTTGAGCAACCCATCGGCATCCGCCAGCCGCCGCTTCGGGTCCTTCACCAGCATCCGGTCCACCAGCCCCTGCAGGCTGATGGGCAGGCTGGGGCGCAGCTTGTGCAGGCGCGCCGGCTCGGCGAAGAGGATCTTGGCCAGCACGGCGGCGAAGTGCGGCGCCTCGAAGGGCGGCCTGCCCGTGAGGCATTCGTACAGCACGCACCCGAGCGAGAAGACATCGGCGGCGGGCGGAATCTCCAACTCGCTGGAGGCCTGCTCCGGCGCCATGTAGCCCGGCGTGCCCACCACCGCACCGGTGCCCGTCACGCCCATCATCGTGGCGACGGCCTGCCGGGCCAGCCCGAAGTCCAGCAGCACCACGTCGTCGGGCCGGCCGCCTCTCAGGAAGAGGTTGGAGGGCTTGAGATCGCGGTGGACGATGCCCTGCCGGTGGGCCACGGCCAGCGCCTCGGAGGCCCGGCGCAGCAGCGCCAGGGCCTCGGACAGGCGCAGGGGCTCGCGCAGCAGCCGGCGCGCCAGGTCCTCTCCCTCGAGCCACTCCATGGCCAGGTAGTGCTGGCCCCCGTCGACGGTGCCATGCGCCACGTAGGACACGACGCCCGGGTGGTTCAGCATGGACAGCAGCACGGCCTCGCGGTTGAAGCGCAGCGTGGTTTCCTGCGACGGCGAGGCATGCAGCAGCTTGAGGGCCACGGTCCGGCCGGTGGTGCGGTCACTGGCACGGTAGACGAGGCCCATGCCCCCGCGTCCCGCCAGGTCGTCGATGACGAATCGCCCGGCGATGAGCTGGCCTTGCGGAGCGATGGTGGGAGGAGGTCTCGGTGGAGATGGAGCCGTCTTGTCGCTATCCATGCGGGACAGGGGAGAACCTATCACATCCCCACCCCACCATCCGCCCTGAGCCTTCACCGTATGTACGAGTACGACCGCCTGGCGCTGGGCGCCGCTGTCGGTCCTACAGTCCTACACCGTGGTTTCGCCCCAGCGCTGGCGGGCCAGCTCCAGGGTCCGGGCGTTCTCGGGGACCTGCCGCAGGAAGCGCTCGCGGGCCTCTGGCTCGGGAATGTCGTGGGCGCGAGCACGCACACAGAGCAAAGCCTCGCGCAGGGCGGCGTTCCCCTCCCCGGTGGCCCCCTCCGCGAAGCAGGCTCGCGCCCATGCCAGGCGGATGGCCACCGCGTAGATGCCCATACTCCGAGTCGCCTCCAACTCCCGCACACCGAGCGCCGCCACCTCTCGGGCCTCCGCCGTCTTCCCCTGGGCGAGCAGGATGTTGCCGAGGCACCCGCGCGCGTAGACCACGTCCGCCTGGAAGGGGGCCAACAACTCACAGGCCTTGCGTGCATGCGCCTCGGCCTCCCGCCACCCGCCTCGCTCCCCCATCACCTTCGCCAGCACGGAGTGCGCGATGCCCCGCCTGTAGAAGTAGGATTCCTCGAGGTCCACCCAGTCACGTACCAGGTCATACGCCTCCTGCTGGTGCGCCGGCTCGGGGCTGTTGGCCAGCACCTGTGCCAGGTAGTGCTGGGCCGCTCCCACCGCGAGGTGTGCCTCCAAACGCCGGCCCGCGGTCAGCACCTCCCGCATCCGCTCCACGGCCCGGGGCACCTCTCCCAGCGCGGCCAGCGCCAACCCCTGGAAGGTCTGCACGATGAGCGCGTCCCGCTCCACGCCGAGCTCACGGAAATACCGCGTCCCCTGCTCGGCCTGCGTCAAGGCATGCCATGGCCTGGGCTCGAAGAGGTGATGGAAGAAGCCGTCGATGTACCGCGTCCACCCACGTGATGGCCCGCTCGCGACCATGGGCCCCATCTGCCCGAGCCAGTCCTCCAACTCCCAACGCGAGCCGGAGAACACGAAGGACAGGCCCATGCAGCTGACGGCCCAATGGTAGGCGCCCACGGCCTCGGGCGCCGGGGTGGTGGCGCGCAACAACTGCTTCAGCCGGGTGAGCTGCTCCTGGCGCATGCCGCTGTAGATGCCCCCGAGGATCTGTCCACCCATCAGCCAGCACCACAGCCGGCTGCCCACCTCCAGCTCCTCCAGGACGGCACCGCCGAGCGCCAGGCACTTCGGCATGTCATCCATCCAGAAGGCCACCACGGCCTGGAGCGCGCGCAGCCGGACGAACTTCGCGCCGTCCCCCCCGCAAGCCAGCGCCGCCTCCACGCACCGCATCGTCCCCGGCATGTCGTAATGCTCGAAGAGCTGCTCCGCGGCCCGGGTGTAGAAATGGACGGCGCGCTCCGGCTGCTCGCCGAGCTGGTGGTGCGTGGCGAGCACCAGGGGATCCGGCTCGCCCATCTGCGCCAACCAGGCACCGGCCAGCCGGTGGCCCACCGGACGATGGCTGTCGGGCACCAGGCTGTAGGCCGCGTCCCGCACCAGTGCGTGGCGGAAGCGGTACTCGGCCTCGGTGGAGAAACGGCTGTCCGGCTGCCGCTCGACGACCTCCTGCTCCACGAGCAACCCCAGGAGCTGCTCCAGGGCCTCGTTCGCGAACTGCCGGCCCAACAGCTCCGCCACGCCTCCCGTCCAGAAGGTCCGGCCGAAGACGCTGGCCACCAGCAACACCTGGCGCGCCCCCGGCTCCATCCGCTGCAGACGCGCCTGGAGCACCGCCAGCACCGTCTCCGGAGCGCCCTCCCCTCGTCCCTCGGACACGCCGCGGATGAGCTCCTCCAGGAAGAGCGCGTTGCCATCGGCCATCTCCACGGCCCGCTGGACGACGGCGTCCGGCACCTGGGAGCCCAGGACCTCCCGCACCAGCCGCGCCCCCGCCTTGCGGCTCAGCCCGTGCAGCGGCAGTTCCTGCAACCGCCGGGACCACAGGCCCGGGAAGAGCGTCTTCACCTCGGGCCGCGCCAGCGCCAGCACCATGAAGGGGTGCTCGTCCAACTCCCGCAGGGCCTCGTCCACCAGCGCCACGGCGAGCGCGTCGCTCCAGTGCAGATCCTCCAGCACCAGCAACACCGGCTGGTGGGCACACTCCGCCTTCAGGAAGGCCACCAGCGCCCGGCCCATCTGCGCGCTCATCAACCGCGGCTCGCTCCGGGCCGCGTTCAGCCGCGCATTGCCCTCCGCGGGGAATGGGAGGGCGCACAGCTCGCCCAGGAACTCCACGGTCTCGCGGGCGCCTGCTTCCGGCAGGTGCCGGGCAACGCGTTGAGACAGCCGCTCCCGGTGCTCCTCCTGGCGGCCCCCTTCCCCGATGCCACACCACCGCCGCAGCGCCTGGCCCAACAGTCCATACGAAGCACCCGTGCGCATGGGGTCTCCCCGCCCCAACAGCACCAGCGGTGGCTGCTCCTTGCGCTCCATGCGGCGCAGGAACTCATGGCGCAGCCGCGACTTGCCCACTCCAGCCGGTGCCGTCACCAGCAGGGCCCTCGCGACCGGCTCCTCCACACATGAGGAGAAGCTGAGCTCGAGCAGGGCCAGCTCCTGCTCGCGGCCCACACACGGCGTGGGCCTGCCCAGCAGCGGACGGGACTCGTCCGCGCTGAGCTGCTCGCCCTGCAACAGGAAGGAGCTCGAATCGAGGCGGGAAAGCTGGAAGCTCGCGCCGAGCAGCCCCGCCGTCACCTCGTCCATCACCACCTGCGCGGAGGACGGCATGAGGCTCACCTGGCGCAACAGCCGCCCCGCCCGGTCCATGACCTCGCCCACCGGCAGCCGCTCGTTGACGACCCCCAGGCCCGTGGTCAGCACCACGGCGGCCTCGGGCCAGCGCTCCTTGAAGGTGAGGGCACAGCGCGCCGCCAGCGCCGCCTGGTCCGTGGCGGTGCCGCGCTCGGGCATCAGCGTGCCCACCAGCGAGCCATCCGCCAGCAATTCCACCTGGGCACCATGGGGAGAGACCTCCGCGCGCAGGGCGTCGCGCAGGGCGAGCCCCTCATCCCAATCCGCCGTCTCCTCCTCCAGGACCCTGGCGCGCGGGGACACCAGCAGCACGCTGACGAGCTTCTGCTCGGCCCCCGCCATGGTGAGGGGTCGCGAGTCCGTCCCGGCCTGGGGCAGCAACAGCTCGGGCACCGACTCCAGCGCGGAGAGCGACTCCAACAGCGCATCCGCATCCGGCAGCCGCCGCTTGGGCTCCTTGGCCAGCATGCGGTCCACCAGCACCTGCAGGCCCATGGGCAGGCCGGGGCGTGCCTTCTGCAGGGCGAGCGGCTCGGCGAAGAGAATCTTGGCCAGCACGGCGGCGAAGTGCGGCGCCGCGAAGGGCGGCGTGCCCGTGAGGCACTCGTAGAGCACGCACCCCAGCGAGAAGATGTCCGCGGCGGGTGGAATCTCCGACTTGCTGGAGGCCTGCTCCGGCGCCATGTACCCCGGGGTGCCCACCACCGTGCCCGTGCCCGTCACCTCCATCAGCGTCGGCGCCGCATGGCGCGCCAGCCCGAAGTCCAGCACCACCACGTCCTCGGGCCGGCCCCCGCGCAGGAAGAGGTTGGAGGGCTTGAGGTCCCGGTGAACGATGCCCTGCCGGTGGGCGGCGGCCAATCCCTCGGCGGCCCGGCGCAGCAGTGCCATCACCTCGGAGAGCGTCAACGGCTCGCGCAAGAGGCGGCGCGTCAGGTCCTCCCCCTCGAGCCACTCCATGGCCAGGTAGGGCTGGCCATTGTCGAGGGTGCCATGCGCCACGTACGAGACGATGGCCGGGTGGCGCAGCCCCTCGAGCAGCACGGCCTCTCGGTTGAAGCGCATGACCGCCTGCTGGGACGCGACGGCATGCAGCAGCTTGAGGGCCACGCGCCGGCCGGTGGACGAGTCGAGCGCCCGGTAGACGGTGCCCATCCCTCCGCGTCCGGCCTCGTCCTCGAGCGTGAAACGGCCGGCGACCACCTTCCCCTTCAGAGCGATTCCAGGGAAGGGGGCCGGTGCGCTCGGAGCGGTCTTGTCGTGTTCCATGAGGTCCGCCCGTCCCCCGCCCTAACGCGCGCCACTCCCGCCCGGGCCCGCGGAATCCGCCTGGGCCCCGCGCATCCAGTCCGAGCACAGGTAGGCATAGACGCCCAGACCCACCGTCAGGGCGAAGGACACCTTGAAGAGCACCGACAGCTTCGGCGGGTGGATCTGCGAGATGGTGCCCTCGATGAAGCCCGCGAGCACGAAGAGCACGAGCGTGCCGAAGAGGAGTTTCACCGCGCGCACGGCCTCCTGGCGCAGGGCCATGCCCCGGGGAAGACCGCGCGGCGCCACCTGCCCCCGGGCGATGACGAAGCCCGCCGCCCCCGCGATGCAGATGGCGGTGATCTCCGGAATGCCGTGCGGGAGGATCCACGCCCAGAACCAGCCGGCCATCCCCTTGGCCGTGTACACCTGCGCGAGCGCCCCCAGCATCAGCCCGTTGAAGAAGAGCATCAACGCCGTGCCCACCCCCACGGTGATGCCGAGAGCGAAGGCGAGGAACGCCACCTCGATGTTGTGCGTGAAGAGGAAGGTGGTGAAGGCGGCCTGCTGCTGCACGGACATGCCGTCGCCCGAGGCCTCGTCGGCGGCGCGCTCGACGGGGTCCAGGTTCAGGTGCTCCGCGGGAACGAGGTAGGTGGCCGCGTCCGGATCCGCGAGCATGCCGAGGTAGCCGAAGCCCAGGCCCGCCAGGAAGAGGAGCACCGAGGCCAGGTACATGCGCCACTCCTGGCGCAGCAACGCGGGGAAGCCGCGGGCGACGAAGGCCCAGACGTCCGAGAGCCTCGGCCGCTGGCCTGGATAGGTGAGGGCGTAGGCGCGGCCCACCAGATCATTGAGGTACTCACTCACGTCGGCCGAGCCGCCGCGGGCGCGCACCCACAGCAGATCGCTGGAGACGGCGCGGTAGAGCTTGCCCAGCGAGCGGGCCTCCTCCAGTTGCAGGGCGCGCAGGCTGTGCTCCTCGGCCTTGTCGAGCAGGGCCTCCAATTGCTGCCAGCGCGGCCGCCTCGCCTCGATGAACTCGGGCATCTCCATGCGAGGAGACTCTAAGCCTCCGCACGAACGACTCCGAATGGACTTCAAGTGTAGATATCTACACCTGGATATGTATTCAAAAGACCCACACCAAGTGTAGATATCTACACCTGGAACGGGCCAGCACCCGTTTGGCGCCCACATCGTGAAACACACGCCACAGGCCTCCAGGCGCCAGCAGTGGGCCCTGGAGGACAACCCGGTGGTTTGACGGGCGTACCATTGTTCCCGTGTAATTCCGGAGCGACGACTTGCATCCCGCGTCGCCTCCGGAGGTGAAGCCGTGTCCACCCGTCTTGCTGGCGCTCGCTCCCAAGGCGCGCACCTGGGCGCCTGGGCCCTCATCGTCCTGTTCCAGCTCGCGTGTGCCACGGGCACGCCCCACGGCAGTCTCCTCGCGGGCTACCGCGCCCCTCCGCTCACGCCCCCGCCGGCTGACCAAGAGCGGACGGCGGCCACGGCGGAGCCGGGCCTGGAATCGGCAACGGTGTACGAGGTGGACTTCCTGGAGCCCGGTGCCGTCGCCACCCGGCCGGTGCGCATCCCCCCGGCCGAGTTCCAGCGCGCCTTCCATCGGCTCGCCCGGGAGGTGCGGCTGGGGGCGAAGACGCCCCGGCAGGCGGCGCACGCGTTGCTCGCCACTGGGGGAGCGCCCGCCGAGGCGGAGTGGGTGGAAGCCTCGGGTGACTGGAGGCTGGAGGCATACGCGGGCCAGGGCCTCACCTGGATACCCGAGCACCAGACGGGCCCCGTCTTCCTCACTCCCGAGGCCGAAGCGGCCCTGAGGGACTACTACCTGGCATGGTGTGCGCCCGAGGGGGGAGGTGATTGCCGGGCCCTGCTGGACGACGGGCCGTACCTGAGCGCCGAGGACCGGCGCGTCCTGGCCTTGTCCATTGCGTTCGGCCACGTGCTGGAGGAGACGAAGGGAGCGCTGGGCCGCGAGTTGCTGGACACCCGGGCGCTCGTCTCCATGGTCGTCTGGACGGTGGCCCTCTACTGCGCCATGTGGCTGGTGCCCGAGCCCACCACCAAGGCCCTGGCCGCGGGAATGACCCTGCTGCTCATCGGCTACCTGGGCCTGGGCACGATGTACGGGCTGATGGATGGCTGGGCGCGCATGGCGGACGCGGCGCACCACGCCACCACCTTCGAGGAACTGCGCGCGGCTGGTGCGCAGTTCGGCAAGGTGCTGGGCGAGGACTCGGCCAGGGCGATGATTCTGGCGGTGGCCAGTTTGAGCGGACACACGCTGGGCCAGGTGATGGCGCGGGTGAAGTCACTGCCGGGCTTCCACTTCGCGGGGGCACGGTTCAACGCGCAAGGCGGGGCGGCCGTCATGGGCCGGCTGGAAGGCACGGAGGCGGCAATCGCCTCGGAGGGAGCGCTGGCCCGGGCGGTGGCGGCGGCGGAGAGGGTGGCGACCTCACCGCAGGGCCCCATGGCCGTGGTGATGCTCAAGAAGGGGCCGGGGCATGGCGTGGAAACGGCCCCGGGAGGCCGCTCCGCCGCCACCGTCATCCGGCACCGGGGCGGCAACCGGCAGGTACAACTGAGTGACGGCCCGCGCTGGCACATTCCCAGAGGCAAGTCGGTGGCGGACATCCCTGTCGAGGACAGGGTGGGCGACATGCTCCAGGAAGCCGTCACCCGGGCCGCCAGGGAGTGGGGGCCCCACAGGCTCTCGCGCAACGAGCGAGATGCCATCGACGACGCCCTGAAGAAGGGCGAGTACTGGCTGGCGCGGTTGCTGGAGCGCGAGGCCCGGGGACGCTACGTGCAAAGAAAGGTGAAAGAGCAGTTCGAGCACCTCTACGACTTCAGCCTCAACAAAGGCGTCGATGTGGCCGTCCCGGGAGGCTATCAGTACGAGATTCTCTCCGGCACGGAGTCGAACCTGGCGCGGCATGGCAGACGCATGGCGGGCCAGTTCTTCCGGATGCTCACCTTCTGAAAGTGGCGGCCATGGATTCGCTCGGTAACGTCGTCTTCAAGGAGCGGGAAATCGAAAACGAGCGGCTGGAGCTGACAGACAAGGAGGCCAACTACATCCTCGGCCCCAACCTGACGCTGAAGAACTGTACCCTCGTGCTGAAGGTGTCCGCTCGGCGTCTGAGCCTCAAGCAGCCTCGATTCATCGACTGCACGTTCGAGGTAAAGCAGGAGTTGAACAATTTTCAGAGCTGGGTGGCTGCGTCCCTGAAGGGCTGCCGCTTCAAGGGGCGACTGTCGGGATGCGACTTCGGGCTCTGGCCTGAATACATGAGCCTGCCGTGGTATCAGCACGGGTCCATCGAGGACTGTGACTTCAGCGAAGCCCGCCTGGATGGCTGCCGCATCATGGGTTGTGACCCCTCCACCATCCGCTTTCCCAGGTGGCCCTGCTTCACCATCCTGGACCCCATCGGACGAGCCCGCGAGCTCAACAGCGTCGAGTGGCCGGGAGGTTATCGCCCGGTCATCGTAGAGGGGCCGTACAGGGATCCTCCCTGCACAAGGGCCGTGACGTTATACGCCTCGGCTCTCGCCAGGCGACGCGAGACCACCGAGGAAGCATTCAGAGAGGTCGTTGAGCAGTTCGACTGCATCATCTACTGATACAGCGCAAGCTACTGAAGCAGACGCGCGCCCAGGCCGGACCAGCCCAGCGTCAACTGTCCACTCCATCCGCCCCAGACGCGCGCGCCATCCGGACCGAAACCCCGGCGCACCGAGGTACCCAGCTCGAAGCCTCCGAGCTTCAAGCGGGCCCCCACTCCGGCCGCGAGGCCCAGGGGACCGGGCACCCGGGGCGTGGCGCCCACCAGCGCATCGAGCCCGGCCCCGAGCGACAACATGGGCAGGGGAAGGAACCAGACCTGCCAGGCACTGTCCCAGGTGGCCTCGGCCCCGCCCGGCCGGAGGGCATAGGCCTGGCTGGTGGAGAAGGCCCAGCGCTCCCGGCGCAACCCCGCGAGCACGGCCGGACGCAGCCGCAGTCCCCGAGCCTCCTCGTCGAAGCGGGAGCTCGCGAAAGAGCCATCGAAGGCCAGCAGCAGCCGGAAGTCCGGATGGTCCGTCAGCCGCACCCGCGCCGACAGCGAGGCGGACAGCGCCGTCCCGGGCACCTCGCCCGTCGCACCGCCCCTCATCAGCACGCCAGGGCGCATGGCCAGCGCCGTGCCCAGGGCCACCCGCTCGGACACGCGGCCCTCCACGGCGAGCGTGGTGCGTCCGCGGGCCATGTCCAGGCCCTCCGATTCCAGTCCAGGCTGCGTGCGCACCTCGAAGAGCCACGCCTGCGGCAGGAAGGCCGTGGGCAAGGGGGCGGCCTCCACCAGGCCTCCCGAGGGAGCACCCAGCAACGGCATCAGCGCCACCTCCGCTCCGGCGTCCCGCACGGGAGGCGCGGGCTCCGCGGCCACGGACACGGGCACGGGCGCCTGCTCCATGGGCGCCAGCGCGTTGACCTGCTGGACGGGCGTGTCGCCCCAGAGGGCCTCCACCGAGGCCACGCGCTCCCCGTGACGCATTCCCGGCAGCGCGCGCGTCAGCAGCGAGCCATCCGCCTGACGCTGGAGCGGCTCCTCCACCTGGGTGCCATGCAACCCGCGCAGCTTCAGCGCGGCGAAGGGGCCCTCCAGCGGCTTGCCCCGCTCGTCGAGCACCAGGACCTTCACCCGGAACGCGCCAGCCACGGGCTCCACGTCCACGTCCACGCGAGGCGGCACCACCGTGAGCGTCAGCTTCTCCGGGCGGGCGTCGGGAACGCCGCGCGGCAGCAGTTCCAGCGTGTGCGTGCCCACGCTCTCCACCCGTATCGGGTGCGTCGTGGGGGCCCCGTCGAGACGGAAGTCCAGCGCCTCGGCGCCCTCCACCGTGAAGTCCAGCCGCTGCGCGCCCCGGATGCCCTGGGGCCCCACGGTGCCCCGCTCCGTCTTCACGCGCATCACCTCCACCTGCCGCACGGCGGACGCCCTGCCCACCAGGCCCGCCGCGTCCACGGCACGCACCCTCGCGAAGTACCGGCCGGGCAGCAGCGCCCGGGCCACGGACCTCAGCGACTCCTGCCCCGCCTGCACCGTCTCCCCGTGCACCCGGTCGTTGAAACGCTCATCGCGCGCGAGCTCCACCCGGTAGGACGCCGCCTCCTTCACGGGCGCCCACGCCAGCTCCTCGTCCACCCCCTTGTCGTCCAGCAGCAACCGCACCGAGCGCACCCCACCCGCCCACGCCGGCGCCTCGGGCAGCAGGCGAGGCTTCTCGGGCATCTTCCCCTTCTCCACCCGCGTGCCATGGTCCTTGGGCACCTGGACGTTCTGCCCCTGTGCGCTCACCTCGGCCTGCCCGTCGTAGACGGAGACGCGGCTCATCTGCTGGCCATCCACGCCCACCAGGAGGTCCTTCGAGCGCGCGGCCACGGTGGCCGCCGGCATCCGCACCCCCACGGGCTCGCCGCGCAGCTCCGCCAGCGAGACACTCAGCTCGCCCTTCAGCAACTCCACCGCGCCGGACTTCTTCACCTTGTCCGTGGCCTGGGTGGACTGGCCGTAGATGACGACGAGCGCGTTCTCGTTCATCTGCAGCCGCGTCAGATCCCGGAAGGTGACCTCGGCGCCGGCCTCGCGCAGCGTGTTGACGGAGTCGAGCCGCCACAGTCCCTGGCCGGTGTTCGCCTGGAACCAATCCACCTTGCCCGCGCGCTTGGAGTTGACCTCGGGCCGGATGAAGGTGAGGCGCGCGTCGGGGTCTCCCTTGATGCGCAGCACCGTGCCCGGCACGAGCTGATGCGGGGGGGCCCCATCTTGTTGAGCGCGTGCAGCTTCGCGGAGCCGGTGGTCGCGTCGCCGAACACCTTGCGCGCCACGCTGCCGCACGTGTCCCCGGGCTGAACCACGTACACGTCGTCATCGACGGGCTTCTGGGCCTCGGCCCACGAGACGGCCGGCAGGCACAGCACCAGGACGAGCGCCGTGGCGAATCCTCTAACGCTTGAGCTTCTGGGCACGCGACACCTTCCGGGTCAGATCGATCGGATCGAGCGGCAGGGGGACGAAGTCGAACAGTCCTCCCTCGAGCGCGCCCGTCACCAGGTCCCAGTCATCCGCGGGACCACACAACAGGACAGGAGGAGAACCCGGGCGCGCCGCCAGGATCCTCGCCCAGGCGAGCGACTCGTGCCCGTCCGCGACGACGAGCAGCGCGCCGAACCGCGCCCAGGGCTCGGTCTCCGAGGCCACCCACGCCTGGAAGCCACACGCCGTGAGCGACATCACCAGCGTGTCGCCAGCGGGCGCCTGGTGCCTGGGCACCAGCACGGCCACGGGCGCCCCACCGGGCACGGGCTTCGGCACGGGCACCTCGTGCCGCACCTGCCCGAGCCCCCGCTCCGTCTTCTTCCCCTCGCCCCGCTTCTTCGGCGGGGGTGGCCCCAGGGGCCCGGCGAGCACGGCCAGCAACTCCTGGCGCAGGGTGGCCGCGTCTGGCGGGCGCGCGCCGGGCAGCTTCTCCATGGCCCCGCGCACCAGGGATTCCAGACGCTCGGGCACGGAGAGGTCCGGCCGCACCTCGTGGAACGGGGGCACCGGCTTGTAGAGGTGCGCGACGACGATCTCCGCCGAGGGCATCACCGGAAAGGGAGGGAACCCGGTGAGCAGCTCGTAGAGCACGCACCCCAGGGAGTACAGATCGCTGCGCCCGTCCGTCGGCTGCCCGCGCATCTGCTCCGGGGACATGAAGCCCGGCGTGCCCACGGACATGCCCTCCTGGGTGAGGCGCGCGTGCAGCTCGCCCCCGAGCGCGGCCAGGCCGAAGTCGAGCACCTTCACGCGCTCGCCTCCTGGAGAGGGCTCCAGGAAGAGGTTGGCGGGCTTGAGGTCGCGGTGGACGATGCCCTGCGCGTGCGCGGCCTCCAGCACCTCCAACACCTGCACGGCGATGTCCACCGCGCGCGGCACTGGCAGCGCGCCCTCGCGCATGATGAGCGAGTCCACCGTCTCGCCGGACACCAGTTCCATGGCGAGGAAGAGGAAACCCGAGCCGAGCCCGTAGTCGTACACCTCGACCGAGCCCGGGTGGCGCAGCCGGGCGAGGACCTGGGCCTCGCGCTGGAAACGCTCGGTGAAGCCGGGGGCGCTGGCGATGTGCGGGTGCATCACCTTGAGGGCCACGTGGCGGCCCAGACCGAGCTGCTCCGCCTCGTAGACCGCGCCCATGCCGCCCTTGCCGAGCGAGCGCAGGACGCGGAAGCGCTCGGCGACGAGGGTGCCCGGCTCGAGCATCAGAGCGGCACCTCGAAGATGCGGGTGGCCGCGGTACGGCCGTGCAGCTGGCGCTCTCCGGCGGGCACCAGCTCCACACCACTGTCACCGATGCGCTCGCGCGTGGACTCGCTGACGAGGATCTGTCCCGGCTGGGCCATGGACTCGATGCGCGCGGCCACGTTCACGGTGTCACCGATGACGGTGTACTCCATGCGCTTCTCGCTGCCGACGTTGCCCGCCACCGCGGGGCCGGTGTGGATGCCGATGGCCAGTTGGATTTCGATGCCCCAGCGTGCGCGCCAGCGGCGGTTGCCCACGTCGAGCCAGCGCCGCAGATCCTCGGCCGCCTGCACCGCGCGCAGGGCGTCGTCCGGGTGGGACTGGGGCGAACCCCACACCGCCATGACACAGTCGCCGATGAACTTGTCGATGATGCCCCCGCGCCGCTGGATGATTTCGGTGGCGAAGGTGAACAGCTCGTTGAGCAGCGCGACGATGGTTTCCGGCGGCTGGGACTCGGACAGTCTGGTGAAGCCCACCACGTCGGCGAAGAGGATGGTGACCTCGCGGCGTTCACCGCCGAGCCGCAGTTGGTCCGGATTGGACACGACCAGGTCCACCACATCGGGAGACAGGTAGCGGCTGAGGGCCGCACGCACCTGCGTCTGGGCGACGACCTCACGCTCCTTCGCATCCAGAGTGAGGGCCATGCTGTCGAAGGCGCGGCCCAGGGCGCCCAGTTCATCGCCGCGCCGGGTGACGCGCTCACCCACGCCGCGGAACGTGCGCTCGGCGAGGGCCCGCGTCGCGGCCATGAGGTCGCGAATGGGCCAGGTGAGCAGCCGGGCCCCGAGCAGGCCGGCCACCAGCGCCACCAGCGCGGCCAGGGCGAGCACTTCGAGGATGGACCTGCGCATCCCCGACAGCGATGCGTACACCACGGACTGGGGCTGCTGCACAGCCACCGCCCAGCCCCGCTCGGAGATCACCTCCAGCGAGCCGAGCATCTCCACGCCGTCCAACTGGAAGTCCGAGATGGCGGCCATGTTGGTGTTGAAGGAGGAGTCGCCGCTGAGCGCCGAGAAAAGGCCGTGCCGGGAAAGCTCCTCGCGAGCGGCAACCCGGGCGAGGTCCGCATGGAGCACGATCCGTCGCTCGCGATCCACGACGAAGACATTCTCGCGCGAGCCAAGGAACTGCTCGCCGAAATTGCCTATCACCTTGCACATCTCACGGAGCTTCACCTGAGTGCCAAGCACGGCGCGCACGGTGCCGTCGTGGACGATGGGGAAGAAGACATCGAGCACCGGCTCCCCCGGTGCGTTCGCATGCACTCCCTGGACGACGAGTTGGCCGTTGGCGGCACGAAGGGCTTCGATGAGCGCGGGCTCCAACCGGGAGGGCACCCGAGGATCCGGCACTTCCTCGGCCTTCACGGTGGTGACGCTCTGGCCACTCGGGGCGTAGAGCGTGACGAAGTCGATGTCGCGCAGCGCCGCCACCCGGGAGCCGGCGAGGGCGTAGCGCGTGGCATCATCGCCCAGCCCGGGCCCGAAGAGGATGTTGGAGACGTCCTCAAGATCCTGCTCGACGCGAGCCAACTCGCTCCGGACAGTCCGCTGCACGGCCCAGACGATGGAGCGGTGCTGGTGGCGGACGGTCTCCGTGAGGGCGACCACGTTGGCGTCCATCATATCCAAGCCCAGCCACATCAGCGGAGGCAGCGTACAAAGCAGGATGAGGAGGAACAGGCGCGCGAAGAGCGGGAGTCCTCGCGGGACGGCCGGGGTGCCCTTCTCGCCAGCGGGAGGCACGGGCGGCTCCGTGCCGCGCTCCGCGCTGCGAGTCTCCACTACGGGGACAGGATTCGCTGCCATCGCGTATCTGAGGGGGCTCGGCTTTCCGAGAGAAGTCGGGGGAGGAAGTCCCGGCTTATCACCCTCTGGAGGCAGGGGGCGAGTCCCGAACCACCACGGACCCCCGCCCGGCCCCTCTCCGGGGGGACGCTCCTGGAGCGAGCAGCCGGGCACGTCCATCTGGACGCGCTACACTCCCCGTCCCCTTCCTGCTGAGAGGAGATCCCGTCATGCGCATCGAGAAGCTCGCCTCCGCCCGCTGGTTCGCGACGATCCTGCTCCCGCTGCTGGCGGCCTGTGGCCCCACCGATCCTGGCGGAGCCCTGCGCGCGCTGGGCGAGTTCCAGAACGGCCTCATCACCTTCTACGACGCGACGGGCGCGGGCAATTGCAGCTTCGATCCCAGCCCGGGGAACCTGGACGTGGCGGCGATGAACATCGGCCAGTACGAGAACAGCGCGGTGTGCGGCTCCTGCGTGGAGATCGAGGGCCCCAAGGGCAACCTGCGCGTGCGCATCGTGGATTCGTGCCCCGACTGCCCGACCAAGGGACACCTGGACCTCAGCCGCTCGGCCTTCGAGAAGATCGCAGACCCTGTCGCGGGCCGGGTGGACGTGCGCTGGCGCATGGTGACGTGCGACGTGCAGGGCCCCGTCCGCTATCACATCAAGGACGGCAGCTCGCAGTGGTGGACCGCCATCCAGGTGCGCAACCACCGCATGCCCGTGACAAAGCTCGAGTACTGGAAGAACGGCGCCTGGGTGAACGTCAAGCGCGAGGACTACAACTACTTCGTCGAGCCCGCCGGCATGGGCAGCGGCTCCATCAAGGTGCGGATAACGGCCTCGGACGGGCAGACGCTGGAGGACACGCTGCCCGGTGCGAACTCCAACGCGACCTACGACGGCGCGGCCCAGTTCAAGGCGGGCTGAAGATCGGACGTTGCGTCGATGCAAGCACGCCCGAATCACGAAGGGGGTCCCTTTCTGGCGGATGCCAGTAGGACCTCCCACACGAGCAACGCCTGCCTTGTCATCTTGCTCCTGCTGTCCATCGCCTGTTCCACGGATGGCGGGAGACAAGCTCACGGCAACGCCTCCGGGGACACAAAACCAGCCGTCTCCTGCGAGCTCACCGAAACGCCAAGAATCTTCCTGGAAGACGGCACGGACTACCTCTTTGCGCTACCTGCGCTACCTCACATCGCCCCTGTGGAGGTATCACAAGCACGATTCGAGCAAGCCATGGCCCGGCAGGCCGCCGGCCTGCGCCTTCCCCTCCGTCCTCTGTTGCCCAGACTGACCCTCTCCTGGGCTCCTCCCCTCTCCAGCAACGAACAAGCAGCCTTCCTCGAGGAGTACCAGCACTGGTGTTCCCAGAGTGGCCACCCCGCTGATTGCCGCGCGCTGCTGGCGAACGGGCTGTTCTTGGACCCAGACGAGAAGGTGGACATGGCCCTCTCCTTCGCCATGGCGGGAGTGTGGTCTGGCGCCCGGCTCGCCGTGCAGAACCTGCTGGACCCTGCCCAGCTCCACATGGCCGTCATGTCATCCCTCTCCGTCTACCTGGCGATGTTGGTAATGCCCAACCCCATCACCAACCTGGGACGCAATCGCGCCGGGCAAACCATCACCGATGGCGAGCGGACCATCCGCTTCGATAAGGACGGCTTCCCTGCGTTCGAGACGAAGTTCGAAACCCTCTTGGACAGGAGCCATATCGGCACCGTGGATCGCCTGGCTCATTACAGAGCAGCAAACCGCAAGCTCCACCAGGCAATCCACGAAGATCCCCAGCTGGCACAGACACTCAAGCTGAGCCCCAAGGACGTCGAGAAACTACTCACCTCCAAGGATCCACCGGTTGGGCACTCCTGGCATCACCATCAGGACGTTGGGAGAATGCAACTCGTGGATGAAGGGGCTCATCAACTGTCGATTCCCCATACCGGTGGGATGGCGATCTGGGGAGGAGGCAATCGCCCATGACGGTTCGCTGGGAGCCTTATCTCTGGGAAGAGCCCCGTCCCGTCCATCCGCATGAACTCGAGCTGCTCGAGCGGCAATGGGGTGTAACGCTTCCTGCGGAGTACAAGCTCATCGTCTCGCGGCACCAGGGCATGACTCCTGAGCCTGGTACCTTCAAACTGGCCGAAGGTAACGATGTGCTCAGTGTACTCCTGACCATCACGGTCGATCCGGAGAAGCAGCCGTACTCCGTGATGCGCGTCCATGAGATCTTGAAGCCACTTGTTCCTCCTGGACTCTTTCCGTTCGCCAAGACGCCCGGAGGAGAGTTCGTGTGCTTCGATTACAGAGAGACCCCATACCTCCCCAGGATCGCCCACGTCTCGGTGGAACTGCTCATCACACCTATTGCCGACAGCTTCTCCGCGTTCCTGGAAGCCCTGCATGACGGGTAGAGGTGTTCAAGGCCGACGGAGAAAGTGAAATACTCGGGACCATGAGTCTGTCGGCACAGGGGGCCGGGGTCTCTCCCATCGCGCAACGCCGTCTCGAGCTGGCGAGCCAGTTCCACGGGCGTGTATCCGAGCTGTTGCGCCTGGGCCCGGGCCGGCTGCGCTTCTCGCTGGGAGTCTCGCTGGCGGAACTGCGGGTGCCCTTCCACATCACGCCCGAGGCCGCCGCGCTCTTCTCGCAGAGCGCGCGCCAGCTCGCGGTGATGCTGCTGTCGAGGCACCGGGACCTGGTCTCCACCGGGGAATTCGATCGCTTCCTGCTGGTGGAGGAGTACGCCACCCTGCCCCAGCTACCGCCGACGCTGTCACCCGGCGCGGGCGGTCCGGACACACGAGCCGCCGCGGACCTGGCCACGCTCACGCACCCGCTGCTCACCGGCGGCGTGATGGCGGCCTGGCTGGGCCCGGGAGGTTGGGGACGCTCGCTGGTGGCGCTGGTCATCGAGCTGATGCGGCGGGCCTTCACGGAGATGAAGGAATCGCGCGGGCGAGAGGAGACCCCCGCGCTGGTGGCGCTGATGCTGTCCTCACTGCTGCCGGGCATGGAGGGCGCGTTGCGCTCGCTGGATCTGCCGGCCCCGGTGCAGCGCCAACTGGTGACGGCCACGGCCACGGGCCTGTACCTCGCGCTGCGGCTGGGCGTGGAGCGGGCGGTGCGCGAGGGCCAACCCTCCCCGGAGCTCGCCGCGCGCATCGAGTCGGCGCTGGGGCCCATGGCGGTGCTGGGAGGTACGCGGCTGCTGCTGACGGGCGGCTCCACGCTCTACGGCTGCGAGCTGCTGGCCGGAGTCCCCGACGCGGAGAAGCTGGTGGCCCAGCACCCCGGTGGCCTGCCGGTGGACACGGTGCGAGCCACGCTGGAGCAGGCGGTCTCGAAAGACGACGTCATGGCGCGCAGGGCCGAGTTGGCGGTGGGCGTGAGCGCCCTGCGCGAGTCACTGGTGCGCGCGGTGCGCCTGGGCGAGGGCGGCGGCTTCCAGGGAGCCCTGACGGAATATCTGCGGGCGCTCGCCACACGCCCGGCCGAGCTGACGGCCCTGCTCGCCGAGGACAAGGAACGCAAGCACCTGACGAAGGAGCTGCGGACCTACGCCGAGACGCTGAAGGGTCCGTCGGCCGAGGTGCTGAACGATCTGGCCGCCCGGCTCAAGGAGTACTCGCCCAAGGAGCCCGCGGCGGCCGCCGGGCTGGCGCGCGCCAAGGCCCACGCTACCTATGCGAGGGCCGCCACGGCGTTCGTCTGCGACCTGTGGCTGGAGCGCTCCCTGTTCCCGCTGCGGCGCATGATGGAGGCGCGCACCGGCGAGGAGGTGGAGGGCGGGCTGGAGGCGGAGTACCAGGCCGGGCGGCTCTACCTGCTGTCCACGAAACAGGGCCCCTTGCTGCGCTCGGCGGTGAGCGCCCCGGTGGCGCACCTGTTCGTGGACGTGAAGGACTTCACCCGGCGCACGCAGCTGCTCGGCGGCGCGGCGATGGCGGACTTCCTGCGGCGGGAGTTCTACCTGCCCATCCTCGAGGACGCGAAGGCGCTCCACGGAGGCATGTCCCAGCTCTCCGACCGGGGTGGCGTCTCGGTCAACAACCTGCTGGGAGACGCACTCTCGCTGAGCGGGACCGTGGACCGGTTGGTGACGCTCGCGGTGGGAATCCGCCGCCACCTGGTGTCCTACGAGAGGCGGCTGGCCCAGACCATCTCCCGCGAGCAGGTGGAGGCGGGGCTGAAGGCCATCGAGGAGGAATACGAACGCAAGCTGCAAGCGGCCCGGCCAGGGGTGCGCGCCATCATCCAGCGGGAGAAGGAGGCGGCGCTGGCGCGAGGCCGGGGCGAGGGACTGGAGGCGGGCGTGTTCGTCTCGTACGGCCCGGCGCCGCTGGTCATCACCCTGGAGGACGACGTGTTCGGCCTCTCCAAGGTGGCCATCGCGGATCGCATCAACGAGAGCGCCCGGGGCACGGCGCGCTCGGGAGCGGCGAGGGCGAAGGCGGACGCGATGCTCGCGCAGGAGCGGCAGCGGCGGGGCAATCCCTCGCTGGCGCATCCGTGGCGGGTGTTCGTGGGCGCGCCGCTGTCCGTGCAGGTGCCCTACTCCGCCGAGGCCGAGGCCCGCGCGGCGCTGAAGGCGGGTGACCTGGAGGGGGCGAGGCGGGCGCTGGAGCAATCGCTCCGGGACGCGCTGGAGGACGCCGCGAAGCAGGGAGAGGACGCGCCGGGAGACATCTACAACGCGGGCGTCGCGGTCTCCGAGGAGACGCTGCTGGCCTACCAGGAGACGTTGGGGGATCAGCGGTTCTTCCGCCCGCTCGAGGTGGATCCGCGGACGCTGCATCCGGAGCTCCACCAGCGCTACTTCTTCCCGCCCGGGCCCATGAGGCTGACGGTGGGCTTCCACCCGACCGGCGAGCTGGCGGAGGTGTTCCGCTTCGCCGGCCGGGTGATGTTCAAGGGACTCGAGCGCAAGGGCGGGATGGAGGTCTGGGAGCTCGTGGACGAGCACGGCGTGGGCCGGCTCTTCGCGCGGCACCACGCCTCGGAGTGGCTCCGGACCCGCTGATGCGAGGCCCGATTACAGCCGCTGCAGGGAGAAGCGCGAGCTGACCTTCATGCCGCCCATGCCGCCCGAGGACTGGTCGATGACCTGGGTGCCCTCGATGCGGACGAGCCGGCCGGCCGCCACGTCGAAGCCGCTGTTCACGTCCAGGTCCACCTTCATGCCCATGGCCCCGCCCGAGCCGTTGCCCGAGCCGCTGCCCATGCCAGGCATGCCGCCGCCCATGTTCATGCCGCCACCCATGTTCATGCCACCGCCCATGTTCATGCCACCCATGGCCTGAGCAGAGCCGCCCTCCTCCGCGTCACCGGACTCCTGCCCGGCCGCCGCCTCCCCGGCCGCCTCGGCGGGGACCTCGGCCTTCTGGGCCACCGTGGTGCGCATCTGGGCCATGTTGTTCTCGATCTCCGCGAGCGTGAGCGCCATGGCGCCCATGGGGGTGGTCACCTCGTAGCGGCCGCCCGGCGCCAGGTCGCCCTCGGGGAGCACCATCATGTCGAAGATCTGCTTGGGGAGGACGTCCACGGAGGGATCCTCCTCCTTGATCTTCACGGCCTTGAGCGCGGGAGGCGGCGCCTTCTTCTCCGTCATGGCGAGGGACACGGTGCCGCTCTTGGGGTCCACCGCGGCCACCACGTCGACGCGCGTGTCGCCCGCGGTCATCGAGGCGCTGGCGCCCTTGGGCCCGGCCTTGAGGTTGTGCACGCCCACCACGGTGCGGCCTTCCTGGACGTAGACCGTCACCATCTTGAAGAACTTCGCGTTGCCCTTGCGATCCACCTCGGCCTTCACCTTCTTCGCGGCGGGGGGAATGGTGTCGATGGTGGTGACGCGCTTGTCGGCGCCGACCAGCTCCATCTTCTCCAGGGTGAGCTCCACCTCGGCGGTGCCGTCCTTGCGCACCGAGAGCACCTTCTGGCTGAAGACGGACTGGACCTTCATGCGGACGTTCATGCCGCCCTTGCCCATCTCCATCCCGGGCATCTGCATGCCCATGCCGGGCATCCCGCCCATGCCGTCGGGCATCTTCATCTCGATGGTCGAGTCATCCTCATACTGGAAGCGGTGCACGTCGCCCTTCTTCCACTGGTAGTTGAGCTCCACGGCGGAAGCGGAGCCAGAAGCGAACAGCACGAGCGCGGCAGCGAGACTGCGGGAACCAAAACGCATGGGGAATCCCCTCCAGGGGAGGCGGGCGGGCCAGGAGCCCACCTCGTGTCGCGGAATTGTCGCGAATGGCCCTCAGGACGTCGAGCCACCGGAAATATTCTGCGGGGCGTGCCCGCGAGGGCGCCACGCGCCTAGACTGGAGCCGTGACGGACACGCCCGACACCCTCCTCGACGGCACCCACACCGTGCTCACGCCCGAGTACGTGGAATTCCGCTTCACGCTCGCGGGCCTCTACTCGCGCTTCCTGGCGTGGCTGATGGACGCGGTCCTCGTCGGTGGCCTCACCCTGGTCTTCCTCATCGGGCTGAGCGCGACGATGGTGGCCTTCCCCGGCTTCGCCAGCGCGCTGGGGTTCGTCCTCTACTTCCTGGTGGACTGGGGCTACGGCATCGCCCTGGAGACGGCCTGGAGCGGGCAGACGGTGGGCAAGCGGGTGATGGGGCTGCGCGTCATCCAGCAGAGCGGCGTGCGCATCGGCTTCTACCATGCCGCGCTGCGCAACCTGGCGCGGCCGGTGGACCGGTTGCCCTTCTTCTACCTGGTGGGCGGGGTGACGGCGCTGCTGTCCGGCTCGCAGCAGCGGCTGGGGGACATGCTCGCTGGCACCATCGTGGTGCGCGAGCGCCGCCTCAAGGCGCCCTCGGCGCTCGAGGCGTCGGCGGACGAGGGGCTGCTGGCGGATCCCCTCTTCGTCTCCCGGGTGAAGCGGTTGAGCGCCGAGACGCGGGAGCTGGTGCTCACCGCGGCCCTGCGGCGCGAGGAGCTCCGGATGGAGGCCCGTCTGCGCCTCTTCTCCGCGCTCGCCACGAAGCTGCAGGAGCTGCTGGCCCTGGAGAAGCCGGCCCACCTCTCGGACGAGAAATGGACGCTGCTGGTGGCCGCGGCCCTGCTGCCCTCCCCTGGTGCGCGGCGGGGGGGACGGTGCGTGCGGTGGCCTAGGACTAGAAGTAGACGGACGTCCCGCCCGACAGGATGAGCGACGTCTGCAGCCGCTCCGTCAGCGACAGGTAGGCGTTGAACTGCGCCCGGGCGCCCAGGCTGATGGAGTCCGACACGAAGAACTCGATGCCCGCGTTGGGGCCGATGCCGAAGAAGTTCGAGTCTCCCTGCGGCTTGAAGACGTGCAGGTAGCTCAGGTCCGCGCCCACATAGGGCCGGATGGACTCCTCGAAGAAGAGGTAGCGGACGCCGAGCGACGGGGCCAGGCCCACCACCCGCTGCCCGCTGATGGGATCCTCCGGGAAGGCGATCTTCGTCAGCGAGACGACCTCGAAGCCGCTCTCGATGTAGAGGGTGGCGTCGAAGCCGACGAACACGGTGCTGGTGAGGCTGGCCGTGTTGTTGAAGTTCATATAGCCCAGCGACAGGCCGAGGCTGCGGTTGGCGAACTGGGCGTGGGCGGGGGCGGCCGAGAAGAGGGCCACCAGGCTGGCGAGGGCGAGCAGGAACGAGCGCATGGGGGCGGACTCTACCGTCCCCAGGTGGCGGCTAAACCACTGAAACCGCACGGAATCTCCGGGCCGGGGGGCGTTGATCCGGGAGGGGGGCCTCTCCTACACTCCCACCCCGTCATGCGTTCCCTCCGCTCCGCCCTCGCCCTCCCCCTGCTGCTGGCCTCCGCCTGCGTCACTACCCCGCCTCCATCCGATCGGGCCCTCGTGAACAACGAGCTGTGCGTCAAGGAGCTCGACAAGGGGGACCTCAAGCAGGCCGAGGTGTATTGCGACCTGGGCCTGGAGTTCGCTCCCCAGTACGCGGACCTGTGGGCCAACAAGGGCCTGATCGCCATGTACTCGGGGAACAAGAAGCTGGCGCGCGAGCACTTCATCAAGGCCATCCGCTTCAACCAGGAGCACGCGGCCTCGTACATGAACCTGGGCAAGCTGTACCTGGACGAGCAGGCCTACGGAAAGGCCCATGACAGCTTCCAGCGCGCGCTCAAGGTGAACCCGGACTACGTCGAGGCCCGCTACAACCTGGGGCTCACCTTCATCAACCTGGGCAAGATGGACAAGGCGGAGAAGGAGTTCCTCACGCTGCTGGTGGTGGACCCCAACAACGCGCAGGCCCGCCATGACCTGGGCATCATCCGTTACCGCCAGGGCAGCCTGGATGAGGCCGCGGCGGAGATGATGAAGTCCGTGCAGCTGGCGCCCAACCTGAACCCCGACTGGTGGAACAACCTGGGCGCGGTGCAGATGGAGCTGGCCCGCTACGCGGAGGCCGCGGAGTCCTTCGCCAGCTGTGTGGCGATCAAGCCGGATCACGCGGTGTGTCTCAACAACCTGACCATCGCCCGGAAGAAGTCGGCCCTGGTGGACTCGGGCCTCAAGCAGTTCCGTGACACGCAGCGGGCGGAGAACAGCGCGGAGTCCCTCTTCGTGCTGGCGCGCAAGTACAAGGACGAGGGGCTGCTGGCCGACGAGGAGCGCACCTACAAGGAGTGCCTCAAGCGGGATGGCAAGTACGCGCCCTGCCACTACGGGTTGTTCGAGATCTACTCGAACGGCCAGAAGCGCCAGCACGCCGAGGTTGCGTGCAAGAACTTCCTCAAGTACGGCTCGGTGGAGGATTTCCCCTCGGAGTCGGAGACGTGCGAAAAGTTCCTCAGCGCGAAGTCGTACTAGTGCGCGCCCGGAACCTCGCCCCCCGCCATCGCGATGAGCGTCAGGCTAACGGTCAAACAGAGCAGTGAAGCCGGTGCCAAACCCACCGAGCACGTCCTGGACGACGCCGTCATCACCCTGGGCCGCGACAAGGGCTGCCAGGTGGTGCTGGCGCAGCAGGCCGTGTCGCGCAGCCATGCGCGCATCACCCAGGAGGGCAACCTCTTCTTCCTGGAGGATCTCGGCAGTGCGTACGGCACCCAGGTGAACGGCAAGCCGCTGCCCAAGGGCGAGAAGCGGCTGCTGCGCAATGGCGACGTCATCGTCATCGCGCAGTTCGACGTGCGCTTCGACAAGGTGGCGGATCTGCCACACGACGTGGAGTCGCAGAAGACGTCCTTCGTGGCCCGCAACATGGTGAAGGACGTGATGCGGGGCCTGTCGGGTGGCGAGGAGCGCTACCTGCGGGTGATGAACGGCCCGCGCGAGGGCGAGCGGCTGGAGGTCAACGACGCGCAGGAGTTCACCATCGGCCGGGACGACTCGGCGGATGTGATCTTCCGGGACGATCTGATCTCCCGCCAGCACGTGAAGGTGCGGCGCGACTGGTCGGGCACGCACGTGGAGGACCTGGGCAGCCGCAACGGCATCAAGGTCAACCGCAAGCGGGTGAACCGCAAGACGCTGAAGGACGGTGACGAGCTGGAGGTGGGTGGAGTCCGCTTCGTCTACGTCTGCCCGTCCGAGGCGCCCGAGGAGCAGTCGGAGGCCCTGGCGGCGCCGGTGGTGTCGGCGAGGCTGGACAACGAGCCCAGCTCGAGGACGCACCCGCTGCCGGCCGCGCGCGAGCGCACGCCCTCGGGGAAGCGTTCGGGGACGTCCACGGAGAAGCCCGCGGAAGAGGAGCAGGAGCAAGAGCAGGAGCAGGAGGCCAGCGGCGAGCCCGCGGCCGAGGAGCCCGCCGCGGCGCAGCCCGAGCCGGAACCGGCCGCCGAGCCGGAGCCTCCCGTGGAAGAGCCGGTGAAGCCCGCGCCCCCGCCGCCCGTGCGCCGCAAGGAGCCGGAGAGCGAGGTGGCCGAGCCGGACGTGAAGCGCTACATCCCGCTGGTGGCGCTGGGCGTCATCTTCCTGATGGCGGTGGGCGTGCTGATCGCCCTGTTCGTGGGCGTCTGAGCCACTCGCGCATCCCCTCCCTCTCCCACCGGGAGAGGGTCGGGGTGAGGGTGCCGGAAGCACCCGGGTTCCCCACTACCGGATGGAGATACGGGCCACCGGCTGGATGTTCAGCTCGGGGGACAGCTCCTGGAAGCTGACGACGGAGAAGGGCGGGTTGAACTCGTACTCGAGCAGCTTGCGGACGTAGCGCCGGATGTCCATGGCGGTGAGGATGACGGGGCGCTGCGCGCTGGGCGGCAGGTGGCCGCACTCGGACTTCACCGCCTGGACGATCTCCTGGGCGATGTCCGGCTCGAGGGCCAGGTGGGTACCGGCGGAGGTGCGCTTGATGGAGCCGCGGATGGCCTCCTCGATCTGCGGATCCAACAGGTAGACCACGAGGGTGCCCGTGCCACGGGCGAACTTGTGGGACACGTAGCGCCGCAGGCTGGAGCGCACGTGCTCGGTGAGCATGACGTTGTCGGCCTCGACCTGGCCGTACTCGGCGAGGGACTGGAGGATGCCGCGCAGGTCGCGGATGGAGATCTCCTCCTCCACGAGGCGCCCGAGGATGTCCGTGAGCTTGAGCACGGTGACGACCTTGGGAACCACTTCCTTCACGATGGCGGGGAAGGCCTTCTCCAGCTGATCGAGCATCGACTGCGTCTCCTGGACGCCGATGAACTCGCGCGCCTGGCGGCGCAGCACGGCGGCCAGGTGGAGGATGATGTAGCCGGGCACGTCCCACGTGGTGAGACCGGCGGCCTCGAGCGTGTCCTTGTGCTGCTCGGGGACCCACGCGGCGGCCTGGCGGGTGGCGGGGTTGACGGCCTCGAAGCCCTGGATGTTCATCAGCTTCAGGCGCTCCACCGTGTCGTTGACGAGCACGTGGCCCAGGGTGGCCTGGCCCGTCACCACGGGGACTTCGTTGATTTGAATCTGGTAGGCGCCGGGAGGCAGGTTCGAGTTGCCGCGGGCGCGCACGCCCGGGAAGCGCACGCCCATCTCCACGAAGAGGCCGTCGCGCATGAAGGGGATGAGCTCGAAGAGGAACTTGCCGTTGTCCTGGCGCGAGTCCACATAGGGCACCAGGGAGTCGGAGACCTCCAGGACGATGGGCGTGACGACGGGGATGAAGAGCTCGGAGTCCGGGTTGATGGCCTCCTTGGGCTGCGGCTCGGTAGCCGCGGGCACCTCGCCCTCGGGCGTCTCCCCGGAGAGGCCGGCCGCCTCGCCCGCCGCCACCGCCTCCTCGTTCTTCAGCATCTTCCAGGAGCCGTAGCCGGCACCAGCGGCCAGCAGGAAGAAGGGAATCTTGGGCAGACCGGGGATGAGGCCGAGCACCACGAGCATGCCCGCGGCGATGGCGATGGCCTTCGGGTAGGCGGTCAGCTGCGCGCCCACGTCCTTGCCGAGGTGGTTGCCCTCCTCGTCGCCGCCCACGCGCGTCACGATGATACCGGCGCAGGTGGAGATGAGGATGGCGGGAATCATTCCGACCAGACCGTCACCGATGGTGAGCAGCGTGTACTTCTGGGCCGCGGCGCCCACCTCCATGCCCTTCTGCATCACACCGATGATGAGGCCACCGACGATGTTGATGACGGTGATGATGATGCTGGCGATGGCGTCGCCCTTCACGAACTTCATCGCGCCGTCCATGGCGCCGAACAGCTGGCTCTCGCGCTCCAGGTCGCGGCGCTTGCGCTTGCCCTCGTCCTGGTCGATGGAGCCGGCGCGCAAGTCAGCGTCGATGGACATCTGCTTGCCGGGCATGGCGTCCAGGGTGAAGCGCGCGGCCACTTCGGCGACGCGCTCGCTGCCCTTGGAGATGACGATGAAGTTGACGATGACGAGGATGATGAAGATGACCAGACCCACGACCATGTTGCCGGCCACCACGAAGTGACCGAAGGCCTCGACCACCTCGCCCGGATCACCCGTGAGCAGGATGAGGCGCGTCGTGGAGATGGTGAGCGCCAGCCGGTACATCGTGGTGATGAGCAGCAGCGTCGGGAACACCGACAACCGCAGTGCCTGCGGCACGTACAGGGAGATGAGCAGCAGCACCACCGAGATGCTGATGTTCAGGGTGAGCAGCACGTCCAGCAGCATGGGCGGCAGCGGGACGATCATCATCCCGATGATGGCCACCACCACGCACGCCAGGACGATGTCTGAGTACTTGGACAGGAAGCTGTTGCTGTTGCTCTGGGCGGACATTCAGTCCGCGAGCCTAGCGAAACCCGCTTCCTTTCCCAAGCCTCCACCCCACGCCCTCGGCAGAGAGCATGCGGCCAGGCGAGCCCGGCCTACTCCTGGGAGGCCTCGGGGTCCCGCTGGGCCTCCTCGGCGCTCTGGCGCGCCGCAGCGGCCAGGACACGCGCACGCTCGGTCAGGGGGTCCTTGTTCTCCGGGTCCAACTCCACCACGCGGGTGAAGTCATGGACGGCTTCCAGGATGTTGCCCAGGCGCAGGTGGACCTCGCCGCGGTTGATCAACGCCGCGGTGTCCGAGTCATTGAGGCGGATGGCCTCGTTGAAGTGCTCCAGCGACTCGTCGAGCTCGTCCACCGCCAGACAGGTGGCTCCCAGGGCCGTGCGGTAGTAGCCCTCCGTGGGATCCAACTCCAAGAGCTCCTGGAAGATGACACGAGCCTCGTCGTAACGCCCCTGCTCGTACATCTGAAAGCCCTGCATCGCGTACTGGAGCAGGTCGGGCGGAGAGACTTCGGGATCGGAGTTCGCCATGAGTGGTGGGGACGGGACGGTAGAAGTCAATCTCGATGGTACTACGAGCTTTCGAACAGACGGAAGCTCCCTACCGGAATTACAGGACAGGTCTCACAGAAACGTCCTCCCGGGACGGACCTTCCGTAAGATGGGGCACATGGAACTCGCGCGCGCGCAGGAACTCTTCGAGCAGCTCTACTCGGGCTTCTCCGGCTACGACATCGCCCGGCAGGAGAAGGAGCGGCTGGGAAAGCAGGAGGCGGCCACCACCTACGGAGAGGTGATTCCCCCGGCCTTCCATGACGTGATGCTCGCGGCCGCGCCGCAGGCGGGCGAGGTGTTCTTCGACCTGGGCTCCGGAACGGGCAAGGCCACCCTGCTGGCCGCCCTCGCCTTCCCGTTCCGCCGGGTGGTGGGCATCGAGCTGCTCCCCGGCCTGGGGGACGCGGCCCGCAAGGTGCTGAGCCACTACGACGCGCAGCTCCGCCCCCACCTGGGGCCCGAGCACCAGGAGCAGCGCATCGACTTCATCGATGGGGACTTCCTGGTGGAGGATCTCTCCGAGGCCGACGTGCTGTTCGCGCATGGCACCTGCTACGGACCGGAGCTGATGGACAAGCTCACCCACAAGCTGGAGGAGCTCAAGCCGGGGGCTCGGGTCATCATGGCCGGACAGACGCTGAAATCCCCCGAGCTCGTCTTCCAGAAGATGAAGGTGATGAAGACGGACTGGGGCTCGGCGCTCGCAGCGGTGTACAAGCGCCGGTAGTCCCCTCCCGCGGGGCGGGGTTACTTCGCCTTCCCCGCCTTCTGCAGCATGGTCAGGGTGGCGCGGGCGCGCTTGGTGTTCTCGCGCTTGGCCTCGGGATCCAGCTTCAGCGCGGTCTGGATGTCCTGGACGGCCCCGTTCACGTCACCCTCGCGCAGGAGCAGCTCGCTGCGGCCCACCAGGGCATCCACGTTGCCGATGTTGAGCTCGAGCGCCCGGGTGTACTCGTCCTTGGCCTCGGCGTACTTCTCCAGGTGGGCGTAGGTCGACGCCAGGTTGCAGTGGAAGACGCTGTCGTAGGGGGACGCCGCCACCAGGCCCTTGAAGATGTCCAGCGCGTCCTGGAACTTCCCGGTCTTCAGCATCTCGTGACCGCGCGTGGCGATCTGGTAGAGCATCTCCTGGGACAAGCCGAGGAACTCCGCCGGAGTGATCTCTCCGACGACGAGCTTTTCACCGAGCTCTTCCGAGATGACGCGCGTGGTACCGGCGGGATTCTGCGGGGTATTGCTCACGGGATCACCTGTGGGGAAAAAAAGACGGGAGGGCCGCGCACGACCCTCCCGCCCGATGAGTCTAGACCAGAGCTCAGAACGTCCGGAAGCGGTTCTGGTTGATGCTACGGGTGAGGTCGCTCAGGGACGACCACTTGTCCAGCATGCGACCGATGTCCTCGAAGCTGTTCTTCAGGGTGGCCTGGCGGCGATCCACCCAGCAACCACCGCGCGGGCCGTGGGTGGTGGGGCGCTCGAAGGGGTTGTTCTTCTCGAGCTTCTCGGTGAGCTTGCGCAGGGAGTCGAACAGCTTGGACATCTGGTTGAAGAGGTCGCCGAGCTTGCCGAAGAAGCCACCCGGCTTGGTGGTGGCGGGCTTGGTCGTGGGCTTGGTGTTGCCCGGGGCCAGGTCGTTGCCGAGCTTGAAGGACTCACCGCCGTTGTTGCTGCCGACGATCTCCTTGCCCGTGAAGGACCAGTCGTCGGTCTCCTTGCCCATGACGAAGACGTCCTTGTTGCCGAAGCTGTTGGCGTGGGCGAAGCCGTCCTGGGTGACGGGGCCCGTCTTGCCCTTGCCCTTGTCGAGGTCGGTGACCTGCACGCGGTCGTTACCGGAGATGATCTCCAGCTTGGCGGAGACCGTCATGCCGTTGCCGTAGGGGGCGGTGGTGCAGTTGATGCGGGTGCCATCGCCGAGCACGAAGGTGCTGTCGCGCTTGAAGTCCCACTTGCCACCGTCGCCCTCGTCCACGTGCGGGTCGCCCCAGATGCGGGTGGACTTGCCGTCCGGACCGGTGATCTTCCACTCGAACTGCTTGGTGGCCTCGATCTTGTAGCCGCCCGGGGTGGTGATGACGCCGTTCTTGTCCGTCTTCAGGCTGCCGGACGGGTGGGAGGAGTCCGAGGGCGCCGGCGGGGTCGGCGTGGCGGGACCGCCGTTGCCGACGACCGAGTAGAAGATGTCCATGATGGACCGGTCGGTCCGGAAGACATCGGTCTCCACCGTGTTGTTGGCGGCGTTGGCGGCCGTGGTGGCCTGGGCCTGGCCGGCGTCCTTGGTGGCGCCCAGGGTCTGCAGCTCAGCCGTGGTGGTACGAGCCGTGGTCACAGTGTTCGGAGAACCACCGATCTTGGTCGACATGATGTTTCGTCCTTTCTTTCTCAGGCGCGCAGAAAGCTCTTCGCACCAGGTCAGAACATCTCGTTGAGGGAGTGGCGCCGAAGCGCCGCCCGCTGTGCTTCAGTTATTTCCATTATCGAGCCACCCCACCGAAGGTTTCCTGTGACCTCGCGAAAGTGATTTTTCCGCCCAGGATTCCTCTGCCGACCCCCGAGGTCGGGAGTGGAAACCACGATCGGGAGTCCGTCAAGCCCACCATCCCGGGAAAGAGGAGTTCCAAGCGAAACCGGCCCCGCGAGGTCCTCTCTGGAGAGGGCTCGCGAGGCCGGTTCGAGACTGCCTGGCTGCTTGCGCCGGAGGAGCCCCATGGGCCCCAAAAGCGAAACCGGCCCCGCGACGCCTCTCATCGAGGAGCGCGAGACCGGTTCGGACTACCCAGCCGCAGGGGG
>NZ_JPMI01000092.1 GCF_000733295.1 Archangium violaceum Cb vi76 | reverse complement strand
AGGGGTGCAGCAGCTACCTGACAACCTGATTATCGGCCCGGCCCCCGCGGAGTTTCCTGCTCCTTTTCCGGATCATTTTTTTCCGGGCCACTCCCCCGCCCTGACGGACGGGCCGTGAGCACGAGGAGGGCGACGAGCACCCACGGGGTCAATGCGTGAGCTCCGTCCGCGATGGTGGAGGAGCGTCATCGCCCTCGTGGAGCGGCTCCCAGGAGGAACCGGCACGCGGGAGCTCGAACCAGAACGTGCTTCCCTTGCCCCATTCGGACGTAACACCGACCCGGCCGCCGTGCCCTTCCGCCAGCTTCTTGACCGTGGCGAGTCCCAGTCCGAGCCCATCGGCACCGCCGCGCTGTCCGCGGAAGTACAGCTCGAACAAGATGGGCAGCTTCTCCGCGGCGATTCCCGGTCCCGTGTCGATGACCTCCGTGCGAACAAAGGCCCCCGCTTCACTCAGGCGGAGGGTGATACGCCGGCTCGGCGCGTCACCCATGTACTTGATCGCATTGCGGACCAGGTTGCCGAGCAGGCTCAGGTAGACCCCCGTACTGCATGCGACAAGGACGGGGGGAACCGGCTCGGAATGAAGCTCGATACCGGCCTGCTCCGCTTCGGCCGCGAATCCCCCCAGCAGATCGGCGATGACCGTCCGGAGCTCGGTCCGGGCACCTGGATCCGGCCTCGCTCCGGACCGGGCGAATTCGAGGAGCGCGGTGGTGATCGCATCCGCTCTCGAGAGAGAGCGGATGACGCGCTGGATGGAATGGCTTGCCGCCTCATCCACACTCTTCCGGAGCGCCAGCTCTGCGGCCATCCGGGCAGCGGAGAGTGGATTGCGGATATCGTGGGCGACACGGCCCGCGAACTGCTCCAGCTCCGCGGCACGCATTTCCAGGGCTCTCGTATGCGCATCGAAGAGCGCGCGGCGCGCACGCGACTGGCGATGGAGCAGCCACGCCACGACCACGGCCAGGAGGACACAGACCGTGGTGAGGCCGATGGAGAGCCAGAGTGTCTGGCGCCGGGTTTCGCGGATGTCCGCCGCCAGCTCGCGGCCGCGAACGGCGTTGAGCCCGATCGCACGCGTGATGTCCTCGAGGACGCGCCGAGCCGCCGGTTCGACCTTCTGGCTGAACATCGCGCGGGCCTCGGCATCCGCGTTGGACTCCGCGAGCTCGCGCGCCTGCTGGACGACATTGTCGAACTGCTGCCAGGACTCCTGGACGTCCAGCCACAGCACCTGCTCGCCGGGGTAGGACGGGAGACTCAAGTACTCGTACGTTCCCTGCTTCACACGCGCCGATGCGGTCTCCAGGGTCCGTCCCAGCTCGGGACGCAACTGGGGCTCGTGGATGAAACGCGAGAGGGCCAGCTCGGTTTCCAGAACAGCCCTGCGAGCAACCGCCAGGTGCTCGATGCTCGGGGCCGAGTTGTAGATGATGCTTTCGGAGAGCGCACCGACAGCCGCGGAAGAACGCTGAACGATGAGGTTCGTCACGAGGAAGCTCCCCACGACGGCCGCGAAGGCGAGCGCGAGCATCCTCCCGGACACATCCTTCCCAGATGGCGGCAGAGAAGCCATGGTCAACCCATGTGCCCCACCTCTCCCTGCGTCAAGCTCGACGCGATGGGCCGAGCTCAACCCCGCTGGGTTGGCCACCAGGCGTTCAGAATTGAATCGGTGAAAAGCGAAACCGGCCCCGCGACG
>NZ_JPMI01000091.1 GCF_000733295.1 Archangium violaceum Cb vi76 | reverse complement strand
CCCCAGATCTGGACTGCTCATGAGTGTTCCACAGGGGTGGTTGTGAGCAAAACCAAAGACAGGCAGATCCCGGCCGAAGTCCGCATCCTCCACTCCACCGAAAGGAGGCATGCATGAACTGCGTTCCCCCAGCAGGTCCCGAATAGGCCACGACACGCGCCAATGAGCCCGTGCACGATAGGACGAGCGTAAGCACGGGGAACAAGAGCGGCCTCATCTGGTAGTTCATACCACGAGCTGAAGGCGGCTAGAATGTGCGGGAGCGTCTTCCCCCGGCCCGCGTCTTCCGCCCGGCCTTGGGAGGGTCGGCGGGTACCAAGGCCCACTCGGAGGCAGGTCATGAGCGTCACCCACGCATGGCGCCAGCTCGCGGCGCGGCTCGGGGTCGAGCACCCCATCATCCAGGCGCCAATGGCGGGCGTCACGACCGCGGAGCTGGTCGCCGCCGTGTCGAACGCGGGCGGGCTGGGCTCCATCGGCGCGCCCTACATGAAGCCCGCGGACATCGTGAAGCTCGCGCGGCGGGTGCGTGAGCTCACGGATCGGCCCTACCAGCTCAACCTCTTCGCCCCCCAGCCCGCGCCCGCCCGGACGGACCCGGGCCGGATGCTGGCGGAGCTGACGCGCTACCACCAGGAGCTCGGGCTCGAGCCACCACGGCCGCCCACCTCTCCGTTTCCATCCTTCGAGGAGCAGGTGGACGCCGTGGTGGAGAGCGGAGCGCCGATCTTCAGCTTCACGCTGGGGATTCCACCGGCCGCGGCGCTCGAGCGGCTGAAGGCACGAGGGGTGGTGATCCTCGGGACGGCGACGAACGTGCGGGAGGCGAAGCTGCTGGAGGCGGCGGGAGTCGACGCCGTGGTCGCGCAAGGCAGCGAGGCGGGCGGACACCGGGGCACGTTCGCCGAGCCCTTCGAGGAGGGGATGGTGGGCACCATGGCCCTGGTGCCCCAGGTCGCGGATGCCGTGCGCATCCCGGTCATCGCGAGCGGAGGCATCATGGACGGGCGGGGCATCGCCGCCGCGCGGGTGCTGGGGGCGAGCGGCGTGCAGTTGGGCACGGCCTTCCTCACCTGCCCCGAATCGGGCGCCTCCGCCGCCTACAAGGCCGCGCTCCGGGAGGCTCGGGATGACTCCACGGTCATCACCCGAGCGCTGTCCGGCCGTCCGGCCCGAGGCATCGCCAACACGCTGTCGGAGTCCTTCCGGGAAGAGGGAACCCTCCTCCCCTTCCCGCTCCAGCACGCGGCCACGGGTGCGCTGCGAAGCGCCGCGGCGGCCCGTGGGGACCCGCGATTCATGACGCTCTGGTCGGGTCAGGCCGCCGCGCTCTCACGCGGCCTTCCGGCGGCGGAGCTGATGCGGCAGCTCATCGCGGAGTCCGAGCGGCTGGGGTGACGCAGCGCCGCCCGGACTCCAGCGCCAGCTACTTCTTCTGCGCCTTCGAGGGATCGATCTCCTCCTCGGAGCGCTCGGTCTCCTCGGCGCCTTCCCACTTCTCACCCGCGCCCAGCCGCCACTCGGAGGGCACGTCCAGCTTCCACACGTAGGTGGCCGTGGCGTCGCCGCCCGACGCCGCGCGCGAGCTCACGTTGAAGGTGATCTCCATCTTCTTCACCTCGTTGGGCACCAGGTCCATGTCGTAGTGGCCCAGCACCATCTGCGGCGGGAACTCGGCGATGAAGCGCTCGGGGTAGTCGATCTTCATCGACGGATCCTCCCCCGTCATCTCGCCGATGAGCTTTCCCCGCTCGTCGGTGAGCTTCCACTGGGTCCTGAACGAGGCGCTGGTGACCATCTTCTTCACCTTGCCGTCCGTGCGCTCCTCGCGGTGCGCGCCCCAGAGCGCCAGCTGCAACCGCACCTGCGGCTTGTTCAGCACCGACACCACGTCCGCGCTCACCACGTCCAGGCGCATGCCCTTGTCCGTGGCCGTCCACTCCGGCTTGTAGCGGCCCTCGCGCATCTGGTCGAACACCTTGCGCGTGTACTCGTAGAAGGCCTTGCGGTCCGCGGCACGGTCCTCCTTCTCGCCGCGCTGCTCGAGCTCGACGAGGTACGCGTCGAAGTCCTTGCTCAGCTTGTAGTGATTCTGGTGCGAGCCGATCCGCTCGAAGTACACCTTGAAGAATGGAGCGAGCTCCTGCCGGTAGGAGGCCTCGTCGGGGTTGGCGCGCATCCACCCCACGCGCTCCAGGTAGTCCTTCTGGATGCGGGTGAAGTCCGCCTCACGCTGGGCCTCGAGCGCCCTGCCACTCGCGCTGCGGTACGTCATCACCCCGCCGATGAGGACGCCGACGATGACGACGATGACTCCGAAGTATTGCTTCACGCGGAGATGCTCCTGTCTCTGGAAATGACGGCCTTAGTGATATGAGACCTGCCTCGCGTGTACCAGACCACCGGCAGCGTGGCGTTACCGGTCGCACTTCCTCTCGAGGAGGGCGGCCTTCTGGGCGGGGCCCAGCTCGCCTGGTCCGCCTACGGTGAGCGCTCCGACGACAATGTTGTGGTGCTGCTGCACGACCTCACCCACTCGCACCGGGCCCTCGAGCCCGTGGAGCAGGCGGCCTTCCAGCCCTCGGGCTGGGGCGCGGAGCTCGTCGGCGAGGGCCGGCCGTTGGACACCTCCACGATGCACGTGGTGGTGCCGAACCTGCTCGGCAGCCCCTTTGGCTCGACCTCGCCGGTGACGGTGGACGCGCGGGTGGGACTGCCCTACGGCGCGGCGCTGCCCACGGTGACGGTGACGGACATGGCGCGCGCGGTGGCGGCGATGCTCCGCGGCATGAAGGTGGAGAACGTGCGGGCCCTGGTGGGCGTGGGGCTCGGGGGGCTGGTGGCACTGCGGCTCGCGGCGCTCTTCCCGGAGCTGCCCGCGGCGGTGGTGGTGCTGGGCTCCGCGCGGACCCTGCCCGAGGCCTGGCGCGAGCGGCTCGGCCTCACGCGCCACCTGCTGCGGTTGGATCCGGACTTCCACGAGGGCCAGTACGCGCCGGGCCAGGGGCCGAAGCGGACGCTGCGCAAGCAGTACCTGGAGTACCTGCGGCTGGTGAATGGGCCCACCGGCGAGCAGGCGCTGGAGGCCGAGGCGGACGCCTTCGCGGAGGGCTTCGACGCGAACGCGTGGGCGCTGCTGTGCACGGCCTACGCGGGAGGAGACGTCACCGACAGCCTGGCGCAGGTGCGGGCGCCGGTGCTGATGGTGGCGGCGGCGGAGGACACGCTGGCACCTCCCTCCCGGGTGCGTGACACGTACCACCTGCTCAGCGCCGCGGGCGTGCGGGCGCACTACCAGGAGCTGCCCGCGCCGAGCGCTCACGCGAGCCTGCTCACCCAGGCCCGGCGGCTGCATGGCCCCATGCGGGACTTCCTGCGCCGCCGGAGCTGAGGACTCCGGTCCGTCCTACCGCTGCAGGTGGGGGTTGAGCAGCCGGCCGCGCAACGCGCCCACCAGCATCCCGATGGCGATGTCGTTGTTGCCACCGTGGGGGACGATGATGTCCGCGTGGTGCTTGGAGGGCTCGACGAAGCCCATGTGCATGGGGCGCACGTGGCGCAGGTACTGGCTCACCACGTGATCGAAGTCGCGCCCGCGCTCGTGGATGTCGCGCTCGAGCCGCCGCAGGATGCGCAGGTCGTCGTCGGTGTCCACGTAGATGCGCACGTTCATCTCGTCGCGCACCTGCTTCATGTGCAGCACGAGGATGCCCTCGATGAGGATCATGTCCCCCGGATCCACGCGCACGGTGTGATTCTGCCGGGTGGAGGTGACGAAGTCGTAGACCGGCTTCTGGATGGGCCGGCCCGCCTTCAGCTCGCGCAGGTGCGCCACGAGCAGGTCCGTGTCGAAGGCGTCCGGATGGTCGAAGTTGACCTCCCGGCGCTCGGCCAGCGTCAGGTCCGACAAATCCCGGTAATACGAGTCCTGATCGATGAAGGCCACGCGGCAGTCGGCGAGCGCTTCGCGGACCTTCCGGGCGACCGTCGTCTTGCCAGAGGCGGTACCACCGGCGATGCCAACGACGAGGGGTGACGACATGAGGCGCAACTACCGCAGCAGGGTGGGCACGCGCAAGGCTGCGTCTGAAACCGGACAATTCCCGCTTCGGCCCCTCTGTCGGACCCCAGACACCTCGCCGACATACCTGGCTTCATCATCTTTACTGATTTCACCCATAAGCCCATTCTCCAATTGGAGCACGCCTTCCTCGCGAGCACGCCTTCGAGGCTCCCCGGGCCCCGGCCCGGACCCATCGCAACCGTTGGGGGGGAAGCCATGCCAACAGGAGTCTTCGCCGCAGGTATCCGTCGACTGAGGCCCGTGGTGGTGGTGCTGGCCACGAGCGGCTGTGAACCACTGGAGACAGCACCCGGGCCCGAGCCGTTCGTCTCGAGTACCCACGCACTCAAGGATCTGCACACCCCCAATGGGCTGTCGCTCAACGGCCTGTCCCTCAATGGGTTGTCGCTCAACGGGCTTTCGCTCAACGGCCTGTCCCTCCAGGGATTGACCACCGCGGAGTTCGACACCTGGTTCCAGACGAACCCGGAGTTGCACGACGCGGTGATGAAGTACGTGGTCCGCTGCGCCGTCCCCGCCGGAGTGAGCCGCACCTATACGTCCGCCACCACGGGGCGGACCTGGCAGTGGACGGGGACGCTGGGCCTCGCGCCGGACTGGAGCAACGGCGCGCCCGCCACGCTGACCGAGCAACGCATCATCTCGGCCTGTCTGGCGGCCCACGTGGACAAGTACGAGCTCCACATCTCCATCTCCGTGCAGGGCCTGAGCGCCACGGGCGTGGCCATCCCCACCTCGGACTGGGAACTGGGGCTGTACTCGGAAAAGGAGGCCTGCTTCTTCGGCAACGTCTTCAACGCCGAGGGCATCTACGCCGGCAACGACGGGCGCCCGTTCAACGCGAGGGAGAGCACCGCGCGCGCCTGCGCCCTGTCCAGCAGGGTGGGCACGGAGGAGCAGCCCTGTGCCCCGCTCGTGCGCGTCGAGCAGGACTGCGGGAGGTTCTGCACCCTGGATGCCGCGCGGCGCTTCTACGTGTCCTGCGCCTACAACGGCATCAGCTACCCGGCCATCACCACCCGGATGCTCCGCTCGGACATCTACACGTGCGGGGATGGCACCTGTCAGGTGAGCGAGAAGTGCGGCACGGGCGAGTCCTACGACAACTGCGGCAGGGACTGCGGGCCCTGCCCCTGAGCCGGCCCGAGCGGCTCAGCCCCGGCGCAATACGCCCAGGGCCCTGCCCTCCGCCAGCACCGGGGCGGGAAGCTCCTCCACCGCCCGGGGCGCCTGCGCGAGCGAGCGCACCACCTGCGACAGCGAAGGCGGTACCGGGAGCACCTCCAGCCCCCTGCCCCTGCGCCGCACGACGAAGGTCCACGGGCCCGGAGCCGGACGCCGGGCCACCTGCGCGAGCGACTCGAGGCCACTCACGTCCAGCACCTCGCACGCCCACGCCCGCCCCGTGAGGTGACGGCGCAGGGACTTCGCGGCGAAGACGAGTTCGGTGAGGTCCACGGGGAAGGAGCCCACGCGCACGTCCTCGGCCAGCCCCACCTGCCCCGGGCCGGGCGCCGGCGCGGGCCGCGTCATGAAGGCGTTGGGCAGGAACGTCTCGAAGGTGACCGCCGCCGCCGCGCCCTCGTCCGGACGCTCGCGCAACTGGCGCCGCGCCCAGGACGCGAAGGCATGTCCCGGTGAACGGCCCAGGCCATCGAAGAGCTCGCGGAACTCCTTGGAGGCGGTGAAGGCGCGCAGCCCCTCCCGCGTGCCCGCGAGCAGCAACCGCGACACCGGCCAGTCCCGATCGAGCGTCTCCGCCACCACCGCGAGGCGGAAATCCGTCTCCGCCCGGGCTCCCTCCACGTCGCCCCCGGTCTCCGCCTTCACGCCGTAGCCGATGTCGTAGAGGGACCACGGCTCGCTCTCGCGGGTGAGGGCCGGCGCGGGCTCCTTCACCGGGGTGAGCGCGAGCGGAGGCCTCGGCGGCGCGGCGGGCACCAGCTTGCGCAGGCGGCGCAGCGTGAGAGCAGCCACCTCGGGCGGGTGGCCGTCTCCCTCGAAGGTGACGGCGCGCAACGAGGGACAGCGCGGCAACAGCGACTCCAGCAGGCCGAAGAGCTCCTCGCGCACGGGCTGGGTGTGGTCATCCACGTAGTAGCCCCGCCCGTTGCGCCGCGTGATGACGCCACCGGCCAGGTGGATCTCGATGACCTTGTCCAACGGGAAGCCATCGAGCCCTGCCTCCAGGGGCAGCCTGGCGGCGAGCTGGTAGCTGAGCAGGTGTCCCAGATCGATCAGCAGTGGCAGACCGGTGCGCGCGTGCACGCGGGCCATGAAGTCCAGCACGTGCAGCTCGCCGCGCTTCGCGAAGGCGGCGGGGTTCTCCAGCGCGAGCGGCACGGACAGGTGCGACTGGACGTGGAGCGCGTGGGCCACGCTGTCGCGGACACCGGCCTCGGTGAAGGGAGGGGTGAAGTAGAGGTAGCCCGGGAAGGGCTGCCCGCCCGCGTGCCACCAGCCGATGTCGTTGCCCACCCAGGCGCTGCCCACGGCACGCGCGTGCGCATCCAGGTCCTGGAGCGCCTTCACGGGCTCCAGCTCGGGGCCGTAGAGGTTGAGGTGCACGGGGTGGAAGAGCACGGGCACGTCGCCGCGGCGCTCCCACATCTCGGGGAAGAGCGAGGCGTGCCGCCGCGTCTCGTCGAGCGACAGGGGGGCGCTGTACTCGACGTAGTCGAAGAGGCCGGGGGACTCGGCGAGCAGCCGGTAGGGGTGCGGCTGGTCCGCCGCGTCGAGGTTGCTGCTCAGGCCCAACCCGCGCCAGGGGAGCTGCCAGGCAGCCGCGTCAGAGTGACTCATGGAGCGTCAACCCTACAGCGGGCAGCGCCCATTCTCAGCACTCCCGGCATCCCCTCTCCCTCTGGGAGAGGGCCAGGGTGAGGGTCTTCCCCTCCGTACTCCATGTGCGTACTCCGTGT
>NZ_JPMI01000090.1 GCF_000733295.1 Archangium violaceum Cb vi76 | reverse complement strand
TGCGTACTCCGTGTGACGACCCTCACCCCCCGCCCTCTCCCAGAGGGAGAGGGAGCATGCGCAACACGACAATCCCCCTGTCGCTCCGGCATGCTCCTCGGCCAGAGGTGAGGCAATGACCATCCAGGGGACGTGGCTCTGTTCGTTGATGTTGCTGGGAAGCCTGGGGTGCGCCGGCCCGAGGCCACTTCTGGAAGAACCGGCTCCCGCGGTGGCGCCCGAGGTGATCCGGGCCGATCTCCACGTGCACGTGACCATGCGCGAGGCACTCGGGCCCCTCTTCCAGGGCGAGCCCGGGGACGGCGTGCTGGCGGGCTCGCACACGGAGCGCTTCGTCAACCAGGTGGACGCGGCGGCGCTGCGGCGGGCGGGAGTACGGCTCATCCTCGCGACGGTCTGGCCTCCTCCCGCCACCCGTCCCGGCCGCGGCGCACTGGGCGAGGCCCTCCACCAACTCACGGAGCTCGAGGCCTTCACGCGGCGCAACCCCGACTTCGTGCTGGCCCACGGTGCCGCGGAGGCTCGGCGGAAGCTCGCGGACGGCCAGCTCGTGCTCATCCCCGCCGTCGAGGGCGGCGAGGGCATCCGGCGCGTGGAGGACGTGGATCTGCTCTACGCCGCGGGCGCGAGATCCATCACCCTCGTCCACTTCGTCGACAACCCGCTGGCGGACGCGGCCGATGACCAGTTCGGCGCGGTGGTGGGTGGCCTCGCCAACGGACGGGACGGAGGCCTGACGCCGCTCGGCGCGGACGCGGTCCGGAGGATGATCCAGCTCGGCATCCTGATCGACGTGGCCCACGCCAGCGACCGGACCATCGAGGAGGTGCTCGCCATCGCCGGGCCCGCGGGGGCGCCGCTCCTCTACTCGCACACCGGGGCCGGCTGGGCCGCGACGCGCTGCCTGAGCACGCCCCTCGCCCAACGGATCGCCGCGGGCGGAGGGCTGATCGGCATCGGCCTCTTCCGCTCCCCCTTCCAGGAGGTCCCCCTCTCCGAGCGCTGGGAGGGCTTCCAACCGGGAACCTGCGACGACGACGTGGCCCACTGGCTGCACTACGCCCGGCAGGCGGGCCCCGAGGCCGTCATGCTCGGCAGCGACTTCAGCAGCGCCATCCTCCGCGCCCGGCCGGGAGGCGCCTGTGCCCGAGGCCTCCGCCATACGGGGGACCTGCCCGCCCTGTTCGCCGCCCTGGAGGCCCATGGCGTCGCCCGCGACACCCTGGACGGCTCGGGAGAGCGGTTGCTGCGCCTGCTCGAAACGGTGGAGCGCCGGGCGGACCCCTCGGTCTCCCGCTCCGCTCGGAACCTCCCCGTGCCACGGGACGACCTCTTTCTCGACCGGGGGGAGCACTCTTCGGGCCAATGACCTATGATCGACGTTGGACCCCCTACCCCAGCACACATCGGCGGCTGGGAAGCGTCAGTCCTTGCTTCCAGCCGTCGGCTGCCGTAACTCGCCCCGCATGCTCGCGCACTCGGTCGTGAATGGAACCAAGACCTGGACCACCCCGAACGGGGAGCTGCGGCTGTGGCAGCCCGCCCCCCACGTCATCGTGACGCGGTTCCAGGGAGCGATGTACGACGCCCACCTGGCCCACCTCGCCATGACGAGCATCGAGGGAATCGTCTCCACCCAGACGAAGACGGACATCTTCCACGACTGGGAGGAGATGGAGCTCTACGCCACCGAGGCGCGGACCATCATGACGGAGCGCGCCATACCGCTCGCGCCGAAGATCAACTCGCTGAGCGTGTTGTTCGGCTCGAAGGTGGTGCTGATGGGGGTGTCGCTGGCCAGCCTCAAGCTGGGCGGCATCAGCACCTACACCAGCCGGGAAGACTTCGAGCAGGCCGTGCAGCAGGCGGCGGCGTCCCGGCCGGGGACGTTCAAGCCGGCGCACTGAGGTCCGCGGCATGATCTCCAACGTGGTGTTCGACTTCGATGGCACCATCGCCAATTCGAAGTCGGCGCTCCTCGGCGTCTACAACCAGGTGGCGGAGAAGCACCGGTTCAAGCCGATGGCCGAGGAGGACATCCCCGTCTTGAGCAGGCTCTCCATCCCGGAGCGATGCAGCAAGATGGGGGTCCCGCTCTACAAGGTGCCCTCGTTGATGGTGGAGGTCGCCCGGAGCTACAGGAACGTCGTGGACTCGGTGCGGGCCTTCGACGGCATGCTGTCCGTGCTCCAGACGCTCCACCGCCACGGCCTCACGGTCGGCATCATCTCGTCCAACGCGACCGAGAACATCCAGCGGTTCCTCGCGAAGAACGGCATGGAGTCCGTTGTCCGGCGCGTCCACTGCTCCAGCAACCTGTTCGGCAAGGACAAGGTCATCTCCCGGTACCTGAAGACGTACGGGCTGACCTCAGAGCAGGTGGTCTACGTCGGGGATGAAGAGCGGGACGTGGTGGCCTGCAAGAAGACGAAGCTGCGCGTGCTGTCCGTGTCGTGGGGGCTCGATTCCCTCGACGTCCTCACGCGCGTGAACCCGGACTCCATCGCCCACCAACCCACGGACATCCTCCAGTGGGTGGCGCGGTTGAACGGGTTGCCTCACCTGGCGTAGGCACGCTCGAGGTGTCGTGGCACCATCCGCGGCACGAACCATCTGGCGCCATGGGGTAGAGGAGCAGTACGACGCTCATGTGAACCCCATGCTGGTGCTGGACGGCGGCACGCTGCTGTTTCCGCGAGGCCAGGGCGCGCAGCGCCTGGAGGCCTTTGCTTCCGTGGGCCTGGGGATGAGCCATGCGCGCTGAGTCGCCAGGATTCAAGTGGACGGGGCTGCTGCTGGCCCTGACCCTGCTGTCCAACGCCTGTGCGTCGCGGACGTCACCACCCGGCCGGGGAACGCACCTGCGCTACACGCCGCACGAGGCCGCCACGCCCGCATGGGCCAGAGACCCGAGCGAGGAGTCCGCGCCCAAGCCCGAGGGTCCACAGCGGCTGCACCGCCGCCAGGACGTGCGGGAGGCGGTGACGGCGGTGGGCCCTGGCGGCACGGAAGAGACGGCGTGGCAGAGCGCCCTGGCTGCCCACCTGGCGTTTCGCGGTGCCCTGCTCGACGTGTCTGGCTCCACCCGCGACCTCTCCGGGGAGCTGTCCAGGTTGCGCAAGAGCCACTGGGGCATCGCCGGCAAGGCCGCGGGCCTCTTCGTGCCCTCTCTCGAGTATGGCCAGAGCCAGTTGCGGTGGTTGGACGCCGAGTTCGCCGCCGCCACCCGGCTGGCCCACGCCGCCGCGGACGTGGAGGACCCGGACATGCAGCTGGCCCTGCTGTGTCTGGCGGGCCCACGGCTGGAGGCCGCCCTGCTGGGCTCGCTGCTGCTCGCGGCCTGGGTGGACTTCCTCAACCTCCTCGATGTGGCGTTCAAGCAGGGTTACAACTCAGTGGAGACGCTGTTCGTGGACATGGACCGCTGGCGGAAGATGGTGGAGCCAGCCATGACCGCACTGGCCTCGCTGGAGTCAGGGCAGGTGGAGGCAGCGGCGGAGAACATGCCCGCGCTGATGGGCTACCTGTCCGGCGAGTTCAACAGGACGGCGGAGCGCCTTCACTCGGGGCTGAGGAACGTCGAGAAGGTGATGTTGCTGGCGCAGCTCATGGAGCTGGTGACGATGAGGTCAGCGCTGAAGTTCTCGCTGCCCGCGTTGCGGCCCTCGGCCCCCGTGACACTCGGGGTGGGCATGGTGATGGGCGGCAACGGCGTGATGATGGGCACGCGCATTGTCGTCTCCGCCGAGTGGGTGGAGAGGGTGAACCGGCTGGTGCGGGCGGGCGTCCTCTCCCTGCCCGCCGTCAGCGCCGCGGTGCGGATTCAGGCCGGCCAGATGATGATGGCGCACGGCGAGCTGCCGCGCGGCGTGCGCGAGGCGCTCGGCGACGGGCCCGAGGTGCGGGGCATGCGGGTGTAGACGGCAGCGAAGATCCGACGGAATTTGACGGTCGGGTCGGCCGAGCATCCTCCCCCCCCCAAGACGACAACCCCCCCGATCGTTGGCGCGACCGGGGGGCGAGGTGCTTCACGGAGGCTGGGCGCTCAAGCGGATTTGGCGCTCTTGCGCTTGGGAGCCGGAGCTGTCGGCTGCGGGGCCTGGCCCGCGTGCTTCTGCCTCCAGGAGTCCGCGTCGATATCCAGCACATGGCAGTGCTGGACGAATCTATCCACCAGGGCCGCGACGCACGCCGCACCAGGGAAGACAGTCCCCCACTGCTTGAATGACAAGTTGGTGGTTATCACCGTTGCGCGTTTCTCATGCCGCTGGCTGATGATGTTGTAGAGCAGGTCTCCAGAGCGGCTGTCACACGGCAGGTAGCCCAGCTCGTCGAGAATCAGCAGGTCCGGCTGGAGGTAGCGGCGTAGACGCCTGTCGAGAGCGGGGAGGGACTCCTGTTTGAGCAGGTCGGCCAGGGCGCTCGCGAGGGTGGTGAAACGCACGGTGTAGCCCTGCTGGAGGGCGGTGAGGCCGAGGTTCTGAGCCAGCGTCGTCTTGCCCACGCCACTCTGGCCGCGCAGCAGCACGTTGTGCCCGTGCGCGAGGAAGTCGAGCGTGAGCAGTTGCTCGTAGAGCGGCTTGTCGATGCTGCGCGGGTGATTCCAGTCGAAGCGGTCCAGGGTGGAGAAGGTGCCCAGGGTGGCGACGCGGGTGCGGCGGTCGAGGTTGGTGGCATCGCGGGCCCGGTGCTCCAGTTCCACCAGGCGCTCGCACAGCTCGGTGGGCGAGGCCCGGCCGCGGGTGGAGCTCTCCAGCAGGGAGCGCAAGGCCTCGGGGGCGGCGCGAAAGCCGAGGGTGCGCAGCCTGTCAATCACGTCGACGGGTGGTGCAATCATCGTAGGACTCCAGGGAGTGAGGCAGCACGTCCCGGTCAGGGACATGGCCGCCGAGGTGGACTTCGAGGGGAAGGGGCTGGCGCAGGGCGAGGCGGCGCTGCTCGCACACGGCGGCCAGGGCGCCCGGGTCATGAGTGCCACGCTGGAGCACTTCATGGACGGCGTCGGCCAGGAGGGCGGGGCCGTAGGTGTCCAGCAGCCGGAGGGTGCGGGCGGTGAGGCTGCCCACGTTGCGGCCGGCCTCCACCCAGCGGGTGAAGAGGGCCTCCACGCCGGGCACGGCGGAGCGCAGCCTGTCCTGCCCCTTGGGCTCACGTGCATGGCGCTTGAGGGCGAGCAGGGCCTCGCGGTGCTCGGGGGCTTCCACCAGCTGGCGCCGGCCCCAGCAGCGGGCATGGCGGGCCACCTCCTGGGCGCCGTCCAGCAGACGCACGCGGGTGTCATCGGCCACCAGGGTGAGGGAGGTGCTGGCGTAACGCGGAGGCACGGAGTAGCTGTTGGTGTCCAGGCGGACGAAGGCGGTGGCGTCCACGCTCACCGGCTCCACCCTGTCGGTGCTGGCCGGTGTCGGTGGAAGCGGAAGCAGGCGCTGCTTCTCCTCGGCCAGGCACTCGGCCACGGTGCGCCCGGGCTGCGTGGGGTGGGCTCGCGCGTGGGCCACCTCCTGAAGGAAGGCCCACAGCTCCCGGTTGCCCTGCTCCACCGAGTGCACGCTCCGGCCCGCCAGAAAGCGCTCGCGCAGGTAGCGGATGGCCCGCTCCACCTTGCCCTTCTGGTTGGCCTTGCGTACCGCGCACACCCGCGGCTGCACCCGGTAGTGGCCCGCCACCTCCAGCAGCAGCGGGTGGAAGCGCACCGCGTCCCCATACCTCTCCAGCACCACCGCCTTGGGGTTGTCGAACAGCCATTGCCGGCTGGTGCCGCCGAAGTAGCCCGCCGCTCTCACCAGCGAGCGCACCAGCGAGTGGGCTCCCATGTCGAAGACGAACTCGCCCCACATGCCGCGCGACCAGGCCTGCACCTGGACAAACAGCCACAGCGCTCTCTCTCCTCCGGGTACCTTCACCTTTCCCACGTAGGCCCAGTCCACCTGCGACTGCTCGCCCACCAGCGGCTCCACCCGCAGGAAGGCCTCCCTCGTGGGCCGCGGGCGCACTCCGGCCACGTACTCGCGCACCGTCCGCACGCTGCCCTCGTACCCTCTGCCCCTGAGCATGTCGTACAGCCGCGTGGCTCGCAGCTTCGGGTAGCGCGCCAACGTCTCGCCGATGAAGTCCGCATACGGCTCCACCAGCCGCGGCTTCTCCTGTCGTGACGCTCCGCCGCGCTCCAGCAGTCCCAGCACCCGGCGCACCACGTCCCCGTGCACCGAAAGCTGGCTGGCGATGGTGCCCACCTTCCAGTGCTCGGCGTAGTACAGCCGCCGCACCTCCGCCTCCACCTGCGTGTCCACCGTCACGGCAACCCTCCCGTCGGCGGCGCCTCGCTCAGCGCGTGCATGTCCCCGAAGTCACCCAGGCCGTGCACCTCGGTGCTCAGGCGCTTGTCCCGTGGCGCGACGAGCTGCACCTCGTAGAAGAGGCCGCGCGTACCCACGCCACGTGCGTCGGTCAATCCCAGCCAGTACGAAACGGCCGTGGCGTTGGCACACAGCACAACGCGCAACGGTGCGTCCATCCACAGCGCCAGTCCCTCCAGCACCGTCGTCACCGCCCGGCCGTGGCGCAGGTGCGTCAACGGGGGCAGCACCGCCCTCAGCTTCTCCTCCGGGCCGTGTGTCAGCAACAGGCGCGTCTGCGTGGCCGAGGGCCACAGCAGCAGCGAGGGGGAATCCATGCTCAATCTCCACGCCGGCTCGCTCGCGCTCACCGCCCATCGGTGCGCTCGGCTCGCCCGGCGCCGCGCACTCCACCGCGGCCGGATGCGACTGCGAAGGTGGAGCCGTCACGCTGTACCTGGTGCGTTGGCTTCGCCGCTGCCTGTAGGCGCGTTGCCGGTCGCGGTGGTCCAACCGCCCCTCCTCGCTACGCTGGTGGCGGGCCCTGGCCGCACGTACCACCCGCTGGCGGCCGGCCTCGCGGCACTCCGGGCTACAGTAGGACTGGCCCCGATAGCAGGAGGGGCAAATGAAGAAGACCCTGAGGCACCAGGAGCAACGCTCCTCGAGAAGAAGCTCCACGTCCGCACACTCCGAGCGGACGGGCAGGAACTTGACGGGGCCGCGGCCCGGAGGCACTCCTGCCGCCAGCCGACCGCAACACTCCGGAGGGCTCGGGTGGCACAGACCCGGGCCCTCTCTTTTTATCGCCGCCCGCTACTGCGCAGGTGGTGTACGGCGCTCTACCACTCCGGTCGACTTCTCGACCCGACCGTCAAATCTCATCGGATCTCGGCTGCCGTCGACAGCTCTGGACATGCGCGGTCCTGGGACTGCTACCCGACACACTGGTTCAAGGAGCACGGGTGGGACCCCCTTGCACCCCGCGACGACCCGAGACGCAGCGCGGCCATGCAGGGCCGTCCAGTTCAAGGCTGCTCCGCGCTGCCCGCAGGACGGTACCTTTCGGGCAACCTGTGAGCCGACCAGATCGCGCACGACGCCCATACCCTGCTGGGGCGGAGAAATGGCTGGGGCCACCCATCAACCAACTCACGTTAGGTCTTCACTGCCAAAGTGAGCTTTTCGATGGCAGTTAGGGCAGAGAGCAATAGCATTCTCAACAGTATCTTCGCCCTCATCTGCGAGTCGGATGCAATGATGCACCTCAAGATAGGGAGTGCCATCGGAGGCGCGAATGAACGGCGCGGATTGGCGGCACCCTTCGCAGAGGCCATTGGCTCGCGCCAACACCTCTGCCACCACGTCAGGGTTACGCTCGTACGCGACCGTCTGCACGAGCTTTCTGCGGGGCTTGCGCGGGGCAGATGCGAGCCTTAACTGCCGCTCTTCTTCAGATGATCGCTGTGCGCTCAACACAGCTTCAAGGAAGGCGTTCTGCTCCCTCTGGAACTCATCTGAGAGCAAACCTCGTTCAAATTCGTCGCAGATCGCTTCAACATCCTTCAACTGCCCAGGCCTTCCATTTCTATAGCGCACAAGGTGGGCTCGTACCGAACAAACAGCCCTTGTAGCTGTTTCAGCTCCGAAATCATCTCGGATGTGCTCAAGGAAATAGCGCGTTGCTTCTGCGTTGATCGTATAGTGGTAAGCCTGCCCGAGACACATCTTCTGGAAGTTGCGGATATAATTCAAAGCCGAAGACTTTGACATGGCTTTTTGCTGAACCAATTTACGCACGCCCGAAGTCTCACTCATTACGGATAGATAAACCCGCTTTGCAACCTCGTACGCGGCACGCACTCCCTGCCCAGAAATCGTGTTCAAGCAAGCCTCTTACAAGCATTCCATAAATCCCGGTCAGATGGAACAGGACGAACTCCATGTCCCAGAACGAGAGGACGAGGGAATGGTATCGGAGGAATCAAACTCGTACAAATCATTTTACTCGGCTTTCGCCATTTCGAGGAGGGCTTGAGAGGAAGAGTGCGAGCGGAAAAGAATAGAGACCAGCGCGAATGGTTGAGATGTCGGCATTGCCTCAAGAGCTTGCCTGTGCCTCATAAGTGAAACCAAACTTCATTAATTGGGGCTTACTCGGCAACAGCGAGCACCCGATTTCGGCTCTATCCCCCTCATATCTACTCGACAACTCATGTAGATAACGAGAGATGTGCTCCAAACCTTCCGGAGATGGGCGCCCGATGCCGTCATTGCTAGAGGCACCATCCCTTGGATCGACGATGGCACACCCCCAAATCCCCTTCGGAGACCAGTCGAGTCCTGGCACAGGACACATCAAACTGGCATGGGGCATACCATAGAATGAGACCAAGGCATTGATATGACCATGCGCACAGCCAATAACCAATGAATGCTTGCCAGGTTGCAAGACGTGTTCTGCCGCCAACTCAGCTTTGATTGGCGTGTCCTGTTGAAAAAGGAGAAGGAAAACAGCCGCCTCTCGCCCGAATCCCAGCCGTTCCCCACCTTGCGCGATGCGCTGAATCCGCTCAACACCCAGCTCGAACGCATATTCTCTTTCGATCTGCCCCTCAAGGACTGCTCGACGAAAGACATCAAACACTCTGAGTCGCGCCAACTCCGGGCCAAGAGCATACGCGACGAAACTGAGGAGGATCTTGTAAAGTGCCCGATGGGCATAGTCCACACGCAAAGGCAGGACCCCAACAACAGGCGTCTGTGTGCTCTTGAGGAGCACATCAAGCCCGGGGCTGAAATCCCAAGGCAATTTCGCCAGCTGCCCAGAAGCAATGATCTGCTCCACTGCTCTTTGTTCAGACTCACTGGCAGCTAGAACCTGGTACACCCCCCGCCTGCTGCGTGCGACAATCACCTGCCCACCCAATTCCACCTCGAATTCTCGGAAGTCACAGCCGCTGATATCTGGCGAAGCATTGGGATGTAGTTCAGAACGCATAACCTGAAGCACGTCTGGACTTGCGCCCCATGCCCTTATGGTACCATCAGCAAGAACGAGCAATTGCGGCGGTAGAGGGCGATTCCAACTCCGCTCAGTCGCATGAGTTCTCCACCACCGCCCGTCCAGCTTGCAGATGGCGGTACTTCCAGAGAGAACGGATCTCTCGGGACTCTGGCGCATTGATAACGACACAAAATCAAGGAGCGCTCGGTCTAACACGGATGTTGCGTTGTTGCAGCGGTCGCACAAAACACCGCGCGGCAACAGGAACCGTGCTCGTAATCCATTTTGGAGAACGTGTTCGCGACTATCGGCGCCTCCATCATTACGGAGACAAACAATGCAGGTGGGTGCTTGCGTTTCCATTGATCCATGGTGCTAGCCCTCATGTATAAATCCAGCAGAGCTAGAGGGAGCATGTGTGGGAACAGACGGGTGCACGAGGTTCGTCACGTCACTCTCGACAACGAGAGGCTTCGGATGGCTCGCCGGGCATGCTCGAGGAAACCTCCCGGCCACGCGGTGAGATGCAGGTCGGCGTGGCCAGTGCGGAGATAGCGCTCGACCTCGTCTGTGATGGTGGGCTGCGCGTCAGTCACTTCGCCATGGTACTCCCGGCCTCCAAGGACGGAGAGAACGATGAACCTGCCCCGATTTCGTGGCTCCCCCACGGAACGGGTTGCCTCACCTGGAGTAGGCGCGCTCAAGGATCCGCCCGGAATCGAGGCTGCTCTCCTTCGCCGCCTCCACGTCGAGCCCCTCGCCGTGGCCCTGGCCCCGCCCCTCGAACGAGACCTCCCTGTCCCCGAAGTGGGCGGTGCGTGGACAGGCGGGGAGCTTCAGCGCTGAACGCAAGAGTTCGCACGGCAGCGATTCCGCAGCGTCGAAGACAGCGCCTCCCTCCCGCCTCGTGCGCAGGAAATGCACGCGCCCGTCCGCGAAGCGCACCGCCGTCACGCCCATTCCCAGCAGAGAGTCCACCCGCTCGCGCGGACGTGTCTCACTCCACGGCTCCTGGCCTCCTTGTGAGAACGGCAGCCACTCGCGCCAACGCAAGGGCGGTGCCGCGAGCGCCCGCTCCTCCTCGGGCTGCACGCGCACGGTCCCGAGGAACGCCTGGCAGTGCGTCGTGTCGCAGACCGGCCGGCCCGCGTGGCGGCTGTGGGCATGCCGCTCGTTGTGCGCCACCACGCGCGCCAGCGCCACCCTCGCCTCACCCTTCAGCGACGCATCCTCCGCCGCCACCACTCCCGCCGTGTATTGCAGGCGCGTGGTGCGGAAGAGGAAATCCGAGCCCCTCCGCGCCTTGAGGGCATTCGGGCTCGTGGGCACTCCGGCGGGCGGCTTGTAGGGAGGAGGCGGAGAGTTCGTGAAGATGCCGGCGTAATCGCGGCCAGCGGGCGCATCCGGGAAGCGCACCCGCCATGGGCTCCCGAGGCACACCATCGCCCCTATCTGTACGAGCGGCTCCAGCTTCGCGAAGCCCTCGGGGACGGCTCTTGGCGTGCCCTGCTCAAGGAGAAACCCCGCGCCCTGGCACCGGACCTCGATGGCGCTCGGCTGCACCAGTCCCATCACCTGTACCCGTGCGGCCTCCAGCCCGCTCCGCTTCTTGCGCACCTTCGCCAACACCTCGGGCACCTCGTGCGCGAAGGCGCGCGGCATCTTCCCTGGCCGAGCCACCACCGCCACCATGTCCCCATCCACCGCGACGATCCACCCGAGCCTCGGCCGGCTCTCCGCGTCGCGCACCGTCCCCGTCTTCGCCGCCACGCCCGCGTAATCCTTCGAGGCCGGCAGCTCGGACAGCGTCCCGCGTGCGGCGCTGCCCGAGAGCACCTCCATCAGGTCCGGCCGCGCCTCGGCCAACAGCCGGTACGCCTGGGCCAGCCCCCACGGCGAGAGGCGCAGCGTCGATTGCAGTCCGATGGCATCCGCCATGTCCAGGGGCTCGCCGGACAGCCCCACCGCGGCCAGCACCGCGCCCCAGGGACCGAAGGCCCTCGGCGCACTCCCCTGCCCCTCCCAGTCCAGGAAGTATCCGTTGCACGAGCGCACCAGCGCCGTCTTCGCGTCCACCTTCCCGGGCAGCCGCTCACCACACACCCACTCGGGCACCTCCGCTCGTGGAGACAGCACCGGCGGAGGCCCCCCGCTCCCGGCCACCACGAAGGGCTTCAGCGTCGAGCCGTACGGCATCGCCGTGCGGATGTCCCCCTCGGAGAACAGCACCTCGCCCGAGTGACGGCTGAGCACCACCGTGGCGGAGGCCACCACCTGTGCCACCCCGGCCAGCTCGTCCACCGACAGCGGCACCGCCCACCGGGCCCCGTCCTGGCACTGCCTCAGCCGGCGCGTCAGGGCTCTCGGAAAGCCCGTGCTCTCGTTCAGCACGCGCGCCAGGGCCCGCCGGGCTCGCGGCGTGTCCACGTCCGGGTTACGCGCCAGCTCCGCCGAGGCGCTCGTCAGTGATTGGTAGGGCGCCTCCCGCCACTCGGCCAGCTCCCCGCTCACCGCCAACGCGAAGGCCTCGTGGAACAGCCGGTCCTCCGCCGAGGCCGGACACGCCCACCACAGCAGTTGGTGCGCCAGCTCATGCCGCAGCGCCACGCGCAACCGCTCATCCAGCACGCCGGGCTTTTCCTGCCGCAGCTCCACCGTGCCCGGCCGCCCCTGCCCATTGCGCGAGGGCAACATCCCCACGCCCCGGCGCAGGGAGATGTTCATCGGCGCCCGGCCCGGTGCACCGCCGGCCTCGGCCACGTAGCGCGCCTCCAGCGCCTTCCACGTGGACTCGGCCTCGGCGCGCAGCTCCGCCTCGGGCGTCACGTCTCCCCTCGTGAGGAAGACGGGGGTGGCCGCCAGCATGGCGACCGTCATGGCGGCCCACCCCATCACCGCTTCACCACCCGCCCGGACCCACGTCGCCCGGGCTGCGCTGGGACGGCGCCACCTTCAGCACGTCCGTCCCCGTGCGCCCGCGGATGCTCGTCACGTACATGTCCTCGATGAAGGCCGGCGGCGCGGAGAACGTGCCCGCGAACTGCGCCCGCATCACGTACCCCACCGTGCGCGGACTGTCGCTCCACCACGCCGGCTCCTCGAAGAAGAACGTGGCGCGCTCGGGGCTCAGCGAGCGGCGCTTGAGAGCCTCGGGAGCCAGCGGCAGCGCGTGCGGCGGACCGCGGAACTCCTTGTCCTCCACCAGCGGCACGAAGCCCGCCGGCACCGCGTCCTCCAGCACGTAGTACGCCGAGCGGTTCCGGTTGTCGCCGCGCGCATCCAGCGTCAGCTCCACGTACACCTCCTCGCCCTGGCTCACGCTGACGCCCGGCTCGAGCTTCACCCGCCCGCCCTCGCGCAGCACGTAGTACACGCGCTGGAGGCTCATGCCCTCGGCCACCGGCTTCACCTCCGCCAGCGGCGTGGCCGCCGTGGCCCGCAGCGTCGCCACGCCCGCGAAGTCCGCCACGTCCACCGAGCGCGTCCCCGGCTCCAGCGTCGCCACCAGCCCCATGCCTCGCGGCGTGAAGCGCACCGGGCCCTTCGCTCCCTTCACCTCCGGCGGCGCCAGCTTGCGGAACTCCTTCGCGTCGCGCTCGATGAGCCACATCGAGTGCAGCAGCGCCGTGCTTCGATCGAAGGTGGACAGCCCCGGCTCCGTCAGCGCCTCCAGCAACCGCCGGCGCGCCTTGTCCACGTCCATCTTCCCGAAGGACGCCGCGTGCCCGAGGATCGCGGTGAGGCCCACCCGGCGCAGCGGGTAGCGCCACAGCGCCTCGCTCGGCGCGGGCAGGTTGGCCAGCGTGACGAAGCCTTCGTTGCTCCGGGCCACCAGCTCGTCGATGCGGCCCTTCAGCGCGGGCTCCTTCATCACGCCCGACTTCTCCGCGGCCAGCACCGCCATCGCCAGCGGGTACAGGTCTCCCGGCTGCGCGGCCTCCACCAGCGCGCGCACCCGAGCCGCCTGCCGCTCCCCGTCCAGCCGCGCCAGCACCCAGGCCCGCGTGGCGTCCCACTCGAAGGGCAGCCCCTCCTGGGCCTCCAGCCAGCGCATGCTCTCGGTGATGCGCGGATCATTCCGGTCCACCAGCCCCGCCTCCACCGCGTACGCCAGCCCGTCCAGGGCGATGAGCGTCATGGGCAGATCCGGCGTGCTGTAACCGCTGAACCAGGTGAAGCCACCGCCGCGCACGGACATCTCCAGGATGCGGGCCGTGCCCTGCACCGAGCGGCTACGCGCCTCGGCCAGCAGCGACTGGCTGTCCGTGTCGAGCGACTCCAGCGAGCCCGCCTTCTTCAGCGTCTGGTACAGCGCCACGTTGGGCACCGTGGTGGACACCAGTTGCTCCAGGCACCCGTACGGGTACGTGAGCAGCTCGCGCACGTTGGAGAGCGCCGCGTCCACCAGCGACGGCTGCAACACCAGCTGCACCTCGGACACCGTCGCGCGCTGCGCCGCGGGCAGGGCCAGCGAGCCGCCACCCCACTGGGACACCTTCACCGGCTCCTCCAGCACCGCCGGCCGCACCGCCACCGCGCGCCTGTCACGCAAGGGCTCCTTGCCGCCCGTCACCTCCACCGCCAGCTCGGCCGAGCCCGGGCCCTTCGTCTTCAGGGTGATGGGCAGCACCTGCTCTCCGCCCTGGCCCAGCTCCACCTTCTGCGTCGCCTCGGAGGACTCGAGCACCCCCGCCGCCGCGAGCCTCACGTCCAGCAACTGGCTGCCCTTGGACAGCTCGCCCGCGGACAGGCGCACCGATGCGAGGGCCTCGTCCCCCTGCCGGAGGAACCGAGGCAGCGCGGCGTACAGGTTGAGCCCGCCGCGCGTGGCGAACTCGGCCGTGGACTCGCCAAAGCGGCCCGAGGTGTCCGCCGCCACGCCCGTCACCACCCACAGCGTCTGGTTGGACGGTAGCTTGAAGCGCAGCGTCGCCCGCCCGTCCCGGTCCGTGACGATCGTGGGGCTCCAGTACGCCGTGTCCCGGTCCAGGTCCTTCGCCTGCCGCGTGGGCGGCTTGATGGAGGCGAAGGCATGATCCGGCAGCCCCGCCATCTTCCGCGCCAGGGCCTCGCCGTAGCCGTAGCCCTGGAACTCGGCCGAGAAGAAGGTGGCCACGTTGTTGCGGCCCACCGGGTAGAAGAAGTCCAGCACCTTCGGGCGGAACTCGTTCTGGATGGCGTAGACGGCCTTGTCCACCACGCCCACCGACAGCTGCGCCACCACGCCCTGGCCCTCGTGGTCCGTCACCCGCACGTCGATGACCTGCTCGGTGAGCGGCGTGGCCTCGGCGCGCCGGGGCTGCAACGAGACGGAGAGCGTGCGCTCGGAGGGGATGACGCGGAAGCCCACCGTGCGCTCCTCCCAGCGGCCCGAGGCCGTCGGGTACGCCACCGAGGCATACACCGCGCTGCCGAAGCGCTTCTCCACCTCGAAGGCATGCACCAGCGTACGGCCCTTCTGCTCCACCAACCTCGTGCCGTACACGCCCGAGCCCGTGAGCGTCACCCACACCGGGCCCTCGTCCGAGCCCCCCGGGCCCCAGCTGTCCGGCAGCAACGCCACGAGCTGCGCCGTGTCCCCCGGCTCCAGCGTGCCCGAGAGCGACGCCAGCGTCAGGTTGGGCACCTGCGCCACCGGCTCCGAGGCCTCGCCGATGACGAGCAACTGGTCCTCACCGGTCCAGGCCTCGCCGCCCTTGTCCTTCACCGTGACACGGGCCACCACCGCGCCCGCGTCCGAGGTGGGGACCTTCTCGCGGTACGTGCCATCCGCCGCCGTGGTGAAGCTCTTCTTGCCCAGGCTCTTCTCGCCGCCATCCGCCTTGCGCAGCACGAACTCCACCTCGCCCTGCGTGGCGCCGTAGGGCTTGCCGGAGAGCGTGGTGGCGCGGATGCCCAGCGTGGCCTCGGTCCCCTTCTTCACCACCGCCGCCGAGTAGCGCGTGCTGCCCAGCACCTCCACCTTCGAGAGGAAGAAGGCGGCGCTCGCGTTGGCGAACGTCTGCTGATCATCCCGCGCGCGCACGGTGAGCGTGTAGCGGTACGGCAGCCGCTCCTCGCCCGGCTTGAGCGCGGGCACCGCGATTTCAATCCGCGCGTCACCGTTGGCGTCGAACGTCGCGGCGCTCGCCCACGGATCCTCCTCCACGCCGCGCTCGGCCACCGTGGAGTACAGGCGCTCGGGCACGCTCAGCCGGCCCTCCGAAGACGAGGCGCTCCCGTACGTCACCGCGCTCCCCTGCCCCCCCAGGCCCGCGTCATCCACCCAGGCCGGCGCGTCCAGCAGCGAGCGGTAGAGGAACACCTCGTACTTCGTTCCCGGAGGCACTCCGCCCGCGTACCGCCGCGCCCTCACCGTGGCCCGCAGCGTCTCGCCCGGCACCACCGTCTCCTTCTCCGGCTGCAGCTCCAGGTAGAAGGTGGGTTTCACGTAGTCCTGCACGCGCGCCTCGCCCTGGTGCGGCTGCGTGTCCAGCTCGGCCATCACGCGCAACACGCCCGTGCCCAGGTCCGCCGGCACCTTCAGCGTGCCGTTGAAGCTGCCGAACTCGTCCACCTTCGCGTTCGTCCGGATCTCCCGGCCCTCGGCCGAGACGAGCTTCACCGCCACGTCACGCCGGCGCGGCGTGAAGAGGCGCGCGAGGAAGCTGTCCGGCTGGCGCACCAGGCCGCGGAACCTCACCTCGTCGCCCGGCTTGTAGATGGGCCGGTCGCTGTAGATGAACACGTCCGGCGCCACCGCCAGCGACGAGTAGAAGTCCGTGTCCACGATGGCGGTGTCACCACCCGACGTCGCCGTGGCGATGAGGCGCGGCTCCTGCACGGCCAGCGTCACCTCGCCCTTGTCGTCCGTGGTGCCCGCGGGCCCCTTGCCCGAGGACAGGTACACCTGCACCTGTGCCCCGGCGCGCGGCTTCTGGTCCCTCCCCGCCACGCGCACCAACACCTGTCCGTCCGTCTGCTTGAGCTGCACGGTGAGGTCCGTGACGACGAGCACCACCTGCCCCTCCACGCGGCCCTGGACGAGCTGGAGGATGTACGTGCCCACCGGCAGCGGCGGGAGCGTCACGCGGCGCTCCTCGAAGCCACTGCTGTAGAACGAGGTGTCGAAGCCCGGGACGTTGAACTCGCGATCGGAGCCGCCGAGGTCCAGGTTCAACCACTGGCTGCGCACCACGGAGAAACCGGCGGGCACGCCCACGAGCTTCGCGGCGCCCTCGGACACGAGGGCGAGCGGACGGCCCGGAGGTGGGGGCGGACGCGCGGGCAGGCCCGGCGCCACGGACTTGCGGAAGTCCTCGTTCAGGGCGAACAGCAGGAACGAGCCCGGCGAGTGCGCGTCGTTGAGGCCACGGCTGAGCGCGTTGCCGGGGTTCGCCGTGGTGGGCGGGGCCTGCCAGGCGCGCCGGACGTCTCCCTGGGCGCGGATGAAGGCGTCGGTGTCCGCGGGCTCGAGCACCCGCAGCTCCACGGGCCCCTTGTTCTCGAAAGCCACGTCCACGGCCACCGGCTCACTGCTGCCGTAGGCCCGGGGAACGGTGATGTAGAGCGGCTTGGCCGCCGCCACGCCAGCGCACACCAGCGCGGCCAGCACCGCGATGCGAGCGGAATACCTCATGACCCAAACCCTCCCGGAACCAGCCTGTTGCCATCCACCGTGCCGCGCAGACCCATGTACGGCAGCGTCTCCAGATCACGCCGCGCCGCCTCGATCTCCGGCGGGGCCGCGCGCGGTTGCGGCTTGCTCGAACCCGCCTCCCTGACCTGCGCCCAGTACCCATCCGCCATCAGCGTGCCGAGCAGCCGCCCGGTGTTGACGCCGAAGGACACCGAACCCGGCGCGCGCAGCCCCTGCACCACCGGCGCCGCCGCGTTGAGCAGGTTGGGCCCCTGTCCCTCGCACGCCTTGCGCAGCCGCGCGAGCACGTCCTGCGTGGAGGCCAGCACGTGGTGTCCGCACAGCGTGGAGGACTCCATCCTGTTGGGCCCGGAGAACAACTGCCCCAGCGCGGCCGCGTCCTCGGGCCGGCCCCACAACAGCGCCACCTCGGTGGGCAGTTCCGAATCGCCCCGAGGCGTCCACACCATCGCCACCTGACGCGTGCGCAGCGGCACCGCGGCGCCCTTGCCGGACCAGAAGGCCTTGAGCGAGTCCTTGTCCAACTGCTCGGGCAGCTTGAGCTGGAGCGCGAGCAGCACCGGCGTCTCCTCGGGGATGAGCTTCAGCAGCTCGTCCGAGAGCGGGGCGCTGTCCAGCCGGGGCTCGTCCGCCACGGGCCCGGAGATGCCACGGCCCACGAGCCGGTTGCCCTCCACGGCGAACTGAAGCCGGATGCCGTTGGCCATGCCCATGACATGCGTGAGCAGCTGCGCCTCGCGGCCGAGCGGCTCGGGAGCGAAGCCCACTTCCACGTCCACGCCCTGGGGCGCCTCGAGATCCAGGTGCCCCTCGCACAGGCCCTGGAGCACCACCGCCGGGTGCCGGCCGAACACCAGCTTGTCATCCGTGCGCGCGGCCCACAGCGCCTGCTCGGCGATGAGCCAGCGCTGCAGCGTGAAGCCCTCCGAGGGCGCCTCCCCCTCCCCGCCCGGACACGTCGCGGCCGTCAGCTCGTTGCGGCGCACCACCTGGCTCATCGAGTCGAAGGCCGCCATGGTGGTGTTGCCCGGCTCGGGGACGATGATGGCGGGCGTGCCCGCGCGGTTCTCCCCGGAGAACCACACCATGCGGAACGGGGCGGCCAGGAACTGTCCGGCCACGACGTCGAACACGGCGCCCTTGAAGCCGGCCCCCAGCTCCTCGCCGCGGGTGTCGAGGAACGGGGCCCATCCGCCCGCGAAACCCTTGCCGAGCGGCTTCTGGAGCTGCTCCTTCACCCACGCATTGCCCGTGAGCGCCTCGCGCACCTTGCCCGGCGCGTAGACGTCCACCCAGAGGGCCGGACGCACCGGCTCGGTGGGCACCTGCATCTGCCCCGGCTTGCCGGGCGCGGGAGGCAGGGCCTGCAGCACCGAGCTCTGTGCGGACCCGGACGTGCCCGGCTGCCCGGAGGGAACCTGGGCCCGCGGACCCTTCGCGGGAGCGGAAGTGCCGCGACCGATGAAGAAGGCGATCAGGGCCACCACGATGAGCACGACGATGCCGATGCCCAGGAGGAGGGCCTTTTTGTGAGGCCCGGAGGGTGCCGGGGGCGGTGCGCCCGGCGCGGGAGACGGAGGGTTCATCGCATCCACTCCTTGAAGCGGAAGAAGCCGAGGAAGGCGGTGTTCTGGGGGACCGGGCGCCACTCCAGCGGAGCCTCGGTGACGAGCGACTGGAGGACGCCGGTGCGCACCGCGGCCCCCTTGTCGCCCGGGTGATAGACGATGCGCGTGGGAGCGTGCGCCTTGTCCTCGGGGCGCACCACGAGCATCAGGTGGAAGATGGGGCCAGCGTCGCGCTCCTGACGGAAGGCCACGAGGTCTCCCGTGCGCAGCGACTCGCGCGTGGCCTCGTCGCGGCCGAGCGGCACGAAGCTGTGCGCCAGCAGCGTCTCGGCGTCGGCGAAGTCACCGGGCCGGCCCTTGTCATCGAGCCACAGGGGTGAGGCGAGCCGCTCGGGGCGGAAGCGCCGGTACGCGCCACGGAAGGCGAAGCGCACCAGGCCGGCGCAGTCGCGCTGGTCCGGGTGCCAGGCCGGATCCATGCGGCGCACCTGGGCGAGCGCCACCTGGGCCACCTCGCGCCGCAGCAGCGTCTCGAGGGCCTCGGCGGGAGCGGGCGTGGCCGCCTGGAGCATCAGGAGCAGGAACAGCGCACTCATGGCGAACCGGGAGCCTCAGCCTTCCGAGTCCACGCCGCCACTGGTGAGCGTCTTGACGGCCGAGTCCAGGTTGCGGGGCCAGGAGGGGCCCTTGGGAGCGGGGTCCTGCGAGGGCACGTACACCTCGGCCTTGCCGTCGCCGAGCACGTTGATCCAGGCGAGCACGCGCGTGGTGCCGGGGGTGGCGAGCGGGATGCGCACCATGCGGCGCGACTCCTGGGGAGTGCCCTCGTAGAGGACGACGTTGAGGGTGGCCACGGTGTGGGCCTTGTCGCCGCTGGGCCAGTAGTTGGTGGCGATGAGGTAGAGGCCCTTGGGCGGCGCGCGGTGGACGTAGAGGTAGGGCCCGTAGGCGGGGTCGTCGAAGGAGTCGCCCTGCTCGTTGAGGTAGAAGGTGCCGCCGCTGGGGCTGTTGGTGTCGGCCCAGTAGACGTGGCCCATCTTCTTCAGATCGAGCACCGGGCCCTCGCCCGCCTTGGGGGTGGAGACGCTGTCCTGGGTGGGCTCGTAGATGTGGAGGTCGGTGTAGACGCCCTGGGTGTCGCTGGTGAGGATGGCCTTGAGGGGCACGGGAGGAATCTGCGCGTAGCTGGTGGCCTGGGCGCGCGCGGTACCGGCCTGATTGGTGGCCATGAGGGTGACGACGTTCTTGCCGCTGGCCGCGGGGAACTTGCGCTTGAAGCGCCCGCTGAAGGTGCGCATCAGGTAGCGGTCGCCGTTGATGGAGATGACCACCGGATCAATGGTGGTGTCGCTCACGGTGCCCTCGACGAGCAGCATGCGGTCCACCGTCCAGCCGCCAGAGGGTGCGGTGAGGCGCACGGTGGGCAGCGTCTTGCCCTGGCCGATGGGAACGCCCTGCTGACGGGAGGGGGCGGTCGGGGCCTGGGAGAGCAGCACGGCCAGGAGTACGGGCAGCATCGCGGACAGGTCCTGTCGAAGGGAGGAACGGCGGACAGCCTGCGTCATGTGGCCGCTGCATTCAAGCAGTGAGCGGAAGTGCTTCCTGGTCCTTGCGATGACCCGTGGAGCCTCCTAGACCTGGGCGGTCGCGGCCCCGGAGTTCCACGGATGAGCATCCTCAACGAAGTCGCCGTCTTCCTCATCGCCGCGGTCATCGCGGTGCCCCTCTTCAAGCGATTGGGGCTCGGCTCCATCCTCGGCTACCTGGCCGCGGGCACCCTCATTGGCCCCTCGGGCCTGGGGTTCGTCGGGAAGCCCGAGGACGTCCTGCACTTCGCCGAGTTCGGCGTCGTGCTGTTCCTGTTCATCGTCGGCCTCGAGCTCCAACCCGCCCGCCTGTGGGCGCTGCGGCGCTCCGTCTTCGGGCTCGGTCTGGCACAGGTGGCGCTCAGCGCCGCGGTGCTCACGGGCGCGGGCATGTTGCTCGGCCTGTCCATGAAGGCCGCCCTCATCGCCGGGCTCGGTCTGTCCCTGTCCTCGACGGCCATCGCCCTCCAGTTGCTCGGCGAGCGCCAGCAACTCACCGCCCGCCACGGCCGCGAGAGCTTCGCCATCCTCCTGTTCCAGGATCTCGCCGTCATCCCCCTGCTCGCGCTCATTCCCCTGCTCTCCGAGCGGCCCGGGGACACGGACGGCGGAGGCCAGGGCATCCTCCTGTCCCTGCTCAAGGTGGCGGCCGTGCTGGCCGTGGTGGTGCTGAGCGGACGATTCCTGGTGCGCCCCGCCTTCCGGCTCATCGCCTCCACCCAGTTGCAGGAGCTCTTCACCGCCGCAACCCTCCTGGTGGTGGTGGGCGTGGCGCTCCTGATGAACTTCGCCGGTATCTCCATGGCCCTCGGCACGTTCCTCGCGGGCGTGCTGCTCGCGGACTCCGAGTACCGTCACGAGCTGGAAGCGGACATCGAGCCCTTCAAGGGCCTGCTGCTCGGGCTCTTCTTCATCGCGGTGGGCATGTCCATGAACCTGGGGCTCGTCATCCAGCGGCCGCTGCTCATCGCCACGTGCGTGGTGGGGGTGATGGCGCTCAAGGGCGCGGTCCTCTTCTGGCTCGGACGGCCCATGGGGTTGATGCTCCAGGGGCGGCGCATCATGGCCCTGGCGCTCGCCCAGGGCGGCGAGTTCGGCTTCGTGCTCTTCGGGGCCGCCGCCTCCGCCGGGGTGATGGACCGCGAGCTCACCGAGCACCTCGTGGTGGTGGTGTCCCTCTCCATGGCCGCCACGCCGCTGCTGCTGACACTGCATGACCGCCTGGTCGAGCGCCAGCTGAGGCGGGCCGTGCCCGCGGAGTATGATCACCTGGAGGACGCGGAGCAGCAGCCGGTGCTCATCGCCGGCTTTGGCCGGTACGGGCAGATCATCGGACGCGTGCTCAACATGCTGGACATCGGCTTCACCGCGCTGGAGGTGAGCCCCGAACAGGTCGACTTCCTGCGCCGCTACGGCAACAAAATCCATTACGGGGACGCCTCGCGGCTGGATCTGCTGCGCGCCGCGGGAGCGGGCAAGGCGAAGCTCCTGGTGCTGGCCATCGACGACCCGGACGCCTCGGTGCGCACGGCCCAGCTCGTGCGCGCCAACTTCCCGCGGCTCCCCGTCTATGCCCGGGCCCGCAACCGCGCGCATGCCTACCGGCTGATGGACGAGGGCGTGAAGATCCTCAACCGGGAGACGCTGCTGTCGAGCCTGGAGATGGCCTGCTTCGTGCTCCAGGGGCTCGGCTTCGACGAGGGACGGGCCCGGCACATCATCGAGCGTTTCCGCAAGTACGATCAGGAACTGCTCCAGAAGCAGTACGCGGTGTCCCAGGACGAGGAGAAGCTCATCCAGACGTCGCAGCAGTTCCGGGAGGAGCTGCGCTCGCTCTTCGAGCAGGACAACCGGCCCCAGACGCAGGCCCAGCTCCAGGAGAACGGGGAGGACAGCGCTCCGAAAGCACCTCCACCGCGGCAGCCGTGACGCTCCCCACCGTCATGCGCGAACCCGCGTGGACGGCGAGGGGGTTCATGTCCTTCAAAGCCGGAACACGTCCGCGAGCACCCCGTCCGGCCCGTAGCACCGCTGCGGCGAGGGCGTGTCGTAGACGACGAGCACGGAGTCATTGGGCTCGAACCAGGAGAACACGGCCACGCCCTCGGCGTTGTCGTCCCTGCTCGCCTCCTTCAAATCGAAGAGCGGCTCCAACACGCCCTTCTCCTGCGGGTGGAGGGTGTCTCCGGTGAGCAGCAGCCCCTTGTGCAGCCGGAACAGCCGGATGGGAGCGTCCACCGGCATGGTGGGCCCCGCGAGGATGAGCAGGTCCTCCCCATGGCGGCACAGCTCGCGGATGCCCAGACCATCCAGGTCCACGAAGTGCTTGCGGTAGGCACGGCCATTCTTCGTCCGCCGGGGCGCGAGGAGGCCACCGCCCACCTCCTCCACCTCCATCTCCAGGATGACGGCGTAGCCCCGCAGCACGGGGCCCCGCAGCCCGAGGAAGAGCCGGTCCCCATGGACGGCGAGCCCCTCGATGTCCAGCCCGTTGTCCTTGCTGGGGATGGCCAGGGCGCCATCCGGATCGTCCGGCGAGGCGGGCGCGAGGAAGGGCCCCAGGTGGGGATCCTGGCGCAGCATCTCCACCAGCACGTTCACCCCCGAGTCCTCCCGGCCCTCCGCGCGCTTGAGCTTCGCCGGACGGGCGGCGCCTGACGCGGCTTCCGGCAGCGGCACACGGGCGAGCAGGAAACGCCAGGGCTCGTGCTCCACGGTGGCCAGCCGCTCCAAGTCCTTCACCATCGCCTTGCCCTTGGGCTTCTTGCGCTTCGCGCTGTGGGAGCCCACGAACCACAGGTGCCCGTCCTGGAAGTCCAGCGCTTCGATGTCCACCTCCTCGCGGATCTCCTCCCCGAGCAGGTCCGCCATCACGAAGTGCTGGTGCTCGCCGAAGACGCGCGGATTCACCGGAGAGAAGCGCTCGAGCGAGTGGTGCTCGTCCGAGGCCACCCAGAGGCTCCCATCCGCGGAGAACACCGCCGCGGAGAGATCCTCGTGGAGTTCCTCCTTGCCAGCGTCGAAGCGCAGCAGGACACGGCCGAGGAGTGGGGCATGCAGCATGATGGAAGACCTCCAGGAAGGAGCTCTCCCGCTTAAACACGCCCGTCGAGCGAGGCAACGGCCGCCCCCCGGAGGCACGAGGGACTCGGCCCGCGCCTGTTCTGGCGCCAACCCCCGGGCCCTGCGTCGAGCCCGCTGGAAGACAGGGGGTGCGGTGCCCGGGAGCACGCCCCCAACTTGAAACACGTGGAGGCTGGCCCATGCTCCCCCAAGGCACTCCTGTCCATCCGGAGGCGCTCGAGCGCGCCGTGCTCGACGTCGTCGGGACGCTCGTGGCCGAGCTGGCACCACCGCGTGCCGGGGAGGCGATCGGCCTGGACGACTCGCTGGATCATGACCTCGGACTGGGCAGTCTGGAGCGGGTGGAGTTGTTGCTCCGGCTGGGGCAGCGCTTCGGCGTGGTGCTGCCGGATCCGCTCGTGGCCAGCGCCTCCACCCCGCGCGACCTGGCCCGGGCCGTCGCCACGGCGGTGCCCGCCCTCTCCGAGGAGCGGCTCTCCCCTCCCCAGGCTCCGCTGACGCCAGGCATGGCCGCGCCGGACTCGGCACGCCTCCTGACGGACGTGCTCCGCTGGCATGCGGAACATCACCCGGAGCGCCCCCACCTCTTCCTGCGCCAGGAGGACGGCTCGGAGCACCCCCTGCACCATGGCGAGCTGTGGGCCTCGGCCTCGGCCGTGGCGGCGGCCCTCTTCCACGAGGGGCTCCAGCATGGGGACACCGTGGGACTGATGCTGCGCACCGAGCGGGCCTTCTTCCCGTGCTTCCTCGGCATCCTGCTCGCCGGAGGGCTCCCCGTTCCCCTCTACCCGCCCTTCCGGATGGATCAGCTCGAGGAGTACGTCGAGCGGCAGGTGGGCATCCTGCGCAATGCCGGGGCGCGCGTGCTCATCACCTTCGACGAGGCGAAGCGGGTGGGCACGCTCCTGAAGGCCCGGGTGCCCTCCCTGCGGCATACCGTCACGCCCGCCGGCCTGGACTGGAAGGAGGCGGTGGCTCCGCCGGTGCGGCTGGAGCCCTCGGACCCCGCGCTCATCCAGTACACCTCCGGCAGCACGGGTGCCCCCAAGGGCGTCCTGCTCACGCACGAGCACCTGCTCGCCAACATCCGCGCCATCGGCCAGTCGCTGCGCATCCAGCCCGAGGACGTCGCGGTGAGCTGGCTGCCGCTGTACCACGACATGGGCCTCATCGGCTCCTGGCTGATGCCGCTCTACTACGGGATTCCGCTCGCGCTCCTCTCCCCCCTCGCCTTCCTCGCGCGCCCCTCGCGCTGGCTGCGCGCCGTGCACCACCATCGGGGCACGCTCTCCGCCGCGCCCAACTTCGCCTACGATCTGTGCGTCCGGAAGGTGGAGGACGCGGAGCTGGAGGGACTCGACCTGGGCTCCTGGCGCGTGGCCCTCAATGGCTCCGAGGCGGTGAGCCCGGAGACGATCGAGCGCTTCACCCGGCGCTTCGCCCGGCACGGCTTCCGGCCCGGCACGATGTTCCCGGCGTATGGCCTGGCGGAGGTTGGCGTGGCCCTGACCTTCCCGCCCGTGGGACGGCCGCCCCGCGTGGAAGCCATCGAGCGCGAGCACTTCACGCGCCATCGCGAGGCCCGGCCCGTGTACGAGGGGGAAGCTCCGCTGCGCTTCGTCTCCTGCGGCCGGCCGCTCCCGGGCTATCAGGTGCGCATCGTGGACGGCGCGGGACGCCCGCTCGGCGAGCGGGTGGAGGGACGGATCGAATTCCGGGGGCCCTCGGTGACGTCGGGCTACTTCCACGACCCCGGGGCCACCCGGGCCATCCTGCACGAGGGGTGGATGGACTCGGGGGACCTCGGCTACCTGGCCGAGGGGGAGCTGTATGTCACCGGGCGGTGCAAGGACCTCATCATCAAGGCCGGCCGCAACCTGTACCCCACGGAGCTCGAGGAGGCGGTGGGAGACCTTCCCGGCATCCGCAAGGGCTGTGTGGCCGCCTTCGGTCTGCCCAGCGAACAGCTCGGGACCGAGCGGCTCGTGGTGGTCGCGGAGACGCGCGAGCGCGGAGAACAGGCCCGGGAGCGGCTCCGCGCGGCGATCATCGATCGGGTGACGGCGGTGCTCGGCCTGCCGCCGGACGAGGTGGTGCTGGCCCCTCCCGGTGCGGTGCGGAAGACGTCCAGCGGGAAGATCCGCCGGAGCGCCACCCGGGAGGCCCATGTGCGCGATGAGCTCTCGCGAGGCAGGCGCGCGGTGCTGCTCCAGTACGTCCGGCTGGCCGGGGCGCACCTGCGGGCGCATGGAGGCCGGGTGGCCGGCACGGTGGGCTCCGCGCTCTACACCGTCCATCTGTGCCTCGTGATGCTGTTCACGGCGCTGCTGCTCTGTGTGGGGCTGGTGGTGGTCCGCCCGGGGCCTCCCACGGCTCGTCTGGTGCGCCGGCTGGCGCGCTGGATGCTGTGGGCCGCTGGGTGCCCGGTGCGCGTCGAGGGGCTCGAGAACCTGCGCGGCTCCGGGCCGTGGGTGCTGGTGGCCAACCACGTGAGCTATGTGGACTCGGTGGTCCTCCTCGCGGCCCTGCCCGTGGATTTCCGCGCGGTGGCGAAGCAGGAGGTCCGCGCATGGCCCCTGGTGGGCGCGGCGGTCCGCCGGGCCGGTCACCTCACGGTGGATCGCTTCGACACGCTCCATGGAGTGGAGGGCGCCGCGCACGTCACGGAAGTGCTCCGGCGGGGCACCTCGCTGCTCATCTTCCCCGAGGGCACGTGCGCCCAGGGGCCCGCCCTGCTCCCGTTCCGGCTGGGGGCCTTCAAGGCCGCGGTCGAGGCCGGGCGGCCCGTGATCCCCATCCATCTCGAGGGCACGCGGCGCCTCCTCCGTCCGGGCTCGCGCCTGCAACGCCCCGGCCAGTTCACACTCTCCATCGGCGAGCCGCTCATTCCGGCTGCCGGGGGCTGGCCGGAGATGGTACGCCTGCGCGACAAGGCCCGGGCCCGGCTCGAGACTCCGGCCAGCGCCCCCACCATCTGAGCGGTCAGGACGAGGAGAGCACGGACATGTCCATGGATCCCCACCGCGAGTACTGCCGGCGCCAGCATCGACTCCTGGCCCATCACCTCAGCATCGAGGCGTGGTGCGCTGGAGACGACTGCATCCTCCTGGAGCGCAACCACCTGGAGGAGTTCCTGAAGCTCGAGCGCTTCAAGAGCACCCGCGTCCAATGGCTCCTCGAGGACATCAAGCCCTGGTTCAAGCACACCGAGCCCGTCTACGACGGCCCCGAGAGCGAGCTGTCCTCCCTCGAGGCGCTGTACCTGTCCCGGGTGCCCATCGCCCGGAAGTTCCTCGTCCGGCCCGATCCCATCAACGTCGACGAGCTGATCGCCTGGCTGAGGAGCAACGGTCTGCGCATCCATCTCCTGGATTCGGTCAGCGCGGTCATTCCGCCCTCGGAGGAGCAGATCGTCACCCGGCTCGCGCTGCTCGCCCAGGGGCTGGCGGAGCCGTAGACTTCCGCCATGACGAACTCCCTCACGAGCGACGCCGAGGTGGTGGCGCTGCGCACGCGGCTTCAGGCGGCCTCGTGGCGCCACGTCGTGGTGCTCACCGGGGCGGGTATCTCCGTGGCCTCGGGGCTCCCCACCTACCGCGGCCCCGGCGGCCTGTGGACCCGGCCAGACCTGGAGGAGATTCCCGATGCCGGCATGCTCGCCCGCGATGTCTCGCGCGTCTGGTCCCTCTTCGGTCCCTTGCGTGAGCAGGTCCGCACCGCGGCGCCCAACGCCGCCCATCTCGCGCTGGCCGGGTGGGAAGGGCGGTGCGGAGGCTCCTTCACCCTCCTGACCCAGAACGTGGATGGGCTGCACTCGCGGGCGGGGAGCCGCGAGGTCGTCGAGCTCCATGGCTCGCTGCGGCGCACCCGCTGCACCAACGCGCGCTGCACGCTCGCCCCGTTCGAGGACTCCGCCGCGCATACGCGAGCGCCCGTGTGCACGCTCTGCGGCGAGCCCCTCCGGCCCGACATCACCCTGTTCGACGAGCCGCTCCCCGTGGATGCCGAGTGGAAGGCCAAACACGCATTGCGTGAGTGCGACCTCTTCCTGGCCGTCGGGACGTCCGGGACGGTGTCCCCCGCTTCCAATTTCGTCCGGGGGGCGAAGTACGCGGGGGCTCGGACCCTGCTGGTCAACCTCACGCCCATGCGGCCCCGCCACCCCGACTTCGACGTGGAGCTCCTGGGGCACGCCGAGCACATCCTGCCGCTGCTGCTCGGCGAGAGGTGAGCCTCTACTTCACCAGCGCGCGCTCCTCGGCGGGCAGCGCCCCGAGGCACTTCGCGCAGTAACGCCCCGAGCTCGCGTCCGCGGACGAGATGGCCTTGCCCTTCGCGTCCGCCATCACGCAGCCCTTCTCCTCGCAATGGGGGAACCCCAGCGTGTGCCCGAACTCGTGCACCGCCAGATCTCCCAGCCGGCGCAGCAGCGCCTCCTGCGTCTTGCTGTGCTTCTTGTAGATGTGCGCCGACACCACGCAGTTCGGCCCACCGACAATCCCCAGCCCCGCGATACCCCAGTCGAGGATGTTCCCCTTCGTGGCCGAGATCTCCGCCTCCGTCACCGCCACCACCTTCCACGCCCCCTCCGGTGGTGGGTTGGCATCCAGCCACTCCAGGATGCGATCCGCTCGCCACCGGCTTCGCGGGGCGTACCAGGCCTCCTGCGGGAGCTCTCGCGCCGGATCGATGCGGATCCGCACCTTCATGCGCGACTGGAGCTCCTGTTGGACCTTGTCCAGGAACTCCTGCCGCACCTCGCCCAACGGCACGATCGCGACCACCCGCTCCGGGGAAGGCTCCGCCACCGCGGGCGCCAGGAAGGACCCCACCAGCACCATCGAGATGAACAAGAGCCCCAGGCCCACGACGCGGCGAGTGCGCATGATTTACAGTGTAGCCGCTTGGGGCACGGGTTTCCGTTCACGCGGAGGTGAACCTGGGGACCTCGATACCCTCACCCCGTCCCTCTCTTAGGACCCTGGCGTAAATAAAACTCCCAATGGTATGGCATTGGCCCGCTGTGCGGCGGGCCTGGAAGTTGGTCAACTAATTTACGCCAGGGTCCTTAGTGGGTGAAAAAAGGGTTCTCCAGTGGCTTCAGGTACTTAGGGGGCTCGGAAGAAAGAGTATTCCGAAAGCAATTGCCACTCCGGGCTGGGCTCCAACCCAATTGGAACATTTATTCTTCCGTGCCTCCTTAGGTCGAATTGATGGGGGCTCGAAGCGCATAAATTCAGGCCCCCTCTGGCGCACGAAGCTACATCCGCAACTACACGGGACCCGCACCCGAGGTGAACCGACCGGGTGGCGGGTGGGGGCGTTCGGGCAGGGTGTTCCGGTGGGTCGGCTCAACGGAACGAGTCCACCACAAAGACCGAGGCGTTGGAGAATTCGATAATGGCCGTCCCGGGCTTCGACTCGGGGCGCTTCCTGAGTTGACCATCCCCAAGTCGGGCAACCGCGCAAATGGGCACGGTATCTCCATCCGGTGGTTTCGCCTCGTAGTACCGGACGACAACCTGTGGTCCACTCGTCCACACCCGTCCGTAAAGCCGTGTGGCGGGCTCAAGCGTGCCAAGCGTGCCGTCAAGCACGCTCTCGACCGGCCCCTCATAGAGCGTGACGGGCCTCGCTCCAATCTGGTTCGCGTCGAGTTCCACGTCCGCAGCATCACTGACGTGCATCCGAAGAATCCGCATCGTCTTCAGGGCTTCTTCCGGGCACTTCTCCGGACCAGGGGTGCCATCCGCTCTCAGGGGCACTCCCGCCGACGGGCAGCCAAGAGACGTAAGAATCAGGCCAATAAAGGGGAGTAGGGGTGCTCTATTCGCTGACATAATGTGCGCTCTTACTAGCGCGTGAGGCGTTCATCTAGAACAACGTAAGCCTGCCTCCAACCATCCTTGCGGTAAATTTCCAAGATCAATTCCGCGTTCCCGTTCTCCGTTTTGAACGCACTCCGGTCCACGACGATTGCCACGTTTCCGGACTCACCGGGGGCAATCTCGTCCCGGTCAGCACGCAAGGCAAAGGGCTTCTTGTCACCGAAAACGTAGGGCTCCGGGTCCTCACCCGGGCGAATCGTCACTAGCCGAGCCTCAAGCAGATTCCACGGCTTCGATGGGTCATGGTTCGTTACGGTGAACAAGACCGCAGCCTTTGCTTTGCCCTTGTAGATTCGGACCGTCGTCTCCTCGCCTTCGCTCTTAATGACGCGCTTCTTTATTAGCCTAAACGGAGTCTGTCTGATGGCCCCCAATGCTACGAGCTTTGCGAGCGCATGGTCTGGCGTGTCCTCCCGATAGAACCGGCGCACATCATCCAGGAGACCGTTTTCCCTCTCGCGTGCGTTCTTCAGCTGATCGTTGAGTGCTTCGCGGGTATCCGGTTCAAAGAAGACGTTCACCTGTTGGTCTGGCCACTCTCCTTCCTTCCTTGTGGCACCCATCAAGGTGAATGGCACTTCGGTCCCATCCGCGAGCCTCACGACCAGTAGGAATCGGTCCTCTGGCTCAAGGGCTTGGATCGGCTCTATGAGCACCCTCTTCCCGGCACACGCCACCGGCTCGAAGCGACCTTCCCACCCAATCATTTTCGTTCCTGCCGCATCGCAGGGCTGCTGGAACCGGAGGATGGTTGCCGCATCGGGGGTCACGTACAGCCGATCCACCCGCTCCTTATGGCGGCCGAAAATGTAGGCACTCCGCACGTTGACATCACGTCCACGAGCCATGGCCGCAGACGCCAGGAGGACGAGAAGAAGGGTAGACCGGGGAGGTAAGAGGTTCCGCATATCGCGGGTTAACCTACCAGATAAGGTGCGCGAGCGGCCAGACCCCCGAGCCATGACCCGTCGTAGCATCTCGAAAAGAGACTGCTCTACGCTGGCCGCATGAAACACTTGACTTCCGTTGTGTTCGTGGGTGTGGCCTTGCTTTGGGGGCTGTTCGCGTCCGGTTGCTCGGCCAGTAGGGCGCACTCCACCTGTTCCGGTGGGACGCACTGTACGTCGAAGCGCCCCATCCTCCTGGCGCAAGCGGCCACGATGGACTGCCGCCCCGGTGACTCAACAATGACCTGCTGCATCAAGAAGCATCCGCACGACCCAGTGGGCGCCTGTGGAGCCACGCAATCTGAGGTTGATCAGGTGCTCCGGGCTGTGCGCGCTGGCTCCGATGCTGACGATGACGACTACTCCAACAACGATGCTCTGCCCGAGTGGAAACAGGATTGCATTCGCAAGTACAACAGGTGCCAGGATCGTAAATGGACGGGCAATTGCCACGACTGCCTGCGCTTGTGTGAGGGGCAGCATGAGTGGCCTTCCAAGAAGTGCCACGGAAAAGAGTAGGTGGAGGTGCGCAAATGACCGAAGAGACGGACTGGGACGAGGTGCGGGAGTTGTCTCGTGACGTTCACGAAAACGGTATCCCGTTGGAACTCACCGACGAGACGCGCGCCCTTCTTTTGCGGACCGCTCAGCAGGTGGCCATCAGCGAGCAGGACGCGAAAGATGCTCTGCACGGGCTGCCCACCGCAACGACCCTGCTAAGGGAGATTCGCCAACGCATCCGGGATGGATCGAATCGACTCGGTAAGGCCGAAGACCGGGTGGAGGAGCTTCAAGAGAAAGGGGACCTGGACGGGGCACAGCAAGTCATTCGTGACGTGCTCGCCGTGGAGATCGTCCCTTTCTACCGGGAGCAGGCCAAGATCCTACTCGACGAATTGACCGGGCTTTCGGAAGTGCTCGCGACCGGGCGGATCAATCCGGACCTTCACGACCGGCAACAGCTCGCCGTTCTCGCGCAACGCATCCAGCAGGGTCACCCCCTGGAAATCACCGACGACTTGCGCGCCCTTGTTCGTCAGACCGCCCCCACGGCAGCCATCACCGAAGCCGAGACCGAAGAAGCCCTAAAGAGCCCGGAAGGCGCCGAGGCCCTGATGGGGATGATCCTCTCTCGCTTCCGGAAGGCCCAAAGCCGGTTCCTACGCTCGATGTACCGGATGACGAGCCTACGGGACTCAGGTGACGTCGAAGGTGCGCGCCAGCAGATGCGTGACGTGCTCGCCGTGGAGATCGTGCCGCAATACCGGCGGATGGCCGAGGAACAGCTAAGGGGCCTCGACAGTCCGTCCCCGGAGTCGTGACCGGCTGGGGCTGGGCGCTCGGGTGAAGGACACAAATCGCAGGAGCCCCGTAGAGCGTTGTTGAGGGCCCGGGGCATGGGAGACCCCGGGACAGTCTCCGAGGCTTGGCGGGCCCTTCCCGGCGCCATGGAGGGCATCGCGGCCCGTACTCACCGGAGCTGCCCCACTTGAGATCGAATGATTACGCTGGCCAATAGACTGAGGAGGCGCGGGAAAATAAATGGGTGATTGGACTCAGCCTGCCGCTTCGTCCTCGGACTCCTGCGGCTGCATCCCATCGAGGATCCGATCGATCTCCGCGTGCGCCACCCTCGCCTGCTCCGCGTTGAGCCGCTTCACCACTTCCATCTGCTCGATGACCCAGTGCGCCCGCTTCTTCAGCGCCTTCGAGCCCGACGACGGCGACCTCTTGCGCGGCGCCGGCAGCATCGACGCCAGGATCGCCCCCTGCGCCGGCGTCAGCTCCGAGGCCGAGACCCCGAAGTGCTCCCGCGCCCCCGCTTCGATTCCGTACACCCCGTTCCCCCACTCCACCACGTTCATGTACAGCGTGAGGATCCGGTTCTTCGGCAGCGACTCCTCCAGCCGGTGCGCGAGGATCAACTCCTTGCCCTTGCGCAGCAGGCTCCGGTCCGTCGACAGCCAGAGGTTCTTCGCCAACTGCTGGGTGATCGTCGACGCGCCCCGCCCCAGCTTCCCCTTGCGCACCGCGTCTTCCAGCGCGTTCTCCAGTTCCTTCGTGTCCACGCCCTCGTGCAGGTAGAAGCTCGCGTCCTCCGACAGCAGCACCGCGTCGATCGCATGCCGCGACACGCTCGACAGCCCGACCCAGTGCTGGCGGCGCCTCGGCTTCTGGCCCGCCTCCCGCGCCTCCTCCGCGCGCTGCTCCATCAGCGCCGTCAGCTTCGGGTTCTGCTTCAGCAACGGCTCCGCCGACGGCAGGCTCGCGTACTCGTAGGACGCGAACACCACCAGCACCAGGAACACCGCCATCAGCACCCGGCTCAGCCATCCGCCACTCGCGGGCGCCTTCGCCACCTGGCGCGACTTGCCCGTGGTCGTCTGCTTCGCCTGCTTCACCTTCCCCGTGGTGCCCGTGCTCTGCTTCAGCTTCATCGTCCGGCTGGCCATGTCCTCGCCCATCTACCTCGAAGGGACTCCCGAGGAAAATTCACCGCCTCGACGGACAACCCCCTCCCACCTGCTCACGGAGGGCCTGCCCGCCCGCCTCCCCCAAACCGCACTCTCCGTGCCGATTTCTGTCTCGTAAAGGAGAGTTCTCATGCCCCTACGTCTCATTCCCCGTTGGGTACTGGTCGCGGGTATCGCCCTTCTCGGCTCGGGCTGCATCCCCACGGCCGATGCCGCCGGCCAGACAGCGGCCCTGACGGAAGCGCAGGACGGTGAATTCTGCGGTGGCTTCGCGGGCATCCCCTGCGCCCAGGGTCTCACCTGCGTCGACGATCCCAACGATGATTGCGACCCCAACCAGGGCGGCCGCGACTGCGGTGGCATCTGCCAGGCCACCGGAGAGGAAAAGAAGAGTTGCACCGGCAAGGAGCCCGGCTACACCTACGTCAACCGCGACCCCGCCAGGTGCGCCGCCCTCCGCTTCACCTGCCCCGAGGGCCAGTCCGCCTTCTTCAACGACTGCGGCTGCGGCTGCATGGCCAACGCGTGCAACTACGACGATCCGGCCCGCACCTACGTCTCGCAGGATCCCGAGCAGTGCGCGGTCATCCGCTTCACCTGTCCCGAGGGCCAGTCCGCCTTCTCCGATGACTGCGGCTGCGGCTGTACAGCCTCTCCGTAGCGGGTAGTGCCCGCCAGGTCCCGGGCGCTCCGGGGGTGCAGCCCCGGAGCACGGGCCGTTTCTACGGAACGATCTCCACGGTGGTGCCGGAGATCTTCACCCGCACGTCGACGGAGTTGGGATGCACGTCCTCTTCGTCGACGATGTCGCTCTTGTCCACGCCGACGCGCAGCGCGTACGTGCCATCCGGCACATCCGTGATGTCCAGCCACTGGCACGGGTAGTCCCCGGCGTACACGTCGGCCCAGCCCGGCGAGATGCCCTGAGCGCCCTCGGGATCGAGGAACGGGGGCGGCGCGTCTCCGCAGTAGGGCACCAGGTCCACCAGGAAGAAGCCCTGCTTGCGGCCCACGGTCACCACCGCGTTGCCCGAGTCCACCAGCTCATAGCTGGCGAACCCGACCAGGTGCTCATGCTGGTGGCACGAGTCGAACTCATAGAGGTCCGGCCGCGTCTCGGGGGGCGGAATGCGCACGGAGCCCGAGCCCAGGTTCGGAATGGACACGCTGAAGCGCAGCAGCCGGCGGTTTCCGGGTGCACCCACGCAGCCCTCCACCACCTCGCAGGCCGTCTCCGGGAAGTCGCGCCGCTCGATGTACACCGAGCGGGAGATGACATCCGCGTCCACCGTCATGTCCGGCTTGCCCCCGCTGCTCGACAGTCCGCACGCGGCGGGCAGCCGCAGGAAGGGCGCGGGCTCCAGGGACGGCACCTTGCCTCCCCCATACGCCACCACCCGTCCCGGCCGCTGCGGCATCGTCGGCGTCAACTGGTCCACCGGCGGGGCCAGGCCCGCGAGGAAGTCGGGGTAGCCATCCCCGTTGAGATCTCCCGCGCCCACGGTCGCGAAGCTCACGAGCCCCGGGAACTCCGGGCCCACGGAGTCGCGCCTCGGCCAGGCCCAATCCGGACGCATCTCGGCGGAGAGCGCCTGCTTGGGAAAGAACGCGTACAGGCGCCCGAACGCGCTCAGCACGAACTCGGATTCCTGGCCGTTCTTGTCCAGGTCCCCCACCTGCGAAAGGGCCAACGACTGATTGAAGCCGGGGTATGCCGGGTCCGCGAAGATGCTCCAGATGGGCGCCGGGGAGATGCCGCCTCCCGGCTGGACGAGATGCACCGCCATCCGGCCCTGGTAGCCCAACACGGCCTCGTGGTGGCCATCCCCGTTCTGGTCCGGGAACAACGCCAGCAGGGACTCGGGGGCCGTCCAGGTGGGCGAGACGCGCAGCCCGCCCTCGCAGACCCCGGGCTCCTCCACCTTGCAGCCGGAGTAGAGCTGGGAGCCCGCCGCCGTCACGAGCAGCAACTCTCCCGTCCCATCGCCATCGAGGTCCCCCACCCGGAGGGTCCGCGTCGCCCGGTCCATGAACGTCCTCACCAGGGTGAACGGAGCGTCCGCACCGGGCGTGGCGCGGTAGATGCTGGTCCGCCGTGTCGAGGCCTGGTTGACGACGAGGTCATCGAGCCCATCCCCATCGAGATCACTGAGCAGGGCCGCGTAGTGGACGCCGATGAACGGCACGCGGAACAGGGGCTCCTGGAGCACCGCCCCGAGGTCCGCCTTGCCCGCGAAGACGAGCGTCCCCGCGGACTGGGAGCGGACGAGGATGTCGGCGAAGCCGTCCCCATTCACGTTTCCGATGGACACCACGCTGCCGCGCCCGCTGACGGTCGGGGTGGGGTTCTGCCAGTCCAGCTCGGCGATGATGGGCTCGGAGAAGGAAGAGCCATTGCCGGCGTAGAGGACGAGCGAGCCCTTGCCCGTCATCGACGAGCACGGAGGCGCCACGACCACCAGGTCCTTCTTCCCGTCCCCGTTCACGTCCCCGAGCGCGATGGAGCTGCCGAAGCACGACTGCCGGAGCGACGCGGGCGCCTCCAGCACCCAGAGCGGCGTGTCGGACAGGAAGGGCCCCTGCTCCTCGGGTGGATTCGGGTCCGGGTCCGGATTCGGCGGAGGCGTGGGACAGCCCCCCAGCACCACCGCCAGCGCGGTGGAGACCACCAGTCGACGCATCTTCATGTGCGAACCCCCTCGGCGTGACAGGGCCCCCCGGCCCGAGCCCGAAAACGGACGATAACGGACCGCCCCATCCCCGTCATCGTGTGCCTGGAGTCCTGGGCCCGCGGCCGGGCGTGCTATGCCCACCGCCATGGCCCAAGGGTCAGACACCTTCTCCGAGCTCTCGCAGTACACCCTCGACCGCCACTCCATGAGGCTGCTGCCGGAGCCGTTCTGCCGCCGCCACTCCGTGGTGGTGCTGGGGAAGATCGACGCGCAGGCGCCCGATGCACCCGTCACCATCGGCATGGCGGATCCGGACAACCAGTCCCTGCGCTTCCGGATCTCCGACTTCCTGCAGCGGGCCATCCAGCCGGTGAAGCTCAACCTCTACGAGATCGAAACGGCCCTGCGGACGGGCTTCGGGGCCGGGCCCCAGACGAAGGCGGATCTCGTCATCCGCAAGCGCCTGCCCTCGCGGCAGCCGCCCACGCCCGTCGAGCTGGTGGATGACATCCTCGCCGGCGCCCTCGAGCGCAAGGCCTCGGACATCCACATCGAGAGCTACCGCGACGATGTGGACCTGCGCTACCGCATCGACGGCATCCTGCACCAGGCCTTCACGGACATGGATCCGGAGTCCGTGCAGGAGGTGGTCAGCCGCATCAAGATCCTCGCCGGGATGGACATCACCGAGCGCCGCAAGCCCCAGGACGGCCGCATCCGCGCCGTGCTCGTCCAGGACGAGGAGCACAAGGTCGTCGACTACCGGGTGAGCGTGGTGCCGAGCCCGGGCGGCGAGGACGTGGTCATCCGCGTGCTGGATTCGAGCGCGGGGCTCGTCCCCGTGAGCAAGCTGGGCATGAGCCCGGACACGGAGCGGGTGTTCCTCAACCTGCTCTCCAATCCCGAGGGCCTCATCCTCGTCACCGGCCCCACCGGCAGCGGGAAGACGACCACCCTCTACGGGGCACTCGCGCAGCTCAACGATGGGCGCAAGAAGATCATCACCGCCGAGGACCCCATCGAGTACTACGTCCCCAAGGTGAACCAGAAGGAGGTCACCTCGCAGATGTCGCACGCGCTGCTGCTGCGCGCGCTGCTGCGGCAGGATCCCAACGTGATGCTCGTGGGGGAGATCCGCGACCAGGAGACGGGCACCATGGCGCTCAACGCCGCGGCCACCGGGCACGTGGTGCTCGGCACGCTCCACACCGCGGATGCCGTGGGCGCCGTGGGCCGGCTCCGCGGCCTGGAGCTGGATGACACCGACATCGCGGACTCGCTGCTCGCGGTGCTGGCCCAGCGGCTCGTGCGCCGCAACTGCCCGAAGTGCGTGGCGCCCGCCGAGCCCACCCGGAAGCAGAAGGAGCTGCTCGGCCCCCTGCTGGACGGCATCCAGCCCCAGACGGGCGTGGGTTGCGAGGAGTGCCGCCACACCGGCTACCGCGGGCGCGTCGGTATCTACGAACTGCTCGTGGTGGACCCGGGGCTGCAGGAGCTGATCGCCCAGGGGGCCCACGGCGCGCAGCTCCGCCGCCATGCGCGGGCGCACGGCTTCCGTACCCTCGTGGAGGACGCGATGGAGAAGATCGCCTCCGGGCAGACCACGCTCGCGGAGCTGGTGCGCGTCATCCCCTACCGGCAGCTCATGACCGCCCGCGAGGATCGTCAGCAGGGCCAGAAGGATGTTCCCTCTCCCTCTGGGAGCGGGTCAGGGTGAGGGTCTAGAGAAGGATGAGCGCCGCCAGTCCCAGGCCGAGGAGCACGAGGATCACCGCCAGGGTCCGTGCCGGGAGGGCCTCCACCCGCTCCGGCAGCGGCATGGGACGGCGAGGCTCGGGCGGCACGTAGGGCTCCTTGGTGACGCTCAGCCGCAGCAGGACCGACGGGGACAGGCTCCGGCAGAGGTCCTCGGGCGGGAAAGGCTCCCCGTTGATGATGAGCCGGGGCCGCTCGGAGGCGACCGGCTCGGGGGTCTCGGGGGGCGTGGAGGGGGGCATCTGTACCCACTCTAGGCCATCTCCCGTGGCGCGGACGCACCTGGACGGGGTCTCCCTCCGATAATCCCCTGTCTCGATTTCCGAGAGGATTTCTCCATGAGTTTCCTGAGCCGGCTCACCCGTCGGCCCCAGCAGCTCCTCGGCGCCCCCGCGCGCGTCGCCGCGGCCGTGGTCAGCAGGCCCGCCGCCCGGCTCGCCAACACGGCCCGGAGCACCTTCACCCCCGCCCGGTCCGTCGCACAGCGGACCCTGGGCCGCACCGCCAGTGCCGCCACGCGGCAGCTCGCTCGCGCCCACAGTGGACCCCCCGCCGCGCGCGCCCAGCCCCAGCCCCGGAGCCTGTTGGGCAATGCCCTCGGCCAGGTCTCCGCCGCGGCGCGTCAGGGCGTGCGGAACGTGGGACGTGCCGTGGGTGGCGCGGCCCATGCGGTGCAGCAGGCCCCGGCCCAGCTTCAGCGGGCGGCCCAACACGGCGTGCAGCAGGTGCAGCGGACGGCCGGACAGGTGGCCGAGCGCGTCAACGCAAATCCCGTCACCCAGTCGCTGCGCCGCACCGCCGGTTTCGCCCAGCGGACCCTCGGCCACGCACAGAACATCCAGACGTTCGGCCAGGGAGTGGGCGAGCTCGCCGGCAAGGCGCGCACCGCCGCGAGTGACGTGCGCGAGGCCGTCCGGACCCGCAGCCTCTCGGCCGCCGGTCAGGCGCTCCGCTCCGTCACCGACACCGCCCGGTCCACCGGAGAGGTCGTCACCCAGGCCCGCGAGGCCCGCGAGAGCCTGCGCAACATCCGCGACGACTTCGCCAGCACCTTCCCGCGGACCGCCGGGCGCCTGAGCCAGACGTACCAGCGCGCCGCCTCGGTGGCGTCCCGCGTGGCGGAGCGCACCGGGTTGGAGCGCGTGGCCTCCAGCGCCCAGCGGCTGGCCTCGAGCGTGGCCAACAACCCCACCGCCCAGGCCTTCCGGCGCACCGCGGGATTTACCCAGCGCACCCTGGGCAGCGCCCACTCACTGGTGGAGTTCGGCAGCCAGGTGCGCAACCTGGGCGGCCAGACGCGCACCGCCTTCAACGACGTCCGCAACGCCTTCCGCGACCCCAGCCTCGCCAACGCGGGCACGGCGCTGCGCTCCACGTTCGACGCGGTGCGAGGCGCCCGGGACACGGTCACCGCTGGACGGGAGGCGCGGGATGCACTGCGCTCCATCCGCGACGACTTCTCGCGCACCTTCCCCCGGGCCGCCGAGCGCCTGGGCCAGACGTACCAGCGCGCTGCCAACGTGGCGGGCAACGTGGCCGAGCGCCTCGGTGCCTCCCGCGTGCGCAACACCGCGCGGAACCTGATCTCCCGCGCCACGCAGTCGCGCGTGGGCCAGGCGCTGGGCAACCTGCGCGAGAACACCCGTGGGCTCGGCGGAGCCGGCAGCACCCTCTTCAACCTCGGCCAGAACGTCCGCAACGCCATCACCCAGGCGCCCACCGCCATTCGCGACATCCGGCAGGCCTTCCGCACGGGCAGCGCCGAGGACGTGGGCCGGGCGCTCACCTCCACCCGGGAGACGCTCAGCTCCGTCCGGGACATCGCCGAGGCCGTGCCCCAGGCGCGCGACGCCGTGCGCACCCTGGGCCGGGTGGCGCGGAACGTGGCCCCGCGGGTGTCCGCCCGCGTCGCCCAGGCCGCGAGCCGGGCGGCCTCCAGCGTCGCTGGCTCGGTGGTGGGCCGGGTGGCCTCCCGCGCCGCGGCCTCGACCGTCGCCCGGGCCGGTGCCGCGGCGGCGGGCCGGGCCGCGGGCCGCTTCGTGCCCGGTGTCAACGTGGCCATCGCCGCCGCGGACACCGCCGCCTTCGTCAACACCCTGCGCGATCCGAACGCCAGCGTCGGCTCCCGCGTGACGGCCGGCGTCACCGCCCTGGGCTCCATCGCCGCCGCCACCAACATCCCTGTCGTCAGCCAGGTGGGCGCCGCCGTCTCCACGGTGTCCAGCTTCATCGGCGGCCTCTTCAACTGAGGCCCGAGGGGGTGGGTGCCCTCAAAACAGGATTTCTGCTTTAATCCCGAAGGAACCGAGCGGACGGCGATCCCAGGTGTCGCCGCCCGCTTCTTCGTTTTCACAGGATGGGCCCGCCCCGGGGGCCCGAGGGAGTCACGGTGTCTTCTCGTAACGACAGCAATGGAGCCCACCGCGGCAGCACCGGTTCCATCGAGGGTGATCACATCCTCCGGAAGCTGGAGGGCAACGCTCAGCGCCCGGCGGCCAAGGCATCCCCCTCCCCTGGCGGCCCGGTGGCCCAGACGGCGCGCGCGTCCGGAGCCGCCACGAGCGCGGCGCCCCAGCGCCAGGAGCTCAAGCTGCCCGCGGTGAAGGCACCCTCGCTGGAGAATCTCCAGGTCACCGTTCCGCAGGACTCGGACATCACCCAGGAAGAGCTGCTCATGCGCTTCCACGAGCTGGTGCGCGCGCACTCGGCCACGCGGGAGCGGGCGCCGGGTGAACCGGTGCGGATGGGGGACACCGTGGTGCTGGACACGCTGGGCTATGCCCAGGGCCGGCTCATCCCCTTCAGCGCGCGGAGCGGCCTGGAGCTGGAGATGGCGCCGTCGGATCTGCTGCCTGGCCTGCCGGAGGGACTGGTGGGCACGCCGGTGGGTGGAGGCCAGGAGGTGCAGGTGACGCTGCCGGACACATACCCGGTGGAGCACCTGCGCGGGGTGCAGGCCACCTTCCTGGTGGACGTGGTGGCGGCGCGGGAGGTGACGGTCCCGGACGCCGAGAGCGAGGCCTTCGTGCGCAAGCTCGGCCGCGGCATGACGCTCGAGGCGGTGATGGAGTCGCTGGCGGACGAGATCGCCAACGAGCGGGCCGACGACATGTGGCTGGAGGCGCAGGAGCGGGTGTTGGACGAGCTGGTGCTGCGCACCGAGGTGCCGCTCACGGTGGAGATGGTGGACGAGGAGATCCGCCAGGCCTGGAGCGCCACCGAGGCGCGCATGCTGTCGCGGAAGGACTTCGCGCCGGACGAGCTGCAGGAGTCGCTGGACGGGTGGCTGGACGATCCCACCACGCGGCTGGAGGCCGAGCGGCGCCTGCGCATCGCCTTCGCCCTGAGGGCGCTCATCGAGCGGGACAAGTTGCAGCTCACGCCGGACAAGATGGACGAGGTGCTGGAGCAGGCGGTGGTGCCCTTCGGGCTGTCGCTGGAGGAGGCGCGCCGGGCGCTGGCCAACCCCGCCACGGCCGAGGGAGTCCGCAACGCGGCCCTGCAGGTGGTGGCGGTGCGCCACGTCATGTCCAAGGCCCAGGTGCGCTTCGAGGGTGTACCCGGCGTCTTCACCGGAACCGGCAAGCAGCTCCGCTAGGAGCCAGGGCGAGGGAGGGAGCGCCGCCCGGCACGCTCGCGGGTGTGCGCCAGTGGGCGCCAGGTCCGTCACATTCCCGGCGAGCACCCGGACGCCGCGTTAATCTCGGGGCATGTGGCGGATCCTGAACCCCAGCAAACTGAAGATGCCATCCGCGGAGGAGGCCCTGCCGGGCCGTTCCGCGCGGATGGCGGTCCCCAAGAAGCACCACGTCAACGGCGCGCCGCTCGAGGCGCCCTTCCCGGAAGGAATGGAGCAGGCCATCTTCGGCCTGGGCTGCTTCTGGGGGGCCGAGCGCAAGTTCTGGCAGACGCCTGGCGTGTACTCGACCTCGGTGGGGTACGCGGGAGGCTTCACGCCCAACCCCACGTATGAGGAGGTGTGCTCCGGCCGCACGGGCCACACCGAGGTGGTGTTGGTGGTGTATGACCCGAAGAAGGTGTCCTTCGAGACGCTGCTGAAGGTCTTCTGGGAGAGCCACGATCCGACGCAGGGCATGCGCCAGGGCAACGACGTGGGGACGCAGTACCGCTCGGCCATCTACTGGACAACGGAGGCGCAGCGGAAGGCAGTCGAGGCCTCGCGCGAGGCCTACCAGAAGGTGCTCACGGCGGCGGGCCACGACCTCATCACCACGGAGCTGCGCCCGGCGCCCGAGTACTACTACGCCGAGGACTACCACCAGCAGTACCTGGCGAAGAACCCGAACGGGTACTGCGGCCTCGGGGGCACGGGGGTGAGCTGCCCCGTGGGCGTGGCCGCCGCGCCGTAGCGGGCGGTGTTCCGGGCGGCACCACTCCAAAGGTGGGCTCTGGCAAAGCACCGTGTGCTGAGCAACGCTGCTCGGGAATGACGACTCCGGCCACTCTCATTTCCCTCCAGAAGAAAACCCGGATGAAGGGGGTGTGCGTGCTGGCATTGCTCCTGCTGTCCGTGGGCTGTACCACGGACGGCGGGCGCGCGGCGGGCACGAACATCGCGGATACAGGCTCACGTGTCGTCCTGGTCACGGAAGAATCACACGCCCAGGTGGTGCGCTCTCCCGTTCGCATCAAGCCCGTGGAGGTGTCCCAGGCCGATTACAACGCCGCGATGGTGCGGCTCGCCCGGGAACTCCGGGACAAGCTTCCGCCCCGGCCGGAGAAGCAGTTGGAAATCGTCTCCTGGGGGAGTCCTGAGCAGCAGGACGAACACTCCCAGTTGGTCGCCGCCTACTACCAATGGTGTGATTCACGAGGCACTCCAGGCGACTGCTTCAGGTTGCTCAAAGGGCTGCCCTACCTGACTGAAGAGGCCAGGCGAGCCCTGGCTTTCGCATTGGCAAATCCGGGGGTCTGGGACGGAACCGCCGCTGTCATCAACGAAGTGTTGGATCCGGTCCAGCTTCAAATCGCGGTGATGAGCACACTCACCATGACGCTCACGCTCCTGGCGATACCTGAGCCCATTTCAAAGGTGATCGTCATCGTGATCACCGCCTCCCTGATCGGCTACGTGGGTTGGGACACGCTGGCGGGGCTCATCGCGGGCTGGCGACAGTTGGAAGAGGAGGCCCATATTCTCGCGCGTCCACACACAGGAGGAATGGCCATCTGGGGCGGAGGGTACTGAGCATGCCCATTCAATGGATGCCCTACCTGAGTATCGACCCACAACCAGTGACCCATCAGGAACTGGAGCAACTCGAACAAGAATGGGGTGTTCGCCTCCCAGAGGAATACAAGGCGCTCGTCACCTCCCATCAAGGCATGACGCCTGAGCCCTCTGTCTTTGACGTAGGGAGAGGCACCAGCGTGTTCAATGTGCTGTTGACGATAAGGCCATACGAGAATCGTGAGGGCTACTCCGTCAGACGGATACACGAGGCTTTGGAGCCTCACCTTCCCAAGGGCATATTTCCATTCGCCGAAACTCCCGGCGGCGAATCCATATGCTTTGATTACCGTTCCGGCTCAGCACAACCCAAGGTCGTTCTGGTCACCGTGGAGACCTTCATCTACCCTATCGCCGACAGCCTGACTGACTTCCTGAACAAGCTTCACGACTGACAGCTCTAGTACTACTTGGTCACTTCGGAGATTATCCGAGGGAAGTTGCCGACAGAGAGGCGATGCGCCCCGAGAGAAGTGACCGAGTAGTACTAGTCCGAAAGCAGTTCGGACTCCGGGTAAGGTGATCGTCCGTCCATGAAATACTTCGTCATCGCCACGCGGGATGGTGTCCTGTCCACAGAGGACTTCGCACGAAGACTGGTATCGCGATGGTCCGGCGCGGAAGTGACACACGTCACAGCTCCCGACAGCCGTCATGCGCTGGAATTCCTCGTCCCCATGGCCCACTCGCACCTGGACGGCTCGCTCAACCGGAGAGGCAGCTGCATTGCCTTCGAAGCCGACCTCCCGGACTCCGCCGCGTTCGCCCAATGGTGCCGCTCCACCATCGCCGCTCACGAGCCGCTCACCTTCTGTGACGAAGGCATGCATGGCAACGTGAAGCTCGAAATGACGACGACGGTGGAGGAGCTCCTCCACTCATTTTCCTGAAGCGAAGTGCCCCGCGCCCTACTCCGAGCGCATGGCCTCCACCGGATCCAGCCTCGCGGCGCGGGCCGCGGGGTAGATGCCGAACACCAGGCCCACGCCCGAGCTCATCACCAGCGAGAGCACCACCGCCCAGCCCGGCACCACGGTGTTGAAGCCCAGCACCCACCGCGACAGGAAGGCCAGCCCGAAGCCGAGCCCCACGCCGATCGCTCCACCCAGCAGCGACATCATCACCGCCTCGGTGGCGAACTGCGCGAGGATGCGGAACCTGCGCGCCCCCAGCGCCTTGCGGATGCCGATCTCCTTCGTCCGCTCCGTCACCGACACCAGCATGATGTTGAGGATGCCGATGCCGCCCACGATGAGCGACAGCAGGCACACCCCGAAGCTGGCGATGGTGATCACCTGCGAGAGGCTGTTGAAGGTCTGCGTCATCGACTCGTTGGTGTGCACCTCGAAGTCGTTGGGCGCCAACGGGGCCACGTCGCGCCGGCGTCGCATGAGGTTCGTCACCTCTTCCTTCGCCTTGTCGAGCAGCTCCGGCTCACGCGCCTGCACCGCGACCTCCACGGAGTCCACCTCTCCGTAGACCATCTCATAGGAGCGCATGGGCACGATGAGCACGTTGTCCATGCTCACCATGCCCAGGAAGCTGCCCCGCCGCTGCAGCACCCCCACCACGGTGAAGGGACGGCCCTTGATGCGCAGCTGCTGCCCGAGCGGCTCCATGCCCGGAAACAGCGTGTCCGCCACGTCCAGGCCCACCACCGCCACCTGACGGCCGTCCACCGCCTCCACCGGGCTGAAGAAGCGCCCCGCGGCCACGGTGATGCCACTGGTGTTGATGTACTCGGACGTGGCGCCCGTCACTTGCACCCCCGGCCGCGTCTCGATCGTCGAGCTGGAGATCTTCTGGCCACCCGACGTGTCCGAGGCGGACACCACGCCCACCGAGGGACAGAACTCCTGGATGGCCCGCATGTCCTCCAGCGTCAGGTTCTTGCGCCTGGCGTACATCCGCCAGTTCACCCGGCCGAAGCCCGAGGGCCACTTGCTCACCTCGAAGGTGTTGGCGCCCAGTTGCGACAAGTCGTTGTTCACCTTCAGGCGCAGGCCCTCGATGAGCGCCATCATGACGATCACCGTCGTCACGCCGATCACGATGCCCAGCAGCGTGAGCAGCGTGCGCAGCGGGTTGCCCAGAAAGGTGCCCATGGCCAGCCGCAGGTTGTCGGCCATGGCCAGCAGGTTGGCCTGGAAGCGTTGGAACATGCTCGTGCTCACTCGTACCGGAGGGCTTCCACCGGATCCAGGTTCGCGGCTCTCGCCGCCGGCCAGATGCCGAACAGCAGCCCCACCAGCGCGGCGAAGCCCACGCCGCCCATGATGGTGCCCGCCTGAACGTCCGCCGCCAGTGGAGTGATGAGGGACACCACCTTGGCCGTCCCCAACCCCACGATCGTACCCAACAGGCCGCCCACCGCGGACACCGCGGACGCCTCCATGAGGAACTGCACGACGATGGTCCGCTTGCGCGCCCCGAGCGCCCGCCGGATGCCGATCTCCCGCGTCCGCTCGCGCACCGACACCAGCATGATGTTCATGATGCCGATGCCTCCCACCAGCATGGTGATGAAGCCCACGCCCAGCGCCACGCCATAGAGCGCGCCGGTGAGCTGCTCGTACGTCTGGGCGAGCTGCTCCGGGCGGTTGATGGAGAAGTCGTCCGGAGCGCCCGGGGGCGTGCCCCGCACGCGCCGCACGATGCCCACGAGCTGCTCCTCCGCCTTGCGGATGTCCTGCCCCTGATCCACGGCCATGGAGATGCTGAAGGGGCGGCCCTTGCCGAAGGTGGAGTAGAACGTCTTGAAGGGCACCATCACCGCCAGATCCTGATCCCTCTCCAGCAGCTTGCCCTTGCGCGCCAGCGTGCCCACCACCTGGAAGGGCCGGCCGTCGATGCGGATGGAGCGGCCCAGGGGATTGATGCCCGGGAAGAGGCCCTCGGCCACGGTGGCACCGATCACGGCCACCGGCCGGGTCACGGCGTTATCCGCGTCCGTGAGGGAACGCCCGGACATCACCTGCCAGGAGCCGATAGCGAAGTACTCCTGCGTCACCCCGAAGACGTCCACGGTGGAGAGCTGCTGGCCATTGAAGCCCACGTCCCCGTTGCGGCCGACGATGGGCGAGATGGCGGCGATGAACGGCGCCTGCGCGCGGATCTGCTCCACCTGCGGCAGGGTGAAGTTCTTCCGGTTGCGGTACATCCACCAGTCCCCCTTGATGACCCAGGGGAACTTGGAGACCTGCAGCGTGTTGGAGCCGAGCGAGGCCAGCTGCTTGTCGAAGGAGGCGTTGAGCCCCTGGATGATGCCGATGATGGCCAGCAGCGTGGCCACGCCGATGCCGATGCCCACCGTGGTGAGCACGGTGCGCATGCGGTTGGCTCCCAGCGAGAAGAAGGCGATGCGCGCCCCCTCCATGACATCCACGCGCACGGCCTTGCTCATGAGCCCCCCGCCGCCTGCGCCGGAGGCGCGTGCAGGTCTCCCAGGGCCACCTGGCGCCCGGGTCCATCCGCGACGATCTCCCCGTCACTGAGCCGGATGGCCCTCGGGCAGCGCGCCGCCAGCTTCGGCTCGTGCGTGACGAGCACCAGCGTGTTGCCCGCGCGGTGCAGCTCCTCGAAGAGCCGGACGATCTCCTCGCCCGTGGCCGAGTCCAGGTTGCCCGTGGGCTCGTCCGCCAGGAGCATGGAGGGCTCGGCCACCAGCGCCCGGGCGATGGCCACGCGCTGGCGCTGACCACCGGACAGCTCGTTGGGCCGGTGGTGCATGCGGTGCTCCAGGTGCACCTTCGCCAGCGCCGCCCTGGCCCGCTCGCGCCGCTCCTTGGCCCGCATGCCCCGGTAGACGAGCGGCAGCTCCACGTTGGAGAGCGCCGTCTCCTTGGGCAGCAGCTGGAACGTCTGGAAGATGAAGCCGATCTCCTCGTTGCGCACCACGGCGAGCTCGTCGTCCGTCATGTGCGACACGTCCTTGTTGTTGAGCATGTAGCGGCCGCTGCTGGGCGTATCCAGGCAGCCCAGCACGTTCATCAACGTGCTCTTGCCCGAGCCGGACTGGCCGATGATGGCCACCCACTCGCCGCGGCTGATACCGAAGGAGACGCCCCGCAGAGCGCGCACCTCCTCGCCACCCACGTGGAAGACACGGGTGACGTCCTGCACATCGATGAGCCGGGGGGACCCGGCGCCGTTGACCTGGCTCACGACTTCTTCCCACCCGGACCACCGGGGCCACCCGGGCCGCCCATCTGCGGCTCGCGCACCGTGTCCCCGTGCTTCAGCTCCTTGGACAGCGTGCGGTAGGGGCCCTCCACCACCTTGTCGCCCTCGGCGATCCCCTCGAGGATCTCCAGGTCCGTGTCGGAGGCGATGCCCGTGCGCACCCGGCGCAGCTGCGCCTTGTTGTCCGCGTCCACCACGAAGACCACCTTGGCCAGCGTCTCCGCGCGGCGCGCCACCGACAGGCCCGCGCCCTCCACCGGCGGCTGGTAGTCCGGCAGGCTCTTCTCCGGACGCACCGTCACCGACTGGATGGGGACGAGCACCGCGTCGTCATGCTTCTCGGCGGAGATGCGCACCTCGGCGCTCATGCCCGGCAGCACCCGCGCCGGCCGGATGTCGAGCGCCACCGTCACGGGGAACGTGGTGACCTCGGCCTCGGTTCCCGGGTTCTTGATGAGCGCCTTCTGGGCGATCTCCACCACCGAGCCCTGGTAGGACTCCCCCTCCAGCGCGTCCACGGAGATCTCCGCGGGCTGGCCGGGCTTGAGGTGCACCACCTCGTGCTCGCCCACCTCGAACTTCACCTCCATCACGTTGAGCGCGGCGATGGTCATCACCACGTCCTCGGAGAGGTCCGAGCCGCGCACGCGCTCACCCACCTCGCGCGACAGCTCGATGATGTTGCCGTCGATGGGCGACAACAGCGTCGTCCGGGCGAGGTTGGTCTGCGCCTCCTCGGACACGGCGGAGGCCTGCGCCAGGCGCTGCTGAGCCGCGGCCAGCCGGGCCAGGGCCGTGTCCCGGGCCGCCCGCGACTGATCCACCTCGGCCGCCGAGGCCAGGCCCTTCTTGCCCAGCTCCTCCACGCGCGCCAGCTCGGCCTCGGTGCGGGTCGCCTCCACCTGGGCCACCTGGGCGTCCGAGCGCGCCGCGTTCTGCGCCGCCAGGGCCTGCTTGGCCGAGGCCTCGTAGCGCTTGCGGTAGATGCGGCCCAGCACCTGGCCCTTGGTCACCCGGTCTCCATCCTTCACCAGCAGCTCCATCAGGTCGCCGGAGAGGTTGGAGGAGATCTTCACCGTGGTGGCCGCCTGCACCTTGCCGGCGCCCGTGATGGTGCGGGTGATGCTGCCCTTGCGGGCCTTGCCCACCTGCGCCTCCACCGTGGGGGGCGGCCGGTCCTTCAAACCGCCCACCGTGATGGCCGTCGCCCCGAGGAACAGCCCGCCTGCGATGACCGCCTTCCACCACTTCATTTCGCTTCTCCCGGGGCCAGAGTGCCCATGGCCCGCATCAGCGTGAAGCGGGCGATTTCGACGTTGATCCTGTTCTCCAACAGCGTCAGCTCGGCCTGCGTGAGCTTGAGCTGCGCATCGCGCACCTCCAGCGTCGAGCTGACTCCGGCGTTGAAGCGCTCCTCGGCGAGCACCAGCGCGTCGGCGGCCGCCTTGCGGTTGGCCTCGGCCAGCTCCGCGGAGACGATCTGCGCCTCCAGGGCCACGTGCGACTGGCGCACCGTGCCCTCCATCTCGCGCTCGGACTGCTGCATGTTCAGCTCGGCCGCCCGGGTCTGGTACTCGGCCCGGCGCGCCTGCGCCTGCGTGGTGAAGCCGTTGAAGATGTCCCAGGAGATGGACACACCACCGCGCACCACGTTCTGCCGCGACGGCTGGCCGAAGAAGATCTCCGGATCCTGGCCCTGGCGCTGGTAGGCCGCATCCAGGGAGAAGCGCGGCAGGTAGCCGGCGGTGGCGATGCTCCGCTGCAGCTCGGCCGCGCGCAGCCGCTTGCGCAGCGCCACCAGCAGGGGCCGGCGGGTCCTCGCCTCCTGCAGCGCCTGCTCCAGCGAGGGGGCCGGCGCGGGAGTCTGGGTCAGCACACCCGGGTCCACGGCCTCCACGACCTCGGCGCCCGGCATGGCCAGCCACGTGGTCAGCCGCGCCTGGTCCGTGGCCAGCTGCGACTGCCGCGACACCACGGCGATGCGGTCATTGCCCAGGTTCACCTGCGCGGACAGCTCCTCGGCCTTGCCCACCCGGCCCGCCTGGAAGAGCGCCCGCGCCCGCTCGAGCTGCTGCTCGCTGCGCCGCACGTTGGCCTCCAGCACCTGGATGGCCGCCTGGGAGCGGAAGAGCGCGTAGAAGCGGTTGATGCCCTCCAGCTCGGAGGTGTCCTGCTGCTCGAGCGCCTCGCCGCGCTGCGCCTCCAGCTGCGCCCCGCTCTGCTCCAGCCGAGCCCAGACGGCCCGGTCATAGAGGAGCTGCGAGACGGACACGCCCAGGCTGAGGTTGGGGAACGCCACTTCCGGCGTGTCGACCGCGAGCTGCTGGAAGCCGCCGCCCTCCACGGGCACGATGTTGTAGGAGCGCTGCGGGCCGATGTACGTCAGGTTGCCGCTGCCCGAGAACCGGACCTGGGGCAACAGCGACGAGCGGGCGATACGCACGTCCTGCTCGGCGCTGGAGGCCTCCAGGACGGCGGTGAGGGCCTGGACGTTCTCCCGGCTCCTCGCACGGGCATCCTCCAGACGGATGGGGGTCGCATGGGTGGCGAGCGCCACCGTGAGCATGAGCACGTTCATCGTCCACCTCCCGGACCACCTGCCCCCCGCGGACCGCCGGGACCTCCGGCCATCATCGCGGGCAGGCCAATGAAGAACACCCCGACGAACAGGATGTAGAGCACCACGAACAGCAGCACCGAACGGCCCTTGCTCATCCCCGTGGCCGAGGAGAAGCCCAACCCCAGCAGGGCCACGCTCCACAGGTTGAAGAAGTCCACGCCCCGCAGCACCTTGGCCATCTTCGGCGACAGCCCGTCCAGGGCCGCCAGGCTCGAGGGCACCAGGTCCATCACCCGCGTCTCGGAGAGCGAGTGCTGGGCGAGTGCGCAGAGGGCGAAGATGACGTGGTAGAGCGCGATGGGCAGCATGGCCAGCGCCGCCGCCGACATGAGCTGGCCGAAGGGCGCGCTCCGATCGACCAGCCACGCCACCACCCACAACGCCGCCGCCAGCACCAGCGTGAGCAGCGGCATCACGAAGACACCCTTGGCGATCCCCGCCACCAGCGCCTTGCGCGAGGCCGTCTGGATCTCCTCGGTGATCTCCGTCTCCGTGGCCCGCCCGAGCTGGCCCGTCATCTGCATCTGCTGCACCACCGCGGGGCCGGCGTCCCAGCGGAGGGAAAATGCCGTCCCAGAAGCGGACACGCACACGGCGAGGATCAGGAGGGGCCACACCCAGCGGCGGGCCTCGATGGCGGCTCCGGTCGCGTCGAGCGGGTCGAGGAGCACACGGGTGGGTTGAACGATTGAGCTCATAAGGAGAGGTGGCGGGGCGACGGGATGTACGCCCAGGAGCGCCTCCCATTGCAAGCCGGATGACAATGGCCCCCCAACAGGCTAGCAGCCGGACCATTCCCAGGTCCCCTCACGACCCGTGGGGGGCGTAGCAACCTGTAGCGGAAATTTTGCCGAGTGGATCCGAAGGGTGTATGTGCTCGCTTGCCCGCCTGCCGGAACTCGAATGGTCGACAGCTCGGATCTCGCTCAGGTTCTCCACGAAGCCCATGACATCGCACAGAGCGTGGCACAGAAGCCTACCTCGGCCCACGTACTGTTGGCACTGTTCACGGTGGAGAACCGGGCGCAGCTCCTCCTGAAGGAGAAGGGCGTCGACGAGGACAGCCTCCTGGAGAGGATGACGTCACATCCCTCGGAGCAGGAGGGGCTCGTGCGGGAGCTGTGCATGCGGGCGAGGGAGATCGCCCAGAGCAGCGGCGCGCGCGAGACGGACTGCATGCACCTGCTGGTGGCCTTCACCCGGGTGCGCTGCGCCGCCAGCGAGCTGATGGCCAAGGCGGGCCTGCACCTCATCAACCTGGGCAATACCGCCCTCTCCTACTGTCTCAGCGGGAGCATGCCCCGGAGGCTCCAGCCGGGCCGCAACTCGATGGCCATGGGCGTGCCGCGCCCCGGCCGGCCCCTGGGTGCCCCGCCCTCGGCGCCGCCCGCCTCCGCCCTCGCGCTCTCGCCCCGCCCCGCCCCGGTGCCCCCTCGCGCCCCGTCCCGGCCCGCGCTCTCCCCTCGAGATCTCATCGACGAGGTGAACGAGGACGTGCCCGGCGCCGCCGAGCCCACGCCAGTGCCCCCGCTGCCCCCGCTGCCCACGCGCACCCCGCCGCCGGTTCCCGCCGTCCTGGCCCCGCCCGTGACGGCGCCGGCCGCTCCGGCTCCCCTGCCCGTCTCCCCGCCGCGTCCGGCGCCCGTGCAGGCCCGTCCCTCCGCGCCCGCGTTGGTGCTCGACGAGAAGCGCTTCCCCCTGCTCACCTCGCTGGGCCGCAACCTGAGCCGGCTCGCCCAGGAGGGGAAGTTGGATCCCGTGGTGGGCCGCGCCAAGGAGATCGAGGAGGTCATCGACATCCTGGGCAAGCGGCGCACCAACAACCCGTGCCTGCTGGGCGAGGCGGGCGTGGGCAAGACGGCCGTGGTGGAGGGCGTGGCCCAGCGGCTGATCGAGCTGCGCGGCACCCTGGCCGAGAAGATCCTCCTCGAGCTGGACATGGCCACGCTGGTGGCGGGCACGCAGCTGCGCGGCTCGTTCTCCGAGAAGCTCAACGCCCTCAAGGAGGAGGTCCGGCGGGCGGACGGCCGCGTGGTGGTGTTCATCGATGAGATCCACACACTGGTGGGCGCGGGCTCCACGGGCGAGGGTCCGCAGGACGCCGCCAACGAGCTGAAGACGGCCATGGCGCGCGGCGAGTTCCCCTGCATTGGCGCCACCACGCACGACGAGTACCGGAAGTTCATCTCGCAGGATCCGGCGCTGGAGCGGCGCTTCACCCCCGTGGTGGTGCACGAGCCGTCGGTGCCGGAGACGGTGGAGATCCTCCAGGGCATCATCGGCCGCTACGAGGACCACCACGGCCTGCGCTACGCCCCCGAGGCGCTGGAGGCGGCCGCGTCACTGGCGTCGCGCTACGTGACGGAGCGCTTCATGCCGGACAAGGCCATCTCCGTGGTGGACCTGGCCGGCTCGCGCAGCCGCCGCGAGGGCAAGGAGCTGGTGGAGGCCTCGGACGTGGCCCGGGTGGTGGCGAAGATCGCCGGCATCCCCGAGGAGCGCCTGTTGATGACGGACTCGGCGCGGCTGCTGAGGCTGGAGGCGGACCTGGGCGAGCGCGTCATCGGCCACGAGGAGGCCATCTCCCGCATCGCCCGCGTCATCCGCCGCAACTACGCGGGCTTCGCCTCGCGCCGGCCCATGGGCTCGTTCCTCTTCCTGGGCCCCACGGGCGTGGGCAAGACGGAGATGGCGCGCGGGCTGGCCGAGGTCCTCTTCGGCAGCAAGGACTCGCTGGTGCGCCTGGACATGAGTGAAATGTCCGAGGGCCACGGCGTCTCGCGCCTCATCGGCTCGCCCGCGGGCTACGTGGGTTATGGCGAGGGCGGCCAGCTCACCGAGCCCGTGCGCCGCAGGCCCTCGTGCGTGGTGGTGCTGGACGAGATCGAGAAGGCCCACCGCGAGGTGCAACTGCTCCTGCTCCAGGTGCTGGAGGAGGGCCGCCTCACGGACGGCAAGGGCCGGCACATCGACTTCTCGAACACGGTCGTCATCCTCACCACGAACCTGGGCGCGGACGCCTTCCACAAGACGAGCCGCGCGCTGGGCTTCGGCTCGGCGGCCTCGGAAACCAACAAGGCCCAGAACGACATGGACGCCGCGAGCGCCACCGCGCGTCAGGCGCTGCCTCCCGAGCTGTGGAACCGCATCGACGAGCGGCTCCCCTTCCGTCCGCTGACGGAGGAGCAGGTGGCCCGTATCGCGAACCTGCTGCTGGAGGAGAGCAGCCGGCGGCTGGCCACGGAGAAGGGCATTGCGTACGTGGCCGGGGCGGAGGTGGTGGAGCTGCTGATGAAGTCGGGCGGATTCGACCCGAAGCTGGGCGCCCGGCCCATGCGCCAGGTGGTGCAGCGGCTGGTGGAGGCGCCCCTGGCCGAGCGGATCCTCGCGGGCGAGTTCATGGCGGGGGACCGGGTGCAGGTCTCCGTGCAGTCCGGGGAGCTGCAGTTCCTGCGCGAGAGCCGCTGAGCCCGTGAGCCCCCCGCGTCCCAGCCGTCCGAGGGTGGTGGTGGTGGGCGCGGGCCGGCTGGGCGGAGCACTGGCCCTCGCGCTCGCGGCGAAGCGTTGGCCCGTACGCGTGCTGGCGCGCTCCGAGGAGAGCCGGCGCCGGGTACTCGAGCTGGGGCTGAAGCCCGCCTCCGAGCGGGATGTGGCCCAGGCCCGGGTGTGTCTGTTGTGCGTGCCGGACAAGGCCGTGCCCGGGGTGGCCGAGGAGCTGAAGCCCCGGCTCGCGCGAGGTGCCGCCCTGGTGCACTGCGCGGGCGCGCTGTCGCTGGAGGCCCTGGGTGCTCCGCGTGGACGGGTACTCGGATCCTTCCATCCGCTGGTCGCGGTGTCGGATCCGCGCGACTCGCTGGCGGGGAACTCGGTGGCCCTCAGTACCCGCTCCCGATGGCTGCGCGAGGTGCTGGAGCGGATGGCGAAGGACGTGGGCCTGCGCGCCCTGCGGGTGCCGGAGAAGCAGCGCGCCGCCTACCATGCGGGAGCCGTGCTGAGCGCGGGAGGCGTGGTGGCGGCCCTCTCCGCGGCCGTGGAGGCCTTCCGCGCCGCGGGCATCTCCGAGGAGGACGCCCTCGCCGCACTGTTGCCGCTGACGCGCTCGGCGCTACGAGGCGTGGAGGCCCGGGGACTCACGGCCGGATACACCGGACCCATCGCCCGGGGAGACGCGGGGGTGGTGACGGCGCACCTCGCGGCGCTCCCTCCCGAGGTCGCTGATGTCTACCGGCCGCTGTCCCGGCGTGGACTGCGGCTCGTGGGACAGCGGTTGACGCCCGAGGCCCGCTCCGCCTTGGAGGCTCTTCTCGCTCCCAACAACCGTTGAGTTGGACTCACGCCTGAGTGGGACGGTTGCGCAGGGCGAGCACCGTGTCGTCGAACACCTTACCGAGCACATCGTCCTGAGGCCGGTGGGCCTCTAGAAGCTCCGCGTCCTCCCGCTGTCCTACGTACTGAAGGGTAACCGCGGCTCCAATGCTACGAAGGGCCGCTGGCGCTACCGCCAGCCTGCGTGCGACGTCGCGCAACGCGGAGCGTGACTCGAGCGGAAGTGCAGGAAACATCAGCTCAGGATGACGCTTGCGCCAGAGCGCATACGTCAGATCATTCACATCCGTCTGCTCTGTCATTGCCTCGCGCCTCCTCCAGGAGGAGTTGCTGCTCCAGACGCTTGATGCTCGACGAACCTGCCCACGCGCCTAGCGCGAAAGCCGCGGCCTGGCGAACCCTCTCATCAGGAGACTCGAGCATCTCTTCCAGCACGGCCCTGGCTTCGCGAGGCCGTGCCTCGCGCCACGCAGCAACCAGCGCGCGTACCCGCTCCTCGTCCCCCCAGCGGAAGGCTTCAACCAGTTCCGACTGCCCGTCAGGACGCACCGAGGAAGCGTCGGGTCTGCGGAAGCGCACACCTTTCGCGGGCGCTGGATCGAAGACGCGTCTGTTCGCGGCATTCGTCATGAAGGCGTTCCTGGCGCGCTACGCCTACTGCGAGCAGGGCACGCTCGTCCTGTGCGGCGACCACGCGCGCTTCATGAACCAATCGCCCAACTCCAGCTGCGGCAACGATCCCAACCGGCGCTTCACGACGCTCGCGCTGCGCGACATCGCCAACGACGAGGAGCTCACCGACAACTACTCCATCATGGATGAGAGCTGGGAGCCCTTCGCCGGCATCATCGAGCCCGAGCGCATGGACGAGGGCGCTCGCTGAAACGACAAGGGGCCCACGGGAGGGTGTCCCATGTGGCCCCTGGGATGCG